>CAXXPA010000027.1:0-86425 GCA_963662365.2 Bacteroidales bacterium
GACTGAAGCTGCTTTTTGCATAATGTATGGATGTTAAAGCTGAATAATCGGAAAGGAATGGTTGCTTTTAGTGGCCATTCTGAAAATCAGACGTTTATTATGCTATGGTAAAGCCGGAGGTGTTTATTCCGGTGAAACAGTTGAGCCCTTTCCGGGCTCTCTCTGGTTCTTTTACTGATTTAGGCCGCCGGTTTTTACCGGCGGTTATTCAGATTTAGTCCTTTCAGGACATTAGCATCTGACAATATAAATGTAGTGCAAAGAAAACTGATGTTGATGTTCAAAAACCTTGCATTTACATATGTATGGGCAGTTACATATCGCTGTTTATCTGATTTATAATATTTTTTCAGCAGGCCTTAAGGTAAAGCCGGAGGCTTATTTTTTTTACTACGAAGGCAGATCCTGTCGCCGAACGGCCTACTGCTGTAGATCAGGTTGTTGACAGGCTGCGGAGAACAGAGGGGTAAAGCGCCAAGGGTTACCAGATCGATTGTAGTCCGTTTTTTACCGCATCATCGTAAATTTCTTTATTGAAAGCATAAAGCTTGGGAGAGCGATGACCCTTTGTTGTTTTTATTTCCCCGGTGTCAATCAGCAGATTATAATTCATTATTTTGCGATAAAAAATTACCCCGGTTCAATGTTCTGCCCAGAATAATTTCGTACAAGGATTGTAATTCGGGAAGGGTAAAGGACTCAGGTAGTAAACTGTAACCTACCGGATGTAAGTTAAGGCTTTCTCTTAAACAGGTTAAGCCATTGTGAAGAATATGGCTGTGGTCTAATCCCAGTTCAGGTAAGTTGTCAATATCTTTCCATTGAATAGCCTCGGAAACATTATCCTGAGTGATGTTTACAGATTTATAATCGACCAAAGCGTAATAGCCGATAGAGATAAAACGTTGATTAAACCAGGGATGCCTAATCTGGTCAGCACCTTCTATGTGTGTTTTTGATCGGTTGGGATCTCCAAAAACAGAGAATTGTTTCAGGAAAATATTATCAAGGCCGGTTCTGTTTTTCAAAACCCGGTAAGCAGCCTCATCTACAGGCTCATCCTTTAAGATATAGCCACCCGGCAAAACCCACTCTTTTGCTCCTTCAAATTTTAAGAGCAAAACTTTTAGCGTTTTTTCTTCAGGATGAAACCCTAATATTACACAATCTATTGATATATGCGGAAGGCTATTCTCAATTAGAAATTGTATTTCTTTATGTTTTGTGTCCTCTTTCATTTCATTTGCAATATTACATATTTAGTCTGATTAAATGGATTGATTCGTTTGACTTTGTCGAATTTTACATCAAAACAATATTATTAAAGACCAAGAGCCTGTTTAAATTTTACCGAAACATTTACATATAAGGATAAGAGCCTCCATTCTTTGCTCCTTCTTTAGTCTCTTTCGGGCATATTTCTCACTTTTCCCCCTTGATTTAGCCCGCTAAATCTGCGGGATAAAAGCAAAAAATCTACCTCGAAATAGTCCTGAAAAAGTATCGCAATAAAATTAATACAGGCTCTTAGCTCTTAAAGATGTATGCTAATATTCCCCCCTTCTTCTTTACTCCGGTTTCCAGGTGAAATAGTTTCTTCCGAATAAATACGCCTTGTAAAATAAGAGCTAAATAAACAAAATAAAATACAACTAACGAAGAGTGAATGTGTTTTTATATATCTTTGCTTCATAATAAAGCAAAGGTGTATTGAGATATTTTTGCCTGGATTAATGCACTGTTTGAATACACATTAGGTTGTAAGGAAAAGTTCCAATATGCAAAAGCTAAAGTGTAATCAATACATGATTGAACGTTTGGTGAAACAGACCAATTGGATGGTAAAGCCTGTGTGAGTTTACTGTTAGAAACCCTTATTATAAACCAAAAATAAATGTATGAAAACCATGAGAAGAAGATTGATGAAATTCTCTTTTGTAGTTGGGCTTATTAGTTGTAGTCAACTAAACGCTCAGTCTCTGCTTTTCCCTAATTCTGTGAGATACCCTCTTTCTACAGAAATGCCCAACTCTATCATTTACCCTGATGAGAATAGTTCTCTTGAGGGATATGTGAGAGGATCGGTATGGGGAGCAGGTAAGGATTTTGATTATGCCAATATGTTCAGTGAATTTGGACTAAAAGGAGAAGCGACCAAAGGATTTGCCGAAGGTTACGGATTTGTCAAAGGCGACCTGAGAATGAGAAAAGGCGAATTCTTTAACGTGAATGAGACGCAACTTGAATTGCGCGATTTGTATGCCGGATATAAAAACGAAAAGGTACAATTCATTTTGGGTAACCAGAATGTACAATGGGGAAGGGGAATTGGTGGAAATCCAACGAATAACCTTAGCCCGAGCAATGGTTTCTTTTTGACAACCGATGGCGATGACCAGAAGATGTACAATTTTATGCTCAACTCCAAATTTTACATCAACTCAAACCTGGAATGGGATGTAATCGGTATTCCGGTTTATAAAATGAGTTTTTCCAGAATGGATTTATTAAACATTCCGGTTGGAGTCGGGGAGGATGTGCTACCGGATAAAACGTTTAAAAACGGAGCCCTTGCCACACGATTGAATCTGAACGGTGGTCCGATCGGAGCTTCTCTCTCATACTTTAACGGATACAGCGTAACACCCGGTATCAACACCGGATATATCCCGGCTACAGGGCCTTTCGCTTTTTCGCAATCCTTTAAAAAACAGGTATTCGGAGGGGACTTTATGTATAGATTTCCCGGAAAAACAACTTCAGGCAAGGATTTGGACCCGAGAAATGATTTGATGGTTGCTTTTGAAGGTGGATATACTAAAATTGAAAAGGTTGTAGGTGAATCTTTTATCCCACAATCCAATTTTGAATTCTCGCTGGGTTTCATCAAGCAATTCTGGAATTCTACCAAATTGGACAACTTTACAATGGTTATTGGATACAAAGGTAAATATACGCCTAAATTTGAAGCTGCCGGAGATGATATAGAAAAGCTACTGGCTCAACAAATGTTCGGACAGTATAATTCCTATGTTCAGTCTGTTATGGGAGTTTTTACCAAAACATTTATGAACCAGAAACTGAATTTCACGTTGGTCTCAAGCTACGGGATTACACCGCAGCCCGACGATAATGGTATGGGGCATTCTTATTTGATTTATCCTCAAATGAAATGGAAAGTCACCAGCGATTTAGAAGCATCGGGAGGCTATTTTTGCCTTGGAGGCGCAGGTAGTAATGTGGTATCCCCCGTGTTTAATGGTGCTTCATTTAGTTTGAAATACAAATTCAAACTAAAATAAGCCATTCGGTAATAGGTGTAACTAATTTAAATAATAGACAAAATGAAAAATCATATATATAGAGCTTGTCTCGTTTTGGGTGGTTTCCTGATGCTTACCACCACTGCAAATGCGCAACAAAAACAATCAGCTGAGGAGATTCTGGCTAAAATGAGCCCGAAGGAAAAGATTCAAGAACTAAACGGTGTGGACGATTATTTGCAATACATATTTGTATCTGCTGCCAGGAAAGGGCTGACCGGTAAAGGGTTGGTAAGTCTGAGTGGAGGAAACAAAAAACTTGGTGTTCCCCAACTTAAATTTACAGACGGACACAAAGGGGTAACAGGAGCAGGGAAATGGACTGCTTTTCCTACTACATTGCTACGCGCAGCATCATTTGACAAAGATCTTGAACATAGAGTAGGAAAAGCTCTTTCTACAGAAATGGAAGCATCCGGCTCTACCTTATTTGGCGGTGTAACGTTAAATTTGCTAAGAAATCCCCGGGGAGGGCGCAGTGAAGAGTCTTACGGCGAAGACGCATTCCTGTCGGGTAAACTGGGCGTAGAATTGACCAAAGGTGTTCAGGAAAGCGGTAAAGTGATGGCTATGGGCAAGCACCTCGCTATGAATAGCATAGAAAATAACCGGTTCAATGTGAGTACCAATACGACCGAAAGAGCTTTGAGGGAGGTCTATTTATCGCATTTTGAAAGAGTTGTCAAGGAGGGCAAAATCTCTGCCATCATGAGTGCATACAACCGAATAAATGGTGTCTATTGCGCCGAAAATACAATGTTGTTGACAGACATCCTGAGAAATGAATGGGGATTCGACGGATTTGTGATGTCGGACTGGGCTCATTGTGTACACAATACTGCCAAATCGATAAAAGCCGGATTGAATATTGAAATGCCAATGAGACGTTTTTATAGCCAGGACTCCATTATGGCTGCGATCAAAAACGGTGAGATAACCTGGGCTGATGTCGATAAGTTGGTATTGCAGGTTTTAAGAAAAAAACTGGAGTATGGCGATAACAAAGCACATGGATTAGACAGCAAAGTGAGAAAAGCAGACGAAGCTCTTTCTCAGGAATCGGCAGAAAAAAGTATGGTGTTGTTGAAAAATGACAATGTTTTACCTTTCAACACGAATAAAATTAAAACCATTTTGCTGGTGGGCGAACTGGCTAATTATCATAACCTGGGTGAGTTTGGCTATTTACCAAGTGTTCCTAAACACAAAAGAATCTCTCCATTGAAGGGTGTGAAGAATTACATGATAGATAACAAAACAGGCGTTGCTGTCTGGTACACCGATGGAAAAGACAAAGTTGAATATGAAAAATTAGCTTCCAGAGCAGATGCTGTCGTCGTTTGTGTCGGATTTACTTCCCTGGATGAAGGCGAAAACATGCATACTTCCGAAGGGATTAAATTTGCTCCGATTGTAGGGGGTGGTGACAGAGATAATCTCAACCTGCACCAGGATGATATTAATCTGATCAACCTGACTTCCCGTATTACGAACAATATGACGGTAGTATTATTTGGTGCCGGTACTCCTGTGGTTTCTCAATGGATTGGAAGAGCCCCTTCCTTACTGGTAGCAGGAATTCCCGGACAAAACGGAGGAAATGCGTTAGCCAATATTTTATTCGGAAAAGTAACCCCTTCCGGTAAACTTCCATACAGCATCTATAAGGATGAGAACGATTATCCGGCTTTCCCGAACAGCCATTTGCAGATCCAACAACCCTGGCAAGTGGATGATTGCAAATACGTAGATCCTTATGATGTGGATTATGGATATTATTTCGGATATACCAAGGCTGAAAAAGAAAATATTGCTGTCTCTTTCCCATTCGGATATGGATTGAGCTATACGAAGTTTGCATTTGGAAATCCGTCAACCGATAAATCTACTTATGGCGTGAACGATGTGATAAAAGTAAACGTTGAAATTACAAATACCGGTAAAATGAATGGTGGAGAGGTTGTGCAGGTCTATGCTGGATTCGAAAATGCGAAAGTAGACCGACCGGTAAAAGCGCTGAAAGGTTTTGAGAAAGTTTATTTGAATCCGGGTGAAAGTCGGAAGGTACAGGTCGAAGTTCCTGTAAAAGAACTGGCATACTGGGATGTAGATAGCAAATCCTGGAAAGTGGAAAAAATCAATTATACACTGTACGTAGGAAATTCATCTAAAAACGAAGATTTACAGAAAGTACAGATTGCTGTACAATAGGTGTTTTAATATAACAGATAAAGAGGGAGTCTCAAAAGGCAGTTCTATCATAATTAAATTTACAGATTGATAGTTCGTCTGTTCTTACTGCCCCTAAATCCCCTAAAGGGGACTTTGAAGAGTGGGGTTTCGGTTCAGATTTGCACTTCCAAACATCCCCTTTAGGGGCTTGGGGTGGTTTGTACTTACAATTTGCTACTTTTTGAATAGACTTTTTCTTTTTAGACATCCTCTTTTGCTTTTGGAAATCAAATGTATATCACGATGAGAAAACTGATTGTTTTATCTGCGCTTGTTTCAAGTGTATTCAACGGTGTGGCGCAAAATTATTTTTCCGATAATCAAAGGCAAGAATGGCTGCAAAAAGCTGCGGATAATACCCCGACGCTTATTCACACCAAAATAAAACCTGAGAACCAGGTGGATATAATTGATGACGCCAACGCTTTTCAGCATAAGATAGCAACCAATACACGAGTTGTAAAGGATTTATATTCATCATCTTACAAGGATAAAAGCGGAATCATACTTGACCTCGGCGATCATTACACCGGGTATTTTACATTTTCGGTCGGAGAGTATAAATCGGATATGGATGCACCTCTTCGCCTGAAGTTTACTTTCGGTGAAGTGCCTGCGGAAGTCACCACCTCCTTTGATAATTTTCACGGAAACATAAGTCGTGCCTGGCTGCAGGATGAAACCGTTACCCTGGAACAACTTCCTGCCACAGTTACCATTCCACGCAGACTTTCGTGCCGATACATTAAGATTGAAAACGTGGGGTCTTCTCCGTATGCCGATTTCTGTTTTACCAACATGGAATTTGATGCGGTAACTTCAGCCAATAAGAAGATTGCAGAACTCCCGGAATCTACTCCCGCAATCGTCAAACAGATTGATAAAGTGGCGCAAAATACATTGAAAGAATGTATGCAAACCGTTTACGAAGACGGGCCCAAACGGGATCACCGACTTTGGATTGGCGATTTGTACCTGCAAATGTCTGCTGACAACTATGCTTTTCAAAACAGGGAACTGGTAAAACGGAGTTTATATCTTATGGCCGGACTTTCGAAAGATAATGGTTTTCTGAATCACACCATTTTTGAGAAACCGGTGCCTCATCCGCAACGCGTTCCGTTCTATTTGTATGAATATGCCTTACTTTACAATGCTGTGTTGCATGATTATTTGGAACAAACCGGCGATAAAGGAACTGCTTTGGATCTTTGGCGTGTTGCGAAAAGGCAGGTGGAAATGATTCCGGAAATGCTGGATAAGAATAAATTATTCAGTTCGGAGAAAGCGGATAAAAAGAACATCTGGCAGTTTGTGGATTGGAATGAAAAACTGGATAAGCAAGTTGCCGAACAGGGGATGTACATTTATGCTTTAGATAAAACTTACGCATTGGCTAAAAGTCTGGGTAAGGAAAATGAGGTGGCCTATATTCCCGGTTTGATCAAACAAATGAAAAAAGCGGCATTGGCATTGTCCGACGGCAAACAAGGCTACTTTGTCAGTGGAAAAGAAAAACAGGTTTCGTATGCGTCGCAAGTTTGGATGATTTTGGCCAAAGTGGTCGATAAAAAAGAAGGAAAAGAGATACTTCGTCGATTGCTCAAAGACGATAATGCCTTAAAACCCGGCGGGCCTTATTTGTATCATTACGTAGTGCAAGCCCTGATTGATTGTGATCTATCTCAGGAGGCATACGACCTTGTCACAACCTATTGGGGAGGAATGATCAATAAAGGGGCCGATACCTTCTGGGAAGTATATGTGCCGGAAGATGACTTCGTTTCGCCATACAATTTTGCTCCCATTAATAGCTATTGTCATGCCTGGAGTTGTACCCCGATTTATTTTATCCGGAAATATCCAGAGATATTTCAGAAAAGCCACTAAGCGTAGAATGTATTAATACATTGCCGAAGGGATGGGGGGACCGGGATTTGTTGATAGGATTGACAGGCTACGTAAGCAACAAAATGTATAGTGATTTTGTTATCTTTGTAACTGAAAAATCCAAGTTATGGAAATAAACCGCAATAATATTGAAGCTCTTTTGTTGACCATTGTAGATCGGTTAAAACCACTGAATCCAACCCGTATAATTCTTTTTGGTAGTTATGCATATGGGGAACCTTCTCCGGATAGCGATCTGGATATTTGTGTGGTAAAAAAGCAAGTGTTGTCCAAAATCAAAGAGAAGAAGGAGATTCGGGAAAGATTGAAAGATATTCGTATTGCAAAAGATATTTTGATTCCGACAGAAGAGGAATATGAGTTTTATCGTAAACAATTCGGATCAGTTTTTATGGATATTGATTTAAAGGGACGAATATTATGGCAGAGTTTATAAATCAATATCAACTTCTTCTTAAAAAAGCGAGAACAGACTATAAAGCAGCACAAGTTTTGTTTCAGAACTTCAATCGAGGTGATTCTGAACTTGATTTGGAAGTGATTTATTTTCATCTGCAGCAATGTGCTGAAAAAAGCCTGAAGTGTTTGTTATCATTTTATCAGGTGAATTTCCCGAAAGTACATGATCTCGAGATATTGCTAAACATGATTGAAGAATTAAATCTGGAATTTCATATCGATTCGGATTTATTAATCGAATTAAGTGATTTTGCCGTTGAGGGAAGATATAATGTGATTCATGATGATTTAGATCAGGCTCAAAATTACTTCCACGAATTAGATTTACTCTTAAATGAAGTAAATAAATTAATCCATAAATAACTCCGGACATTCATTCATTCATTTTGTTTCAATATTTCTATTGATTAAATCTAAGTATAATCAGGCAATAGTTCGTTAGATAAATCTTTAACATTATGCGGCAATAGTGCCGTGATACAGTAGTTCATTGATGTATTGGTGATTTTTGATAGAGTTCGTTTTAATGCCGAACAGCTCAATAAATCGGTTTAGCATAAATGCATTGTGACATAGCGTTTTAGCATCAGCAATGGAAAAAGGCTTGTGTCTATTCTCTTCGTTGCTCCAATGCACAGCTTTGGCAATGTTGACCGCCGTGAGCGATGCATTGAAGTGAAAATCGAGTTTGTTTAAACTTCTGGCTTGAGAATGATTTAGCCCGGTTGCTTGTTTTGCATCCCGATAACAGAATTCAATCTGAAAACGGCAATGATAGTAATCCAGGACGTCGATTGCATTTGCATTTACATCGGTTGAAAAGATGAGTCTTTGTTTGGCTTTGTTTTTTCCGGTAAATCTTTCGACAACTAATAAAATGTCTCGTTTAAGTGATTTGGAGTAGACAACCGCAAAGAAAGCCTCAATATCGTTTTTGTAAGCGAATCGGGTGAAACGGGATAAATCCAATTCTTTGAGATTGACTTTTCCATCATACTTTTTGGGTGCACCTCTTTTGCCGGTTCTTTCACCGAGGTATTTGTATTTTAAATCAGCGTCGTCTCTGAGCCTGCTAACCAAATGAAATCCGGCATTGAATAGTTTTTCAATAAACTCAAATTTAGAGAAATAGGCATCGGCAACAACGATATTGGATATTTGCTGAAGCTCTTTTTTTCGTTTACACAAGACATGGGCATACCATTCTATAAGAGTCATTGTGGCGATGTCGAGTGTTTTTGTCGGTACAGTTTGTACAGCTTCCAGATGTAAACATTGATTCAGGTCTATATCGATTGCTCCGATTCCGGAAATTTCAAGTCCTTTTTTAACGGCACCAGCACAACCAGACCAGAAGCGACCTAAATAAGGTGTTTTCTTCCCCGATTTAGAGATATAGCTTGGATCAAAGGCAATGGCTGTTCGTTTGCCGAAAAATGTTGAAACTAGTTCTTTGTTGAAGTTCATAAAATCAAACTTCTGTTCAAATTGCTGACGAAATCGTTGTTCTCCGTATTGGCTATACCGTTCCATCTGAAGGAAATTGATGCGTTGCGGTATTACTAAATAAAGCATAAGGACTTCTATCATAAAATCACTTCTCCATTTATTGAGCTTAAGAGATTTGTTTATAACGCCTGATATTATTGAAAAATATTGCTTATGAACCTGAAAGATCACGACTTTAAGTATTGGTGGTACAATCCTTAAAGATACTGATTTTCAGGGGATTAAGCAAATTTCAAAACAGGTTATTTTGCTGTAAATCAAACAAATAACTCAAAGTTTAACGAAGTGTTGATCAGGTAAATATGAAATAATAACCCCAAAAACCTTGCTTCGACATTCCGTCGGGCAAGGTTTTTTTTTCTAACACAACTCACACTATTATAAGAAACTATTGCACCAGTGAATTCAGGTAAACTTTCAGGTTCGTATAGTTTTTATCTGTAAGCCTTCGGCAAACTGCATCTTGACTAGCGAATCAATAGCCCATAACTTTGCAGAAATAAAAACCACAAAGATATGGACAAGAAAGAAGAGATGTACCAGCATGTTCAGGAATGCATCAAGAACAATCTGAATCAACAAGCGTATTGTGTAGAACGAGGAATTAATATCGCCAGATTCTACTACTGGAAGAAAAAATACCTGCAAGAACAAATCAACGACTCTTCGTTTATTACGGTTAGCGCTCCACCGCAATCAACCGGAAGGCAACTTGAACTGCTTTTCCCGAATGGCCTGCGATTATACTGTGGCTATGATGCACCGGCCGGATTATTAAAGGAGTTAATCAACTTGTGATATGTTGGCTCTGACTTCAGATCTTCGATTTCACATCTTTAATCGAAGGGTGGATATGCGTAAGTCCTTTGATGGATTGTGTGGTATCATACTTAGCCAGATGAAAGGTAATCCGGCCAATGGCGATGTTTATGTCTTCATCAATAAGGAACGAAACAAAGTCAAACTTCTACGCTGGGAATCCGGAGGCTTCGTTTTATACTACAAACGTCTCGAAGCCGGTTGCCTGGATCTCTCTTTTACTGATGGCGGACAATTGTCGGAGGAAATCACTTACGCCCAGTTGTATCTTATGATTGAGGGGATAACCATTCGGACTTACACCCAGCGAAAAAGGTATAAAAAACCGACCGGATAATTTGTACAACTGGCTATATTTCTGTATCTTAGCAACATGAAAGAAGCAGAAAATATTGAAAACAATCCGATTATTAAAGGGCTTTTAGATACAGTAAGAAGCCTTCAGGATCAACTATCTGCACAATCCGATCTACAAAAAATAATTCAGCAAAAAGATAGGCAAATCGAACGGCTGCAAGCACAGGTAGCCTTGTTGCAGCGGTTGCTTTATTGGCAGTAAAAGTGAGAAAAGACGCCTATCGGAGATTCCCGAAGGCCAACTTTCTCTATTTGCAAGTGATTCAGTCGTTGCCGAACTCATCCCCACCGAAGTCTCACCTTCACCCAAAAAAGAATCCGAAGAAAGCAAACCGTCCAAAAAGAAACCGGTACGCGTTGCTCTCCCGGACAATCTACCCAAAGAAGTGATCACCCTTAAACCTGACGGAGATTTAAGTCAGGCCAAATATATCGGTTCTGAAATTAGTTCTTACCTGGCTTACCAGCCCGGTCGTTATACCATCAAGGAGATTAACCGGGAAAAGTATGTGACTACGGAAGGGAAAATCCTGATCGCCGAGCTGCCAACAAGAGCTATTCCCAAGGGAAATGCCGATGAAACATTACTTGCTCATATCGTAGTAAGCAAATATGTTGATCACCTGCCTTTTTATCGTCAGACAAAAATCATGGCCCGCGTGGGTATTACTCTGGCAGAATCGACTATGAACGGTTGGCTGGATGCTATTTGTAAACTCTTAAAGCCGCTGTACGAACATCTTCAAAAACGTATTCTTGAAAGCGGATACGTCCAGGTTGATGAAACAGGTATGCCGGTTCAGACCAGTGAAAAACCGGGCTCAACACATAAAGGTTATCTATGGAACTTTCACGCTCCATTATCGCGTATGGTTTGCTTTCTCTATGATAAAAGTCGGGGGCCTGATCTGCCAGACAAGATGCTGAAGGATTATAAAGGAGTTATACAAACGGATGGTTATCAGGTTTACAATACGATCAGTAAAAATTCAGCAGACATAATTCATCTGGGCTGTATGGCACATACCAGACGTTACTTTGACAGGGCATTGGATAATGATCCTGACAGGGCTAATCATGCCTTGTCGCTAATTGGTGCATTGTACAAAATCGAAAAAGATGCTCAGTCATCCGATTTATCGACCAAAGAACGGCACAACCTTCGTCTGATTAAATCAGTACCTATACTGGACCGGTTTAAACAATGGCTTGATGAAGAGTCGATGCAAATCTTACCTAAAAGTCGCATCGGAGAAGCCTTCATTTATGCAAAAAACTCATGGGATAAACTGATTAATTATACGCTCGATGGCTCATATCTGATCGACAATAATCTCATTGAGAATACGATACGTCCGGTAGCATTAGGTCGAAAGAACTATATGTTTGCAGGTTCACATCAGGGTGCTGAGCGAGCGGCAATGATGTACTCCTTTCTCGGTACCTGCAAACTAAACAATGTAGACCCACAACAATGGCTGACTGATGTCTTGCTGCGTATCCCAAATCATAGCATTCAGAAACTTGATGAGCTTCTCCCAAATTACTGGATACCTCTGAAATAAAAATCCCGCAGTTTGATTATTGCGGGATTTATTAGGTGTGTACTTTACCGAAGGCTTACTTTTATCTAAGCAGAATGCTGCACCGTCTGTAGCATCATTCGGATTCAGTTTGTGCATATTCTCCCAGGTATCGGGCATGCCGTCGTTGTCTTTGTCGGTAGAGGCGGGGAGCTGTTTCAGTTCAGGCCAGCCGCCCACATCTTTTTGTGAATTGATGTGTCCATTATTGCCATGAGGGGAACAACTCAGGACTTAGTTCTGAAAACTTGAACCTGAAGTTACCTTCAATGCTTACGACAAGAGGGGGGATAAAATAGGCTGTTTGGAGGCTTTTGCGGGTAATTATTATTGAAAATATTGGTTTTGTATGTGGAAATTGGTAGGTTTGTGAAGTGCAGGATATTCATCGGATGACTCAAAGTCATCCGATGAATTAACGATAAAATCCTGGCTGCGCTGACCCCGGTTACAGGCAATATTGGTATGGTTGAAAGCAAGGATTATGAAATCAATAAATATACACGTATCTATAACACTTTAAGGTATGAAAATTAGATGGCCATTTATCATAGTGTTGCAATTTATGCTTTGTTCTTTTGTAGCACCTAAAGAATTTATCGTTATTGGAAAGTTTAAAAATCCAAGCTGCGAAGGAAAGAGGGTTTATTTAAAAGTTAGCAATAAAAAATCCCGACATGGGGATATATTCTTGGGTTCAGTGATTGTTTCAAAAGGACACTTTATATTAAAAGGTAGAATATCAAATATTTCACCAATAAGATTCATAGCATCAAATGCCCAGACTGAATCTTTTCCATTCGTTTTAAACAAAAATAATATTCATATTTTGTTTGATTCAAATCATAGAGTAAAACTAAAAGGTACTCGAAAACATGACGCATATTTGATTTATATGACTCAAACAGAATCTAACTCTGGTATATTATGGAATAAACCAGACACAGTTATACCTCTAAAGAATAATCAGGATAAAAAACAATTGTATCCAGTTATAATTTCTTTGTGTGTGGCAGTGCTACTAATTATGATTTTATTGGCATTAAAGATAATAGTAAAACAAAGACGTAAAAAAGAAGGTATTTCAGGAAATGAGAATCAAAGAAATATGACAGATAGTTTGGTCGCACTTGGAGCAGAGGAAATAGCTAAAGAAAAGGAAGACAAAATAAATAGAGAAAAGAGATATCAAAAGCAAAAGGAAAATGCATTAAAATCAAAGCGTGCATTTAATACAACAACAGAAGATATTAAGGTTGAAAAAAAGAGAATAGAACAAGAGGACATAGAAACATCTAAAAATAATTCATTACGAGACATTGAAGAAAAGAAGGACGTAAAATATCCCCCAAGTAAAAGAAAAATTAATATTCCTTACATTGATTCAGATGAGGCTCAAATAAAGATAATTAAATCAATCCCCGAACAAGAATCTTCTACCCCTAAACGAATTGGATATTTACCAAATACTAAATTTAAACAGACAGAACCATATGCTTATGCTGTGGTAAAAATGCCGCAGATAAATAGCTTAATAAAATTTCCACGTAAAGGACGTTCTGATAAGAAAGGGTATAAAGAAGATGATTTTTTACTTCAACTGAATACTTATTTCAAGTCAACCTTTAGCATATTTAATGATAGACATGTTCCAACTGGAAGTGGGAAGCCGTATGAGCCAGATTTTGTTCTTTCATCAGAAAAAGACAACAAAAATATTTTTATCAATATTGAAATAGATGAACCATATGATGGTTGGATGAGGACTCCAACACATTGTATTGGAGATAATGATTTACGAGATGATTTCTTTACAAAACGGGGTTGGATTGTAATTCGCTTTGCAGAAATACAAATACATCTTGAGCCGAAAAAGTGTTGTGCCTTAATTGCAAAAGTAATTCAATCAATAGATCCATTATTCTATTCTGATTTATTAGAAGAGTCAATTCCAAGTCATGTAATGCAATGGGATAATCTTCAAGCAAAAAAATGGGCATCAGAGAAATACCGTGAAGGATATTTAAAAATACAGAGTTTTGGAAAACGACCAAATGTTGTAACTGAATATGATATCACAGAGTCAGAAAATGATAGGGCTGTTGAAAGGGAAATTCCAAAGCAAAAAATAACGATTGAAGCTGACAAAGGATATTTAGCTACTGAAAATAAAATTGATAGAGATAACCGAATTATGTTCGATTCAGTTGAACATAGATATTATATTGATGGAAATCCTGACACAATATCCGTGACTCAACTAATTGATAAATTTTTCCCAGAATTTGACGCTGAATATTGGGCTCCAATCAAAGCTGCTCAAAGAGGAATTACCACCAAGGAGATGCTAAAAGAGTGGGAAGATAAAAGACTTGACTCTGCTAATAAAGGAACAATATTACATGAGGCAATTGAAAACTTTTACAACAAAAGAAATTATAATGAAAGTACGACAGAGTTTCAGCAATTTCTGTCATTCAACAATTACTATCAATCAATCAAACCCTTTAGGTCTGAATGGCGAATATTTGATGAGGATTTATTAGTTGCAGGAACTATTGACATGGTATTTATTAAAGAAGATGGCTCATTGTTTATGTTTGATTGGAAACGGAGTGAAAAAGTCGTGACTAAAGATGGAATAATAAAAAATGACAAGTTTAAGTTCGCATTTGGAGGGTTAAGTCATTTAGGTGATAATAGCTATATTAAATATTGTTTACAACAAAATATTTACAGAGCAATTCTTGAAAAACGATATAATCAAAAAATTAGCTCAATGAATTTGCTTGTAATGCATGAAACATTTAACTCATATCATATAGTTAAAATACCTCCAATGGACAAAGAGGTAAATTATATATTCAGTTCTTGGTATTTAACGAAGTAAGTAGCTGAAAGACAGTTCCCCATCACTGGTGCGGGTTTAGTGAAAGCGTAACCTGTGCCAGACAAAAACAGCTTGTCGCTGTCAATTTCGAATAAGCTCAATGCGTTTTCTTAACCACTGATTAAACGACTTCTCTTAACGAATCTACCGGTTCTCTATGACCGAACAGGGTGGGGGATTGGGATTTGTTGATAGGATTGACAGTCTACGAAAACAAGGACAGGGGTATTCGACAATGGCCGTTATGAGGGCAGAGCTTTTATGAAAGCCTTTAAAGCGCTAGCCTGCTTTGTATTAGCCGGATGTACGATGAAAACGTTTTCTGTGTGCATATTGTTACGAGTTTAAAAGTTGGTTAAGGAGATAAGGCTCATGACTTTGGTGGATATAGCGCAGTAAAGCTGCGGTATGTCCGGCGGGACGGGTTTGTTTCTGTTACAGATTTGGGATCAGACTACGGAGAATACGGGGGCTTTAGGATAATTCTAGCAATCTCTCAATCACATCAATAAATTCCACCGCTTTGGAATATAATATTTCACAGGTTTCCTTATCATAAGTGACAAAGTCATCATAATCACCGGCGTGTCTTCGGTCAAATAAATCAGAGAAGTAACGCCCCATTTCTTTTGACACAATCCCGGTAACAACAAAATGATGACCAAACTTTTGTCGGACGCCTTTATGCGTTTGGACGTTGATATCATTCTTAAGGAGTAATGCGCTGATGGCGTAATAACAGGCGTAATAAATTCTGTTGACAGCACCAATCCAGAAACCGGAGTCGATCATCATTTTTGCTTCTTGCAATGTTTCCTGTGACCGCTCCATACGGTATATTATCAATTCCGGTGTATTGCCTGTCATAATAAAATACCCTCTCTCTGTATGTTCTGGTAAAAAGGGGTGTTTACGTGACGGGTTTCCCATTCCTTGCGGGTAAATACCATCGGACTGATCACTTTTCCCGTATCAAACTCTAAATCATACAATGGGTCTTTTATTTTTCTTTCGTCGTTGTATGTCAGCGCCTCTTTATCAAGTAAAATCAACAAATCAATATCAGATTCTTTTTTATTGTCCCCCCGGGCAAATGAACCAAACAGAATCGTCGTAGCCATTGGCTCTGTATTTTGAATGATCTGTTTGATTCTTGACAACAGCTTCTTTTTGCTAATCATAATTGCATGTATTATTGTAAGATACCTGTTTACAAAGATAACGTTTTTGGGAAAAGATTATTCAGGCGAGAATTGATTCTTTAATGGTTATATGACCAGACTGTAAAAAGGGAATTCCATACTTTTCATGCGTGATCGCACAAATTTTATACGATTACGCATGCTTTTGCTATGTGCACATATCAATTCTGTACGTTCACGCACGAAAAGTGTGTGATTACGCATGTTTTTTGTGGGATGTCGGATAATTTCGATGGAGAACAGCATGGGGGAAGAATTGGTGATGAGAGATGTCTTTCTTACGAGGTAATATCAACTCATAAACAGCAGTCATAAGAATACTTCTTTATCAACGTTATAATCTGTCGTCTTAATAATCTATATTTGTAATGATTGAGAGATCATTTGAATCTAATAATAACGAAATCTATTAACTGAAACAATTATGAATCAAGTAAAAGACTGTCCATTATGTGGTTACCCAGATATTATTGAAGATGAAAAAAACGGACTCGTAAAGTGTGTTGTTTGTGGTGCACAATGGGAAATTCAGCCAGATTTGGATAAAAATGCACCTAAAGATTATAATTCAGTCCTAAATGCATCTTCCAAAAATACAAATCTAGCATTACGCTTATTGGAATACCAAGAATATATTCGATATCATAAGGAACTTCCAATTGAGTTAATTCCCGAGAATAGAAATTCTTTTATTGAAGCTCTTCAAAACAGTAAATACACAAATCTCAATATACATTACGTTGGAGCCCCTATTGAGATAATCAAGATTAATTCATCTAGTATTAAAGATATTGATAAGCTAATTGGTCAAATTCAGAAGAATAAGTTTTTTGCTAACGAAGCATGGAAAGTAAAAGGAGTTGTTGTATTAGAAATCAAACCATTAACTGAATAACGATGCATTCAAAAATCAAGATACTACAAAAACAGAGACTGAACTCAGTTGAATACGAGAAGGTTTATGATGATGCAATAAAATTGAAATCATTCCTAGACCAAGATGATATAAGAAGATTAATAAAAGAAACCCACAAAGTTGGTGCAAAGAGTAGTGATATTGAAAAAATTTTGGAGAGCAAACTTCAAGAATTAGGATTTGAGAGTCAAAAGAAGAGATTATTTTCAGAATATACAACCTCTGGAATTCGCCCTGATTTCTATAAACCTTTAGGGGTTAATACTGGCATTTTGATTGAGGTTGAAAGAGGAAAAACAATTACTAATAATATGGACATCCTCGATGTCTGGAAATGTCATATATGTAAATACTCAAACTACTTATTTCTTGTAGTTCCTATTGTCAGACAAACAAAGAAGAAACGTGAAACTACTACATTTGAGACAGTTGTAAATAGATTAAAGTCATTTTATGATTCAGAACAGAACTATATCAATGTTGATGCCATATTTGTTTTTGGATACTAATCATTAAACTTTTCTCTCCGCCATCTTTTGACGCACTCCGCTTCTACTTTTGTATCAACACTAACACAAAAGTAGAGGAGACACAAAAGATGAAACTTATCAAGCAAGCAAAATCAGCAACAGCAAAGAGTCTGCAATCATTATCGGAAATAACAGGGATAATGATGCAGACTCTTTTTTATTATTGTCGTAACTCATGGGGGCCAATAAAGACGAAAGGAACCCTGTCCCTTTTCCTGATTTTATTACCACTCACTATCACAGCCCAAACAACACTCAAGACCTTCAATGGAGTGTATGATGACGGGACAAACGGAAACGGGCGCGCCACCTATACCTACTACGAAGACAAAAAAACCTCCGAATACATCAAGCAAGGAGTTTTCCGTTACACCTATCGGGAACGGGACAACACAAGTTCGACATTCCGTACCGTAACCGGAAGCTACAATAAAGGAAAAATGAACGGGCTCTGGACCTTTACCAATCTCTATACCGATTGGCCGCTAACCACAGGGGAATATATGACCGGCACTGAGACGCTCCTCGCCAACTATCTAAACGGCAAACCTAACGGAGCATGGACGTACAAGTATATCCGTAAGACACGTGACAAGCGTTACTCCCTCTACGGTTATAGTTGGGGGCTTTATACGCAATTGCCAACGCAGACCATTACTGCAAACTACAAAAACGGGGTGATTTCGGGTTTATTCAACATGAAGCGAAATGGCTTCGGTTGTTATGATCACATCTCTGGTCAGTTTGACAGCCAGGGGAATCTTATCGGGAAATGGATATTCCGGGGAAGCGATGAGGAAAAAGTGATGGAGTTCTTAAATGGAGTTCAAATCAATAGAATCGTGCGGAATCTCAACAGTGGTAAGATTGCCGAATCTGATATTGACGATAAGGAATTGACGCAAGCCAGAATTGATTTTGCAAATAAAACGCTTAATGCAACTGACCTGGAATCCAAATCATGCTATTTGGAGGAGATAGACCCGACGGATAAGAGTTGTGAGTTTTATAATTTCGATGACTTCTTCTATACTGACCGGTTTATCGTGCGAAACTTGAGCGGAGATGATACTTATGGGGGCTATTCTCAACCTAAGACCAGAAATGATGGCCACTTAATCTGTATCAGCAAGAGGCGCTATTAACCCACTATTTCAATGGTACCATTTAATTAATACCTACAAGCAATGGCACATAAACAAAATACCGCAGTAGCGATTTTCGAATCAACCAAAGATAGCTTCCTTTGGACCAGCATCTCACAAGCTGCAAATATTAATTGGAGCATCGACTTTCTTAATGATAACTATGCCCGACTAGACTGGGCTTTGCTTTCGGCTAATCCTTCCCTTCCCTGGTCAATGGAATTGATTGAGCTTTTTGAAGGATATTGGGACTGGAACGCCATCTCCGGAATCATTTCGAATCGGAATTATATCCAAACAGACGAGTTTAGCATTTTAGCAAACAGACATTGCCAGGAACTGGATTGGGTTGCGCTCTCTGAGGGGGATAATTTATCTTCCGAAGTCGTAGAGCAATATATTGATTCTATCGACTGGTCGGTATTGTCGTCCAATATGCTGTTTCCCTGGAGTCGGGAGTTTCTTGGCAAATATAAGAATAGAATAGACTGGAATCTCTTTTCCGAAAACTTTATAATGAAACACTTCGACCGGTTTTTCAATATCCGAACCATAGAACTTTTCCAACATCACTTTAACTGGGAGTATCTATCGGAAAACAGAAACCTGAAATGGAGTATTCATTTAATGGCTAGATTTCAGGACAAGTGGGATTGGAGTCGGTTAATCAATAATCACGGGCTTGAATGGAACAAGAGAATGCTGATTATATTCAATGAATATATCCCAACCGGGGATATCAAGTTGCTTCAGGAGTCTTATTTATGGGAAAAACTTTTATCTGATGAAATGAAACCGTATAAGAGACTTTCTACAATAGAAGAAATTCTGGCCAGTTTAAGGTATTAATCGCTATAAGGAAGAAGAGGATTGGATAAAATCGCCAATACCTCTTCTTCAACTTTCATCCTACAGATAAAGAAAAGGAGCTACCGGCTATTTCGGTCCAATGCTTCCCTGTATATTCTGCAAAATTCATCCTTTAATGATTGAGGTGCAATTACCTCTATCGACCATGTCCGGGACATCAATTCCATTATCAAATCAAGGGTAATGCTCATGAAAAGTTCCACAATCACCCGGTTTCCCTCTTTGTAAATCTTCTGGGATGCATGGATAGGCATCGTTTGAATATAATGTCCGTCCCTTTCGTCAAAAGAAAGCTTAATCATTTGTGGCTCTTCGTCCGAAGTAAACATGGCAAAACAATGACGGTATTTGGCCTGAACATCAAGATTATCCCGGGGGGTAAACTTACTGTTCAATACCTCCAAATCAAGAATACGATCCAATCCATACGACTTAAGTACATCGTTTCCCTTTTCGAAAGCCAGTACATACCATCTGCCACGGCTCTCCTTTAGCGCATGAGGTTGAATCAATCGTTCTTCCGTTACTTCTGGATAGAATTTCGCATAGCGGATTGATAAATTTCGATTCTCCTTGATAGCGTTCATAATATCAGCCATAAATTCTGTTCCCACCGAACGCCTTTTTTCAGGGTAAATATACTCCGGTAGCCGTTTTGCTCCTATGGTAGCATACAATAGGTTGAGTGGCTCCAGTATTTTCTCGACTATGCTCTCCCGTTCTTCATCTTCAGGAATATGATACCCTTTATTTTTGTGACAATACTCAATACTGATATCCATAAAGGATCTGATATCTCCGATCATACGTTCAAGTGTACGAACTGAAATCCCTTTATCGGTATTTTCTTCATACTTTAACTGTTCATTCAGATACTGAAGTAGTTCAGCTTTGGTAAGATAGCGTTTTGATTTAACCTTCTGTATCAGTATTAAATAGCGCTTGAGTGAGGCTAATTGAGCCATGGGGTAATATTTATGATTTATCAGTTGTTCATGGATAATGAGTTCTTATCATAATCCTCATCGTACAAATGTATTAAAAATCATTCGCAGCTCAGTCTGTTTTCCTCTGTATAGAAGTAAATTTAAATGTTGACCAATGTAAGTATTTGTAATGTTATTCAGCCCACTTTGGGGCTGTATTTCTGCATTATCTTCCATCCCCCAGTTCCGCAAGCTTCACTGGGGGTTATTTAGATTTAGCCACTCCGTGGCATGGAAATGCTTTTCAGCATCCCATCACTCATGCACCTTGTTACTGATCGGAATATCAGCCTCTGCAAAATGTTTCAGTAACAGGTTATACACTTCCGGGTCGTATTTTTTGAGCTTCTCCCTGCGGTTGATTGGGTAGTGAATGCCGTTTGGCGTTTCGGAATAGCGGGTTTTGTTACTGTAGTTCAGGTTGTTGATTGGTTACGACGAACCAGGAATGCTTTCAGTTTAATTCGAGTAGATGATATCGGAAATGTCTATGTGATTTCTTTGATAAGTGAATTCTTTACTATGGAAATGCTCAATAACATAGGGTGATTGGCAACAATTTGAGTTGAAAAGTTGTTTGATTTGTTATTAAAATGATAATTTTGCACTCCGAAACCACCATCCTAAAAATCAAGAATATGAACTCATCAAGTAAAATATTAGCTTTTGAATACGTTGTAAAACGTATTATTGATTGGTTCAACGAGGTGAATACCGGAAAAAATATTGATCCTTATAATGAGTTTAGTAAGCTAAAACTGATAAAACTCCACTTCTTTGTTTCAGCAGTTAACGCCAACAAAGATCAAGAAGGTTTGCTTTATAAATTTGATAATTTCTATGCACTTCCTTATGGACATGTAGAAAGTGATATTTATAAAGCGTTACCAGATACCACTATTTATGAGATAAATAATGATTCTATTTCAATTAAATATAATTCAAATTTAGAATCTGCTTTTTCAGGCCTAGAAGCTCAATTGAAACAGGATATTGATAATTCTATTGTTCATTTGAAAAAGATCAATCCCGATCTTGTAAATTATTCAGCATTTGACTTAGTTGAACTTAGTCATAAATGGTATTCATGGAAATCGACTTTTGAAAAAGCAAAAAATGCTCGTCGGTATAGCGCTCCAATTGATCCTAAGACAATAAAGTTAGAGCCTAAGTTTTTTAACTAATCATATGCGAGATGAATGAGAAGCAACTGCTAATAGACCAATGTGTGGATTTGACAAAAATGTTTATTGAAAAAATAAACGAAATAGATAATCCCGATGGTTCAGCTGAGCTTTTCAATATAGTTCGAGATTTCTTTAAATACCTCAATCTGTCACTTCTTTCTGGCGAGTATGTCCAAGACTCTACTTTCGAAAATAGACTGGTAGAATTACTAAAAGACCTTCAATCAGATTTTAGTACATTGACAGATAGAATTGGAGTGGAGTTAGATATTTCGATTGAAGATTATACTCGCTATACTTATATTTCTGAATTCGTTAAAGCATCAACATACTGCTTGGCGCATTACAGGGCATATGTGAATTATTTCTGGTGTAGGGTGAAAAACCCCGAAAAACGATATTTGCTAAATCATTTTGACACAGCTGATATCATCAATTTTGATTATAATTCGTTTGATCTTAAAGATAGCACTGACTTATTTTCAGCTAATATATCCTTATCAATTATCGATATATCTCTAGCGCTTAAAGACGACTCTCTTCGAAAATTATACTCTGTTTTAAATAGATTGGATGAAAGAAAGGATAAAAACGACCCTATTCCAAAGCTATTAAAAGAGAAATGTGATCTTTTGATATTTAAGTTTAAGCTTAAATTTGAATCGGATGATGATCTAAAGTCATTGTTAATATATGAACAGCAGTTTGATCCAGACTCTATTAAGCTCTCACACCTGTCAGATATCCAGACTAAAATCCGGTCATTTTATCCTTCTTCATCAAATTCAAGTAGTCTAAGAGAGTATTATTTGCTCCACAAGAATAATTCAACATACTCTAATTCTGACTATTTTGCTTTTGTCAGGTATTATAAGGAAAAGCACCAATCAGTTGATGAAATTGATAAGCTTATTTGTAAATATGAAGAACTATCTCCAAATGATAATTTATTTGATAAGCGTAGTTATAATATCTGTTTGAATTATCTTTTCAATAATAAGGTGTCCTTGATTGTCGATTCTTCAACTACAACAGTTGAGACTGTAGATGAATTAACAAAGACTGTGATTTCAATGCAAAATGACACCGATGTCAAGAATTTCTTTCCGCATTATAAAATTTCTCAGTTCTATTCAAGATATATTGAAAAAGAGTTCAAGACACCTTCGATACCGACTGATAAACTAGATTATTTACGTGAGGTAAATAAGGCCTTAAAAAGTAGTATAGGAATAGCCCGAAGGTATTTGAGTTGGGATATATCTCACTTTTTTTTGCCATATCAACCGTGCTATGAAGAGTGTTGTTATAAGGTAGCAATAGACGATGAAGAGTTTAATATTTTTATTATGTCTTCTTTTGTTATACCTGTTGATTACGAAAAGGAAAGAAAGCAAATTGATGAAATGGAATTGGACTATCGTAAGTTTGCAATAATGATTGATATGCACGATAGTATTTCTCAAGAAAAAGGAGAAATAGAAAATGCAAAATCAAAAATCAATGAGGCTAAAAAAGAAATAGAACAAGCGAAGAAAAACAATATTGAGGTACTATCTATTTTCGCAGCAATTGTCATGTTTGTCTCTAGTAATATTCAGATATTTAGTAGGGTGTCTGATTTAAGAAGTGCTTCTGTATTTACTCTTTCTTTTGCCTATGTAATGAGCCTCTTTGTTATTTTAATTTGGTTTGTTGTAAATACTCATCGAAATAAAGAAAAGGAAAAGCTCCGAATAGCTCCAACTCAGTGGTGGATAATTGTTTTTTTATTTCTGGGTTTATTAGCGAATCTTTATTTTATATTTCTATCTGATGGGTATAAGTTTAAGCCTGACTCTGATGAAAATGTCAACAATATAAAGTGTAATATTGAGGTTCAGGAACCCACAAAAAGAATGGCACCGGACTTGAATACGACAATGAAGCTTTGTAAATAAGCTTTTTATGTACGATATTCATCATCAACCGTCCCGCCCACTGCTGGTCGGTTTTTATTTTTCCACCGCTCATTACCCTCTAAGGAAGCCAAAAACATGCAAAGGAACATAAATGCCCGTAAGGTGGAATTACCAGATAGACAACCTCCGGTGAAAAGCTCCATCAATCAATGCACCTTATTGCTGCTCGGAATATTAGCCTCTACAAAATATTTCAGTAACAGTTTATACATTTCCGGATCGTATTTTTTAAGCTTCTCCCTACGGTTTATGTTGTTGTGTACGCCGTTCGGAGTTTCGGAATATCGGTTACAGTTGAAGAAGGACTGAACGGCTTCGGCGAAGTACTACCCCAAGAGGTCATAAACAAAGCACCCCAAAAGTTTTATGTTTAACTCTTGGGGTGCAGTTCAAGTTGAGGGTTTCTCTTAATGGGTGTAACTCATAGCCACTATCTCTGTCCGGAGATTTTTACTTTAGCATGACATCCAAATATACCGAATGGCGGCCATATGTATCATAGAATGGTTTAAATACCACACCATCGATCGTAAATTGCAATTGTTCAGGGTTGCCTGATATTGATTTGCTTATATCGTTTGCATCAAGGGAAATCTTGCGCCAGTCTTTACGAGGGCTAGGTTCCTGTGCTGCCAGTAAAACCGGGCCATAAAACAAACTAGCAATGTTTTGCTGATCCATCACCGGTTCCAGGTAAAAGTGGAAAGGCATGCGCAACTCAATTTTATCGCCATCGCTCCATTTACGGCTCAAGGTTAAATAACTTCCCGGCTCGGCGTTAACTTTCTCGGGTTTACCGTTAATCGTTACATAAAAGCCCTTGGTTGCCCAATGTGGCACGCGCACTTTCAGGTCAAACGTACCTTTGCCTTTAATCGTTAATAGCGTATGGTCTTCTTTCGGAAAAGCGGTTGATTGTGTTACGGTGATGTTCTTTTCAGTCCAGTGTAATGTTGATGGAATAAAAAGGTTTACGTACAAAGCCTGATTGTTAGTGCTTCTGAAATAAATAGAGTTTTGAAATTTGGTATTGCTTTCAAGTGCTGTACCGTTACAACAGGTAAAACCTTTCATGTCGTCGTTTCCAAACTGTTTTACCGAACCTGGCCTGAGAGGTACATGATAGGTATTTGCCGGTGTACTGTCGGCTACCGAAGCCAAAATATGGTTGTAAAGCCCGCGTTCGTAATAATCCATTAATTCAGCGTGTTGTTCAAACTGAAAAAGGTCGCTTGATAATTTGAGCAGATTGTAGGTCGCACAAGTTTCGTTCTGTCCGCCCTCAGAGAAGCCGTTTTCGTAAAGTGTAGCCGGCTGACTGATATAACATTCGGCATTTGCCGGGTTACGCGCACCGGCAACTCCTCCAATACTGTACATATAATCATTTATTGACATGTACCAGAAATTATCAGCAATATTGAAATATTCCGGAGCATGTGAGTCACGATACATTTCAAGTGCCCCAATAATTTGAGGAATGTGTTGGTTAGCGTGCAAACCACGGAACGTGTCAACATTTCTGGCCAACCCATGCGAATGTTCCGCATTGCCATAGAAAACCTTAATATTGTCGAACATCTTTGCAACTTCCAGATAGCGTGGTTCGTTGGTCAATCTTGACAGTCGGGCCATAGCTTCGTTCATGCCCCCAAACTCGCCTGCGATGTATTTGTTCCACATGCTGATAAGTGTTTGATCAGGAAGTTGGCTTAATCGGGCATAAACCCAGTCGCCCATGCCTTTAACTATTTCCAGAGCCTTTTCGTTACCACTAACTTCGTATATATCCATAAGACCGGCCAGTATTTTGTGCAAAGTATAGTAGGGCGCCCAAATCCGGGTATTATCGCCACCATAACTGGCACCTTTTTCCAACATAATAAACTGGTCGGGCGGATAGGCGCTGATAAATCCTTTACCCCAATTCCAGTAATCGGTACGGATTCCATCCATACTCAAATCGGAGTTGTAACCTGATTTACCTGGCCCCGGAGGCACGGCTTTGGGATCCGGGACACATGCACCACCAGGGATTTGGGGTTGTCCCGATAATTTTGATAATTCGTAGAGGCTATTGACCATGTGCTTCATTTTGTTGGCAAAATTAGCCTGAAGCGATGGATCATAACCGCTGCCCGCATAGGCCTGTGCTATCGCACTAAGATAGTGCCCGGTGGCATGACCGCGCAATTTGCAGTCCTGACTATCCCATACACCAAGCGGTTCGGCACCTTTGGGCTGTTTCTGACCAAAGGCATTGCAGAACATATAAAGGAAATCATCGGGGTTAGAGCCCGCAAGACCTTTCAGGAATTTATCGCGGTTCTCGATAAATTTAGTACTGTGTTTATGACTGTCGGAATTTAATGTTACCTGGCTAAGTTTGAAAGGTTCCAGCGTTCGGCCGGGGTTTGCCTTTTCTGTTGCATCTTTAATTATAACTGTAACCTTAGGTTGCAGGTTAGTGCCGGGCACTTTCCCGGAAATGGTATAAGTGCCGGGAGTCAGCACCTGGCTGTTATCTGTAGGTGATGGCCATATAACCCTTACTTTTGGTCCATGAAAGTTATTACGGTAAACACCTTTTATGTAACGGGGCAATCGAGGCAGGATTCCTACTACAGTTTCGACCCGAATATCAGGAACGCTTTCGAGGTAAGCATTATACAACTGAGGGGTATTTTCCGGAAAGTTGGGCAAATTGCTGACCTTTTCATCATCAGTCCTGACTGCGCCTTCAGTTTTTAAAGCATTTTGGTAAATTCGTGCCACCTGCATTTCTGTTAACGGAACCCTGTAAAGCCTGAAATCGTGCAAACCGGCATTTAGCCAGATATTCTCCTTCGCAGCTGATTTTCCTATATAAAGTTTATTTTTGTCGCTTGCTTTATAATCGAAAAGCTGACTTAACTCAACATCAACGTTCTTTGTTTCACAAACAAGCTTTCCGTTTAGATATGTACTCAATATTCTTGAAGGAACATCAATAACCACGGCTATATGGTTCCATTTATTAATCGACAGGGCCGCAGAACTGGCTGTGTAAGTTTTTGATTTTGTCGTTACCTGAGCCAGGAAACCTGCATTTTCCCTCGTTCCAACCGGGGCAACAACAAAATGCGAATTAAAGTCTTTTCCGAAATCGAAAAGGAGCTGGCCGCTTTTTGCCGAGCGTAAGAAAATCCAACCGGTAAGACTTAGCGATTCTTCGCCTGATACCGATTTTCCCGGCAAGGTGATAAAAGCCTCTTTATCGCCTGATAGCGAAAGAACGTTTCCGAATAGATCGTCCTGGATAAATTTATAATTTGCACCCTGAATGGAGCCATGTAAGGTGTTTCGTGACAGGTCCTTAACATCTCCGTTAAAAGAATAACGTGATATCAGGCTGGTTTCGCCAATTCCATCCAGAATTTGATCGCCGTTTTGAGCCCTTATAACCGAAGAAATCAGGCAGAAACTAAGTAATACTGCAAAGTACAGCTTTAATGCTTTTATCATATATCAGATATTAAATAAATTGATAATAAATCACTCCCTGGTCAATATCAACAGGGTTACTCATGCACCTTGTTACTGATCGGAATATCTGTTTCTGCAAAATATTTCAGCAGCAGGTTGTACATCTCGGGATCGTATTTTTTGAGTTTTTCCCGGCGGTTTATGTTGTTGTGTACGCCGTTAGCCGTTTCGGAATATCGGTTGCAGTTGAAGAAGGACTGAACGGTTTCAGCGAAATATTCCTCTTTGTTGGATAAAGCGTATGTTTTGCTCCAGAGTCCCTTTTCGATGGCATGCTGCATCACCGTTTCCAGCTCATTGTTGAAACCGGGATTTACCCCAATAATACCAACCATGTGAAAAATGTGAGCAAATTCATGAATCAGGATATTTTCTCCCTCGTACCGGTCGCCGGGTAGGCAAATCAGATTCTCTTCGCCGCAACTGCAACTGAAGTCATCTTCGGGAGAACCGCCAAAACCGCGTGCCCGTTTATTCCAGTATGCGATGCTGTCGGGGCTGTTGCAGATGTGGGCATATTCCGGTAGCTCGCACACCTGTTCGTTGGCACCGATGACCATCACCCGGCATCCTTTTCCGATCATATAGCGGGCTATGTCTTTTCGTTTCGACAGCATTCCCTTAATGATCTCACGGGCTTTGTAAAGGGCCTGATCGCTCACCTGATGAGAGCTGACCACTGGCATACCACCGGCATCGAGGTATTTTTTGTAAAAAGGATAGAGGTGAAGCGATTGGGGGACTGCGCTTACTTTATCGTTTTCAATTTCTGTCAGGTGAATGGCAAAACCTCCTCCAGAAGCCATATGTAACTTCAACGTAGAATCGGATGTAACGGTCGTGACTTCTCGTTTGTAGTCAGTTGCCTGCTTGTTGGCATTGATGCCGTCCCGGAATACCTCTGCCTGGTATTTTATACCCTTTTTCAGAAAATCCAGGGGCAAGGTAATGTCCCGTTCGCTCCAGTTGGTTAATGCACCGACTGTCCATTCTTTATCTTTTCTGCGTGCCGAAACGATGTATTCCCCTAATTTTCCCTGCAAGATTTTAGTTTCATCGGTTACGTTGGGCAGGCCGGCAATGAATGTGGTGCATTCCTGTTCCTTTTGGTAAATGGTCGGATTGTCGGCCAGCATGGTCAGCGGCGAGTCGAACACAATATAGGTTGCCAGCTGGTGGCAACGGGTACCCTGGCTCAACGGGTTGGAGTAAATGGGTTTGAAGTCGCTTTTGGTACTGTTGCGCATGGCTCCTGGTGTGTAATCGACCGGACCGGCCATCAGGCGGATAAAGGGAAATGTTACGTCATAAGCCGGCATATTCACCTCCGGTGTGCTCCATTTCATCTCCTCCATACCAAATACACTTTCGAAATTGATGATGTTGGGATAAGTACGGTTCAGTCCGGTCGGTTTGTAGAAGCCATGCAGGTCAAGGGTCAGTTTGTATTTTGCAGTCGCTTCGGCAATGCGGTAGGTCATTTGTACCGCTTTCTGGTCATCGCGGTCGAGGAAATCGACTTTGAAGCCTTTGATACCCATTTCGGAGTACTTTTTACAAGCTGCTTCCAGCTGATTGTCCAGTACATTGAACACCGTCCAGAGGATAATGCCTACGTTTTTGCTTTTGGCATAAGAAATCAGTTCAGGTAGGTTGATTTCGGGGATCACAGTCAGCATATCACCGCTGGAAGGCTTGTACCAGCCTTCGTCCAGAATTACATATTCCAGCCTGTTCTGCGAAGCGAAGTCAATATAGTGTTTGTAGGTTTCCGTATTGATTCCGGCTTTGAAGTTCACACCGGAGATACCCCAGTCGTTCCACCATTCCCAGGCCGATTTACCGCCTTTTACCCAGGAGAAATCTTTGACACGGGAGGGAGAGGCCAGTGCATACACGAGATTGCTGACCGGCATCTCGGTATCTTTTTCGGTAACGATCAATACTCTCCATGGGTATTCCCGTGTTCCGCTGGTTTGGGCAATATCTTGATCTCTTTCGGTCACATATTCCTGTTTCCGCCAGGCATTCTGTGCAACCTTTGCCGGGAGTGGAGCAAAAAGCCCTTTAAATCCCATTTTCCCTTCGGACTTTATAAACATGCCCGGATAATCTTCGAGGTCAGATTCGGTAACGGTTAGTTTTTTACCGTTGCCCAGATCAACCGTAAGAGGCAGGAATGCCGGAACAGACGGATTGGCCTGCGTGAGCGGTTTTACCTCATAGGTACTCTGGAAAGCCATGGCAAACGGATCTTTTTTGCCGGTCGAATAAGGCATGTAGCTGGTGTAATCTTTATCAAAGTTGAATTCAGCCAACTCATCTTTGATGCTGATATTACCGCTTTTTGTAGTAAAAAAACGGTAGGCAATACCTTCGTTGTAGGCCCGGAATATTACGCCGTAGTTTCCTTTGAAGGAGATTTTCAATTCGTTGTATTGGGTGGTGAAGGATGAGAAACGGTAATGGGTAGCGTTGATCGTCTCTTTGACAGAGCGTTTTTTGATTCCTGTTTTATGAGGATTCTTACCCGGCATATCTCCGTTTGACAGGGTCAAACCTATGGCAGAAGGTGCCAATATCGTCTGCCCATCGTGATAGATGGCATAGTTTAGCTTATCTTCCGGTGAAATGGCCACCCGAAGTTTTCCATTGGGGGATTTCAGGGATAATGTCTCACTTTTTCCCGCCATCGATTTGGCTGCAAATACGATCAGCAGGGCGGTAAATAATAATCTGAATTTTGTATTTAGTCTCATCGCGTAGATTTTTATGATTTCTTTTTCGGTGAAAGTCGTACCATTAATATACCATGTGCCGGAATAGTCGCTTGGGTATTGGAAGCAGTTGTTCCGATCTCTTTGTGTTTCCACAGATCGCGGATGATGTATTCTTTCTTATGAATATTCACCTTTGTTGCATAGTAAATAGTCTGTTTTTTCCAGTCATAGTTGAGGTTCCATACATTGTCGGTGCGGTTGAGAAAGCAGACTGCCAGCTCGCCGTTGGCTAGCGGTTTAGCCCAGATCTCTTGATCGCCCATATCAATAAAGCGACGGGCTTGTTCGCCCATACTATCCTGATCTACAGCGATAACTTCCTTGTTGGTCAGAATTTCACGGGTCTCCTTATCCATATTGCGGATGTCATTCCCGGCCATAAGCGGAGCTGCCAGCATAGCCCACATCGAGAAGTGTGTAATGTATTCGTCGCGCGTCATACCTCCGTTACCGATTTCCAGCATCTCGGCATCGTTCCAGTGTCCGGGACCTGCGTAGGGATAGAGATCGGCCAATACGTCGATGATGTCGAGTACACCCACGCCGCCCCAGTCAAATTTGCAGCGGTAGCAGTCGCGTATATCAGCCGTGGTGCGCCAAAGGTGTCCTATTCCTTTGCCCCATTTCCACGGCTGACTCTCGCCCCACTCACAAATACTAAAAACAATCGGCCTGCCGCAGGCCTTCAGCGCATCACTCATCGTTCGATAAGCAGCCTCTGCATTTTGACCTTCATTCGAACACCAGTCATATTTGAGGTAATCGACACCCCATTCCGCATACTGACGGGCGTCCTGAAACTGATATCCCCGGCTACCCGGACGGCCCTGGCAAGTCAGTGAGCCTGCACAGGAATAGATGCCCAGTTTCAGGCCTTTATTATGGATATAGTCTGCAAGACTTTTGATTCCGTTTGGGAAACTTTTGGGGTCTGCGATGATATTCCCTTTTTCATCGCGTCCGATCTGCCAGCAATCGTCAATGACGATATATTGATAACCGGCCTCTTTCATGCCCGAGGATACAATCGCATCGGCAGTTTCTTTCAACATGGTCTCATTGACGTTGCAACCGAATTTGTTCCAACTGTTCCATCCCATGGGCGGGGTGGCAGCCAGATTCAGAAAGGCAGAGTCCTGTTTGTTCTTTTGTTCTCCGAAAAACATTTGGGCTTGGATTATGCCGGAGAGCAGGCAAAAGGCCAATACGAAAAAGTGCTTTTTTTTCATAGGTATTTTATTGTGTGTCGGTTCTGTAAATTATCCTCACGTTTGGATTGCGAATTAATTGATTTTCATCCTGAACGGATTGCACAATCGTCTATTTCGATAGAAGAATAGTCCAAAGCGTTTTTTTTATCACAGTATGTTAAATTGAAGTAATTCAGGGTTGTATGGGCTGTTTCTGGATTTTTGTGTTGTATTTACGGATGATTCTTTCGGGCATTTCTGAATAAATGTATTAATATTGTATCCGGCTTATCCCTTGCGTTTATTTTGTTTAACCGGAAGAATTGCATTGGAATGAGTTATAAAGATGGTATCCGTGAACTGGAAATTTTTTATCATTACATGAGAAACAAAACTTTATTCGTTCTTTTCACTTTCTCTTTATTTTTTCCCGGGTGGATAACAGCAGGAGAGTTCCGGTTTCGTCATTACCGGGCAGAAGACGGCCTGTCATATAATTCGGTCAGAAGTATTTTACAGGATCGCCGGGGCTTTATGTGGATTGGTACCGAAGATGGCCTGAATCGTTTTGACGGATATACATTTAAGGAATTCAAAAGCAAACGGGCCGATGGCACCACTCTGGGGAGCAATTACATCAGCGCTTTGCTGGAGGATGACAAAGGGATAATCTATGTCGGGACCGATGAGGGGATTTATACGTATGATCCCGCAACCGAAAGGTTTACCCGTTTTCAGGTGAAGACCCCGGGGGGCATAGGCATTACCTCCAACATCAATAATATGGTTTTGGATAAGTCCGGTAATCTCTGGATAGCCTCCTATGGGCAGGGTATCTTTTGCTATCATCTTTCCTCAGGCAGATTACAGCAATATCTGTTCTCGATCGAAAATTCCCGCCGGTTTAAGTCTGATCTGGTTAACTGTATCTATGCCGATCGTTCCAACCGGATCTGGGCGGCTCAGAAGAACACGGAATCGTCACTAATACTTTTCAATCGTAAGGGCAACCGCTTTGAGAATGTCCCGTTTACGGTTGAGGGAGATAATTCATTTTCTTCCATATACCGGATATTTGAGGACTCGGGCAGAAACCTCTGGCTGGGTACCTGGGATCGTGGTATTTACAGGCTGGATCGTAAAACCCATAAAGCGGTCAGCTACCTTTCTCCGAAAATGCCGGGCGGTATTATGCACGTCCATGAGATCAGCGAATACAGTCCGGGGGAATTGCTCATCGGGTCGGATGACGGATTGAGCCTCTTCAATACCCGTACGATGACCCATCGGTTGTTTACCTCCAGTGAAACCGATCCCACTTCTCTTTCCGATAAGTTCATTTACCCGGTATATAAAGACCGTGAAGGCGGTCTCTGGGTGGGAACCTATTATGGCGGGGTGAACTATGTTTCCCCGACGAGCGGACTGTTTGAACGTTACACCCATTCCCGTTATGTGAATTCAGTGAACGGGAATGTCATAGGCGGATTCACCGAAGATAAGGCCGGAAACATCTGGATTGCTTCGGATGACGGGGGACTGAATAAACTGGATAAGCAGACCGGACGTTTTACGGCTTATATGCCACAGCCCGGTAGCAACAGCATTTCGTATTACAATGTCCATGCGTTATGCTGGGACAACGATAAACTTTGGATCGGAACCTATTCCGGCGGATTGAATGTTTTCGATTCGCGCACCGGGAAATTTAAACACTATATAAGCGAAGACCGAAATCCGAAAACACTGGATGGAAGCAGTATCTATGCCATTTTTAAAGACCGTAGCAAGCGCATGTGGGTGGCCAGTATGTCGGGGGTGAATCTGTATAACCGGAATGAGGATAATTTTACCCGGGTAAAAGACCTGAATGCAACTACGATCGATATCGAGCAGGACAACAGGGGAAGGCTTTGGTTTGGAACATGGGGAAGAGGGGTTTTTTGTTTCGACGAACAAAAACATCAGTGGCGCAACTACCTCAGCCGGGCAGGGGATACCACTTCACTACCGGGAAATCTGATCAACTGTATGTTGATTGACCGTAAATCTACGCTTTGGGTAGGAACAACCAATGGCTTATGTCGTTACGATGATGCCCGAAACCGGTTTATCCCGGTTGATTTAAATATTCCGGCTAATACCATCTGTTCCATCATTGAGGATAATGACCTGCTGTGGATCACCACCTCTAAGGGATTGGTCAGATACAATACCCATAATGGGTTGTGCCAGGTATTTACCCAAAGTGACGGCCTACTGAGCGATCAGTTTATTGCCAACTCCGGATTTAAGAGTCCAGGTGGCAAAATCTACGTTGGTACGGCTAATGGATTCAATGCTTTTTATCCGCAAAAGATTATCCGGAATAAGTTTGTACCTCCGGTAGCGATTACCCGCCTGGAGATTTTCAACAAGGAGGTTGAAGTGGGTGACGAAGGAGCGTTACCGAAGGCTATTCATGTGATGAAGCAGATTGATCTGTCGTATAAAGAGGATGTGTTCAGCCTTGATTTTGTGGCATTGAGTTACAATACTCCCGAAAAGAACAGGTATGCCTACAAACTGGAAGGCTTTGATAAAGACTGGAACTATGTTTCCAATCAACACAAAGCGACTTACACCAACCTTCCTGCCGGTACCTACGATTTCAGGGTGAAAGCCTGCAACAACGACGGCATCTGGAATGAGGAGGGGGCTACCGTAAGGATCGTTATCCATCCGCCTTTCTGGCTGACTCCCGTATTCAAGATTCTATACGTCCTGCTTTTCATCGGATTGATGGTCTGGATTGCCAAATCGTGGATGCTGCGTACCGAACGGAAGCACAAAGCGAAAATAGCCCAATTGAACCAGGAGAAGGAGAAGGAGCTTTACAATGCGAAGATCAGCTTCTTTACAACCATTGCCCATGAGATACGTACTCCGGTCTCGCTGATTATCGGGCCGTTGGAGAAGATTATGACCACAGCGGTTAATCTGCCGGATCTGATTCGCAACGATCTGAACATTATTGACCGGAATAGCCAGCGCCTTTTGTTGCTTGTGAATCAGTTGCTCGATTTCCGGAAGGTGGAGCAGGGGGCTCTGTCGCTTACTTTCCTTCACCGGAATGTGCCTGAATTGCTGCAAGGTACGTTCGACCGGTTTTATCCTTTAATTGATCAGAAAGGACTGGAATTTGTTTTCGATTGCCCTGATTCCGCCATGGAGGCAGATATTGACCAGGAAGCATTGACGAAGATTGTCAGCAACCTGCTCTCCAACGCGATGAAGTATGCCAAAAGCAAGATTGTTATGTCCTGTGTGTCCGGTACCGATCGTTTTGATATATTGGTGACGGACGATGGACAGGGTATTCCCGATGTTGAAAAGGAAAAGATATTTCTCCCGTTCTATCAGGTATCCGCGGGAGTGAAGCCCGGTACGGGAATTGGCCTTTCGTTGGTGAAAAGTCTGGTCGATGCCCACGGAGGTGAAATTGCGGTGACTGACGCCATACCCATCGGTACCTGTTTCTGTGTTTCGTTTCCCTTGAGGAATACCGCAGTAGTTTTCGATTCGGCAGATCAGGAAGCGGCAGTTCCCGGAGAGTCGGAACCACAGGTCTTTTCTTCAGCAGAATATCCTGCAAGTGTTGTTTCTGAAAGTCATGAAAAACCCCTGTTGCTGATTGTGGAAGATAATCCCGAGATGCGTGGTTTCCTGCAGGAGAGTTTCTCATCCGATTACTCCGTAATAACAGCCGAAGACGGGATGGATGGCCTGGATAAACTGAAAAACAGTGAAGTGAGTCTGATCATCAGTGACCTGATGATGCCCCGCATGGACGGACTGGAATTTTGTTCCGCTTTGAAGGCAAATATTCTGACCAGCCACATTCCTGTGGTTTTGCTTACGGCAAAAACCGATCTCAGCGCCAAGATTGAGGGGATGAATTGCGGTGCGGATGCGTATGTGGAGAAACCATTTTCGGTCCGCTTCCTGAAAGCGCAGATCCGGAACCTGATCGAGTCGAGAAAAGCGCTCCGTCGCAAGTATTCCGAGATGCCTTTCGTACCGCTCAACAGCATTGCGGGTAATAAGGCTGATGAGGAGTTTCTTTCCAAAATGAATGCATTTATTGAAAACAATATCTCCAATCCGGATTTCTCTATCGAAATGCTTTCCGAACAGCTTGCTATCAGCCGTTCCGGACTTTTTGCAAAAATCAAAACGTTGGCCGGCGTTACTCCCAATGAATTGATGCAGGTGGTTCGCCTGAAGAAAGCTGCCGAACTTCTCGCAGAGAAAAAATACCGGATCAATGAAATTGCCTATATGGTGGGTTTCAATAATCCGTCTTACTTTACCAAATGCTTCCAGAAGCAGTTTGGCGTTCGGCCGGGTGAATTCACAGGTAGGTCGGAATAATCTGTTGTGGTGGAAACGTTACGAACAACTAAGGAGTGAGCCAATGTATTCGTTCTGTAAATTAGATATGAATAGGTTGTTAGTTTGGTGGAGGTGTTGCGGGGTAAATATTGAAAATGTTGGTTTTAATCTGTAAGAATATGAATGGTTATTTGATTAATCCGAAAGAAATAGCCGGGGTGTAATTGTAATGTGTAAACTGGATTCGCTTTTTCTCAGGATGGGTTTCTCGGACCATCAACGGAGCATCTACGGAGCATCAACGGAGCAATAGCGGAGGATCCCCGGATTTAAAGCGGTTTTCCGGCATGGATATTTATTATAAGATATAATATAGTGTGTAATTTGGTGTTATGTTGAAAAGCTGTGGCAAAACGATTGCTGCAGCTTTTTAATTTTAGAGGATTACTTTAGGCAGGTTATGGTAAGTAATACGAACGAAATAATATCATATTTTTTAAACTCATTATTCTCACATAAATTACACAGATGTCCCAGTGTGTTCCTCAGAGTCCCACGGAAAACTGTTTGATATAGATTGTATTATGCTGAAATATACAGGGGCTAATAAAGAAACAAGAAAAATCTCTGTGCAACTCTGAGACTTTTCTGTGGGTAACAGAAGCCGGCCTCCGGCGGGCAATCGTAGCAGCAGCAATAATCAGGGAAGCGGTTTTAGTGTAAAAATGGAGTCGCTTTCTATTTGGAAATAAGCAGTTTTTCAGTATGAATCTTTATATTTGTTTATCAAATCAGAATGGCTTATGAGTACCGGTTATCAAATTATTCCGGTAATAATGCGGATGAAAAAGATCGGATTAATGCGGGCTGTTCGGTGTAGTTTTTTGTTTAATGTTGGAGGATTGCAAGTCTGGAGACTTCGCCCAGCGGCCTACTACGGTTTTGTTTCTGTTGCAGATTTGGGAACAGACAACGGAGAATACGGGGGCAGAAAACTTGAACCAGAAGTTACCTTCAATACTTGCGATAAGAGAAGTGGTTCCTTTATTTGGATCTAAATTTATATCCAGCAGAAAGGATTAGAGAGCTATTTTTCAAATCGCCACTATTATTGCTTATATCAATAAGTCCAAGAGAAGTTCCCAGATTTAGAGAAACTCCATTATTTAATTCATATCCTGTATAGACACCTATTCCAGCATCAAATCTTTTTAATAGGTCTTTTACTCCTTCTCCATCCATCTTTGAAAATAAATTATATTCATTTGATGTAGTTATATTTTCTAATGTGACCTTTCGTGTTTCTTTGCCGGAAATGCCATATGCAATATATGGTCCAGTTGCGACAATAACTTTTCCTGAACCGACATTTACTTTAAACAGCATATTTATTGGCATTTCGAGATAAATAGGTTTATCAATAATATCAAGAGTGGTCGTGGTCGTTGCTATTCCAGATACTTCTGAGATAGTTATCGGCTCTGTAAATTTAGCTCCCTTTTGAGATAAGAAAATTTCGGGTTGAATGGAAAACAAATCACTAATTGGAAATTCGACGATACCTCCTATCTGAAATCCTAGTATTGATTTAGCATCTTTTCCATCATTTCCAATATAAGATGCCATATTAAATCCAGCCTTTACACCAAATCGTTGTGGGTATAATAAAGTTGATGTAAATAAAATCACAATAAGAACAACTGCTTTTTTCATAATAGTAAGATTTAGTTAATCAAACGTTTGATTTGATAGATTCAATTTTCACATGTAAAAGGATATAGCTATTTGTGAGAGATTGATGTTTTAATGATGAGTTGGAAGTTGTTTTATATTATAAACATGGATATTATTCAAAAATGATTTGTTATTTTGAGAACTATAATAATAACAAAAATCAAATTGGGATTGTTTATTAAGTCTTCATTGCATTCTATCTACAATATTCGGTCCCATATCACCCCACTGGCGCGGGTTTAGCGATAGCGTAACCCGTGCCCAAAACAAAGACAGCTTGTAGCTGTCGCATATATAAAAGCAAAAGTTCAATGAGTAGAAAACTATCCATATAGTAGTGCAATAGATATTGCCAGAGGCAAAGGAAGAGTAATAATCGAACCTTATTGAATGAATCTGCAGCTACAAGCTGCTTGAATTTCCAGCACGAGATACGCTTCGCTAATCTCGCGCTAGTGGAGCTAAAGGAGACGGATAAGAAAAGGGATTATTATTCCAGTTATTCCATTTCATTCGCCTACTTTTGCACATGAAACGTAAACCATACTAACCGGGTGCCAATGTACTTGCCCCAAAATCATCAATAATATATATGACTGTAAATAATTCATCGTTTACAAGATACGAAGACAACAGCAACGTTTGGTTGTCTCAAAACAGCGACCTGGAATTTCAGTACACCGATCATGGTGTTACACCCATTGTGCTGGAAAGTGAAGCAGAAGTAGGTAAGGCCATGTTAAATGAGCTGTACTGTACGGCGGCTTCCAAAGAAGGAGATATCAATATAGCCCTTCTTGGCGGAAGAGGAGCGCAGGAGCTGCACCGTTTGCTGGGAGAGATTGCCAAGACCACGGAACAGGATGAATTACTTGCCAGACTAAATGTTTTTACACAGGATGCACTTGCACCTATGGGTATGAAGAACGGGTTAAGTTTTGTCCGTGATTTTGAACGCATATTGGGAGATGATTTCTTCAAAAAGATAAAAAGCTTTACACCCATGCGTACGGACACGGAAGATATTGAGTCCTCGCTGATCGGGTATCTGACTAAACTGGAAGAGTTAGGCGGTTTGGATATATTCTTTATCGGACACGGTCCGGAAAAAAATCAGGCATCACATCTGGCTTATATAAAACCTTTCTCCGGTGCGCTGAATCACCATGTTGCAGGGATTATCCCGATATCCAGTACCATACTGGAACACCACATCAACAAGTTTAAAGCCGGTGGCAGTATCGTGAGTGAAAGTGATGAAAAGGAGTGCAGATCCGCTAAATATATCCTCACATTAGGGCCGGCTGCGATATTAGGAGCCAAAAAGATCGTTCAGTCTGTTGTTGATGCCGACTCCGCTCCAGCTAAGATACAGACGTATGCCAACGTACTTAATACCCGCATAAGTGCTGATAAAGAAGAGGCAATGCAGCAATTAAATGCCAATCCCGGCTTATGGATTAGGCTACATTCCAACACCAAATCTTTTGTGTTGCCTAATTTATGTTTGTAATCTTTCGCGCGAGTTTGAAAAGGAACTCCTGGCGCGGGTTTAGCGATAGCGTAACCCGTGCCCAAAACAAAGACAGCTTGTAGCTGTCACATATATATGACAAAGGTCAGAAAGAACGTTACTTTCTGACCTTTGCTTTACCATATCTTTATCGGGAATTACTCCGACACTTCGATTTTCAGAATCTTATCGCCCCGACGAATCTGGTCAATCACTTCCAAACCTTCCACTACTTTACCAAAGCAAGTGTGTTGGCGGTCCAGGTGAGAAGTATTTGTGCGCGAATGGCAGATGAAGAACTGAGAACCACCGGTATTGCGTCCGGCATGAGCCATGGACAACACGCCTCTGTCGTGATACTGGTTGCCACCCTTCAGTTCACAAGGGATAGAGTAACCGGGACCACCTGCACCTGTGCCGTCAGGACATCCGCCCTGAATCACAAAATCAGGAATTACACGGTGGAAAGTCAATCCATCGTAGAATCCTTCTTTAGCCAGCTTGATAAAGTTTGCAACTGTTTTGGGAGCATCCTGCTCGAAAAACTCAACCAGCATCTCGCCTTTTCCGGTAATAATCTTTGCCGTTTTCATATGTCAATATTTATTTTTGTTTTGGCTACATATGGAACTCGCATATAATGTCAGACTCTTTAGTGAACATTAGTTCATGCTCGTTTCATATGTGCTTATCTATTTATAATTGTTTTTATTGTTATATCGGTGCAAAGTTCGTGATGTTTTGCGGCATTCTCAAATCCTGAGATGATTATTCAGCTTATTTAATCACAAAAGAGATATTGTTACATTTTATAGAGATATGGATTGACTATAAGTGAAGTGAAAGCGGATAGAAAAGATTCTCCACCACGACGGATATAAAACTATACAAAGATCCGGAATAGCTTATTTTGCTTGTAGTTTTTGTTGTATAATATGATGTTTTATTTACATTTGCGTAATATTTTAAACGTATGATAAATATGTTTAACTAATGAGTTGCATATGAGCATGCGGAAAGGTTTGGAAATAATATCGATTTAATATTGCGTAATGAGAATGAGAGTTAGATTATTGATTTTAAGTTTGCTGGTTACGACACTGGCATTCGGCCAGATGCAGGATCTTATGAAACTTGCTGAAGGAAAAATGGTGTTAAGTTCCATTTTGTATGATTCCAATGAAGATTTGTATGGTTATTTTTATCTCTATAAGCGAGATGCCGACAAGGTAAATAAAACCATGGAGTATGTGCTATTGGATAAAAACCTGAACCGGGTTGCAAACGGTACTTTTGTAAGTAATTCGTACAAAGAGGGAGGAACCTGGTCGACAGGTGTGAAGTGTGCTTATCTGGATTGTTCCATGATGGGGGATAAGCTCATACTGACTAATTTTTATTCCTATCAACCCGTAATAGGTAATGAATATCCGCTTACATCGGGATTTCAGATTATTTCCCTGAAGGATAACAGTGTATCGAAAGAATTGAAATTTGAGAATGACAGCATTGTTGAATTACCTACTGATGCGGCAATGTTGAAAAAACAGAATAAGAAGTCGATTAACAAGCTGATTATTCATCCTTTCGATAATGGAAGTTTCAAGGGATTTTATGTGACCGAAATGAACCGGGATGGTTATGATTATCAGGAAAGTATTATCCGGATGTATAATGAAGATAAGAAGTTGCTCTGGAAGTATGAGTATAATGGTGCAGGAGCACGGCAGTTTAACTATACCCATTGTTCAGCCTTGCATTTGAAGAATAATAATCTTTACCTGATGGAGCAGGATATCAGCGTGATGAAAGCAATTCGCCGAAGGCTGATTAAAGTCGATATTCGCACCGGAGAAACGATTTATACGAAAGTCATTAAGGATGAGGAAAGTAAATATGAGCAGTCTGTTTTTGTAAAGGAGGTTGACGGAAAATTGGTGATTTCGGGTGACTATTCTCCGAAAGGACAGTCTAAAAAATCGCTGGGCTTCTATAAAATAGAATTGGATGGATCCGGTAAGGAGGTTTCTAATCAGTATACTAACTGGGGGGACTATGCCTCTTTTATTTCTGTGAAACCCAAAGGGAAGCTTAAAGGTGGATACTATGTCTGGCCGAAGAAATTCTTTTTCAGGAATGATGGGGCTGTCGACATTTTGACTGAACAGAGATATCCGGGCGGATATAAACTCTGGTGGTTGCCCTTATTGGGATGGTTGTCCCCGAGTCCGGCAGAAGTAAAAGACCTGAACGTTTTTCATCTGGATAAGGATTTTCATTGTAAAGGAGTGGATCAGATACAAAGAGAGAAAACCTATCCGTATCTGGTAAATTATTATCTCTTTTCTCAGTCCATTAAAAACGAAAGTGGTTCAGCCTTCTTTACCTGTGATAATGAGTTAAATCCGGAAGTCAACAAGAAGCAGTGGATGTTGGGCATACATACGATTCTGGATGGAAAGCTGACTACTGAAAAGATTTCGATGTATTCAAAAAAGAAATACCAGATAGATCCTATACCTGCCAAAGAGGGGTATATTATGCTAAGAGAATATAATGAAAAAGACAAGTATAATCAGATTCGTCTGGAAAAGCTTAATTACTAGATACCATAAAACAAAAGGCTCCGTTCAGGAGCCTTTTGTTTTATAATAGTCTGCAATATTCTTTATTTCGTTGAGATTCAGATTCCAGATGAAGTTGAGGAATTGCTGATAACTCAGAGAATGATTTTTGGGGTCTACCCGATCCACATACCTGTTGAGGGTGTAATGCTTGCGCGCTTCATAGATTTTATTGAAAAATTCGCCGAGCCAATGCTTGTAGTATTCTGTTTCCTGATTTTTCTGCAGGTACAGTAAGCATATGTATACTCCCAGTCCATATTCTTCGTCGTATTCAAGGCACGATGCCTGACTGATACGCGTCAGCTCCCGGATCTTTTCAAACTCAGAGGAACAAACAGCTTTGGCAGTGTCGCCTGAAAGTTCAGGATATGAATTCTTTAGCTTATTGATGCGGTCCAAAGTTTTCGGGTGGTGTGACAGAGAGTCTAAGTTAAACTTTTCCCGGTACTTTGAATAGTCATAACCGTTGAAGTTTTCCATTTTCATCCATTCCTGGTTAAACGGCTGAGAAGGCAGATTGAAAACTGTTTGATAAGTCTCTGCTTTCACACCCATGGGCTTGATGGAGTCATATAAGTCAAGCAACCTCAGGGAGTTGATATATTCATTTTTCACATATCCTGCATTCTTGTACAACTGATAGCCCAGTGAGTCAGCTTCATATTCCTGGTTTCGGTTGTAATTACTTTGCTTGTACAGTAATTGTTTGACTTTGCTCCAGGCTTTTTCACTTTTACCGCTATTCTCCTGTCTGATTTCCGATACATGGGCTTTAGCTTCATCGTTCATATTGCCGGTTTTCATCAGACAAGTCTTGTGCGTATGTTCCAGCATAATATGGCTGATCTCATGGGCCAGGATTGCGGCTAGTTGTTGTTCGTTGTCGAGGTAGTAGAATGTGCCTAAATTGATCAGGATATTGTGATTGCCTAAAGACGCAGCATTGAGTGACAGGTCACGTGTGAGAAAATATCTGATGTTCCCGGGGATTTGAGGATTCTTTATACTAAGTTTTGCAATAACCTGATCAACTTCGGTTGTGTATCTTTTATCGCTCAGATATTCACCCGAATTAATGTCCTTTTCGAATTCTTTGTTTACGTCATCGTATAACCTGAGAATACTCTTCAGATCATTGCTTTTATATCTGATTTTCAATTGGGTTTTGAAGTCATTGTACCGTTCTTTGTATTCTTTGCACATCTGTTTCTTTTGATCGGAAGAAAGTGTATCCAACGGGTAATACGATTGTGCCGAAACGATTGCGGATATAAATAAAACAGAACAAAGTGCAAGGATTATTCTCATATTGTAGTGATTATTTTTACGAAAAAAACAACTTTAAGTTCCGGATACGGGGGCATCGTTTGTGCTGATATCCTCCGGAGAAAGCAACACCGGATTGCGAAGCCTTTTTTATCTCATCCCGTACAACTTCATCCTGAAGTTTCTCACCTTCATACCGATCTTGTTTTCGGCCGTGAATCCTGTGCAGAGTTCCAGGTTTTTATGTTTCAGATACTCTTCGATGCCAATCACATCGTGAACGGTCAGCGAGTTCCAACGGTTGGGCAGGAACCGGGCTGCTGACATGTAGTGCATATCCTTATTGGTCCAGAATAGTTCTTTCGTATTGCCGGCGGAAAGTTTGGAAACCAGCATAAAGCAGAATTCGGGTATGCGAGAACTGTCTTGCTCGGTCGTGAAGCAATCAAAGTCGGCTTCTACATACAAATGTTTATAGACTGACGGAATCTTCAGGTTCTTCGTACAGGCGGAGAAATAGTCAGCGGAACCCACTTTTTGTTCCTGTGGAAGGGTAATATTCCCCAGCAACACACGATTCTTCATCACGGCGTTATTATCCGGGATAATGTGGTTGTTCTCGTACACCCAGTTGTTTACAGCGATAAAATTATCGCGCAGGTGGGTGATTTTCTGTTTCATGGCACTGTTGGTACACTCTGCCTGCGACATATCCGGATTGATCTTAAACAAGCGGTCTTCGCGCATGAAATAATTTTTAAACATGTATGACTCCATGACACGGCTGTAGGTCATGAATGAAATCTGGTGAATGTTGCGGAATTTCGTTGCTGTATCCATTACGCCATTCATCCAGTGTACCTGTTTGGGGATATGCTGTAGATTGTATTTCTTAGCCAGGAAGCCTAACAGGGTAGGGGTAATGTTGTTATGGCAGTTTGCGGACTCAAAGCGCCTGGGGGCCTTCAGCATCGGCGAATAAATCATGAACGGTACCCGGTAATCGTCAATGTCATTGACGGCGGGTACGGAACCATGGTGGTGGTCGCCTGTAACGATAAAGATGGTATTCTTGTATTCGGGACGCCGGCTGTATTTACGGAAGAAATCACGCAAGGCATCGTCGGCAAACATGACACAACTCATCACCTGACGGTTTTTGTGAAGCGCCAGTTTGGTCTCTTTGTTGAGCGGCAGGCCTTTCACTTTCTTGTCGAACAGCTTCAGATATTTCGGCTGCGAGTCGAACAGGAAAGGGGCATGCGTGGTAGCGGTCATATAGACATTCAGGTAAGGCTTTCTCTTCATTGAATCAAGGACCTCGAAGCTGCGGTTAAATACAGCATCATCCGGATACCCCATGGACCAACCGCCTTCTCCTTCGGCCATCATTTTATACTTCTTGCCGAAGTTGCGCAATATATAATCTGTTTTTTGCATCCGGATAAATCCGCCCATATTGTCATAATCGAGCTGATAGCCCACCATGAAATAGGAGTAATAACCGTTTTGTTTCAATATGGAAATTAGCGACTCGTGGTCGGGCATGATGCTGTTGTTGGAGAACCCGCGGTTACCGAAGGGCAGCGATGCCAGTGTAGCAGGAAATACCCCGAAAGTAGCCGTCGCATTGCTCAGGTGATTGTCCCAGCAAAGGCTGCGTTTGGAGAGTTCGTCCAGAAACGGCGTGAAGCTGGTCAACGGCGCATTGCGTCCGCTGAAAGTACGTGAAAGGCTTTCTACGACTACAAGCACAATATTCGGTTGCTCTTTGCCCAGGTTGAAGAAGGGGCTTAGCACGTCCACGTCTTTGTTTTCGTGCATGAGCGGGTAGTTTTTGGCGGTAAACTTAAAGGGGCGGTTAGCCTGGAAATAGGTAAATTCCCCCTGCATATCTTCCACCGAAACGTTGTGATGTTTGCGCAAATCGCTGAAGTATTTTATCGCATCGGCAGTCCAGTAACTGGCTTTGTTACAGGTCAGGTAATATTGACCGGTCTGCTCGAATCCTGAAGCAGATGGAACGATGGACCGGATCAGCAAAAGAGGTGCAAGGATGAAAAACAACATGACCCGTTGCGCTGTACGGTTAAATGGAATACGACGTAATAATAAGCGGTAAGACCCAAAATATAAAAGGGTTAACAGGATAAACGGAAGAAACGAGATGGGTTTGCCTGCGTAGGTTTTTATCGTAACAATCTGCTCAGCCGAATCGCGTGTAAAGAATTCGTGATCGAACGGAACGGAACGATCGATAAATACGTAGAGCAAGGCAATGCAGCAGAATATAAAAGCTACGTTTAAAACGTGCATCAGGATTCCGGCGAATCGTTTGCTGAGATAGGATGTCAGGGAAAAGAACAACAACACCATACTGCTGAAAACACCCCAGGTAAGGTAATCGTACCAGAGACCGTGAATCTCTGATAGCAGAACATGTTTGGTGGAAAAGAATTTCAACGATGCGTCAAAATATTCATAACCTCTGATTGTAATTAAGCAGATTAACAACGAAAGGGAATAAGGAAGGAACAGGGATTTGTGTTTGTCTTTAAACATCTTTTTGAAAATGGAATTATACAGAACACAAAGGTAGAATTTTTCAGTCATTTGATTGAAAAACGGATTGATGAAATAGAATCTATTATATTTTGCCCCGATTTCCCGGAAAAGATTTCTGTTAAATTCCATAATCTGGACAACAACCGAAGGGATAAATACACCTTAAAGGTGTCGGTCGAATTCTTCTTTTCTCAAAAATAATCATAGACACAGTTGTGTGAATATTCAAAAAGAGGTTTTTTAAATAAAAAAGCCGCCCCCATTGAATGAGACGGCTGTAAAAACTTTAGTCAGCAGTTATTTCTTAGCATAACCCGTAATTTCTCCTATCCAGTCTACGAATCCATCGGGATCATCATCCGCACAGTGGCCTCCGTCCCAAAATAGCCAGGTATTCACCTTCTTATTCTGGTTTTCCAGGCTTGTAGCCAGATTAATCATGACGGTTTGTGAGGTGTGATTATCGCTTGCACCGTTACGAAGCCACCAGTTATTGGTACAACCGTTGTTCTTTAGACCGATAAAGTAAAATGCATTCATCAGGTTGACCAGCTTTTTCACATCGCTGGCGACTGTTGTGGTTTTATCGCCGGTAGATTGTTGCAGGCTGAAATCGGTAAAGTGACGGGCATTGGTCGTTTTGTCGCCAAACTCGATTGGTTCTGCCGCCTGCATGTTGAAGTCATCAAAAGCAGGCAGTCCTTTCATCCGGCCAACATGTGTTACATAGTCGGTGAAGCTAAATGAAGCATTGTTATTTTCCCAGGTAATCCACTTGTTTTTCGCCAGATATTCATTCCGTCTATCAACATTTAACCCGCTCAGATACTTATTGGCAGAGGGAATTAGGTAGTATAGGAGCAGATAGTTCTGATAATTGTTAACCGTTAGAATTCCATAACCATATTTTCCCTGAAGATTCAATGATTTCTGGTAGTCGGCATAAATCGCTTTAAGTTGGTTGGATTGATCCTGATTGACAAGGCCCGAACGGGTAGGAGAGTCTCCGTACATCCATTCGTATGCACCATCGGCGTGTTCGAGGTCGGTAATCGGACTGAAGCACGCACATCCGAAGATATCGTCTCGATCGTCAGCTGCACCGATTTCTTTCAGGTATGAATCATAGAGCGGACTATTGCCCGAAGCTCCTAACAATGCAGAGATAGCTCCACCTGCACTACAACCTACCGATACAATCTGATCTGTATTGCCGGGAAGAATCCCTTTGTTGTGACGGATGTAACGTACTGCGGCTTTCAAATCTACGATTGCTGCCGGAGCTTTACCATAATAGCTTCCGTCAGCAGCTTTGTTATCACGTCCGCGACATCCCGGTGATACCACCACATATCCGGCAGCCAGTGCAATATCGGCTCTGCTATTACCAAAATTCATACCCTGTGGCGGACGGTTACCCATCGGTGGCATTCCCATTGCCGGCATTCCGGCAGGAGGAGTTCCCATGCCTCCGTTTGGGCGTGAGCTGTTTTGTGCATTATTGACCGACATATATCCGCCGACTCCGATTTCAAACAAAATAGGTGCATGGGTGGCATCAAGATCTTTATCGTCAATTTTTACAGGTACACTGATATTCAGGCTCTGGTAGTCTTTGTCAACCGGTTTGGCAACATAAGGTATGTGCTTGTAAGAACGGTATTTAACCTTCTTTTCACCGTTTGCGGTTCTGACTACTTTGGTTTCGATAGTAAACTGATCTCTGGGAAAGAGCAAGGGATCAGCAGTGCTCGCCGAAATTGATTTTGCTGTAAAGGCAAATAGTGCGGTGAGTGTCAATGATAGAGATTTAATAAGTTTGGTTCTCATATTTGTTCAGTTTAGTATATAGGACAATGATGTTTCAGAAACGGTTTAATCTACTTCTGATATTTTCAATGAAATCCATTCCAACGTTTCAACTGTCCGGATTCAATACTGAACGAATCCAGTATTTTTCCTACAATCTGATTGGTAATATCGTCAATGGTTTTGGGTCGTTGGTAATAACTCAGCATGGGTGGCATGACGATCACCCCCATCTGCGAAAGCTCATACATGTTACGCAGGTGGATGGTACTCAACGGTGTTTCACGGGTGACCAACAACAGTTTCCTGCGTTCCTTGAGCGTAACATCAGCAGCACGGTGAATCAGATTGTCGCTGTAACCATTGTTGATCGCTGCCAGTGTCTTCATTGAACAGGGAACGACGATCATTCCGGCGGTTTTAAATGTTCCGCTGGAAATGGCAGCACCCATATCGTAGAGGTTGTGCATCCGCTCTGCCAATTGCTCCACTTCTTTGACGGATATTCCGCACTCGTGTTCGATCGTTGCTCTGCCACTCTCTGATATGACTAAATGAGTTTCGATTTCCGGCATTTGCTGCAATGCCCGGAGTAGCGCAACCGCAATGGGTGCGCCGCTTGCTCCGGAAATACCTATGACTAATCTTGTTTTGTCCATTTCTGCTTATTTAAAATCGGGGAGGAATTTACGCGGATCTACCTCCATATATTCCGACCGTTTAAATTTTTCCTTTAAATGATAGGGAACCGTGCAATCGAAGATGGTCTTGCAACTGATCCCTTTGTACATGTTTTTGGGATTGTATTCCGGTGTTTGGGACGGATCGAGCGGATGGCAACGTACACCCGGAATAAAGAGGGTATCCAGATCACCCTGATAGCGGGTATTCATGGCCCACATCACATCATCCATATCAAACGGATCGACATCTTCATCCACCAATATTACATGCTTCAACTCCGGGAAAGCAGTAAAGGCAATGATTGCAGCCTGACGCTGACGCCCTTCGTCGCTCGCTTCCCGTTTCTTGAACTGCATGACGCCCATGTATTTTCCACCACCTGAAGAGGTCATGTACACATTTTGCAGACGACCCGGCATGGAGCGTTCCACCATGTCGATTATGCTGGCCTCGGTTGGGATGCCGGTCATGCTTACATGCTCTTCGCTTGGCCCGATACAGGTCTGCATAATTGGATTCCTACGATGGGTTACAGCTTTCACCTTAATCACAGGACATGCCGGACATGCCTCTCCCGTATAGCCGGGGAATTCAGGCATCGCATAGCCCAATCCGCTGTTTTTATCTTCAGGAACGGTAACTCCCGGCAGTATTTCACCTTCAATCACGTATTCTGCATTGGCAATCGCCCTTTCGTTGATGGTTAAGCATTGCACCATCTCAACTGGTTTTTGTCGCAATGCTCCGGCAATGGCAAGTTCATCATAGCCGAGCGGAGTAGTGGGTGGCTCAAAACAGGTGGCAATCTCAATGGCCGGATCCACACCGATACTGATAGATATAGGTAAAGGAATTCCCAACTCTCCGGCCCGTTTAGCCATCGCTCCGATGTGGCGGATACCGGGAGTGAAGAATATGGATAATTCATCCTTACTCTGAATGCAAAGTCGGTGAATGGTAATATCCGAAACGCCTGTATCGGGGTGGGAAGCATAACACATGCCTAACGTAATATAAGGGCCTGCATCCACGGGAGAGTTGGTGGGAGCAGGGACTAATTTATTCAGGTCGAAACCTTCATCAGATGCCAGATGCACGACCTCCTGACATTTCGCTCCGATCTTATCTATTTCAACAGGCTGGATCGGTTGATTAACCGACTCCCGCAATGCCCAGCCCAATCTTTCCGGTTGAATGTCCAGTAATTTGCCTACCCGTTTCCGGCTTGATAGCAAGCCGATAATGATCTGAGCATTGGGGTGTCCTTTGATCTTTTTAAAAATCATTGCCGGACCTATACGGGTAGGACGTATTACAGTTCCTCCTGCTCCTACATGTTTATATACTCCCGCCAGTTCGGCATTCGGATCTACTTCTACATCGGTTTCCACCAGTTCCCCCGGCTGAGACACTAGGTATTTCAGCGCGGAACGTAAGTCATTTATTTCCATCTTATTTTCCATCATTGGTTTCTTCAAATAATTATGATACAAAAGTCGGTGTTTTCATGCCTGAGAAAGGATATATTTGTTTATATTTCGGATACAAATTGAACATGGAGGGAGTGTATTATCTGCGCCATCTCTGTAGTACGTTAATGATTTCTTATGCAACAAATAGATTATTATGACCGGCTGTACGGTGAGCGAGTGCCCCGTCCCGATGCCAAATACATTTATTCAGAATCGTTGGAAACCCGCAGTAGCCGATATGACTGGAATATAGGTCCGCACGTTCACCCCCGGTTGTATCAGCTGTTCTTTGTGGAGAAGGGGAGTTTCCGGTTGTTGGAATCGAACCGTCAAACATTATTGAACGGGCCCTGCCTGATCATGATTCCTCCGGCTGCTTTGCATGGTTTTGAATATGAAGAGGATGTCACCGGGCGTATTCTATCACTTACCGATAACTGGATCGAGTCCTTGTTGAGCACTTCGAAGGCGATGACGCAAATGTTGGGAAGTATTCGTGTTATTCATGATTTCGATGAGGCAAATAGTGCGGAAAGGATAAAATCGCTGTTGTCGATGATTGATGAAGAGTTATTTCATCAACAAGCAGAAAAGCAGATCATGTTGAATGCCTGTCTGCAACAGTTGTTTCTGATGATTTACAGGTTGTGGCAGAGTCATGAGGCGGAGAGTGCCTGCTCCGATCATGTTTCATTGACCTACTACCGTAAATTTCAACAGCGCATCCGCCAGACCGGACAAACTATCCCAATTGCCCGGTTGGCCGAAGAGCTGGGGATTACGCATGTGCATCTGAATCGTGTCTGTCAACAGATTGCGGGTAAATCTGCCGGACAACTGGTGCAGGAGCATTTGCTGGAAGAGGCGTGCAAATATCTGATATATACGACCTATTCGATTTCTGAGATTGCTTTCATGTTGCATTTCGAATACCCAAACTATTTTGCCCGCTTTTTTAAAAAGCTTACCGGGGTATCTCCGAAAGAATATCGGGAAAAGAATGGAGGGATGGTCTGAATTCGATTTGTCACGTCTTTCCAAAACAAAAAATCAATTGTAATATTCAAAGAATAACTTACGAAATTCAAATCATTCCGGTTTATGCAGTGACACTCTCTACCCTTTGTGATTACATTTGTAAAATGTCAAACATTGAAATAGATAATGACTCATGAGGAAGATTCAAATGATAGAGGACTTTTACAAAACAAAGTTGAGTTGGGTACCGGCTGATTTGCAGAAAGGCCTGGGGCATTTCAATGTTTTCAATTACGATGATTTTGAATCCACATCAAAAGAACCTGTACCCTTTACCCGTTCCGATTATTTTAAGATAAGTCTTCTACAGGGGAAGAGGAAAATCTACTATGCCGACAAGATTGTAGAAACGGGCGATTATGCGCTGATGATTTCCAATCCTGAGCTGCCTTACAAGTGGGAATTGATTGATCAGGACAAGCCGGAAGGATATTGCTGCATCTTTACCCCGGATTTCTTTCATCAGTTTGGTGATTTCCTGAAATATCCGGTGTTTAATCCGGCAATTGTTCCTGTTTTTGAGCTAACAGAAGAGCAGGCTGTCTATTTCGAACAACTCTATAAGCGGATGTTTGACGAGATAAGGTCAGATTATCCATTCAAATATGACGCATTGCGTACGCTGGTGTTTGAGATGGTTCATTGCCTGATGAAGATTCATCCGCAATCCGATAATATAATACATCATGAAACCGGTGCGGCTCGACGGATTACACTGAAATTCCTTGAATTGCTTGAAAGACAATTTCCGATAGAGAATACAGAACGCCGCTTTCGGTTACGCTCTGCTTCAGACTTTGCTTCACACCTGGCTGTTCATGTCAACCACCTCAATAAGGCGCTTAAAGAGACCACAGATAAAACGACTACCGAACTTATTGCCGACCGCATTCTTCAGGAGGCAAAGATTCTACTTAAGACTACAGACTGGAATGTATCCGAAATCGCTTTTGCACTTGGATTTAAAGAAGTAACCCATTTCAATAATTTCTTCAGAAAAAACGCAAGCATAAGTCCTACCCGATACCGTATAGATTGAATTTCGTAAGTTATTGATTGGAATTCGTTAACCGTGAGGTTGATGGTTACCCTACCTTTGCATCATGATAAATCAATCCTGATTTATTGTCATATATGCTACTGATACAGATTATTATCCAGACTGTACTGGCGATATATGCATAGATTTTAGTCTTATATTGTTTCACTAATTCCGGTTATTTAAATGAAGAAATCATTATTGAAATCCATTTCCATAGCGTTGACATTGATAGCATATTTATTGTCGTGTACAATGAGTCTTTATGCTCAAAACATAAACAGTATGAAAACCCCAAAGAAGATCTTATTTGTAGTGACCAGTCACGATAAAAAAGGAGCTACCGGACAGCCCACCGGTTTCTTTCTATCAGAAGTAACTCATCCGTGGAAGGTGCTCCACGATGCCGGTTATGAAATTGATTTTGTAAGTCCACAGGGCGGAAAAGCTCCGGTTGACGGATTCAATCTCAAAGATGAAATCAATAAAGAGTTCTGGGATAATACTGAATACCACGCCAAAATAGAGCATATGATGAAGCCTTCGGAGGTAAATCCGGCAGCTTACTCTGCAATATTTTATGCCGGAGGACACGGAACAATGTGGGACTTTGCGGATAATGCCGACCTGGCTGTTATTGCTGCAAAGATATATGAAAATCAGGGAGTGATAGGTGCTGTATGTCACGGCCCGTCAGGTTTGATAAACATAAAACTGAGTAATGGTAACTATCTCATTGAAGGAAAAAGAATCAATGCCTTTACGAATGAAGAAGAGAATGCTGTGGGATTGTCCAACGTGGTTCCTTACAGTCTTGAGGATAAATTGAAGGAACGCGGGGCTAAGTTTGAGAAGTCAGCCCAGTGGCAGGTGCATGTTGCGGTTGATCAAAGAGTGGTCACCGGACAAAATCCACAATCGGCTCATAAAGTAGGAGAGGCCATTTTATCTCTATTAAACGAACGGAATTTATCAACCAATATAAATAACGATATGAATGCATCAATTCACTGGCCAGAGAGATTTATGCCGGGCAAAACAGACAACTATGTATCAAACGAGATAATCGTTTCAGGTATAACCGCCGAAGAGGTTTGGAAGTATATTGTCAATACATCGGCATGGCCGAAGTATTACAGTAACGTTTCGGATATACACTTTTACAACAGCCCCGGTCCGGAACTTTTTCTGAATGCCCATTTTAAGTTCACAACCTTTACTTTTCTGGTTGAGGCTGAGGTGACGGAATTTGTACCACCTGCAGATGGAAAACCGGCCCGTATAGCATGGCACGGTTGGGCTGAAGGAGATGCAGAGACAGCTCTGGATGTACACCATGCCTGGCTGTTTGAGAATCTTCCCGGTAACAGAGTACGCATCCTTACCCAGGAAACACAGATCGGCAAACCTGCACAGGATATGGCAAAAGCCAAACCCAATCCGATGCTGAATGCTCATCAGGAATGGATTGAAGGATTGGCTAGAGCAGCACAAGGTCAAATATAAAACTGCTAAATCATGAGTGTAAAAGTATCTATTGCAGTGCATGGTCTGGAACCGGACAGCTTCAGCAGCTGCTGATTTAGTCGATGCCGGAGCAAGGCAGGCTGCTACTCCCAAATAGGCTGCGACCGGTACCGACTTTGTCATGGCGATGGTCCGCGACGATGAAGCATCGCGTCAGGTGTTGTTAGATTCTCAGACTTCCGTTTGGAACCCTATTGTAAACTCCCCCCCCAAAGCTAGAAAAGAGGCTATCTTGAAGAGTGTTTATTCCGGAAGATTTGCGCATCCACTCGAAGTCGCCCAGACAATTTTATGGTTAGCGACTGATTGTCCGTCTTACATAAACGGTACTTGTGTTGATATTAACAATGGTGCTTTTCCGCGGTAAATTAAAACCAAATTGCTCTACATCTGATTCTCAAACGTCTTCCGATAATCACTAGGCGAAAAGCCGGTACGCTGCTTAAAGTATTTTCCCGAAGAGAGACTTTATCTGTCGATTGTGTTGCGAAGTTTTGTAATGTGCTAAATGACTAAGGGGATTTCTCAAAAGTCCAATAGAATAAACGCAAATTCGCAAAAAAAAACGTAAAGTGTTTATATTCAGTTATATTTTCCTTTGTGTTTTTACGACTTCGCGTCCAATCTGAGATGTAATATTATTTATCATCAAATATAGATACTTCCCCCAATAAATTCCCGGAGTATTGAGTTTAAGGGGACTTTCGAGACATTCAGAGGTTTGAAGACGGTCAACAGATTCAACAATCGCTCTTTCGTATCAAAAAACGGCCTTTCATCATGAATCTTGTGTAAGGCCTTTTCGGCAAAAGGTTTCAGGGTATTCATTTCATACAGGAGGCTTGAGTTAAACATCGCATCGGATTCCTTCTCATACTTGAAAATATTTTCATATTCGCCTTTAAGTACATTCTCCCATTGCTCCAAAGTCTCTTCAGGCAGAGTACCTCTGAAGCGAACACCTGAAGGATTGAATAAAAAAATCCTGCTTTTACCCTTCTGAATCAATTGGGTTAAAGCAGGATATTTAAAGGGCAATCACGGATTCAACAATTCATCCGTTTTGCACTGAAAAAAACGGATTAATTCTTCACCGGCTTAATCTCGTAAGTCATACCCGGTTTAGTGCTAAAGGTATTCAGGTAATATTTACCGTCGATAGTCTGTTTTGAAGTGACACCAGCGATTTCCACGGGGATATCGGTCCGGATTGTGCATGGATTGCCTTTTACCGATTTCACGGTCGCTTTAGCAAGCTTATGATTACTCCATGAGATATTCACCTCAAAGTTGCCACGGGCTTTCAGACCGGAAATATCTCCGGCAGGCCATACTTTCGGCAATGCGGGCAACAGGTGTACCTCGCCCAGATGACTTTGCAATAACATTTCGGAAACACCCGCTGTTGCAGCAAAGTTACCGTCAATCTGGAAAGGCGGATGAGCATCGAAGAAATTCGGATAGGTTCCACCTGCACCACCTTTAGCCGGATCGACATAATTCAGGATTTCGCGGATCATCTTGTAGGCATGGTCCCCATCCAGCAGGCGGGCTGCAAAGTTGATTTTCCAGCCTTTGCTCCAACCGGTTCCTCCATCGCCCCGCAATTCAAAAGTACGGTTAGCCGCTTGTGCCAGCTCCGGCGTTTTGAGTGGGCTGATGTCGCGTCCGGGATGCAATCCGAACAAATGCGAGGTGTGACGATGCTGCGGGTCTTCCTCCCGATAGTCGCGCATCCATTCCTGTAATTGTCCGCGCGAACCAATCTTATACGGTAGTAATTTGTTGCGTTTTGCAATCACCTGCTGACGGAAATCCTTATCCATATTTAATGCCTCAGAGGCTTCAATCACATTGGTAAACAGGTCGCGGATGATCTCGATATCCATGTAAGAACCTTCCGTCATCGAATATTTTTCATTTTTACCGGTTACAAAAATATTCTCGGGCGAGTTGGAGGGCGAAGTAATCAGGTAGCCGTCTTTCTCAACCAACCAATCGAAGCAGAAACGTGCCGCCTCTTTCATTACCGGATATGCTTCTTTGCGCAGGAACTCTTTATCGCCTGTAAATGCATAATGTTCCCACAAGTGCTGGCTCAGCCAGTTGGCGCCCATATACCAGTTTGCCCATTGCGGGTCACCATCGCCTTTGTTGCCAACGGGATTGGTCATCCCCCAGATATCGGAGTTGTGGTGGGCGACCCATCCCCGGGCTTTGTAAAACTCTTTCGCAGTCTCTTTCCCGTTTACCGACAGATTCTGGATCCATTTGAGCAGCGGCGTGTGCATTTCCGAAAGGTTGGTCACTTCGGCAGGCCAGTAGTTCATCTCGGTATTGATGTTGATGGTGTAGTTTGAACTCCACGGTGCACGGAACTCCTTGTTCCAGATACCCTGCAGGTTGGCAGGCGTACCACCGGGGCGCGAGCTTGAAATCAGCAAATAGCGTCCGTATTGATAAAACAGTTGTTCCAGTCCCGGGTCATAGTTGCCATACGAGTAGAGTTTCAAACGGAAGTCCGACGGTAGTTTTTCATTGACTTTGTTGAAGGTGGTATCTGTCAATGTAAATGATACCCGGTCAAAGTATTTTTTGTAATCGGAAATGTGGCGGCCTTTTAAGTCATCGTACGATTTGGTAAGCACCGATTTCAATTGACGCTGAGCAATGGCTTTTTCGTTTTTTCCTTGTGTGTCCGGGAATTTAAACATTCCGTTATAGCTGGTGGCTGCGGCCAGATAAATAGTTACCGCATTGGACTCTTTTACGTGAATTCCGTCGTTGTCGGCTGTAACTGACCCTGCTTCGGGGACCACCTTCAGAATGCTCTGGAAACGCATGCCGGTATGTCCGAGGGTGTCTTTCTGCAGAAGCGGATTTCTTCCGAGCTTGTTGTAATAACTCGGGTCGAGGCGTATCGGTGCCGTGCCACTCAATATTAACTGGTCATTTCCGGATGGAACAATTTTACTTTCAATGCGACTTTTTAGTTTCAGGTCCAGGCTGATCATTTCCGGTTTGCTGGCAGTGATGCGGATGATAAGTACGCTGTCGGCCGCCGTACTGAAGACTTCGCGGGTATATTGCACTCCTTTTATTTCGAAACGGGTAGTGGCTGTTGCATTGCTCAGGTTCAGGTCACGATAATAGTTATTTGCCGAACCGCCCGTTTTGAAGCTTTGTTTGATTTCCAAATCGCCCATCGGTAGGAAGCATTCTGAAAAGTAGCCCTGCATTTTCCGGCAAAGAGCTGTCGCGGTTTTATAATCTTCTTTCGCCAGCGCATCACGGATGGGTTGCAGGTATTTCGGTGCATCCGGGTTGATGTTTTTCTTTTGCGGGCCACCCGACCAAAGCGATCCTTCGTTGAGTTGGATCAGTTCGTCTTCAACGCCGCCGAATATCATGGCGCCAATACGGCCATTGCCTACAGGCAGGGCTTCCACCCACTCTTTGGCAGGCTTTTCATACCAGAGTCTTAGATTGTTTTGGGCAAATGCCACGGAAGAGACCGCTATACAGAGTATGGTGGTCATGCGTGTTTTTAAGTTCATAGCATAGATGTATTTTGTGTGATAAAATATTTTCGATATTCACCTGGCGTTTTTCCCACCATTTTCTTAAATAACCGGTTGAAATAGGAGACGTTTTCAAATGCAAGCGTATAGGCGATCTCTTTCATAGTCAGGTTTCTAACCACCAAGAGGAGTTGTGCCTTCTCAATCTTTTTCCGGTTGATATAATCTATCGGAGTTTGCCGGAGCTCTTGCCGGAACAGGCGGATAAAGTGATCTTCCGAAAGGCAGCAGATAGAAGCCAGTTGCCTGACCGTAATTTTCCGGTCTATATTTTCACGAATAAACCGAAGTGCTTTGATAATCCGGTTGTCTTGTGACTGGTTGAGGGGAATGGCCGTTGCAAAGAACCGGGCCAGTAGCTGCCTGATAATTCCGTCCGTTTCCAGTTGTGCATGTAGCGACTGATGTCTGTTTTCGGCGATACTCTGATACAGATTATCCGAATCATTATAAGAATCCGGATCATAACGTTTTAATTCACGCCCGGGATTAATATCAAGCAAACGTTGCATCAATACCGCATCCAGCGGGTGAGAACTGGCCTCCACCGGAAATTGCATCTGGTCAAACCAACTGATGTTTTTCGTGAGTTCCTCGTATACATGCATATAGTAGAGCGAAAACTTACCGTCACAATGATCGCTGTGTGTGGTAAATGGCGGAATCAGGTAAAGATGTCCGGGAGTAAGTCTGTATTTCTTCCCCGAAATATTCAGTTCTGCATTTCCCTCATTAACCAGGTAAAGCCTGAAGAACGGACTGTTGATGTTGTCCCAGTTCCAGTCGGCAAAATGTCTGGCAAAACCAACATTCAGCAGGATCATATTAAAATCATCGGGTGTCTTCATGGGTATGAGTATCGGAATAATACTTGTGTAAACAATCTCAAAGGTATTGAAATACCTGATATTCTGAAATATTAAGAGGATATAATGCCGGAATAGTAGTATAATCTTATCGGGATTGTGCAAACAGTCTGGTTGATTCGGATACTATCTTTGCACTTTAGTCAAATCAGTTATAATCAATTTGTCATGAAACTACACGCAAAAAGCCTTATTCTATTATTTTCGCTTTTTTCTCTGGGGCAACTGACTTCATTGGCTCAGGATGCCAATGAAGTCATGGCCTCCGGAAAATTCCAGCCAACCTGGGAATCTCTGGGTCAATACAAAGTGCCCGCATGGTTTCGCAATGCCAAATTCGGGATATGGGCACACTGGGGCCCGCAGTGCGAACCCGAGGAGGGCGACTGGTACGCACGTGCCATGTATAACGAGGGCAGTCGCGAATACAAGGCTCATCTGGCCAAATACGGACACCCGTCGGAGTTCGGGTTTAAAGATGTATGCAATGCGTGGAAAGCCGATCAATGGAATCCGGAGACCCTGGTGAAGCTTTACAAGAAAGCCGGTGCCCGATACTTCTTTGCAATGGCCAACCACCACGACAATTTCGATATGTGGGACAGCAAATATCAGCCCTGGAACTCGGTAGCTATTGGCCCGAAGAAGAATATCATCGACGGCTGGGCCAAAGCGGCTCGTAAGAATGGACTCTACTTTGGCGCAAGTATCCATGCTGCCCATGCCTGGACCTGGTATGAAACCGCTCAACGCTCCGATAAGGAAGGCCCTAAAGCCGGAATCCCCTATGATGGAAAACTGACCAAAGCCGATGGTAAGGGAAAATGGTGGGACGGATTGGACCCGCAGGATTTGTACGCACAAAATCACCCGTTGAGCGAAGGCAGCGAGAATATTGGCTCTATTCACAAACAATGGGAGTGGGGCAACGGTGCATCTGTGCCTTCAGCCGCTTATTGCAATAAATTCTACGACCGCACTGTCGATCTGATCAACAAGTATAATCCCGATTTGCTCTATTTTGACGATACGGCTTTGCCACTCTGGCCGGCGAGTAGTGTGGGACTTAAGATTGCATCCCATTTTTACAACCATAATATGCAGACTCACAACGGCAATCTGAACGGCGTTATCTTTGGTAAAATACTGACTCCCGAACAGAAAAAAGCCATTGTATGGGATGTGGAGCGTGGTGCACCGGATAAGATACAGGAACTACCCTGGCAGACCTGTACCTGCATCGGTGAATGGCACTATCGTCGTTCGGTTTATGATCAGAACCGTTACAAATCAGCTAAGACCGTGATTCAGATGTTGGCGGATATCGTGAGTAAAAACGGTAACCTGCTGCTCAATATTCCTGTTCGTGGCAATGGAACCATTGATGATAAGGAGGTAAAAGTGGTGGAAGAGATCGGCCAATGGATGGCGGTCAACAGTGAAGGAATTTACGATACACGCCCCTGGAAGATCTTCGGCGAAGGCCCCTCGGCAGACAATTCCAATCCGATCAATGCACAGGGCTTTAACGAAGGCCGGGTAAAGTATTCGGCAAAAGATATCCGCTTTACCACTAAAAACGGAGCGCTTTATGCCATCGTGTTAAGTTGGCCTGAAGATGGCAAGGTGGTGATCAAATCTTTGTCGAAAAACAATCCATTACATCCGGAAAAAATAAAATCAGTAGAGATGCTCGGAAGCGGCAAGGTCCGATATGCAAGAGGTGAAGACGGTTTGACTGTCAGGCTTCCGGCTCAAAAGAATAACGATTCCGTAATGGTGTTGAAGATCAGGTGATAACCAGGCAACCTCGCAGCTCTGTTTGAGTTGATAAATAGATAAACATCCGACCGAAGGCGTTTCTCCTTGGGCCGGATGTTTTTTATCTAATGCTGTTGGGTGTTATGGTCGTGCACTTCGGGTTATACCGGAACATACCAGAAGTGTAAGAATTAATAAACCTTATATTGTAGGGGAGTGGATGTTGAAGTAATTTTGCACCCTGAAAATAAAAAGGGATTGTTGATGAAGAAGAGTTTGTTGCCGCTGGCGTTGGGTACTTTTGGTTTAGGTATTTCGGAATTTGTCATGATGGGTATTTTACCCTTTATATCGGGGGACCTGGGAGTATCAATACCTGAAGCCGGTCATCTGATTTCGGCGTATGCCCTTGGTGTGAGTGTGGGTGCGCCTGTCATGCTCCTTGGCGCCAGAAAGTTTCCGCTTAAGAAAGTTCTCTTTCTGCTCATTTTTATATATGTGTTGGGAAATACGTTGACCGGATTATCAGGTAGTTATACGATGATGCTGGCCATGCGCTTTGTCTCCGGATTACCTCACGGGGCATTCTTTGGTGTCGGATCTATCGTCGCTAAACGCATTGCACAGGAAGGGAAAAGTGCACAAGCGCTGGCTTTCATGATCTCAGGTATGACGGTTGCCAACCTGCTGGGTGTACCTCTTGGGGCATATATAACCAATCATTTTTCCTGGCGAATCATCTTTTATGGAACAGGCGCCTGGGGAGTTTTGAATTTGTTGGCGTTGGTGAAATTTCTACCCTCACAGTCTCCGGTTCCGGATACGGGACTCAAAGGTCAGTTTCGTTTTATGAAGAATATCGAACCCTGGCTGATCCTGATTGCCACGGGATTAGGTAGTGGAGGTATTTTTTGCTATTATAGTTACATCGCCCCGTTGATGACCGGAATATCCGGGTTTTCAGCAGGAGATATGACCTGGATCATGGTTTTGAGCGGTTGCAGCATGGTGGTGGGTAATCTAATCGGTGGCAGATTATCCGATCGGTTCAGAAGTTCGGCTGTTGTCTGCACAGGCTATGCCACCGCAGCATTGGCATTAATGACCGTGTTTTTTTATGCCGGTCATTCCATGATCTCGCTTTCCATGATGTGTGTCTCTTCTTTTTGCCTCTTTGGTGTTGCTTCAGCAGTCCAGCTGTTGATATTGCAAAACGCACAAGGTGGCGAAATGATGGGTGCCGCATTTATCCAAATCGCCTTTAATATGGGGAATGCATTAGGTGCCTACAGTGGCGGTCTTCCTATCGATGCCGGGATGAGTGTGAATTATTCGGCCATTATTGGCACCGCTTTTTTATCTGTAGCTTCTCTTTCTGTTTTTATTTTTATGCGAAAACAGCAAATGGAAGAGCGACTGGAATATGCAACTGTCTGAATACTTATCTCTATATAAAAAAAGTGCCCCTTAAACGCGTTTCGTTTAGGAGGCACTTTAACCGGATACACCATTTTGGGTGTAAGTCTCTTAAAACTCGAATTTCTCCATCTTCATGCTGGCAAATTCATTGAGCACAGCAATATTTTTGATGAAATGAGCGCTTTTGGCATGTTTGTTAAGGGTTTCGCTGTCTTTCCACGTTTCGCAGAACATTAAGACATTGGGACGTGTGGCACTTTCAAAAATATCATAGGCAATACAACCTTCTTCATGAATTGATAAAGCAGTCAGTTCTTTCGCAGCTTCCAATACTTTGGTGCGGTTTGCCTCTTCTACCGAGATAAATACATTAAGTCGAATCATAATAATTATAATTTGGGATGAATGTGTGCAAATGTAACTTTATTTCTTCCATCCGACAAGCTGATGTGGCAAGCGATCAGCGGCTATATGCCGCTTGACGCGTTGATATATGCAGATTGTCTACATCAAATGCCGTGGGCATGACTGATGTGGTAGCACACGGATTTTAATCCTGCGCAAAGTTTATTCCTCCCGAAACACAATTCCAATACCTTCCTCTTCCAGTAACCGGATGGATTTTGAGCAGATATTGCGGGTGCAAATCAACGAGACTTTCACGTCTGCGGATACGCTTTTGATTTGTCGGGCTGTTTCTATTATTTTCTCCGCATCCTTACGGATAATGCGGCTTTTGATCAGCCTTACGATGCCGAGATGTTGCTCACCTAATGCTTCTAGGGTTATGCGGGAGGGTAGGTTGTAGTGTGATGGGGTTGTGTTCATGATGATGAAAAATTGAATTATTCGTCAGAAAGTCCTGAAAATTACTTATTGGTTTGTTTTGTCTTTCTTTCGTTGAAAATCCTATCCGAGTCTTGTTGGCTTATATCTTTCTTGACTCTGTCAGGTGCGAGCACGCTGACAGGTAGGCGGGGTGCAAATACCTGAACATTTATTTAACCTCACTCCGATTGTGTACCCACCAAACCTGACAGCATCGCAGACCTCGTCAGCGTTAAAACAAGAACAACTACAACTCCCCCCGTTCAAACTTCCCGATCATCTCTCCCGCAATACTCACCGCAGGAGGATAATCCGGCAGATTCTCCCGGGTGAACCACGCAGCATCTGCAATTTCGTGTCCGTCGATTACGATCGGCTGGTTATCATCCGCTTCGGCGATAAATCCCACCATCATAGATCCCGATAGGGGCCACGGTTGACTTTTGTAGTAACGAATATTCTTCACATCCAGGCCGACCTCTTCCCTGACCTCGCGGATCACTGTTGCTTCCAGTGTTTCACCCACATCAGTATATCCGGCTACGAGAGAGTACCGTCCTACGGTAAAGCTGGCATTGCGGGCCAGCAGTATTTTATCTCCGCAGGTGATGGCAACGATAATGGCCGGTGATATCTTCGGGAAAAAGAGCGCTTTACACTCCGGACACTGTAGGGCGCGTTCGTCAGCCTTATGTATCGTCTTGTGACCGCACCGGCCACAAAAGCGATGCTCGGCATACCAGTTGCGCAGGTGATAACCCACGACGCCGGCCCACGCCATCTCTTTGCGGCTGGCGGTGCGGAAGAAGCCGATCTCATGAAAAGTGACCGATGTATTATCAGTTGTTGGTTCGTCCCAAACCAGAAAGCAGGATACATCGTTGAGGGAAAACAAAAAAGTAGAATGGGTTGAGTTGGATAGATTCGGGAAATCCTTCTTTCTGGGGATTTCCAGTTCGTCATCGACGGTTTTTAGTAACAGGGTATTGTCTTTGTAGTGAAGGATAAGATCCTGTTCGTCCATCACTTCGTCCGGTTGGTAGTGGTTATCAAACCGGTGGGGGAATATGTCCTGAATCATATTAATCTTCAGTTTTTCTTAAGCGAAAATGCTTGTTGTTAATTTTGCCGCTAAGGTAGTTAAAATTGATTGGCGAAGTGGGAAATATATAGATATTTACTCCGCGAATCGATTTGTCCGGTTTTGACATTTTGATACTGCTCTTTTTTGAAAACAGCCGGTTTTTATACATTTGATCCTCTACGGATACTCTACGGATTCTCCGGTGATGTTCTAAGAATTGGATACTTGTGAATAAATGTTTATTTGCTTGCAGGTATTCCGGGAAAAGTTGTTTTGCCTGATAAAATGATAGTCGGCTTTTTCAGCCTGAATCCAGACGCCGGTTGTTATGGTCGGTCAGGCGCTGTCGGGGTTTTTTAATCAGTCTGGCTGGAGCTCCTCACCGTTGCGATTTTATAATCTTTATATCAGATCTCCACATGGATGCGGAAAGAGAAGATATTTACCGGCCCCTGGCGGTCTTTGTTATAACCGGGATTAACCAGTAGCTGATAAGTACCGGTGAGAAAGATATTTTTGGTCAATGCGGCCGAATAATAAAGTTCAGTAAGTTGTTCGCGGCTATAATTCAGATTGCCGTCCCCCAGCATAAATCCTTTACCTCCTGCTTTGAGATAATCCCGGTGGGGTTTGGACAGGCCGGAATTGACATAAGCAATCCCAAAGTTATCATCGGGACGACTCCATTTCATTCCATTAAATGAGAATCCGGCACTCAGGGTGTTGTCAATCTCGGTAAATGCCCAGGTTTCGGTCCTTCCGTCATTCCATCCGGCACGGGCAAAACAGCCTATAAAGTCATTCAGTTCCTGTTCGGCATTGAGAGTAAATCCGTATTTGATACGGCCATCTTTATGTGTCTGATCAATATCCGGATGAGCCGGATTCTGTATCAGACTTTCCCGATAACTTCCTGCATGGGTTTTGCTGACAAAACCCAATACCCTGACTGCACCAGGACGGCTTATCAGGTTATACCGGTGCGTATATTCGAGTGACTGAGAGATTGATTTTTCTATATTCCAGTTCATATCCGATCCATTAGGATCTTTCGGAAGTAATGATGCGGAATAACGAATTTCATTTACGGGCGTAACATATTCCAGCACCATACTCGGAGTATAGCCGCGTGTATTTGCCGGATAGTCCCAGGCTCCGTTGTCCATCAATGACCAGCTCAGAAACTGGGTCCGGGGATCGTGGCTGTATTTGTTATCATCAAAATAGTCGGCTATCCCGATTTTACCCAACGTTAAAGCCAGATATTTTTCCGGCACTTTTCCACCCAGTTGGTTTTGGTCACTCTGCTGATATATCATTTTGTCACTGAGAGCGAAGAGCTGACGATAAAAGATTCGTGCCACATAGAGTTTTGGAGCAGGATCGCCCACACGGAAGGTTTCTCCGTTGGTGGCATCTCCGATGCCTAATGCACCGGTTAATCCGGAACCTCCGGCAATCTCCGGATTAAAAAACAGGGATGCTCCCTTCCACAACCGGGCTCCTAAGAAGAAAGTGGATGTTAGTGAGGTCTGAGACTCTTTTGTGGGCAGAAGACTATTATCTCCCGTGTATTTGACAGAAAATGCAGGTTTATTCTGACTGATTACCGTTGTTTGTGCATGAAAAGAAAAACAATCTTCTTTCAGCGTATCCGCCTGCTGTGCTTTAGTTATCATGGCACAAAGCATGAATGGTAAAATAAAGAGTTTTGAGCGTTTCATATTATTACAGATTTGATTTATTCCCATATAAGAGCCTGTTTAAATTTATTGTGATACTTTTTTAGGACTATTTCGAGGTGTTTTTTTGCTTTTATCCCGCAGATTTAGTGGGTTAAATCTGCGGGATAAGTGAAAAATATGCCCGAAAAGGACTAAAAAGGGAGCAAGGAAAGGAGACCTTCTCCTGATATAGAATTGATTTGGTAAAATTTAAACAGGCTCTAAAATCACTGATACAAAATAAGCGTGATAAACTTGTGGTTGCAATCCCTTAAAATAGGGAAATATCAGGCTTCTTATCCCTAATAATGGCTATACCTGTTATAACAAAAAAGCCCCCGGAATGATCCGGAGGCTTCGGTATATTTTGCTTAAATGATTAAGCTCTGTCAGCGCTACCCAAAACGTTTTTGATTTTCGCTTTGTAGATTTCTTTCAGGTTATCGCGAGCAGGACCTAAGTATTTACGTGGGTCAAACTCTTCTGGTTTAGTAGCGAATACTTCGCGTACAGCAGCAGTCATCGCGATACGACCGTCAGAGTCGATGTTGATTTTGCAAACTGCAGAAGTAGCAGCTTTACGCAATTGCTCTTCAGGAATACCTACTGCATCTTTCATTTTACCACCGTACTGGTTGATTTTAGCAACCTGGTCTTGTGGAACTGAAGAAGCACCGTGAAGTACGATAGGGAATCCGGGAATACGTTTTTCGATTTCTTCAAGGATATCGAAACGCAAGGGAGGAGGAATAAGGATACCTTGCTCGTTACGTGTACACTGCTCCGGAGTAAATTTGTTAGCACCGTGAGAAGTACCGATAGAAATAGCCAATGAGTCAACACCGGTTCTTTTTACGAACTCTTCTACCTCTTCAGGCTGAGTGTAAGTGTGGTGTTCTGAAGAAACTTCGTCTTCAACACCTGCCAATACACCAAGTTCGCCTTCTACAGTCACACCGTGAGCGTGAGCGTATTCAACTACTTTCTTAGTCAATTCGATGTTTTCTTCGAATGAGTAGTGTGAACCGTCGATCATTACTGAAGAGAAACCTGAATCGATACAGCTTTTGCAAAGCTCGAAGCTGTCACCGTGGTCAAGGTGCAAAGCGATGGGCACTGCACAACCCAGTTCTTTAGCATATTCTACAGCTCCCTGAGCCAAATAACGAAGTAAAGTTTGGTTAGCATATTTACGTGCACCGCTTGATACCTGAAGGATAACCGGTGATTTTGTTTCTACAGCAGCAGCAACAATTGCCTGCATTTGCTCAAGGTTATTGAAGTTGAAAGCAGGAATAGCGTATTTGCCTTCAATTGCTTTAGCGAACATTTCTTTAGTGTTCGACAAGCCTAAGTCTTTGTAGCTTACCATAATTTATTAAAGTGTTAGAGTTAAATAAAGTGGTGCAAAGATAGCGATTATGAAAGAGATATAAAATAATGAACGATTTATTTTGGGCTATCCCTGCTTTAAATCTCTTAGAAAACATGATTTCGTGACATAAAGTTTGCGCGAAAAGGTGTTTATAAGAACATTTAATATTCAGATGTATTTTTATTCAATGACAGTTTCAGCAGATATAACATCAACAATGATGCTCCCAGGCTGATTAAACCAGAAGCCGGTCCGATATGATCCAGTGATTTTTCAACCGATGGTGAAATAACTTTATTGTAGGAGCTGAATGTCAGGATGACCACCAGTGCATTGTTAAAAATATGAACTACGATGGAAGGCCACAATGAACGGGTCCAGACCACGAGATATCCCAGTAAAAGGCCTAATGCAACGCGTGGGAGAAAGGAGTAAAACTGAAAGTGGATAAAGCTGAAAATAAATGCAGTTATCCAGACGGCCAGGTGCACCCGTTTTGTGGTGTCAATGAGCAGATTCTGTATCACTCCGCGGAATAAAAGTTCCTCACAGAAGCCGGGAAGTATGGCCAGTAAGAGTAAGTTGACAAGCAAAACCGGATAGGAGTGCGTCTGCATAACCAGTTTCGTTGTCAGGGCGGCATCTTGTTCTCCGGCTTTCATCCATTGCTCTAGTCCGGATAAAGATTCCGGTAAAACGAGTTGGCTGTTCCATTCGCCTAATAAAGAGATAAATGCCTGGCCAAAGAACAGGGCTAGCATTGCGGGTATAAAGACCTGCAATTGCGATTTCCGATCAATACGCAGAAAAGAGGCTGGCTTATCGGGCTGGTATGTCCGGGCAACCCACAGGGCCGGTAAAATAAATGTCAACGGAGTGGATAAGAGAAATACCCACCGGAGATAATCGGCTGTAGGTTTGGCCTGATTGAAGAATATTTCTCCAAAAGGCGGGTGTATTTTAGCCATGAAATAGATCAGCGAAAAGGAGATAAGGCTTCCCGACAGTATTCCGCACAGCATGATTAAGAATGCTGCTAAAGGGTTGTTTCTGAGGTTCATATTTGTTGTGTCGTAAGTATTAATCGCCCGGGGGCAATACAGCTGGTGTAAATTCAGATATGTTTATCGGACTTCTACAATGAATGATGCTTTTTCACAGGGGACAGCATCGGCTTCCCAGGGACGGACGTAGACAAAATTCAAAGAATCAATTCCTTTTTGTACTGCTTTGAACTTAAAGGTTTGTGTACCACCGCTTCCGGTTAAGTTTTTATTTCTCTTGCCGGGAGCATAGATGTCGCTAAGGCTGTCTACTGAATTTGCTGTGGACCGGTTGATCAGAACCCAGTGGTAGCCGGTGGTGGGGTTTGATTTCAGGTCAATGGAAAGGATTTCGCCTTTTCTGACAACATAGTCTGATGGTGTTGTTTCGTGTTTAACTGTAGTCTGACAAGCTGCAAGTAGCACAACTGACAGTCCTGTGAAAATCATTCTCTTCATTTCATCAAAAAATATTAAACATTAAGACCGGTTGGGATTCCCGGTTAAAGCATATAAATTCAGGTTTATTTCAACGTCTTATTCAAAAAAGGAACTATGTAATTCATCGCCGTATACATCCAGGGCTGAAACAACCAGAAGGTGTGTGGGGTATCCGGAATCTGATGTACCTCATTATAGATCTTCAATTGATTCAGTTTATTTACCATGTCGTTCTGACCGGCATGGAAACGCGCTTGTGCACTGTTGATGAAAATAAACGGCGCGGTATGCTTATTCACGCGGCGCAGTGCCGATGCTTCGTTCCAAAGCGCCGGATTTTCTTTAGATGAGACGCCAAACCAGAGCGTTGCAGCCGAAGTTTTACCCGGCTGATCCTGCCCTTCACCCGATTCGGGGTGTAGAAATGCCAATACACCATCCACATCGACAACCGCTTGCACCCGATCGGAATATTTTTTATAAAGGTTATTCTGATATTTGGCAAATGGTTCATTCACGCTTCCGATCAATGCAGCCATCTGACCACCCGCTGAAGTTCCCATGATGGCCACTTTATCGGGATTTAGCCCGTATCTCTTTGCATTGGCCCTTACCCAGCGAATCGCAGTCTTTACATCCTGAATGGCCGCCGGATATTGTGCTTCCATCGAAAGACGATATTCCACACAAACTGTAGCGAACCCATTTCGTGTAAGCTCATACGCCATCGGGCGATCCATATTCTTCTCGCCCGAACGCCAGCCACCGGCATGGATAATCACCACCACGGGAAGTTTCTTGCCTGCGTACATGGGTTTTACCAGGTCCAGGTGCATTTCCCGTTTGCCATATTGGGCATAAACAATATCATTGTATAGTTGCATATTGTCGGTGTTGCCGGCTTCGGTAAGGGTAATACCGGGGTATTTCTTCTTGTGTTTATTCAATTCGTTTTTTGCTGAATAGGAGCTGTCAACGGGGATATCCGGATGCATCAGATAATGCTGGGCATTGGCCTGGAAAGCCAATGCAAATAACAGTGTAAAAGGAAGTATAAATCGTTTCATCTGGGATGTGAAATTTCACGCAAAAGTAAGCAAAAAATTATCCGCCATTCTATTTTAAAGTGAATGATTTCGCACAGATTGATTTGTGCATTTAATAGAAACGGTTTTTCATGCCGGCTTTAATAGTTGAAGCAAAAGCGTTCGGAGCCACCGGATTGGCTTTTAAAAATAAAATTGTCAGGTTGGTGGAAAAAAAACGGAAAAATATTTGCGTATTTAGTTCATACTCTTTACATTTGCAACAAATTCAATCACAATAAGGAATATGAATCTTACAGTAGTAAACAAATTTTGGTGGTGGCGCTTACAACTTCAACGGTCGTGAGTCGCTATTTCTTTGTCCAAATTTGCCAACTACTATAAAGCAAAATATAAACAAAAGCCTGTCGCACTCACGACAGGCTTTTTTTATTGACCTCCCCCAATCCCTTCGAAGGAGGGTGGCTGACAGTGAGGCTATTAAGCTACGATTAATCAAAAAAATACTATATATGAGCTACAACGTAAACGAAGAAGGTTATTATGGCGAATTCGGCGGAGCCTATATCCCCGAAATCCTTTATAAGAATGTGGAAACATTGCGCAAGTCGTATCTGGAAATCATAAACGATCCGACGTTTCAGGACGAATTCAACCTACTGATGCGCGACTACGTAGGTCGTCCCTCCCCGCTCTACCTTACCCGCCGTCTTTCCGAAAAGTACGGAGCAAAAATCTACCTCAAGCGCGAAGATCTCAACCATACCGGCGCTCACAAAATCAACAACACCATCGGACAAATCCTCCTGGCCCGCAGAATGGGTAAAACCCGTATCATCGCCGAGACCGGAGCCGGACAGCACGGCGTGGCGACAGCAACCGTTTGTGCGCTGATGAATATGGAGTGTGTCGTGTACATGGGCGAAACCGACGTGGCTCGTCAGAAACTGAACGTCCAGAAAATGGAAATGCTCGGCGCAACCGTTTTCCCGGTAACCAGCGGAAATAAAACGCTGAAAGATGCGACTAACGAAGCGATTCGCGACTGGTGCAGCAATCCTTCGAATACACACTATATCATCGGTTCTACCGTAGGGCCTCATCCATATCCTGATATGGTGGCGCGTTTTCAGTCCGTTATCAGTGAGGAGATTAAAAAGCAGTTACTCGAAAAAGAGGGTCGCGACTATCCTGATTACCTGATTGCCTGCGTGGGCGGTGGTAGCAATGCTGCCGGAACTTATTTCCACTACCTGCACGATGAGCGCGTAAAAATCATCTCGGCAGAAGCGGCCGGTCTGGGCGTTGATACCGGTGAAACGGCAGCAACCATCCACCTGGGTCGTAAAGGGATTATTCATGGTAGCCAGACGTTGCTGATGCAAACGGAAGATGGTCAGATTATTGAACCGTATTCTATTTCTGCCGGTCTCGACTATCCGGGTATCGGACCCATGCATGCTCACCTCGCTCAAAGCGGCCGTGCAGAAGTGTTGGCCATTACCGATGATGAAGCAATCGATGCGGCATTCGAACTGACTGCTCTGGAAGGAATCATTCCGGCTATCGAATCGTCTCACGCTCTGGCTGTTTTGGGTAAAAAGAAATTCAAAGCAGACGATGTGGTGGTGATTACGCTTTCCGGTCGTGGTGACAAGGATATGGAAACGTATGTTTCGCTGTTCGAAAGCCGTCAAAAGTAGAGCCAGGCATGCCTTGCCTCTACAAAGCAAATAACCTCTTTAATTCTAAGAAAATGCAATACAAAATAAACACCCGCTGCCAAACGCTTTTGGCTGACCTTCAGACTCCGGTGAGTTTGTACCTGAAGGTACGCGACATTTTCCCTGAGTCGGCATTGCTCGAAAGCACCGATTTTCACGTGGTGGACAACCGTTACTCTTTTATCGGTATCAAACCGCTGGCAAAATTTACCGCTGAAAAAGGAACTGTTTATCAGCAATATCCTGACGGAAATATTCAGACTATTGCTTTGACTGAAGGGAATTCGCTGCCTGTTTTACTGGAAGATTTCGTAAAACAATTTGATGTAAACTACGGGGATAACCCGACCGGCATCAACGGATTTTTCGGATATACCGGGTATGATTCCGTACAGCATTTTGAGAATGTTGCTATCAATAAACCAAGTGTGGCTCAAAGCGACGCTCCGGAGATGGTTTATATTTTCTACAAATACATCATCGTAGTCAACCACTTCAAAAACGAAATGGTGATTGTCGAAAACATTCCTGCCGGTGGCGAAAGCGAAATGGAGGAGCTGGTTTCTATGATTGACAGCCGCAACTTTCCGGTTTATTCATTCGAAGCGGAAGGCGATATCACCTCTCCTATCACGGATGAAGAATATATGGAAATGGTGGACAAAGGTGTAAAACACTGCAAGCGCGGAGACGTTTTCCAGATTGTACTTTCCCGCCGTTTTGAGCAAAAATTCAAAGGCGACGATTTCACGGTGTACCGTGCTCTACGTTCTGTAAATCCATCTCCTTATCTCTTTTATTTTGATTTTGGCTCATTCCGTATCTTTGGGTCTTCTCCTGAAACCCACCTCAAAATGGAAGGCGACAAAGCAACCATCGACCCGATTGCGGGAACTTTCCGCCGTACCGGTGATGACCAAAAAGATCAGGAACTGGCAGAATTGCTATTGAAGGATCCGAAAGAGAATGCCGAACACGTCATGCTGGTTGACCTTGCCCGTAACGACCTGAGCCGCAACTGCTCACAAGTACACGTAGAGTCGTACAAAGAGATTCAGTTTTACTCACACGTGATCCACATGGTATCTCGCGTGTCGGGAACGATTGACGAAGGCGCTAACCGCATCAAGCTTTTCGCGGATACTTTTCCTGCCGGAACTCTATCCGGTGCTCCTAAAGTTCGTGCCATGCAGCTTATCGACGACATCGAGAAGCATGCCCGCGGATTCTACGGCGGCTGCATCGGTTACATCGGCTTCAACGGTGATTTCAACCAGGCCATTACCATTCGTTCTTTCCTGAGCAAAAACAACACACTGCATTTCCAGGCAGGGGCAGGTATTGTATCGAAATCAGTTCGCGAAAACGAGTTACAGGAGGTAAACAATAAGCTGGGCGCTCTGAATAAGGCGGTGCTGCTGGCTTCAACAATCAAATAAGATTTACAATTTTATTATTTACAATGTACAATTACGCGAAGCAACATTCTTCCAAATTGTAATTTGTAAATCTGTAAATTGTAAATACAAACATTACCGATTAAAAGAAGAATCATGAAGATATTAGTTTTTGATAATTACGATTCATTTACCTACAATCTGGTACATGCGTTGAAGAGCTTCAACCTGGCAGAGATTGAGGTGTACAGAAACGATAAAATCGCCCTCGAAGATGTGGCGAAATACGATAAAATCGTGCTCTCTCCGGGTCCGGGTATTCCATCGGAAGCTGGTTTATTGTTGCCTTTAATCAAGCAATATGCACCGACAAAATGCATCCTGGGTATTTGCCTGGGACATCAGGCAATCGGTGAAGCGTTCGGTGGTGAGCTGATTAACCTGGAAGATGTTTATCACGGAGTGGCAACAAATGTTGACATTGTCGCGGAAGATATCCTGTTTGCAGGTATGTCGAAACAGATTGAGGTAGGCCGTTACCACTCCTGGATTGTGAGCAACAATAATCTGCCGGACTGTTTTGAAGTAACCGCTGTAGATGCAAACGGCCAGATCATGGCTATGCACCACAAAGAGTACGACGTTCGCGGAGTACAATTCCATCCCGAATCAGTACTGACCCCGGAAGGACTGAAGATGCTGAGAAACTGGATTGAAGCGTAAGACTGACCGTTATTAGCCTAATGTCTTAAGTCTAATGTCTTAAGTCTAATGTCTTAAGTCTAACGTCTAATGTCTAAACAATCAATTAATGAAACAACTACTATATCATCTTTTCGATCACAATACGCTTGACCGCGAACAGGCGCGTCAGGTATTGCTCCGCATGGCGAAAGGGGAATACAATGAAAGTCAGATAGCGGCATTTATCACCGTCTTTCTGATGCGGAGCATCAGCATCGAAGAGCTTTCCGGTTTCCGCGATGCCTTGCTGGAAATGCGCGTACCGGTGGATCTGGCAGAATACAACGCCGTAGACATCGTAGGTACCGGCGGTGACAATAAAAACACTTTCAATATCTCCACTGCTGCCTGCTTTACCGTAGCCGGTGCGGGTTATAATGTGATTAAACACGGTAACTACGGTGCAACTTCGGTTAGTGGTGCATCCAACGTAATCGAGCATCACGGAGTGAAATTCACTCAGGACATCGATGTAATGCGCCGTTCACTGGACGAATGTCACATGGCTTACCTGCATGCTCCGTTCTTTAATCCGGCCATGAAAACCGTTGCTCCGGTGCGTAAGGCATTGGGGGTACGTACATTCTTCAATATGCTGGGCCCTTTGGTAAATCCATCTATGCCTAAACGTCAGGTATTGGGTGTTTTCAACCTGAAGCTGGCACGTCTTTACCACTACCTGTATCAACAAACAGATACACAGTTTACCATCGTGAACAGTCTGGATGGTTACGATGAAATCTCATTGACTGACAATTTTAAAGTAATCAACCGTGCCGGTGAGTGTGTGCTTTCACCCGAAGAAATAGGCTTTACCCGCTGTACTGAACCGGAATTGTTTGGCGGGGAAACCGTGGAAGCAGCAGCGGAAATATTCGATAACGTACTGGATAATAAAGCTACAGCCGCACAAATCAACGCTGTAGTTATTAATGCAGCTTACTCCATCCAGACCTGTGCTCCTGAAAAAAGTATCCAGATATGCATCGCCGAAGCCCGTGAGTCAATAGTGAGTGGAAAAGCAAAAGCTGCATTTAATAAATTCGTTGAGATTAATAGCTAAATGAACACATAGCCGCAAAGTTCCCGCTAAAATATTCCTTTGCGTCTTAGTGCCATCGCATTTAAAATATAGAATCGATGAACATCTTAGAAAAAATTATAGCCAATAAGCGTATCGAGATTGCCGATCATAAGAACCTGATCAGCATGGCGCAACTTATAAAAGCTTGTGAAGGCAGCCGCAAATGCTATTCCTTTAAACATGCGCTTACTTCATCAGAAACCGGAATCATTGCCGAGTTTAAACGTAAATCTCCATCGAAAGGCTTTATCAAAGAGGGGGCACTGGTAGAAAAGATCGTTCCCGGATATGCTGCTAACGGAGCAGCAGCAATCTCGGTACTAACCGATATCGACTTCTTCGGTGGCGAATTGAAAGACCTTTGTGAAGCCCGTATTTTGCTCGAAAACAGAGATCTGCGGACTCCTCTTTTGCGTAAGGATTTTATCGTGGACGAATACCAGTTGCTGCAAGCTAAAGTGAATGGTGCTGACGTGGTGTTGCTGATTGCCGCAGCACTTACTGTTGCCGAAACAAAACAACTGGCAGAACAGGCGCACAAACTAGGACTGGAGGTCTTGCTCGAAATTCACGAAGAGGCGGAACTGGGGCATATCAATGAATTTGTAGATGTGGTCGGCATTAACAACCGGAACCTGTCAACATTTGTGACTGATATTCAGACCTCTTTTGATTTGGGTGAGAAAATCCCTCACGGAATTGTAAAAATCTCTGAGAGTGGCATTTCTGAGCCAGCGACTGTTCGCGAACTGCAAAGTGCAGGCTTCCAGGGTTTCCTCATGGGGGAGAATTTTATGAAGCAGCCTGATCCTGCTCATGCGTTGGCTGAGTTTATTGCTCAGGTAAAAGTCAGAAGATAATTAAACGTTTTGACACGAAGCTATGAAGATCAAAGTGTGCGGGATGAAATATCCCGGAAACATATCGGAAGTAATCTCCCTGAAACCCGATCTGATGGGATTTATTTTCTATCCGAAATCTCCCCGGTATGCAGAGCCTCTGGATGTGGACTTTATGCTTTCCTTTCCGCGGAATGTTCTGAAGATCGGTGTCTTTGTCAATGAAGAACTGGATGACATCCTGGAGGTAGTGAAAAAATACAATCTGAACGGCGTTCAACTTCATGGTTCGGAGTCGGAAGAATTGTGTTATACTTTCAAATCGACAGGTTTGTTGACCTTGAAAGCCTTTTCGATAGCGGAGCCGGAGGATTTTGATAAAACGGAAGATTATGAAGGCACCTGCGACCTCTACGTTTTCGATACCAAAACGCCGCAACATGGCGGTTCAGGTCGGAAGTTCGACTGGAATATCCTTTCGGCTTATCAGGGACGTACACCTTTTTTGCTGAGCGGCGGAATCGGTCCGGATGATGCAGAAGCCATTAAAGCCATTGATCATCCGATGCTGCGTGGTGTGGATCTAAACAGCCGTTTTGAAACCAAACCGGGACTCAAAGATTCATCCCTGTTAAGATCATTTTTCCAGGAAATAGTAAATTGTAAATGATTAAATAGTAAATCAAAGATATGAATCGCATTGAAGCATTATTCCAACAGAAACCGAAAGACATTTTTTCGGTTTATTTCACCGCCGGATATCCGACGTTTGATAGTACCCGTGAAGTAATCCGCGAGTTGGTGGCTCAGGGCACTGACCTTATTGAGGTGGGGATTCCTTTTTCTGATCCGATGGCTGACGGCCCGGTAATCCAGAAGAGCAGCACCGTTGCCCTTGAAAACGGCATGACTTTGCGTAAACTGTTCGATCAATTGAGGGGGATTCGTGCAGAAATACATATTCCGTTGGTCATGATGGGTTACCTTAACCCGATCATGCAGATGGGCATCGAAGAATTCTGCAAAAATTGTCACGAAGTGGGTATCGACGGTGTGATCATCCCTGACCTGCCTTTCAATGATTACATTGTCAATTACAAGCCGATTGCCGACAAATACGGTGTGAAGTTTATTATGTTGATTACACCCGAAACTTCGGATGAACGTATTCGCCTGATCGACGAAAACACTTCGGGATTCATTTATATGGTGTCATCTGCTTCGACAACAGGTGCTCAAAGCTCATTCGGAGATGAGAAGCAGGCTTATTTCCATCGTATCGATGCGATGGATCTTAAGAATCCGCGCCTTATTGGCTTTGGTATTTCAAATAAAGCCACACTCGAAGCAGCCCGGAGTAACGCAAGCGGTGCTATCATCGGAAGTGCTTTTATTAAATGCATCGCAGAGACCGGTAGCGTAAAAGAGGCGGTTACATTGTTGTTTGAAAAGATGAAGAGCTGATATGTTTCTTCTTAACTACAGTTTTGCCATTTAAATGCTGTAATAATACAAAATAACAACCGGGTGTTTCACATTGAGTGAAGCTTCCGGTTTTTTGTTTTTACAAACCGGCGTTTTAACATTTGAATCGTTGGCGTTATTCCCTTTGTTGCCTAATGTCCGGTTTTTTATGAAGTGTTTTTTTTACACTGATTAAAAATCAAATATGAAGATTTACGCCTGTTAAAAGTCTTTGATACAATACAATTTGAAATAGCAAGCAGATTTTTCTATTTGTAAAACATAAAAAAAAATAGCTCGTGAAAAGCTTGCGTTTTAAATTGTATATCCTATATTTGCATCACTGTTAGCAATGGTTGATTTGTTCTTTAAATATGTTAAAAATAAAGGCCTCAGCCAGAATGGTCACTTTTGCATTTGATGATGATGAACCTTAGATAATTTACTTAACCGTAAAAACTTTATTAACTATGATGACGCGCAGAGAATTGAACCAGTACAACATGCAAGAAACACTTGCTACTTTCCTGAACAGAAATTTGGATAAAATCAAAGACTACCCGGCGATTGTTTCCGGAGTTCATAAATTATCCGCTTATAATTTCGATATTTACGCCCTTACACACACGCAATTAAACAGTGAAAGTTTTGGTGAAAATGCTGCGAGAATTAAACAAATGTTTCAGAGTTGCCGGGTTTTGCTAAATGACTATCTTGATTTGTTGATGCTTCCATTCAAAATTACAAATCCTGAATTCTATAACGAATATAAGAACGCACGGGTTATAACAGATCAATCAGTTTCACTTTCAATGGAAACTGTAGCTGTTTAAAAAGATATTTTTTCTTACAGGGACGCCATTTATGGCGTCCCTTTTTTGTTTAATCCGGTACAGATAAGTTTATCTATATTTGGAGCAGTTACTCATTCTTCTCCAGTTTGCGGGAAATCTCTCGCAAAATCTCGTTTTGCTCTTCTTTGAGGGAGATAAAGCGGGTCACCCATTGGTAGATAAAGTAAATAGCAACAATAAAAATGATCAGGTTGAAAAGACCTGCCAATATGGGAAGTAATCCCATTAAACCAAAAAATGAATGCATAGTGTCTTTGTTTTAAGCTTGATGAACTATTAAGAAGCTTCCGGCATCAATTAAATAAGGCCGGAAGTGATTTGATCATTTTGTTACACTCTGATAGTGGATGATTTCGCCCCGGTTGTTCACTCCTTCAAGCACTACACGTAACGGTTGGGTTGTGTGTATTTGGATAGGAACCACCACATTCCCCGTTGAGTTGACCCTGACATCCGGCGACCAGTAAAGAGTAGCGTAAGGAGACAACAATTTTTTTTCATCAGAATAGATGTATTTCGGTCGATAGAAGCCAGCAGGTTTATGCCAGCCTAACAGATTAACTATTTGTACGTTTGACTGGAGCTTGTTTTGAGCGCCGGCTTTGAGATGTACTACCACAATGCCCGGGTTTTGGGCGAACTGTTGCGCTGTGATCCCTCTCACGATATCAATACTCTCAATATCTTCCGTTAAATAGCCATAAATAGCAAACTCATCCCACTCGAAATAACGTTCGTTGACAAGCAATGCGGGAGTGATAAACTCATTTTTCGTAACATTGCGCATCGTAGGTGCATTAGACATCGCATCGTTTTGTATAAAAGGAAAAAGCAAAGGCAATACCTCAGGTAAAGAATATTTAGGATAATCTTTCAAACGGGTTTGATCGACCGTTTGTTCCGACATCTGATTAAAATATGATTTTGATTTGGGTTTCTGAAAGCGGTTTGCATTTACGTCTACTTGCCCCAGATTTACTTGTCGCATTTTGTCTGTTACTTTAAGTAATTTGATTTGTTGAGATAAACGGGTCTCGCCTATATTGTCCAATCGTACTTTGGGCATGTCGGTTCTTATTTTGGGGAAGGTGTCCTGATCGACTTCAATATAATGTTTGCTTTTCATCTTATCTCCTGCACGGAAAATGAAATTTGTACTGTCCGAAAATGATATGCTTTCTACAAAGAAACGACCATTTGTGTCGGTAACCGGCGCTTCCAGTACCCGGCTTTTCATACCCATAATGGTGACAGGGATATCTGCTGCAGGTAAACTTTTCTTTTTATCGCGTACTATACCGGATAGAATCTGGCCTTTTTCTACCGGGTGTTTTCCGGCTGTAACCGTACCCTGTAATAGAACAGGGACATCAAACCGACTCCAGCCCTGCGTGAGGAGCAGGTTATCTATTTTGACAGAACGGTTATCGAGTGAATCAAGAAAGTAAATCTCGGGTTCTTCAATATAACCTTTCAGTTCGGCCGATAGTAGCAGGTTGCTTTCGATGTGGGTGCGGTTACCCAACGGCAGATCATTGCCGGATACCGATATGGAGTAACTGCCATCGACAGCCTTGCCATGCTCATCAGTTACCGATAATTGAAGAAGATCTTTTTCGGAGTTGTGTTGAGTTGCTAATACTACTTTTTTGCGATTGGCCGGATTTTGGATAAAACAAAGGCGTTCGGTAAGCGGATTGCCCAAAGAGTCGGTCAGTAGTATGTGAGCAATGCCATCTGATAATCCATTGAATTTTAGAGTGTCAACTTTGGGTATACGATTCACCTCCTCAATGCGTAATAATTTACCCCGTTGATGGATTATCAGAAAACGTTTCAGATCGGCAGGTATAGCATCTCCTTTGTCAAGATAGTAAACCAGGCAATTGGGAAGAATCTTGGCACGTACGTCCAGGGCATTGTCTGTTGGAGTAGGTAAGGCAAACCGGAAGGTCTTTCCGTTTGTTATTTTTATTTCTGCGAAATAACTTTGTCCAGATTCTACAGGTAGTAAAAAGCGTCCCATTCCTTTTAATACACTGTTGAAGTTGCATACCTTTGTACCGCTATCATCCATAATTGTACCACTTACCTCAACCGATAATCCGGTTGTGTCAATCGCTTTGAAAGCAACTAAATTCGTCCGGCCCGTGATGAGGTGGCCGCCTTCGGGAAAGAATTGGATGTCCGGTTTTAAGGCATCCGATCCTGTGGCGTTCTTTGTGGAAACTTTTGTTGGCAGTGTTTTGTCGGGGGAAGAAGCTTCAATTGAATCAGCTTTATTGGGATATGGATTATGTATGGTAATCACTTTGCGGAAAAAGAATTCTTCCGGTGTATTTTCCATCCAGATCGTATAGGCGCGTAGTTGATATTTGCCCGACGGTAGATCTTTCGGTAACAACATATTTCCATAGAAACCTATGCTGTCCTGGTGTAGTTTCTGGCGCAGTACTATACTGTCGGCTTTATCTATAAGTTCGGTATAGATGAACTTGCTTTTGTCGGAAGGTAAATGCCTGGTTGCATCCAGCAGGTAGGCTTTGTACCAGATATTTTCACCCGTCAGATAGAACTCTTTATCGGTGTGGAGATAGATTTTTTCCTGACCGCGCAACTTCTGATTCAGGGCGAACTGACGAATGATTTGTTTCAGATTAATAGGAGCTGCGGCATGTAACACCGGGATGATCAATCCGGTCAGGATTAAAAGTAAGCCAAACTTTACTGTTCGTTTTTGGGTGAGCATAGATTATGGTTTTATAATTAAGATCTTTATTGAAAGATCCGGTTGGTAACAATGAAAAATTCCCCCATACCGACAGGGTATGAGTGGTAATAACCAAAGGGGGATTTCGGATCGGTTAAGGAGTAGGTTAAGGTGGGCCTTTTGAAAAGAGTTGTAATTGGTGATCCTTATGAAAAGGAAGCATATAAACTCTTTCTGATAGACATGTTCTTTCTATATTTTAAAACGAATGCAAATATAACTGTTTTTGTTGCTTTGAAATACTTTTTATAAAACAAATTGAGCTGGCGTGTTTTGTGTCGATCGATACATGAACAGGAGTTAAGAAACCGGACGAAAATGCAATAAAAAAAGCGGAGAGCACCGGGCATCTCCGCTTTACACATATTCTGTAATTACGCTTTAGCTTTAAAGGCTAATGCATAAAGCCGCATCTGCTTGATCATCGATACAAGGCCGTTTGAACGGGTAGGGGAGAGGTGCTCCTTGAGTCCGATTTGTTCTACAAAGTAGAGTTCCGTGCTGAGGATTTCGTCGGGTGTGTGGTCTGAAAGCACTTTGATGAGCAGCGATACGATACCTTTCACGATTACAGCATCGCTTTCGGCTTTAAAGATCACATGTCCATCCTGATATTCCGCTTGTAGCCATACCCGGCTTTGACAGCCTTCGATCAGGTATTGCGGAGCTTTGTACTTCTCATCGATCGGTTCAAGGGAGTTTCCCAAATCGATCAGCAACTGATATTTATCCATCCAATCGTCGAAGATTGAGAATTCGTCGATGATGTTGTCCTGAATTTCCTGTATTGTCATTATCGTATTTATTTATTCGTTTATTTCCCTGAAGCCTGATAGGCACATTTAAATTATTTCTCTTCGTAAATTATTTCTGCAAGCGTTTGTCCCACAGCTTTCAGCGTTTGTTTGGAAATATTCTTCATCGTATCATCCAGCGTATGCCAGTGAGCCGGGAAGCCTTGTCGTGAATCGGGCTTGAAGTGGATAATATCGACACATGGGATCTGGGCGATCTTATTGATATAGACATGGTCGTCGGTGATGTATCCGCCTTCGCCATTTTTGAAGTATTGACCGTAGCCCAGTTCCTGCCCTTTAGCCCAAATGCGGTCGGCTATGCCTGATGCATATTGAACTGAAATATGATCTTTGTAGAAAACAGCATCACCGCTGCCCACCATGTCGAGTAAAATGCCGAAGCGGGCACTATAACCGGGTTGGTGTGGGTTTTGTGCCCAGTATTGAGCGCCCAGGCACCAGTCATCTTCTTTTTGTTCCCCTTTGTAAAATTGAGGCGCACCTAAATCTTCTGCGTCAACCAGCAACAGATCTACTCCGATAGAAGGTTTCTGAGTGGCCATCATACGGGCTAATTCAAGTAATACACCAACGCCGCTGGCTCCGTCGTCAACACCCAGGATCGGTTTCTTATAATTATCGGGATTGGGGTCGTTATCGGCAAACGGTCGGGAATCCCAATGTGCCAGCAATAAAATACGATCGGTTTTGTCGGAGTTGTAAGAAGCAATAATATTGCGGCCTTTCAATATCGTTTTATCATAGCTGATCATGTTGGCCTTCTGTTCAGTAACATTAGCTCCGAAACGTTTGAACTGGGCGACCAGATAATCGCCGCATGCTACATGTTCCCGGGTGTTTGGGACACGTGGTCCGAACAGACTCTGTTTTTCGATATATAAATAGGCGCTGTCTGCATTGAAAGCCGGTGCATTCGATTGGGCTTTTTGTTTTGTTTGAGCTTGTTTCTCTGTTTGTTTGAGGCTGCAGGAAATAAGCAAAATGCCTGTCAGACAGATATAAAAATATTTTCTCATAAATTCTTTCCGGTTTAAATCCGGGCTCAAAAGTACAAATCCGCATCTGAAAACCCAAAAGATAAACGATATTTTCATAGATTTGCAGGATATAAAGAAGCATAAATGAAAAGAAACGGTCAACTAATCAATCTGAACGGTACTCTATACGATTTGTCATCGCCGGAGGTAATGGGGATTCTTAACGTTACTCCTGATTCTTTTTATGGGAATAGTCGTTATCAAACTGAAAAAAGCATTGTTGAACGCACGGAGCAGATCCTTTCGGAAGGGGCTTTAATGATTGATTTGGGGGCTTATTCATCTCGTCCCGATGCTAAAGATATTTCGGCGGATGAGGAGATGGAACGTTTGGCATTTGCGCTGGAAATTATTATGCGGAATGCACCGGATGCATTGATTTCGGTGGACACATTCCGGGCTTCAGTTGCCGAACGTTGTGTGAAAGAATTTGGTGTGGCAGTGATCAATGATATTTCGGGCGGAGAGATTGACAAGAAAATGTTTGAAACCGTTGCCGGTTTGCATGTGCCCTATATCCTGATGCATATGCAGGGAACACCGCAAACAATGCAGCTATATTGCCGGTATGAACATCTGATGCAGGACGTTTTTCTCTATTTTGCAAAAAAAATAGAACAATTGCGCCGATTGGGTGTTTGTGATATTATTCTGGATCCGGGGTTTGGATTTAGTAAAACGATCGATCAGAATTATGAACTCATGCATCATTTGCGCGAATTCCATATTTTTGATTTACCGCTTTTAGTGGGCATTTCACGGAAATCGATGATTTATCGTTTTCTGGGAGGTACACCTGAGACCAGCCTGAACGGAACGACAGTGCTCAATACCATGGCAGTGCTTGGAGGCGCTTCCATTTTACGTGTGCATGACGTGAAAGAGGCGGTTGAAACCATTCGGTTGGTTCATAAAACAGGCATTTAGATTTTTACACATGCCAGTCCTTACTCCACATGATAGTAGGGGCTGCAAATATTAGTAACAAATATGTTAGCATACCTCACAATTAAAGACATAATTGATATTTTGCTGGTAGCATGTGTCCTTTATTACACATACCGTTTGATGAAGGCGTCAGGTACCATGAATGTGTTTGTGGGAGTACTCACCATTATAGGCATCTGGTTGCTGGTAAGCCATGTGCTGGGAATGAGACTCCTGGGGTCGATTATGGACAAGCTGGTGAGTGTAGGGGTAATTGCATTGGTAATTCTTTTTCAGGATGAGATACGCCGGTTCCTGATTAATCTGGGATCGCATAAGCATTGGCGATATTTACTCCGGCTTTTTATTAGCGAACACGATGGTGAGAAAGAGCAGACCTCAGTGATGCCTATCGTGATGGCTTGTCGAAATATGGCAAAAAGCCGTACCGGTGCGCTCATTGTTATTGCCGGGGAGATGAGTCTGATCAATTATGAAAAAACCGGAGAACCCATTAACGGAGATGTTGGCACAAGCCTGATCGAGAATATATTTTTTAAAAATAGTCCGTTACACGATGGCGCAATGATTATTGTCAATGATAAAATTGTGGCAGCCGGATGTATTTTGCCGGTTTCACACGATACTCAGTTGCCCAAGGAACTGGGGCTTCGCCACCGGGCAGCATTAGGTCTTACACAGGAAACGGATGCCAAAGTAGTGGTCGTTTCGGAAGAGCGCGGAGTCATTTCATTGGCCTATAAAAATCAGCTTTATAGTAAAATCAATCCTGAAGAACTGGAAAATCTGCTTACCAGTACCCAGATTGCCCCGCGACGTTAATTCGTCCCAAAAAAGAGCGGTTTTTTAGCTCTATCTTACCTCAAAAGTTCTTTTCCTGAGATATAATGCGTAAGTTTGCCTAACCGCCTTGGACGGATATTGCAAACATAACCAGATTGCCCATGTTGAGCCACTTTCATCTACCAATACAGGATCCGACCCTTATCTTTTCGATTGTTCTCGCGATTATCTTATTTGCCCCTTTGTTATTGAATAAAATCAAGATTCCACATATTGTGGGGCTTATTCTGGCCGGTATGATGATTGGTCCGAATGGTTTAGGATTAGTGTTGTCTGACCGGAGTTTTGAAATTTTTGGCAAGGTGGGGTTGATTTATTTAATGTTTCTGGCATCGCTGGAGATGAATCTGAATGATTTCCGGCAGAATCAGTCGAAAGGAATTGCTTTTGGGCTTACCACATTCTCGTTTCAAATGCTTTTGGGTACTTTTGCAGGACTCTATATATTGCATTACAACCTGCTAACCTCTTTATTGCTGGCTTCCATGTTTGCTTCGCATACATTGATTACCTATCCGTTGCTCTATCGCTATGGCGTTACACGGCAGCGGTCAGTCATTATAACGGTGGCCGGTACGATTATTACCGACCTGTTTGCACTTCTTGTTTTGGCCGGTATTGTGGCCATTCATAAAGATGAGATGAGTGAGTGGTTCTGGATCAGGATGATCGTTTCATTTGGATTGTATGTAGGAGGTGTAATTTTCTTCTATCCGCGAATTGTGAAATACTTTTTCAAGAATTACAACGATAATATTCTGCAATATATTTTTATCCTTTCGCTGGTGTTTTTGTCAGCCTGGCTGGCAGAGGTAATCGGTTTGGAAGGGATTATCGGGGCTTTTCTTGCCGGAATTGTGCTCAATCGTTACATACCGAAGCTTTCACCGTTGATGAACCGGATTGAATTTGTGGGAAATGCATTGTTCATTCCTTATTTTCTGATAGGAGTGGGTATGCTTATCAATTTGCGGGTATTGTTCAATGGGTTGGACGCTTTAATTGTGGTTGCAACCATGACTGTACTGGCCATTTTTGGGAAGTGGTTTTCTGCTTATCTCACGCAAAAAATATTTCGCATGAGCCGTCATGAGGGAAATATGATTTTCGGTCTGAGTAATTCTCACGCGGCGGCTACATTGGCTGTTGTGCTGGTGGGATTCAACGCCGGGATTTTTAATGTAGATGTAATGAATGGCGCAATTATCCTGATTCTGGTTTCCTGTACGGTGAGTTCCTTTGTGACTGAAAAAGCAGCCAGAGCATTGGCCCTGGAGCAGCATATTGAGGAAAAAACGATTGCAGATCAACGTCAGGAACGCATCTTGATTCCATTGGCAAATCCGTCAACCGTAAGTAATCTGGTGAATCTGGCTATGATGATGAAAGATCCAAAGCGAAAAACGAGGTTGATAGCATTGTCGGTTACATCAAAAGATAACGATGAAAAGGCTTTGGCAAACGGTAGCAAGTTGCTTGAAATGGCTTCACACGTGGCCTCAGCCGCTGATGTGTATGTTAAACAGATTCTGCGGATTGATATGAATATCTCGAGCGGAATTCTCCATACTATCAAGGAAAAAGATATTACTGAAGTGATTTTAGGATTGCACCGTAAGGCCAATATCGTAGATACATTTTTCGGGTCGGTTACCGAAAATGTGCTTAACGGAACCAACAGGATGGTTACTATCGCTAAATGCACTACACCTGTCAATATGTTTTCGCGAATTGTGGTCGTCGTTCCCGATAAAGCTGAGATGGAGACCGGATTTCGTCTCTGGATTGACCGTCTGGCCAATATTTGCCCGTCAGATTGGTTGCCGGATTATTTTTTATTCAACGCAACCTACGCTGAAAAAGATCAGGGGGGTGATTCATCGTCACCGTTACAATATTCGTGCCGAATATGAACGTCTGGACGATTGGAGTGAGTTTTTGATTCTGACAAATGTGGTTATTCCCGATGATCTGTTTGTCATTATCTGTGCCCGCAAATCGTCAAACTCTTACCAATCGGACTTTGATAAATTACCACAACAGCTATCCCGTTATTTTGCCGATAACAACATTACCGTAGTCTATCCCACGCAATTCGGACCAGAAGATAATCTGAACCTGGAAGAACTGGAAGCGGAAGAGGTTATGTCCGATGTTGAGAAGTAAGGTGATATAATCTGAAAATTTGTAGATTGTCGGCAGATCAGCTACCTTTGTATTTCTTTCAAATTTAATGTCAGGGCGCTAAGAGAATTAAAATTCCTGGCGGCTTGCGTTTTGCATTCAATTAGAATATCATATTTTTCACTAAAAGAGAAAAGTATATGCCAGTAACTTTACCATCTAACCTTCCGGCTATTGAGTTGCTCAAAAAAGAGAACATCTTTGTAATGGATGACTTGCGTGCTTCATCGCAGGATATTCGTCCGCTCAAAATTCTGGTTCTCAATTTAATGCCGCTTAAAATTACGACCGAGACAGATATCGTTCGACTTCTGTCGAATACTCCTTTGCAGATTGAGATGACATTGATGCATATCAAAGAGCATAATTCAAAGAATACTCCTATCGAGCATTTGATGGAGTTTTACAGTGATTTTGATGAAGTCAAGGAGCATAACTTCGATGGGATGATTATTACTGGTGCTCCCGTGGAACAGCTTCCATTCGAAGAGGTTACTTATTGGGCGCAAATACAGGAGATTTTCAATTGGGCGCGACATCATGTAACATCAACCCTATACATCTGTTGGGCTGCCCAGGCGGGGCTATATCATTTCTACGGAGTTCCCAAGCATCCGCTGCCCCAGAAAATGTTTGGCGTATTTAAGCATACTCTCAACGATCCGACTTGTGCAATTTTCAGAGGTTTCGACGATGAATTTTATGTTCCCCATAGCCGTCACACAGAAGTGCGTCACGAAGATATGGAGCGGATTCCCGAATTAACTATTTTGTCGGAGTCCGACGATTCCGGCGTATATATGGCAATGGCGCGTAACGGTCGTGAATTTTTCATTACGGGGCATTCGGAATATTCTCCTGATACCCTTGATACTGAATATAAACGCGATCTGGCCAAAGGGCTTGATATCGATATGCCGCAGAACTATTACCACAACGACGATCCCAACCAGAAACCGTTGGTGCGTTGGCGCGGTCATGCCAACTTGTTGTTTGCCAACTGGCTCAACTACTTTATCTATCAGGAAACTCCTTTTGATATCCGGGATATAAAATAAAAGATTAATTTAAGGAAACCGTCTCAAAGCTGATTTGAGATGGTTTTTTTGTTTGTATATTTTCGTTTCGTATCAGTGTCCAATGGACGATCCTGGGAATACAATGTTTCGTTTCATATTTTCGGTTGTTTATGTTAATTGTTCCACAAGGTGAGTGCTTCGTAAAACGTCCTTTCTGAGAATGTACTACTTTTGCGTTTAATAAAGATGTATCTATGGTTGAAAAAACAAAGAGTATTGTATTATATACGATAGAGTATAAAGATAACATGTCGATTGTACATTTGTACACAGAAAAAGTTGGAAGGTTAGCCTGTTTTCTGCCGGTAAGCAAAGGGAAAAAATCTTTGATCAAATCTAATATTTTTCAGCCGTTATCAATTCTGGATTTAGAAATAGATCATAAGTCCGGAAAAGAAATACATCGTGTGAAAGAAGCAAAAATAGCTTATCCGCTTACTCAGATTCCA
>CAXXPA010000028.1:0-364204 GCA_963662365.2 Bacteroidales bacterium
ATTTCATCTGTTGTTTTTGCAATCTCATCTATCTTATCTATTCCGAAAGAACTTAAAACCATACAAATAAGGTGTAAGCAATCCATCTTCATAAGGTTGAAATTGAAGTTTTACTATGAATTGTAAAAAACATATCTCCAATTCCGTGCATTTCTACTTTTCCTTCCACATGTAAAGTATTAATAAGCTCATCAACAGCTTTATTAATAAGTTTAGAAGCATCAGAGAAATCAGTACAATATGATGTCATATACGATTGAACCAATAATCCATCATTCATTTTAAGCTGAGGATTAAAACCTATAGAACGAGTAGGAGGAAGGAATATACCTTCTTCTTCCATCCATCTTGCTGGAGTATAGTGAGATACGAATCCGCCAAACGACGGGATAATAACACAATCGTTCTCTAATAGTAACGTTTCTATATGTTTTAGTAATTCAATCATAATGCAAATGTACGTTTTTTTTATTGATTTTGCCTATAAAATGGGGATTTTATTATTAACAAAAACACAATAAAGAAAGTGTAATGGCGGTTTTTAATCTATACTAATAAAAAATATTTAGTACTTTTGTTTAAAACATTTATATAGATTAATTTGCCAAATGAAAAATAAGGGACTTGTCTTATTGGGTGCTATACTCTCAATGTATTCTTGTAGTACACCACAAAAAATATCATATTTTCAAGATTTGCAGCAAATTGAAAGTAAAGACTATTCTGTAGATATGAATAGTAGCAGTTATGAAGTTAAAATACTTTCATCTGATCTTCTTTCTATTATAGTAACAGGAAAAGATCCTGTTGCTGTTGCTATGTTTAATTTACCTGTATCATCTACAATAAATCCTGGTGAAACAGAACTATCAACAACTCCTGTATTGCAATCATATTTAGTTGATGCAAATGGGGATATAGATTTTCCAACATTAGGCAGAATAAAAGTTGAAGGGTTATCTCGCCGAGAAATTAGCGATTTATTAAAAGATAAAATATCTAAATATGCTAAAGATCCCATCGTGAATGTACAATTACTAAATTTTAAAGTATCTGTCCTTGGTGAAGTTAATAATCCCGGAACTAAAGGTACGTCAAATGAACGAATGACTATTCTGGATGCAATCAGCTTAAGTGGTGACTTGAGTATTTATGGAAATAGAGAAAATGTGCTTCTAGTCCGTGAAAATAATGTAAAAAAGAGTTTCATAGATTCAACCTTACTTCAACAGACATATTTAAATCACCCTATTTTTATCTGAAACAGAATGATGTAATTTATGTACAACCAAATCAAGCAAAACAGAATAGTTCAAGAATAGATTCAGCTAAACAATTTAAATCTATCAGTAGCATCTACTGTTACAGCTGCCATTTCTGTAATAGCATCCTTATGTATTGCTTTATTTTTAAAATAGAAAACAATAATGAAATATAACAACAATTATATACAACAAGATGAAAAATATTGATATTGCTAAACTATTTTCCAGGTTTTATGCATATTGGAAATATTTTTTCTCTATTGGGTTCATCTGTATTATAATCGCCATATTTTTTATACTTGTAACACCTGCTCAATACAAAATAAAATCAAGTTTACAGCTTATTTCAGAAAATGCAGGAATGACTTCTGAACTAAAGATGTTAAAGGCAACTGCTCTTGGCTCTATGTTTAGTGCTTCAGGATCTGGTGTAAACGCCAATGATGAAGTACTTCTTATTCAATCCAAAGTAATTACAGGAGAAATGATTTCTAAACTTGGTTTACAGGTTGATATCAAACAGAAAGAAGGGTTTAAAATGGTTTCTGCCTACAAGAAATCACCTATAGAACTAGAATTTCCTGCTAATTTTCTTGATACATTATCAAAACCGATTTCTATTAAAATATCAATAAGTAATCAAAAAGCAGATATCAAGATGGAATCTGCTTTATTTGAGAAAAGGAACATTAATAATGTTTCTTTGCCATATAATATACAATCTGAAATAGGAAAAAATTAGAGTATCCAAAACTAACAACTTTCAATTAGTAGATAATAAAGATCTTGAAATTAGCGTATATCCATTAAACTATATTTATGAATTGTATTTAGAAAAAACTTGTAGCAGCTCCAGCTGACGCAGGATCTGATATAATAGAATTAAGTTTGAAAGATGAAAATAAGGAAAGAGGTACTGACATACTAAATACCTACGATGGAGATATATAATGATTACTCAAGATCAGTAAAAAGTTATAAAATCCAGCAGTAAATGCTTCATTTGTTAAAGAAAAGTTGGCCTTAGTTACATCGGAGCTTGACAGTCTGAAAAGAAAATAGAAATATATAAAAAACAAAATAAAATCCCAGACCTAGAGGCTTATGGTAGTGTTGTATATATGAGGGGCTGAGGAATCGGATAAAAAAATTCTGGATTTGCAAACTCAATTAAAGTCTATGAACTATGTACTTAGTTATATAAAGAATCCTAATAATCAATATGCAATTGTTCCAAATATAAGTTATGGAGATGAAGCTCTGACTTCTGCTTATAATAAATTAATGTTCGAACGATTTAGATTATTAAAAAGCACCGAACCTTCTAATCCAGCAATAGTTCTAATTAATGATCAATTGAAAGAGCAACGAAAAGTCCTTATTGAAACAATAAATTCAGCAATAAAAGGTCTTGAAATTACAAATTCTGAATTGAATAAAAAGAATTTGTCGCTTAATTCGAAACTAAAAGAATTACCGGCGCAAGAAAAAGAATTTATTGAGATGAAAAGAGCGCAGAAGGTAAAAGAAACACTTTATCTTTTCCTTCTCCAAAAGCTTGAAGAAAAAGAGATTTCAAATGCTCCAGATGAAATAGCATCACGCATTGTTGATCATGCATATTGTTCTTTTAAGCCTGTTTTCCCTAAAAAAATTATAGTATTTGCAGTCGCCATTTTGGCATCAATTATACTTTCTATAATTATCATCTCAATTCGGCTATTTCTTATAAAAAAAGCTGCTTCAAAGGAGGACTTTTGATGATAATTTGTCATATCCAATCTGGGGAATATTCGCTGATTATAATTCATTTAGGATACTAAGAAACTTTGTATATTCTAAAGATAAACATAGCAAAGTTTTTATTGTTACTTCAAATATAGATGGTGAAGGAAAAACCTATTTTGCTTCAACTTTAGCTAAAAGTCTATCTATGACAGATAAAAAAAGTTGCGCTCGTAATATGGATTTTACAAAGCAGTCTGATTCCTCTAAAAATACAAAAAATGAATTTACTCTTAATAAATATATTAGTGGCAATATAGATTTAGATAGAATACTTAATGAATGAAACACCAAATTTAACTATCATTCATTCAGAACAGGCTCCGGAAAATTCTGAAAATCTAGTTTACAGTTCTAAAATGGAAGACTTAGTGAACTATTTGAAGGGTAATTACGATTATGTAATCATCGATAGTGCTTCATTGTCTATTTCATCGTCAGCATATGATATATTGCCCATCTAGTAGATTATACTTTCTTTATTATACGTGAAGAATTTACTCCAAAAAGCAAATTGAAAAATATAAATAGTTTAATAAAATCAGGCCTATTTACCTAATGTATGCATTGTTCAGAATTCTAATATCTTTAAATAAATGGTCTCAGTTAAGATTTCCAAAAACAATCTGTTTTTTGTCTTTCTTATATTTGGATATATATTCGGAGTCATGCTTTATGACTTTATTGAATTCAAATATACAGATGAACTTATGGCTGCATTTTTAGTTCTATTTACAGGCTTGATTCTTTGGGAAAGACGGAGTTGGGACCAAGCAAAGGCCATTATATATACTAGGAGGCATTTTTTCTTTTTTTATATTATTTATTCATTTATGATAAAATCAAATGTTCCTAAAGCTATATTAATGGATGCTGTTATTCAGATAAAACCATTTTTAGGTTTTTACTGCACTTATTTATTAATGCCTGTTTTATCAAAAAAAAATAAGCTATTTATTACTATTATGTGTCTCTCATTCGCTTTTATTTTATTAATTATAGCTTTATTAGGACATATAGATACTATTTTTGGACATCCTTTCGCGCTATGCCACAGCTGCTGTTGCAACTGCCTTTCTATATCTGTACTGTTGTTCATACACATGGAAAGATCTTATGACTTTCCTTTTAATATTGTCGGTTGGAATTCTCTCAACTCGTTCAAAGTTCTATGGTTTTTTTATGTTTTGCGTTAATGTTTTCTATTATGCTAAAATCAGGATATAGATTTAAAATGAATTTCCATTCTGTACTCTTAGCTATTTTTCTTCTTTTTATTGTATTGATTGTAGCATGGGATAAAATAGATTTATATTTTATTGTTGGGACAATGAATAGCACTGGGGAAAAATGGGCTCGCCCCGCTTTATATGGAGTTTCATTTTTAATATTGGTTGATTATTTTCCATTTGGAAGCGGATTAGGTAGTTTTGCAACATATACTTCCGCTCAATATTATTCAAAAACTTATGCGGAATATCACATTTGATAAACTTTGGGGTTTATCAAAAGACTATCCAGATTTTATTGCTGATACATACTATCCCTCACTAGCACAATTTGGAATAATTGGACTTCTTATTTTTATTTTTTTTTGGATAAAAATTCTGAAGTAATGTTAGTATATAAGAAAAAATACGGAATGGATAAGCTCTTTTTAATTGTTATTCTAATTATAGTTTTTTTTTGCAATAGAATGTATTGCTGACTCAACTTTTACCCATAATCGAGGTTTTTTTATTTTAGTAATATTAGCATCACATTATCTGAAATGCATTCTTTGTTGAAAAGAATAATTAGTCATTATATGAAAAACTCTAGAAATAAAAAATTTATAACCGACATATTAATCTATGGGATTGGTAACTTAGGATCAAAAATGATAACTTTTTTATTAGTCCCTCTATATACTTATTTTATAAAACCTGGAGAATATGGCTATTATGATTTTATCATTAAATATAATTTTTCTTATGATTCCATTTTGTAACTCTACAATTACGTGAAGGAGTTTTTCGTTTTTTACTTGATAGTGACTCTGAAAAGATGAGAATCAATATTGTTACTTTCACATATAAGCTATTAATCCAAACCACTCTTGCCGCTTTATTAATTGCACTTATTACTTCGTGTTTTCTAACTATACCATATATTGGATGGATTGTTTTTGCCTTAATATTTATGTCATTCTATGAAGTGCAAATACAAATCGTAAGAGGAATTGGGAATAATAAATACTATGTAATTGCGGGAATTATAACTGCTTCTTTAACGGGTGTTTTTAGTGTGTTGTGTGTTGTATTTTTTAATATGGGTATTGCAGGTATATTTTGCGCGAGTATTTTAGCTAGAATCTTTTCGATATGGATTTTAGAGTCAAGGCTACATCTTATAAAAAAATATTTTTATTACAATTTTAAAGATAAAGCTGTTAATTTTTCACTAATTAATTATTCATTACCGTTATTACCAAACGTTATTTGTTGGTGGTTAATAAGTAGTTCAAACCGTTTTTTTATTAGTAATTACTTAGGGTTTTGAAGAAAATGGGATCTATGCAGTAGCTACTAAGTTTTCATCAATACTTAGAAACTTTCACAATTATTATATCTATCAAGCATGGCAAGAAACAGCAATTAAGCAATTTAAATCATCTGATAAAAATAGTTATTTCTCAAAGGTCTTAAATACTTATATCTTAGTCTTAGCAATTATGGCTATAACCTTTGTTTTTATACTAAAAATGAATTATTCATGGCTAGTATCTTCTAAATACTTACAAAGTATTGATTATTTATATCCTTTATCTATCTCTGTTATTTTTTACGCACTTTGCAGCTTTTTTAGATATGGGTTACCAATGTTCTAAACAAACAATAAAAACACTTCCTGCAATAATTATTATACTGCAATTTTAAATCTACTCTTGAATTATCTATTTATTCAAAAGTATAATATTTATGGCGTTATTTTATCTTCAATCATTTCATACATGTTTCTATTCATATATCGTCTATTTGATACTCGCAAATATTTTGTAATAAAAATATCATTAAAAGTTATATTCCCAATTTTTCTATTATTATCAGGATATTTTGTTTATTATAAAATAGAATCTATACTAATCTATTTCTTATATTAATCTGCAATTTTATTTCTTAGTTATTTATATATAGAAGATTCTATAAAAGATAAAAATTAAAAATCAATGCAGAATTATCTTACATAGAAAATGATATTATGACAAAAATCATTTTAGTTTTTAGAACTAGACCTGAAACAATTGAAGCAGGAACAGTGGTATTAGTAGGTTACAAATTCTTCTAAAATTATTAAAGAGGCTTCTAATCTAATTGAAAACTTGGATATATACTTAAAAATGAGTAGGTCTATAAATCTTTATGGAGATGGCTTTGTCTCAAAATATATTGTTGATTATTCTTAAAATGAATGAATTATGAAGATCTTAATATACATTCGCGACGCAGAAAAGAATAATGCAATTACACATTATGTAAATATTATTTCTTCTGAATTATCTCATAATTCAAACTATCAAATTGAATTCATAAATTATATTCGAGATATTAATCCTAATGATATTGTTTTTGTAATATCTCTTCAGAGCTATTTCAGATTAATATTGAAGCATCCCAATCAAAAAATTATTTTTTGGTTTCAAGGTATTACTCCCGAAGAAGTAGTAACGTCATATTCTGGACTTTATTCAAAATTAAAAGTTCCTATTTTTTCCATTCTTGAAAAGATTGTGCTAAAAAAAAGCATATTCAATTTCTTTGTTTCAAATTCAATGCTAAATCATTATCAAATAAAATATGGATACAATAAAAACAATTACATGATAATGCCATGTTTTAATAAAGCAATAACTCCAAATAGCTTCTATGTACAACCATAAATATGAAAGTGCTTCATTTGTCTACGCCGGAGCTGTTATCAAATGGCAATGTCTCGATGAAAACAATTCATCTTTTTTCATTGTTAAAGGACAAAACTAAAAAATGCTACATTAACAATTTTATCAAATGATCAGCAAGAAATAAGACCTATTTTAAAGAAATACAATATAAATGCTATTATTAAGTATGTACCATTAGAAGAGTTGGAAGAAGAGCTGGCTAAATACAAATATGGCTTTATTTTGAGGAAAGATTTAAAAATGAATCATGTTGCTACACCTACAAAATTGAACTCTTATTTAGCAAATGGTGTTATTCCTATATATTCAGATGTTATTGATGATTATAATAGTCTATTTATAAATAGAATCTTTTTACATTAAGAGTCAATATAGATAACTTAACTAAAGCCATAGATGATATTTGCACTTTTGAAAAGAAAAAAAATTATAGTTGAAGATATTTATGATGAATATTCTGATATCTTTAATAAATATTATAATGAAAACAGAATATCGAATGAAAATAAGAAATGCAATTAATCATTTTTTTTCCATTATGAAAATTTTATTTTTACCTAATTAGGCATATAAATTAGTTTAAATAAGGATGATTCCACTATTCAAGATCCAGACAAATATGTGAGTGGTGAAAAATATTGGTTTTTTAAATATTTTCCTAATGATACAACTGTGGATATTATTGATATCAAATCTAATAATCCATTGCATAAAATAGAAATTAAAACTAAATTCTATATTTTGGCAAGCATTTCTTGCATTTTTTAAATCGCGTAAATATGATGTTATTATTTCACATGGCGCTCAAAGTGCTATTGTTTTATCATTTTTGCGTACAATAACATTTATGCAAACCCCAAAACATATTATTTTTGATATAGGAGGAATGAATGGGGCTAAAGCTAAAGGATTTTCAACTAAATTAATATCTTTTGCAATGAAAAGTTCACCTTATATTATATGTCATTCCAAAATAATTTTATCAAATTTGAGAAATATATATCCCAACTTATTGCCTAAAGCATTATTTATTCCATTTGGAGTTGATGTTGATTACTTTAAACCTCATATTATAGAAAGAAAAAGTAATTACGTATTCTCTTTTGGATATTCGAAAAGAGATTATGAAACACTCATTAATGCATGGAAACAAATAGACACAACATTTCAATTAAGAATTGCTGGCATTAATTCTATACAAGCAACTGAAAAAATTCCAAATATTGATTTAATTGGAAAAATTTCAATCTCACAACTAAAAGAAGAAATACAAGACTCTCTTTTTGTAGTAATTCCTTTACCAAAATATAATTACTCCTACGGGCAAATGAGTTTTTTGCAATCTATGAGTTTGGGCAAAACTGTTATCGTAAGCTCTGTTCCTAGCTCAATTGATTACATTAAAGATAATGAAGGTGCATTTTTAGTTGAACCTTATAATGTTGAAGATCTTAAAAATAAAATTGAAATGCTTCTATCTAATCCTAAATTAGTAGAAAAGAGTGATTTAAAAGCTAGAAAATTTATTTTAGATCATTTCAATCAACTCAACATGGGAATTAAAATTAGAGATTTTGTTACAACTGTTGTGAATAATTCATAATTCAAAGATAATTATGTCTAGAATATTAATAGTTAATAAATTCTACTACAAACGAGGAGGTGATTGTATTTATGCAATAAACCTAGCCCATTTGTTAGAACAACAAAATCATGAAATTGCAATATTTGCTATGAATTTTCCTGAAAATATTAAGTCAGGGTGGGAATATTATTATCCATATCAAGTAAATTTTTCTGATAGGCAATTTAAAGGTAAAATACTTGCAATCTCTCGTTTATTGGGATTTTCAGGCATTAAAAGCTCTTTTTTAAAACTACTTGGAAGCTTTAAACCAGATATAGTACACCTTAATAATATTCATTCTTATCTTTCTCCTGTCGTTGCTAAATTATCACATGATAGAGGTATTAAGGTTGTCTGGACTCTACATGATTATAAGCTTATATGTCCTACTTATTCATGTTTGCGCAATGGAAAAGTCTGCGAACTTTGTTTCTTTAATCCTTTGCCAGTTTTTTCTAAAAAATGTATGAAAAAAAGTTATATTGCTAGCTTTATTGCATACATTGAAGCAATACGTTGGAATAAAAATAATATTGAACCTTATGTTGATACTTTCATATGTCCTAGTAATTTTATTGCAGATAAAATGAAACAAGCAGGTTACAATAAAGATAAGATCTGTGTTTTATGTAATTTCATTGATTTTAAAAAGTATAGTAATATATATAAAGTAAAACCTAAAACTCGTGAACAAGCATATTGTTACATAGGTAGATTATCAGAAGAAAAAGGAATAAATCAATTATTGAGCGTTGCAAGATCTCTTCCATATAAACTTTATGTTGCAGGAAAAGGTCCTCTTAAAGATTCTTTAGAAAAGGAATATTCATGTAATAATATTATATTTTTAGGAGAATTAACTACTGATGAAATTTATAATCTTTTAAGTACCGTTAAATACTCTGTCATACCATCTATCTGGTATGAAAATAATCCTCTCAGCGTAATTGAATCCTTATGTATGGGAACTCCTGTTCTTGGAACTAACATTGGTGGAATTCCTGAGTTAATTAATGATGAAAATGGACTATTATTTGCTCCTAATGATCTAAATGATTTACGAGAAAAAATAGTGTATATCTTTAATAAAGGTGTATTTTGCAATGATAAGATTCAAACTACTTCATTAAACAAATTCTCATCAGAGAATTATTACAATAAATTAATGGAAATTTACAATGACAAATAATAAAATTCCTTCTCCCACGGATATTTGCATTATTACAACTTATCGTTGCCCCATGCAATGTAAAATGTGTAATATATGGAGTAATCCGACTGAAAAAAATAAAGAAATCACTCCTGAAGAAATTAATATGCTCCCAAAAGTTAAGTTTATTAATATTACGGGAGGAGAACCATTTATAAGGGAAGACTTGGAAGATGTAGTAGAAGTTGCATTTCGTAAATCGCCCAGAGTTGTCATTTCAACTTCCGGATGGTTCGAAGACAGAGTTATTAAACTAGCTAAGCGTTTTCCTAAAATAGGAATTAGAATTAGTATTGAGGGACTATCGTGTAAGAACGATGAATTACGTGGTCGTATTGGAAGTTTTGATAAAGGACTAAGAACTTTGCTTATTCTTAAAGAGATGGGAATTAAAGATATTGGATTTGGATGTACTGTATCTAACAATAATTCAGAAGATATGCTTTCTCTATATCGACTATCAAAATCTTTGGGTATGGAATTTGCAACTGCAGCATTTCATAATTCGTATTACTTTCATAAAAATGATAATGTAATTACCAATAAAAGCGAAGTATGCAACAATTTTGAAAGACTAATCGAAATGCAATTAAATGAGAATCATCCAAAATCATGGTTTAGAGCATTTTTTAACATGGGATTGATAAATTACATAGAAGGTAACCGAAGAATGCTCCCATGTGAAGCAGGAATAGTAAACTTCTTTATTGACCCATACGGCGAAATTTATCCATGTAATGGATTAGAAGAAAAATACTGGAAACAAAGTATGGGAAATATACGAAAAGTAAGCTCTTTTGATGAAATATGGCAAAGTGCCCAGGCTCAGGAAGTTCGTCGCAAGGTTATTGAATGCCCTAAAAACTGTTGGATGGTAGGAACAGCTTCCCCTGTTATGAAAAAATATATTAAGCATCCACTCCAATGGGTAATTAAAAACAAATGTCGGAATATTTTAGGAAAACAAGTATGTCTCGATAAAAAATGGTATAATGTTGGTCAATCAACATTACAAGGAGACTTAAATGAAACTAGATTGGAATGAAAATTGTAGTAACTGGAACACGTGGTATACCTGATATTCAGGGAGGTGTAGAAACACATTGTCAGGAACTATATCCACGATTAGTAAAATTAGGTTGCGATGTTACCGTTGTACGACGTTCATCATACATTGCACCATCGAATCATATTTCGGAATTCGAAGGAGTAAAATTGCATGATATTTATGCTCCAAGGAAAAAAAGCATAGAAGCTATAGTACATACATTTTTATCCGTCTGCTATGCTAAAAAAATGCATGCTGACATTCTTCACATTCATGCAGTTGGACCGTCTTTATTAGTTCCATTTGCTAAATTGCTTGGATTAAACGTTGTTATGACTCATCATGGCCCTGATTACGAACGAAAAAAATGGGGAAAATTAGCTAAAATAGTTATAAATTATGGTGAAAGAGTCGGTATTAAATATGCCAATCAAGTTATTGTTATATCTGATGTGATCAATAATATTATTAAAGCTAAATATAAATACAACAAAGCAAATCTTATATATAATGGAGTTAATATTCCTGTTAAATCTAAGAAGACAGATTATTTGGAGAAACTTGGCCTTGAATCTGGTAAATACATATTTACCTTAGGACGGTTTGTTGAAGAAAAAGGTTTTGATGGACTAATTAAAGCTTTTCTCAATACTAAATTAGTAGATTATAAATTAGTAATTGCAGGAGCTGCAGATCATGAAGACGAATATTCATCAAAGCTTAAAAATCTTGCATATAAAAACAATATTATTCTTACTGGATTTATAAAAGGAGAAAAACTAAATCAGCTATTTACTAATGCTCGATTATTTGTCCTTCCATCTTTTCATGAAGGTCTTCCTATTTCATTACTCGAGGCTATGAGCTATAATTTAGATGTCTTAGTCAGTGATATTCATGCAAATCTAGAAGTAAAACTAGATAGAAGCAATTACTTTAATTGTGGTAATTGGGAAGATTTAAGAAGTAAATTATTACAAAAACTTAATAATCAAGCTATATCAATACAATACAATATGGAAAAATATAATTGGAATCATATTGCAAAGCAAGCGTATTCTATATATCAATCAACAATAAAAAAATAGACCGATTATTTTTTTTTAATTATATCTATATATTCATTTATCTCCTTTCAAAATCCATCAAAATAGTTTAAATTTGCTTCTCAAACAGATCAATATCTATGAAGCAGCAAACTAGATTTTCACATCTATTGAAATCACTAATAGTATTGGGAGATTATTTAGTTCTCAATGCAACCTTTTTGTTAGTGTTTCTTCTTTTTAAATCTTATTTAAGAGATGATGTAATTTCTGAATTTCATTCATTGCTTGTTGCTTTGAATATTTGTTATATTCCTGGTTTGTTGATATTTAAAGTAGACATTCATTCTAGAGTTATATATGCTGATAAGATTGTACAAAATACATTTTATGTAATATTACTTCATTTTGTACTCTTTACTACTGTTTTAACTATCTTCAAAATTCAAGAAGTTTCCAGGCTTTTTACTATTTCGCTGTATTCTTTATTATTTATCTCTCTTGCAGCCTGGAGATTAAGCTTACGATTTGGTCTCAAGCTTTATCGAAAAAAAGGATTCAATTTTAAACTGGTTGTTATTATTGGAGCTGGACAAAATGGAAATGCTTTATATCAGGAAATGATTGATGATCCAGGTTATGGTTTCCGAATCTTAGGATTTTTTGAAGATAATCCCGTAAATATTCCATCTGAATCTAAATTACTAGGAAGTACTGATGATATTGAAGCCTTTATTAGAGATAATGAAGTAGATGAAGTTTATTGTACTCTACCAGAATCGGCCGAAAAAATAATTGTTCGAGCACTAAATTTCTGTGAGAATAATATGATTCGTTTTCACATCGTTCCTGAATTCAGGAGATATGTAAAAAAGCAAATGGAATTAAATGTATTAGGGAATATGCCGGTTTTATCACTTAGAAATGAACCGCTGCAAAATCCTTTGAACAGATTTTCAAAACGGACTTTTGATGTGATATTCTCATTTCTGTTTATTTCCACGATGTTCCCAATAATTTATATAATTGTGGCAACAGGTATAAAAATTTCCTCTCCAGGCCCAGTATTCTTTAAACAACGCCGCACAGGAAAACGAGGACATGAGTTTTATTGTTACAAATTTCGTACAATGAGAATTAATGAGGATGCGGATCTAAAACAAGCCATAGAAAAAGATCCGAGAGCGACACACTTCGGAGAATTTTTACGTAAAAGCAGCATTGATGAGCTTCCTCAGTTATTTAATGTCTTAAAAGGAGAGATGTCAATAGTTGGTCCACGTCCACATATGCTTAAACATACAAAACAATACAATGAACTAATAGACAAATATATGTTACGTCATTTAGTTAAGCCTGGAATTACCGGATGGGCTCAAGTAAATGGCTTTAGAGGTGAAACGAAAGAACTTTCACAAATGGAGGAACGTGTAATAAGAGATGTTTGGTATCTTGAAAACTGGTCTTTTTTTCTCGATATAAAGATTATTTATATAACCATTATTAATATATTTCGTGGTGAAAAAAACGCTTATTAAATTATTCCCCAAAGGCTTTCTATATTCTGCTTTTTTCCAGGAATAGTTATTGGTCAATCAAAATATAAATCATTTGCTGAATTTGGAACAACCATTCATTCCGGCGATAATACACCATTATGGCAAGTAAGCAATCAGCACGGACTATCATCTATTGATAACAATGCATATACACGTGGTGGAGCATTTTATTCTGATTCTTGTTCAAACCTGATGTTTAAGACAGGATTAGATATTGCAGTGGCTAAAGGATTCACATCCACTTTTGTTGTTCAACAAGCTTATGTGGATATAAATTACAGATTTATTGGATTATCCATTGGAAGTAAGGAACTTAATTCTGAATTATTAAATCAGCAGTTGAGCAGTGGGGGATTGACCTGGAGCGGGAATGCCCGACCTATTCCTCAAATAAAAGCAGGCATTTTTGATTATGTAAGAATAGCTCCATGGGCGGAAGTAAAAGCTGAAATATCTTATGGAAAATGGACAGATAACAACTACCAGAAGGAACATGTAGGTACAAATTATTGGTATACAAAGAATATTCTATACCATCATAAAAGTTTCTTTTTTAGGTTAGGAAAAACAACTTCACCTTGGCAACTTGATTTAGGAATGAGCCTGGATGCCCAGTTTGGCGGGAATACAGTAAACCACCCATATCTTCACGAACAAAACTTAGGAAACCAGATTAAAGATTACTTTAAAATATTACTCCCGATAAAACAGTCTGAAACTAAGTATTACGAAGGCAATCTGATGGGCAGCGAACACTTAAAACTTACCTTCAAACAAACTGATTATCACTTAAGTGCTTATTTAGAAAATTACTACGATGACTTTTCCGGAATGGGGAAAATGAATGGCTTTGACGGATTATGGGGCATTGAATATAAATCAAAAAACAAACAAGCTATAAATGGATTAGTTTTAGAGTATTACCAAACAACTAATCAAAGTGGGCCATTGCATGGATTGGACGAATCTGTTGTGAAAAAGACAGGAGGAGCCGATGATTACTATAATCACGATGTTTATCCAGGATGGGTGCATTGGGGAATGACCATGGCAAATCCTCTGATTGCGTCACCTATTTACAATAAAGATGGCAACATGGCCTTTAAATATAATAGAGTTAAGGCTGTACATATTGGATGGAGTGGAGATATTCTTAACGATTTATCTTACAGAGCTAAGATGTCTTTTAATAAAACCTGGGGAACTCCTTTTAAACCAATACCCGAAATATTGGAGAATTTTTCTACATTTGCAGAATGTACTTATTGCCCAGAAAAATTAAAAGGGTGGAACTTTACAATATCAGGTGCTTTTGATACAGGAAATATTTATGGAGATAATCTTGGTCTGCAGCTGAAAATAAGGAAATTTTTTAAATAGTAATATGAATTATATACAAACAGAAATTGATGGAGTTTGGGTGATTGAGCCCAAAGTATTCAATGATGATAGAGGGTATTTTATGGAAGCCTTTAAAAAGGAGGAGTTTGAAAAGAATATTGGACAGATAAACTTTATTCAGGACAATGAATCAAAATCTACCTTTGGAGTTCTTAGAGGTCTTCATTATCAAAAAGGAGAATTTAGTCAGGCAAAACTAGTAAGAGTTATTAAAGGTAAAGTACTTGATGTCGCAGTAGATTTGCGTCAGTCTTCCCCAACATTCGGGAAATATGTAAGTATAGAACTTAGCGAAGATAATAAGCGACAGTTTTTTATTCCAAGAGGCTTTGCCCACGGTTTCTTAGTATTGAGCGAAGAGGCCATTTTTACATATAAAGTAGACAATGGGTATGCACCTCAATCTGAAGCATCAATTGTATATAATGACAAAGATATTAATATCACTTGGCCTATTGCCGAAGAGCAAATAATAATGTCGGCCAAAGATAAAGAAGCTGTTAATTTTAAAGATGCCATAGCTTACAAATAAAAACACAAATATGAAAATAGCGATTGTAGGAACCGGTTATGTTGGTTTAGTTTCAGGAACATGTTTTGCAGAAACAGGAGTTGATGTTACTTGTGTAGATGTTAACCATAAGAAAATTGAAAGTTTAAAAAATGGTATAATTCCAATTTACGAACCTGGATTAGAAGAAATGGTAACTCGTAACATAAAAGAAAATCGCTTAAACTTTACTACATCTCTGGAAAGTTGTCTCGATGATGTTGAAGTAGTGTTCAGCGCTGTAGGAACTCCACCTGATGAAGACGGAAGTGCAGACCTTAAGTATGTTCTTGAAGTTGCCAGAACCATCGGAAAACACATGAACAAATATGTTTTAGTGGTTACTAAAAGTACAGTTCCCGTAGGTACCGCTAAAAAAGTAAGAGCTGCCATTCAGGAAGAATTGGATAAACGAGGCGTGAATATAGAATTCGATGTAGCTTCTAATCCTGAATTTCTAAAAGAAGGTAATTGCCATCAATGACTTTATGAGCCCCAGAGCTTACTTCGATATCTGATGCGCCTTCAACAACATGAGCATTTGTTGCAATAATCCCTGTTGATGTCATAAAAAAGCCCACTCCCCGAAGCTTTAGAGATGTATTTCTTTACCTACATGTGAGTTACTTAGATACCATTGGGAACATTTTTAGAAAATGATCTTGATGTTTTTCTCCAGTACTTTGATCTTTTAGTTCAATGGATAAAGTAGCTTCATTGTCCATATTAGCAAATGTTTCATATGAAGTCTTATTTCCCATATACCATTTAGTTGAATAAATTCCTTTTATTGAACTTTGTTCAAATACAGCCTTTACTTCTCCTTGTTTCCAGTATTTTAGGTCGCTTTCAACGCATAATAGCTTTAAATCGTTCTCCTTTTCGAATAATTCCAATTTTGTAATATGGCAATCCTGCGTTTTGGTATGATTTGTAGATTCCTTCTATTGGGTCCAGATTGTTTGATGTTAAATATGCTTTTATTGATTCTTCGGTGTCATTAACATGTTCTACAACGGGTAATTCTATGGTTGGGTTTTTTGACTCATCATAGGTGTAATCGATTTTAGATAATTGTTTGTTGATTTCTTTTGCAGCAATATTGTAATCATCTTGAGAACATTAAGACCTTTACCTTTGCCTGATAATGATAATACTAGGTGATTATTGCAATCAACTTAGTTGAAGTTCAATATGGCTATAAAAACCTCCCCAAAATCCAGGTGGATCAGAATAATGATTTACCTTAGCAATTAAAACAATAGAAGGGTTGTTTGCGATCTCATCAATTAAAGAGTTAGATTCGGTTAGAACAATCATCCCCATTTTAATAAACTGAGAACGAATAATTTGACTAATATTCCAAGTGTCAGTATATCCATTCTCATATTTCAACGTAGGGATATAAATGTACTTAAACCCGTTCAGAGTTTGACCTATTGCCATTGTGCAATTAAATACAATAATAATGATTGTGATTATCTTTCGCATACATAGTCAGTTTTAGATATAATAAAAATCGCAATTAATTGCGAGGTAAATGAAATTAATTAAGGAGAAGATTCTTTTCAATGTAAAAAGAAATCACGTTGAAAACTCAATAGTGATAGAGCCCTTCTTCATAATAATTAGACCTAGAATGATCATTCGCTGGAGCTTATAGTTTTGTTATCACCCTTCAAAATTTGACCAGGAGTCCAAACTTCATCAAATATATCTTTAAGCAAAGAATAAAACTCTCTTGCCTGGCTGTCTTTATTAAATGTTTTAATGATAATAGTTTTGCCGTTATTGTTCTTTACAGTTAGTTTCATGATAATAGTAATTAGTGAATTATAACTAAGCTCGCACAAGTATAGATAAAGGCTATTACGAATAAATTTTTCCAATCTATCACCCCTCTGGCACTACATCATTACCCAATACCGGAGGCGCGACCAATCTGGTAGCGCAGGATTTTAACCCTGCGCGATTGTTACGCGGTTATTATCAGCGCGGTTATTACACCCTCTCCATCTTCACATCCAAAATGGCATGGCTCATCCCATGTAACGGTGACGGTGATTGTTTGCGTTTTGAAGCCCACCTTTTAGATGGTCATGTAGTAGATGGCATCATCGAGTGACTTGATCATAAAACCACCTTTGGCAGCCGTCTCTTTTTCCAGCACCACATCGGTAGAGCCTTTCAGACGGAAGGTCAGGATGGCACTGGGGATCAGTTTCCCGGTAACAGCATCTGAGACTGTACCTTGCGCTTTCAGGATGCCGATGGTGATCTCGATGATTTTGCGGGCGTTTTGTATTTGCTGTAGAAGATAGGATCGGAGAGGCGGATGATCACTACCAGTGTATCCATCTCTTCGAGGGTATTTTCCGCCAGTTCGAAGCCCTGTCCTAACAATAGGAAGCAGTCTACATTTCACCACTTTTACAAATAAATATCATCTTATAACAATATCCCCCAAATTTATAAATTATTTTGGGAGATACAGCAATGGACGAACGAAAATTATACACATAAACTCAAAAAGCGTTGCTTATACTGCAGTCGGTAAGCAAAAAGGTAGCGTGTAAGATACACAGGTGAGAATTAAATAACGGACAGGGCTTCCGCCCCTCTGTTCTCCGCAGCCTGTCAACAACCTGATCTACAGCAGTAGGCCGTTCGGCGACAGGCTCTGCTTTCGTAGTCAAAAAATCACTCACATAGACAGGAAACTATCCATACCAAAACATCTGACCTCCTGAACGATTTCCCCCAATAGCCATTCCTTTCCAATTATCCTCCGGGTTGTACTAAGGTTCATTATAGGTTGTATATAGGTTCACTTTAGGTAATAACTCTAATAACAGTATAATGACACTGAGATAACACTGAGATAAAATACCCTTTATAAAGAGTATTTTATATATATATTATATCTATTTTATATATGTGTTATGTCTATATTATTGTAAAGTCAACATAGAGTAAACATAGACTAAACCTATAGAGAACCTATAAGAAACCCATTAATGAGTTTACACCCTGAAATCGAATTATTCAGACCTATCCGATGTCATTTGCAGACTTCGGGTTTTGCAAGATTTCATCGTTTGTTGTTTGTCGAATCCAATATTGAAACGATTAAAACTCCGTACAACGACATTGATAATAGAAATCCTTACCCGGAATCAGTGGATTTTTAATTCGATATGAGCGGGAAACTTCAGATTCTCCCTGCAAAAATTATCCAGAACAGCAAAACACAGTCCACATACTCTCATTAACACACAGAAAGATAGCTCATTGTACGAAACCCGGCAAATATTCCCGATAGACTATTTTTCTACTCATTTAGACGATAGTTTTACCCGTTCACCTGCTCAAAAAGTAAATTTGCAATACAGTTGAAAAGACAATCACATACTAATTTTTCACCATGAGACATACCTTATCATCTATCTTTCTTTGGACGGCAGCCGGCCTCTTTAGTTGTGCCTCTGCGGTCAATAAACCGGCACAACCGATCAAACAGGTTCCGTTTACCCAGGTACATTTTACCGATAACTTCTGGGCGCCGCGTATTGAAATCAACCGCACGGTTTCCATTCCTTCCGCATTTAAAGAATGCGAAAAAAAACGGTCGTTTCGACAACTTCGCTTTGGCCGGGAAACTGATCAAAGGCGAGCACAAAGGCGATTTCTCGTTCGATGACACCGATCCGTACAAAGTCATTGAAGGCGCCTCTTATTCATTGGCTGCCAAATATGATAAGAAACTGGACGCTTACCTCGACAGTGTGATCAACCTGATCGGCGCGGCTCAGGAACCTGACGGATACCTGACCACCTGCGTGACCAACAAATGCACCCGACTTTCCGGATGGTGGGGAAAGGCCCGTTGGGATAAAATCAACAGCCACGAGCTGTACAACTGCGGTCACATGTACGAAGCCGCAATAGCACACTACCAGGCTACCGGAAAAAGAACATTTCTCAATATTGCCATCAAAAATGCTGACCTGATCTGTAAAGTATTTGGCCCGAATCAAGGACAAATCCACCGTCCGTCGGGTCACCCGATCGTGGAGATGGCTTTGGCGAAATTGTATAAAGTGACCGGAACAAAACGCTACATTGACCTGGCTAAGTATTTCGTGGAAGAGACCGGACGCGGAACCGACGGACACCGCCTCAGCGAATACAGCCAGGATCACATGCCTATCCTGAAACAGGATGAAATCAAAGGTCATGCCGTAAGAGCCGGATACCTCTATTCCGGGGTTGCCGATGTAGCTGCATTGACCAACGACGATGCCTATTTCAAAGCATTGACCCGTATCTGGGATAATATGGTAAGCAAAAAGATGTTCATTACAGGAGGTATCGGTTCCCGTGCACAGGGTGAAGGTTTTGGCCCCAACTACGAACTGAACAACCAGACCGCTTACTGCGAAACCTGTGCCGCTATTGCGAATGTTTACTGGAACCAACGCATGTTTCAGGCCACCGGTGATGCGAAATATATTGATGTTCTGGAACGAGCTTTGTATAACGGTGTGATTTCAGGCGTATCACTAAGCGGTGACAAGTTTTTCTACGATAATCCGCTGGAATCGATGGGTCAACATGACCGTCAACCGTGGTTTGGTTGCGCCTGTTGCCCGGGCAATATCACCCGGTTCGTTGCCTCTGCTCCGGGCTATGCTTACGCCACTCAGGCTAATAACATCCTGGTGAACCTATATGTACAAAGCAACAGCAAGATCAAAACCGCAACCAACACCGTACAGTTGAACCAAATCAGCCAGTATCCCTGGGATGGAGATGTAAAGATTACAGTAAAACCATTGAAACCGGGCAACTTCGCGATTAAACTTCGTATCCCGGGATGGGCAAAAGATGAACCTGCTCCCTCGGACCTGTACAAATTCACACAAAAGATGGGTGCCGTTTATGAAATCCTGGTAAATGGTAAAAAAGTTGCAGCAACCCCGCAAAACGGATATGCTGCCGTTGCCCGGATGTGGAAAAGCGGGGATGTGATTGAGCTTAAACTACCGATGCCGGTCCGCAGAATAGAGGCAAAACCCGAAGCCAAAGACGATCAGGGCAAACTGGCTATTGAACGCGGCCCCATTGTTTACTGCCTCGAAGGTTGGGATCAGGGAGATAAACACGTTTTCAACAAATACATTCCTGAAAATGCAAAATTCGACTTTAGCTTTCAAAAAGAGCTGCTCAACGGAGTAGGAACTCTCTCGGGAAAAGCGATCGAAATATCCAAAGACAATACCGGCAAGGTGGTGGAAAAAGAAGTTCCATTCATGGCTATACCCTACTCCACCTGGGATAACCGCGGTAGTAATGAAATGGCGGTCTGGATTCCGGCTTCTGCCTCTTTTGCCCGTCCGGTACCGGAACCAACAATCGCATCAAAAGCCACCACTATCAACGGATACGGTTTTAACGACCAGTGGGAGCCCAAAAGTTCGGACGACATCTCTAAGCCTTATCACTACTGGTGGTTGAAAAACGGGTCTGAAGAGTCTGTTGAATATGCATTTGACCAGCCGGAAACAGTATCCAACGTTCAGGTTTACTGGCTTAATATAGACCACTATGACGGTAACTTCAGAGTACCCGAAAGCTGGAAACTTTATTACAGGGATGGTGAAGAGTGGAAAGAAGTTCAAACTTCCGGAAAATATACTACTCTGAAAGATTGCTACAACACACTCAACTTTACTCCGGTAAAAACAACCGGACTGAAGATTGTAGCCAAACTTCAGAAAGGAGAATCCGGCGGTGTACTGGAGTGGAAAGTAAACTAACAGATCAATAGGTAACAAATAAAGTGCTTTTTCATCAGCGTTAGCATGTGCTTATCCGGAAGTTCCCCGGTCTAAGGGTTAGCCGGAAACTGCCGGATTAGCCGGCTAACGTGACAAAACTAATCTTATTCGTCAAAATAAACACCTTAAATTCCTAAAATCAGTAAAAGCATGAAAGTAGATTTTAGCTCAAATGGATTTCTCAGTGAAAGCCTGTTAAGAGTTGCGGCATGTGTTCTCCTGACCTCCGGTGCAGGTATCAGCCAGATGTGGGCATCGCCCGGACTTAATGAGAATTCAGCAGTAACAGTAAGCCAACAAAATTCAGTGACAATCTCGGGAAGGGTTGTCAGTGACAAAGGAGAAAGCCTTCCCGGAGTAAATATTGTAGTAAAAGGAACCACCAACGGTACGATTACCAATGAAGAGGGAAGATTTACGATCCGGACCAATCCGAAATCGGTACTGGTCTTTTCGTATATCGGATATCTTACACACGAGGTTACCACGGGTAACCAGAAAACTCTTGTAATTAAACTGGAAGAAGACACGAAAAAGTTCGATGAAGTCATTGTAACTGCATATGGAACCAGTAAAAAATCTTCATTTACCGGTTCGGTATCGGTAGTCAGTGCTGACAAACTGGCCAAAATAGCGCCTACCAACATCACTCAGGGATTACAGGGTTTATCATCCGGTGTTCAGGTAATCAACAATTCGGGAAGACCGGGCGAAGATGCACAGATTGTCATCCGCGGACTGGGATCCATGACAGCCTCAACCTCTCCCTTGTATGTCATTGACGGCGTTCCTTCGGACGTGCCCCTCAACTCATACTCTGCATCAGATATCGAATCGATCTCGGTCATGAAAGATGCGGCCTCAACATCACTTTACGGTTCACGTGCCGGAAACGGTGTAATTATGATTACCACCAAAAAAGGGAAAGAAGGCAAAGCCAAAATCAACGTAAGAGCCAACTGGGGAACCAGCGAATTTGCAGTTAAGTTTCCTGAAAAAGTCTCTGCTGCAAAACAATACGAACTGGCATTTGAAGGATTATATAACGATGCAACCGATTTTCTGGGCAAAACAGATGCCGAAGCCAGACAATATGCATCCGATAAAGTGACCAGCGTATTCTGGAATAAAACACCCATTACCCTAAACGACGGAACAACGAGAAACTATCGTTCGGGTTGGAATATGGACAATCCGGTCGGACTGGACGGTAAGATCAAACCGGAAGCAAAAAGACTCTGGGAATTCGATGCCTTTGACGAAGCATTCAATCATCGCCTGAAACAAGACTATGGTGCTGACATCAGCGGTGCCATGGGCGACAAAAACAACTATTTCGCATCGTTCTCCATGCTTGATGATAAAGGGGTACACATCTCTGACCACTTCAAAAGATTCACTGGCAGGGGTGTATTGAATACAAAAGTCAACAAGTGGCTGGAAATGAGCAACACGATGATGTATTCAAACAGCATCAGCAATAACGGTGGCTTCGGAACCCGGGTATTCCGGGTATTACCGGCAGAATATTCGGCTTATTTGTGGGACTACAACAAAAATCAATATGCAATTAGTCCGTACACAGGAAAACCGCAATTGGATGAAGGTCGTAATAACGGCCGTGCCTGGTGGCCGGGGTGGAGTGTATTCGGCTCTCTAACCGAAAAAGCAGATAATAAAAATGATAATCTTCAGACTATTTCAGCTTTCACGCTGAATCTGATGAAAGGCCTGACCCTGCGCACGACCTATTCATACCAGTTAACCAATTCATTCAACTACGGATGGAGAAGCCCGGAACGCGAAGATGTAATCATTGCTTCGGAAGGCCGTGTGGACCGTTCCTCTTTCAGAAGTACCTCCCAAACGATCAACAATGTGTTGACTTACGACAAAACATTTGGTGATCACCACATAAACCTGATGGGCGGACAAGAGGCATATAAGTATAAAACCGTTGGATTCGGAATCTCAAGAGCCGGACTGGACCTTCCCTATTTTACCGAAATATCCACTGCGTCTAAAGATCCTACCGGGTGGTCAGGAACAGACGTCTACACCCTTGCCAGTTATTTCTCAAAAGCAGATTACGACTACAAAAACCGATATTACATTTCAGGTAGTTTCAGAACCGATGGTTCTTCACGTTTTCACCCCGATAACAGATGGGGTAATTTCTGGTCATTGGGTTCATCCTGGAGAATTACACAGGAAGAGTTTATGAAACCAACCGCAAACTGGTTAAACAACCTGAAACTGAAATTCAGCTACGGAGAAGTAGGAAACGATAACGTAGGCTTCTATGCTTATCAGGGATTATACACTCCCGACGGATCAAGCTACGCCGGAAACATCGGTGTGACCCAGGCTCAGATTTCCAACAAAGACGTGAAATGGGAAACAAACGTTCAGATGAACGGTGGCATCGAATTCACCTTATTCAATAAACTGACCGGCTCAATCGAACTCTTCAGCCGTAAATCAAAGGACCTGCTGCTGAACACCCCATTGCCTTCTTCTGTAGGGATGGAGTCTATTCTTAAAAACATCGGAGATATCAAGAATACCGGTTGGGAAGTCGAGTTGAACTATCAGGCTGTGCATACTAAAGATTTCGACTGGAATATCGGGTTCAACGCTACCGGATACAAAAACGAAATCACCAGCCTACCTTCAAAAGAAGAACAATTCAACTCCGGCATCGCGATTTTCAAATGGAAAGAGGGTGGTTCTCGCTACGACATCTATGCACCAAGCTGGGCCGGCGTAAATCCTGAGAATGGTAGAAATCAATGGTGGAAATATTCATTCGATGAAAACGGCAAGATCACCGGAAAAACAAAAACTGAAAAATACAGCGATGTAAACACTAACGACCAACGTATCAAACAGGGTTCAATGCTCCCTGATGCTTACGGAAGTATCACCAATAACATTAAATATAAAAATCTGGATCTGTCATTCATGTTTTATTACAGCATAGGCGGTAAAGTATATGACTACAACTACGGCGAAAGCAATGTACTCAGAGAAAACTTTTCAGCCTATGATATTCTCGACAGAAGATGGAAAAAATCGGGTGATGTGACCGATGTGGCTAAAATCTACACCTACCAGTGTTTCAACGCCAACTCTTATGCCAGATACAGTGACAAATACTTGTATGACAATACTTTTGTTCGATTTAGAAATCTAACCCTTGGTTATACTCTACCCAAATCACTGCTATCAAAAGTAGGCATAGAGGGAGTTAGAGTATATGTAAAAGGTGACAATCTCCTGACTTTCGGCAAACAAGCCAAACACGGCTCAGATCCTGAGAACGGAGCATTAACCGGTGTAATCGATGGTAGTTCTCCTATCCCGACATTACGCTCATACAACATGGGTATCACTCTATCATTCTAATCTAAAACCATGATGAATATGAAAATCAAAAATATAATATCCGTAATTCTGCTTTCAGCCGGTGCAGCATTCACCACCGGATGCGAAGACTTCCTGACAACCAGCCCTTCATCCACACTGTCTGAATCACAGATCATGAGTGATATGACCGGCATAAAGATGCTGTTGCAGGGTACATACCGGCAAATGAGAGACGGTGCGGGATCACCCAATTACTTCAGTCCGGAAGGAATAAAATCCATTTCGACAACAACCGGAGGTGACATGATGATCAATGATGAACAAGTTGGTGATTTCTGGTATTTCACCGTATTCAGTTCTCAACGCTATGATCCGACAGCATCGATTCCGACCGGCATGTGGGCATCGATGTACAAAATCATCAGTAATGCAAACGCCATTATTGCCAATATCGATAAAATACCCGGAGAGGCGTCGGAAAGAAATGCCGTCAAAGGACAGGCACTCGCTATCCGTGCAAGGTGTTATTTCAATCTGATCCGCTTCTATCAACACACTTATATTATTGCTAAAAACAAACCGGGTGTTCCGCTTTTGCTTGAGCCAACCCTGAAATCGAAAGCCCGCAATACAGTAGAGGAAGTCTATACTCAGATTGTTACTGACCTTAAAAATGCTGAGACGCTGCTGGCTGACTATGAAAGACCCGACAAGCAGTATTATAACAAAGATGTGGTTCAGTTCCTTCTGGCCGACGTTTACCTGACGATGAACAAGTGGAGCGATGCCCAGAATTACGCACATAAAATCCGTTCGGCTTACAGTCTGATGAGCATGAATGAGTACAAAGACGGATTTTCAACAACAAACGAGGAGTGGGTGCTCGGATACCAACAGACATCACAGGACTACTGGTGGTACGATTCTCCGGCTTGCTGGTACGATTTCGGACAGAACAATTCACCCTGGCAGGCTGAATTATTTATGCCCACCAAATATTTTGTAGAAGTGATCATGAAGAACGATCCCCGCAACCTGACCATACCCAATCCGATATACGAAGGAAAGTATGCGTCTACCAAGTTCCGGGAATTAAAATCAGAAGGTCCTTACGGCGATCTGTACGACCTGCGCGCAGCAGAAATGTATCTTGTGGAAGCCGAAGCAGCCGCCCGTCAGGGAGATGTGCAAACGGCAAAAACAGTCCTCAACCTGTTGCAAAACCAGAGAGGAGCAGCGGTTACCTCAACGTCCAATCAGGCAGAACTCATTGACGCTATTTTATTGGAAAGACGTAAGGAGATGTGGGGTGAAGGACTGGACTATTTCGATATCCTGCGCCTGCAGAAACCAGTGGTAAAAACAGTGGCACAAGGCCATTACCAGGAGGTAAATATTCCTGCCAACTCAAACAAACTGATTATGATGATACCGGAAAAAGAGATGATTAATAACCCGGCAATGGTACAAAATCCAGATCCGGCAGTTACTCCGGTATTTATTCCCTGATTATATCAGTAATTGAATAACTGTGATTCTTTAAGCAGGAGAAAGTCATTTTCTCCTGCTTTTTATTTGAGTCTTTCCTATCTGAAAAAGGTTATAACCAGCCCTATCATTTTCCGGCTTATTCCTGTTTCAACCGTCACTTCTCAACATTCAGAAAGACGGGCCCGGCAGACACACCAAATCCTACAGGTGTAACAGTCAACTACCTAACCAATATAACAAAATAATCCAATAGACTATTTTACTATCGATTTAGACAATAGTTCTACCCGTTTACACACTAAGAATCTATATTTGCAATACAGCCTGTCTGCCGGCTAAGCCAGCTGACAGAACTCAATGAAAGGCATTATCAGAAACCAATTAATATTGTTAATCTAAAATCAGAAAGAACATGAAAGTAAATTTTAGCTCAAACAGCCTAAGACTTGCTGCCTGCCTTTTCCTGACTACCGGAGTCGGTATTACCCGGCTAAATGCAGCTCCCGGAAGCACGGAAATCGTTTCGGTAAGTCAGCAGAATTCGGTGACAATAACGGGCAGGGTTGTCAGTGATAAAGGAGAGAGCCTGCCCGGAGTGAATATTGTAGTAAAAGGAACCACAACCGGTACGGTTTCTGACATTAACGGTAAGTTTAAGATCCAGGTAAATCCGGGATCGGTTCTGGTATTTTCCTATATGGGATACCTGACTCAGGAAACTGTAATCGGCAAGACTCATACATTGAATGTTACACTGAGAGAAAATACCAGGCAAATCGACGAGGTTGTGGTGATCGGTTATGGTACCCAACGTAAAGGAGATGTGACCAGTGCAGTTGCCAGCGTAAAATCCGAAGACTTCATCCAGGGAAAAGTGGGTGATGCGGCAGAACTGATCAAAGGCAAAATTGCCGGTTTGACCATTGCAAAAGGAAGTGGTGACCCGAATGCGGAATCAACCATTCGTTTACGTGGTGTCATTTCATTAGAAGGAAGCAGCACTCCATTGGTATTGGTTGATGGTATCGAGGGAAATCTGGGAACTGTCGCTCCGGAAAATATTGCTTCTATCGATGTATTAAAAGATGCATCGGCTGCGGCTATTTACGGTACCCGCGGTGCAAATGGCGTGATCCTGATCACGACTAAATCCGGCAAACGCGGTGCTAGTACCAGTGCCAACTACTCAGGCTATACCTCTTTCTCAAAATTTGGCAAAACGCTCAATTTTATGAGTCCGGAAGAAATACGTCAGGGAATGACCAGCTTTACGGATAAGGGTTACGACACCGATTGGCTCGATGCAATTACCCGCACGGCCTTCACCCACAATCATAGCTTCAATATCAGCGGCGGAACTGACAAAACTACCTACTCCGCCAATTACACTTATCGCAAAGAGGAAGGGGTAATCATCGACTCATACAATGAGGAACAAAAAATGAATTTTGACCTTTCTCACTGGATGTTGAATGATATGTTGAAAGTCAACTTCAACATGGTGAAAGGCATTCATAAGAACAGTGCAACCAACGCCGGTAATGACGGAGAGTCCAATATCTACCGCCAGGCAATCATACACAATCCGACCGAACCTATCTGGAACGAAAATGGTAGTTATTACGAAAACTTCCAGATATACAACTACTACAATCCGGTGGGTATGATCAAGGAACGCAAAGGAGAAAATGAGTCAGAGTGGACCCGAATGACCGGAAATATTACACTCGAACCCATAAAAGGATGGCAAACCAACCTGATGCTGGCTTCCAGATATTCTAATTCTCACGACAAAGGATACTATACCTCCAACTATTACCAGCAGAAGATGGATAATCACACCGGATACGCTTACCAGTCGCAGGGAGATAGCCGGACTGACAATCTGGAAGCTACATCCAAATACAATCTGCACAAAGAGAAGCATCGTCTGGATGCCCTGGTCGGGTATAGCTACCAGTACAATGTAAATGAAGGATTCAATGCTAATAACTACGATTACCAGACAGATTTCTTCCTTTACAATAATCTTGGAGTCGGCGCAGCACTGAAAAACGGAAAAGCCGGTATTGGCAGTTATAAAAATGACAACAAACTGATCGGATTCTTCGGTCGTGTAAGCTACGGCTATGCCGATAAATACAACGCTTTGATCAGTATCCGTCGCGAAGGTTCATCCAAATTCGGAGATAATCACAAATGGGGTTCTTTCCCTTCAGCATCATTGGGCTGGACGATCAGCAAAGAAGAATTCATGAAAGATATTAACTGGCTGAATAATCTGAAACTGCGTGCCGGTTACGGGGTTACAGGTGTTATTCCCAATGCATCTTATCAGTCACTGACTCGTTACGAACTGGGAAGCTCATACTATTATGAAGGCGGAAAATGGAAGCCCGGGCTGGTTATCGCATCTAATCCTAACGAGGATCTGAAATGGGAAACTTCAGCGGAATACAACGTCGGACTGGATGTTAGCGTTTTAAAAGACCGTTTCAGCGCTTCTGTAGATGTTTACACCAAGAAAACTTCAGACATGTTGTGGTGGTTTGATGTACCGACTCCTCCAAACTTGTATCCCCAAACGTTGATCAACGCTGGTAAAATGCGGAACTCAGGTATCGAGGTTGCCATCAATGCAACACCGGTTCGGACGAAAGACTTTGAGTGGAAAACCACAATAACAGCCTCTCACAATGCCAACAAACTGCTGAGTCTGTCAAACGACTTGTATGAAACAGCCAACCAGCATGACGAAGCATGGCTGGGCGAACCGATCAGTATCGCAACTCAACGCCTGGAGGTAGGCAAACCGATAGGAAACTACTTTGGACTGAAATCGGTAGGAGTTTCTAAAAACGGACTCTGGTTAATCGAGAATCCTGCTACCGGACAAGCTGAAGAATTTACCGACAACATGTTGAATAACGATAAATACCGCCAATACCTCGGCACAGCGCTTCCTAAAGTGTATCTGGGATGGAGCAACACATTACGTTATAAAAAATTCGATCTGAGTTTTCAGTTGACAAGTCAGCTTGGATTCAAAATTATGAATGAGCCAAGAGCTTTCTACGAAAACAACTCGATTGCATATAACCGTCTGAAATCTGTTTTGACAGCACCTTACGGAGGCCAATATACGTTGTCATCGTCTCAGAAACAAACCATCGTAAGTTATTACCTTGAAAAAGGAGATTTTGTAAAACTGACAAACCTGACGTTGGGATATACAGTACCGTTGAAAGACAACAAATACGTGAAAGGTATTCGCGCATACGTGTCCGGTGATAATTTGTTCTGCATAACCGATTACAGCGGTCTGGATCCAGAATTGTCAAATGGTAATCCTCTGGCAGCAGGGATAGACCGTCGAGACAAATACCCTTCAATCCGCTCGCTTACTTTTGGCGTTAATGTTAACTTCTAATACAACAGGAATACATGAAGCCGGCATGAAACGGAGATGATCGAACTGAAAAACTCACTCATGCAGTTTCTATAATGCCTAAACAAAAAAATAAAAAGGACACATGAAAACAATACTATATAAATCCATCCTCTCTATAATGTTGGGGGCAACTATTTGGTCATTCAATAGTTGTACCAACCTCGATGAGACCATTTATGATACAATCGCATCCGAGAAATATGAATTCTCAGAAAAGGATGCTGCCAGCATGTTTGCTCCCGTTTACAGTAATCTTCGCAGCCTGTACTGGGGCTGGAACGGTTACTGCGATATCCAGGACGAATCCTCGGACTTGTGGTGTACTCCTTACCGCATTGGTATCGGTTGGGGCGACCTGTATGTTTCGATGCACAAACATGAGTTTCACTCACAGATCGGCCACTTTTGGACTGAATGGAATTTTGCTTACGCTGGAATCAATTCTTGTAATAAGTTGTTAGCCAACGAAGCTGTACAAAAGTCAGGATCTGCAGTAGCTCAATTGAAAGGTTATCGCGCTCTGTACTATTACGTACTGTTTGATCTGTTCCGCAATATTCCGCTGGACACTACCTACACTCACCCTAAAGGATGGTTGCCAGAGCAGGCTAAACCTCAGGACACCTGGAATTTCATTATCAGTGAGTTGAACAGCATCAAAGGCAAATGCGGCGCTGACAATGGCATGGGACAAATAAATAATTACACCGTCAACATGATTCTGGCAAAAATGTACCTGAATCACAACGCCTGGTTTAATGATTTCTCCGACAACGCCTGGTATGGAAAAGCGATTGACGAAGTAAATGAGGTAATCAACAGTGGTAAATTCTCTCTTGCAGGCAGCTATTCCGACTGTTTCAAAGAAGATATATCCAAATGCTCTGAGGTTATTTTCGGGATTCCTTTTGCCGAAAAATATGCGGGGGGTAACTATTACGCTAATAAATGGATACACACAGCCGGTCGTGCCGTATGGAACTTCAACGGTTGGGCTTCCGGTGGTAGTACTGTTCTGCCTCAATTCCTCGACACCTACGACAAAGACGATAACCGTTACAACTCTTGCTGGACAGTGGGTCAACAATATGACCAAAGCGGCACTGCCATCATGGCTGATGGTATGCCATTGGCATACACCAAAGAGATTCACAGTATCGACAATCCGGGTTGTTATCCATTCGAAGGCGGACGTTTGATCAAATATGAAATTCTGTCGGGCGACTTTGGAACCTCTTACGATGATGTACCCTTCTTCCGCCTCGCTGATGCCTATATGATCAAAGCAGAATGTCTTCTTCGCCTGGGAGGATATAAAGGTGAAACCGAACAGGATGCAGCTGATCTGGTAACGAAAGTCCGCCAGCGCGCATTTAAGAATAATCCGGCTAAAGCCGTTCGTACCGTTGAACAGTTGAAAGGCGGAAGTGTATACGCTTACGGTCACCGCGAGAATCAGGGTAAAATGGGAGAATCTGACAACTGGATTATCACCAACGAAGGAGGATCCGACATCGAACTCGGAGGACTACTTGATGATCTGGCCTGGGAATTTGTAGCCGAACACCACCGTCGTCAAGACCTGATCCGCTTCCGCGTTAAGGGCAAAAACCAGAACGTGTACAATGGAAAATCATGGTTCTGTAAAAATGCAACCGCCGCTGCATCTGATAACCATTGCGACATATTCCCGATTCCAAAAGACTTCATGAACGGAAATATGAAGCTGAAACAAAACCCGGGCTATGGACAATAAATCGAATCAGTTATTTATCAGTACTAAAACAAGATCATTATGAAAACCAGTTTAATATATGCTTTACTCGGATGCTGGCTCCTCGCTTTTACTGCGTGTAGCGACAGCATTGAAGATGCTACCAGCAAACACGTGTATGGCGCTGACGAAAATCCTTATCTGAAAGCCAATTCCAAAGCGATTGCAACCTCTAATATTGAATTTGCCGTCGGCCATTTCGGAACACAGACCATCAAACTTTCGGATTATGCCGACAAGTTTCAGGAAAATATGAATATGACGGTTGATCAGGTAATCAGCGGATTGAAAAATGGCTCCATCGTCTTCTACAACATCAATCCCACCCGCAATGCGTGGAACAAAGCGCCAATGACCAAAGGTACAACCGGTTGGTATTACAATACAGCCGGAGGAGTCTGTACGGCAAGCGATGCGCAGCAAACAGTCAGCCTGGATATTGACACAAGTACCAAAACACTGAATCTGAATGTTAACAGTGCGGCTACAGCAGGGACTGTACTTTCATTCAATGTCGGTTTTGCCGTAAATGGTCCTGACTATGACAAGTATGTACGATTTATGTTCAACGTTTCGGTGACTGATCCGACGATCATTCTGACTGACATTACCATACCTGCCGGCGATTATAATAGCTATGGGATTGATTTCACCCAATACGCCGGTACTATCCGGAAGTGCATGGGACTGAGCGTGGATGATTTCCTGAGCAAGCTTGATTACAATGGAGATTCAGGTGAAGCCACAAGCGGCAGCATCCACATGTATGCAGTGAATCCTTCTAACGGAACCTGGGATGCTACCAGTGCTTATACGGCAGAATCCCCGGGTTACTGGCTCAACGATAAAGGCGCTGTTTGTAACTGGGGTGCAACCGGATTCAGTTTCTATGCCAATACCAAAAACAAAGATAAAATGTTGTACATCGGTAGGGCTCCCGGACTGAAGTCTGGCAGTAAGTACACCATTAGCATTGGCTACAAGGACACTAAAAACACAAACAACTTCTTCAGGTTTATCATCTCGGCAACCTTAGAGTAAAAGTGAGAAAAGAAACAGGAGGATTATTGTCAGATGCAAATCACCGGCTATCCTCCTGTTTCTATTTAAAAAAGATCACCACCATAAAAACATGAATCTTGACAACGACATCTAAAGCGACTGTTAACAAAAGGCAGGGAGTGATTCAGAAATTCTTTGGCATCTGCATTTCCGCAAAATATTTTTTCCGGTTAAGCCTATTGGGTTGTTTGTCATTAGGATTTAACAGCTGTAGCACCGTCGAACCTTTTAAAAACGCTCAAGTAACCGGTAACAAAGACTTTTTTGTTGCAACGGACCTCAAATCCAATGACTTCACTAAAAGTACCAGTAAATGGTGCTGGCAACGATCAAAACAATCCGACCACTTTGTGGTCTTCTGGGAAGCCGGATTCGGGAGTGATCCCAATGCATCAACCGTCCCCGAAGCCATGCGGGTCAATATTGATGATTTATTGCTAAAGGCTGAAACTTTTTTCGCGATGAACGCCAACACGCTTAAATTTGCAGAAACAGGAAATGGAAAATCCAATCTGGATAAATACAAGATGCAGATCTACCTGCTCTATCAGTCCGACTGGCTGGCTACCGGCAGCGGATACGATGATGTAGTCGGCGCTCTCTGGGTCAATCCCTCCACCTGCAAGCCTGTCGGTTCGGTAATCGCGCATGAGATCGGTCACAGTTTTCAGTACATGGTTTATGCCGATGCCCTGGCTAATGGTGTTTGTCCCAATGATTTTTCAAGAGGATTCCGCTATGGTTTCGGAGGAAACGGAGGGAATGGTTTCTGGGAACAAACCGCTCAATGGCAATCCATGCAGTCCTATCCGGCTGAAGCGTTTGAGTCCTATAATTTCGGAGAATACACAACCAACTATCACCGTCACATCTGCCACGAGTTTCAACGCTATGCTAGCTACTTCATTCATTATTATTGGACTCAAAAACATGGAATTGATTTCATCGGAAAACTCTGGCGTGAGGCGAAAAATCCTGAAGATCCTATTCAGGCGTATATGCGCATGAATGGTCTGACCATCGATCAGATGTATGCCGAATTGTATGATGCTTCAGCCCATCTGGTCACCTGGGATCTTGATGCGATCCGGACAAACGGTACCAAAAACATCGGCAAACAGGCTTACAAACTCTATCCACTGACAGATGGCAGTTATCAGGTTGCTTATGCTAAATGCCCGGGAACGACCGGATACAATGTGATTCCGCTGAACGTACCTGCGGCAGGTACGGTGATAACAACTGCTTTCACGGGAATGTCTGCCGGCGCGGCTCTTGCGCCTGGTGATCCGGGACGATATACCGATGAAGAGAAAACATCAACTACAACTCATTACAACAATAGCTCTGCCACTGAGGCCGGCTGGCGGTATGGTTATGTGGCTTTACTAGAAAATGGACAGCGCATCTATGGCGAAATGAATCGGAATTCATCCGCCAACGTTCAGTTTACGGTTCCTGCCGGATGTTCCAGACTCTGGTTTGTAGTCATGGGAGCCCCATCGGTCTATCATCCTCATGCATGGGATGAAAAGGAGAGTAACGACGATCAGTGGCCTTACACGGTGAAATTCACGAATACCGATTTGCCGGGAAATGTGACGATCAAATAGATTGGTACATAAGTGCCGGATATTTAACAGACTATTTTTAACTTAGATTTTATGAACAAGATCAAGCTCCTGGCTTTAACCCTCATGCTGGGCGGAACATTCTGTTCTGTCAACGCGAAGGATAAGCCCTCAACCAATAAAACAGGGAATCCTCTTCTCCCGGGCTACTTTGCCGACCCGTCGGTGAAGAAGTTCGGAGATACCTATTACATTTACGCCACAACCGACGGCATCAAGCTGGCCTCGGGGACTCCGCAAGTATGGGTCAGCAAGGACTTTACCAACTGGTACAACTACGAACTCAAACTTCAGATTCCTGAAGGACTGAATAACTGCTGGGCGCCCGATGTATTCCAGGCTACCAACGGAAAGTATTACTACTTTATGGGGAACTGCGAGGCGGGATGTAACATTTATGGCTATGTGTCCGACTCACCTATGGGACCGTTTACTCCCATCAACGAAGGTAAAGCAGTAATTCCGGCAGGAACTTCTAAAAAAGATCTGCCTGCACTCGATGCTCAATATCTGGTAGACGATGATGGCTCGGTGTACTCCTATTTCGGCACCTGGTGTACCTCATTCGGCGGAATGGGTTTTGCAAAAATCGACCCGAAGGATATGCACACCATCCAAAAGACGGGCTTCATTCCCATTGCACAAATACCTCAGGCATTCGAGGCAGCTTACCCGATCAAGCGAAACGGTAAATATATTCTGATGTATTCGTCAGGCGATTGCCGGTTGAGTTCTTACGCTGTACACTATTCGGTTAGTGACAGTCCCGAAGGCCCTTTCCGTCCGGGTAAAAACAGTCCGATTCTGGTGACCAACAACGATGGAACGATTGACGGACCCGGTCACCATTCCATTCTTAAAGAAGGCAACGACTACTACATCGTGTACCATCGTCACGACAACCCGCACAGCACGAACGGCGAATTCCGTCAGGTGTGTGTCGACAAACTGGTTTTCTCTGATGACGAAACCATTGAGAAGGTTGTTCCGACACATTCCGGCATTGGTGCCTTGGGAACAAATCAAGCGACGATGACAGACCTGGCTTATCAGGCAAAAGTATCGGCCAGTTCGTACTACCATCTTCTTGCTCAAAAAACGCGTTACAGCAACGGGGATTATGACTACAAATACTCTCCTGAAAATGCGGTGGATAACAATAACGGTACGCTATGGAAGGCTGCTTCAGCCGATATGCCGCAATCACTGACCATCGACCTGGGAAAAGCCAAAGCCGTAAAACGGGTAATGACACAGTTTGAATACCCTACCTTCTACTATGAATATAAAATTGAGGTTTCGACTGACAATGTGAACTGGAGTATCTTCAGTGATCAAACCAACAACCGCCGTTGCGGTAGCCCGATGATTGACGATAACGATATGAAAGCGCGCTATGTCAGGCTGACGGTGACCGGTACGGAAAAATCCGGTATGCTGGCTGCAGTTTGGAATATCAAGGTATATGATAAATTATTTGAAGTTCCGGCATTCCAAAACATGCCAAAAGCCAATGCTCCCGGCGCGACAAGCACCAAAAGCCTGCTGGTAAATCTTGATGCCAACACACTGAACTATGGAACGGTATATTCTCCTATTCCTAATCGTGGAACTCTGGCCGGAAAGTTTGAAATCAACGGAGCGCCTTCAGTAGAATGGATTGACAGTGTAAAAGCCATCGGATTCAACGGGGAAAGCTTCCTGAAACTAACGAAGAAAGCACCTGCCAGCCTGGACTGGAACTCACCTTATACAGTTTCGGCGTGGGTATATAATCCGGAGATCGGACCGGGAGAGTGCCTCATGACCTGGACCTCGCGGGAAAACATGCTGCAATCCTCCTACTCTGCCCTGATGTATGGTAACGGCCATTACGGAGCAGTAGCTCATGGCGACGGAGCAGTCGATTTGCCCTATAAGGAAGTTCCGGCAAAAGGGAAATGGCATCATATTGTACTTACCTTTGACGGCATGTTGGAGAATATCTATGTGGATGGCAAGCTGAATACTCAGTCGCCCATTTCCCTCTTTGTGGAAAAAGGAGACATCCTCATCGGAGCATCAGGCGAACCGTCGGAAAACTTCTCAGGATACATGGCCAACACCCGGCTGTACGACAAGGCCATGAATCAGGAGGAAGTGATGAAGCTGATGAAGTCAACCGAACCGAAAAGAGGACCCAAAGTCATCATCCAGCAATATTAATCCATTTACATAAATTGGGAACCTATCTGTTGAGAAATATTTATACCTTATTGGCCGAATATCACACCCGTTTATCAGTTAGAAAATATTTCTTTGTAAAGTCATTATACTAGATTCTATTATCCCAAATCCACATCAGAATAACTATGAGAAAACACCTATTAACAGGACTGCTTTGCCTCACCATCGGCACACAGGCCCAGGTAAAAAAAAGTGGGGCCTATCCCATCACCCCGGTTCCATTCACAGCCGTGAAGGTAACTGACGCTTTCTGGGGACAACGCCTCAAAGCCAGCCGCGAGGTAACCATTCCGCTGGCATTCAGCAAATGCGAAGAGACCGGCCGTTACGAAAACTTCGTCAAGGCAGCCCATCCGAGCGAAAGCTATAAAGTCGGCGGTCTATCGTTTGACGATACTGATGTCTATAAAACCATCGAAGGGGCCAGCTACTCCATGCAGACTTTCCCCAACAAGAAGCTGGACAAATACATAGACAGTGTGCTCACTATCGTCGCAGCAGCGCAGGAGCCGGACGGTTATCTCTACACCTCCCGCACCATGAATCCAAAGCATCCGCACGAATGGTCTGGCTCAAAACGCTGGGAAAAAGAAGAAGACCTGAGCCACGAATTATATGACCTGGGTCACATGATCGAAGGCGCTATCGCCCACTTCCAGGCTACCGGTAAACGGAACTTTCTGAACATTGCCATCAAATATGCCGACTGTGCAGTCCGTGAAATCGGCGACAAGCCCGGTCAGGTGAAAGTGGTACCCGGTCACCAGATTGCTGAGATGGCATTGTCCAAACTCTATGTCGTAACCGGCAATAAGAAATATCTAGACCTGGCTAAATTCTTCCTCGACAACAAAGGTAAAACCGAAAACAAAAATGAATACAGTCAGGCACACAAGCCGGTGATCGAACAGGATGAAGCCGTGGGACACGCGGTTCGTGCAGCATATATGTATTCCGGTATGGCTGATGTAGCCGCTCTTACCGGAGATAAAAACTATATCAATGCCATTGACAAGATATGGAGTAACATTGCCAACAAGAAGCTTTATATCACCGGTGGAATCGGCGCTACAAGCAATGGTGAGGCATTCGGCAAAAACTACGAACTGCCCAACATGTCGGCCTACTGCGAGACCTGTGCAGCGATTGGTAACGTGTACCTCAACTACCGCCTTTTCCTGTTGCACGGTGATGCGAAGTATTACGATGTATTGGAACGCACCCTGTACAATGGTCTGATTTCAGGTGTTTCCCTGGATGGCGGCGGTTTCTTTTACCCTAATCCATTAGAGTCTATCGGTCAGCATCAGCGTCAACCGTGGTTTGGTTGTGCCTGTTGTCCGTCCAATATAGCCCGTTTTATTCCATCGGTACCGGGCTATATCTATGCGGTGAATAACAACGATGTCTATGTCAATCTCTTTATGGCCAACCATTCCGACATTAAAGTAAATGGCAAAACTGTTGAATTGAAACAATCCACCAGCTACCCCTGGGACGGTAATATTAAAATCGAGGTGGCACCGAAAAGCAAACAAAACCTCAACCTGAAAGTCCGTATCCCCGGCTGGGTAACCGGTTCTGTCGTTCCGGGCAACCTCTACAGTTATTCCGATAAAAAGACTTTGGGCTACACCATCAAGGTAAATGGCAAGGCGGTAGAGTCTAAAATCGAGAAAGGTTACTTCACTATCAACCGCGCCTGGAAGAAAGGCGATGTGGTGGAAGTGCATTTCGATATGGAGCCCCGTACTGTGAAAGCTCACCCGTTGGTGCAGGATGACCAGGGCAAGGTAGCCGTGGAACGTGGTCCGTTGGTCTATTGCGCCGAATGGCCGGATAACGATTTCAGCGTATTGAACGTGGTTCTGAATAAAAAACCGGTATTCAGTGTTGAACGCAAGGCTGATTTACTCTACGGAATCAACGAAATCAAAACCGACGCTCAAATCCTGAGCTACGATGCTCAGGGCAAAATTATTGCTAAAGACGTGAAGCTGACCCTCATTCCCTACTATGCCTGGGCGCATCGTGGAAGCGGAGAAATGGCGGTATGGTTGCCGAATGAATTGCGTGCAACCCGTCCGGTGATGCCTCCTACCCTTGCCTCCGAATGCAAAGTGGACGCCTCCCATAAGGTAAAAGCCATCTCAGCCATCAATGACGGATTGGTTCCCAAGGATGAAAACGACCATACTATTCCCTACTACCACTGGTGGCCGAAAGAGGGAACTACCGAATGGATTTCCTATGATTTCCCGACAGAAAAAACGGTTAGCCGGTCGACAGTTTTCTGGTTCGACGACGCTCCATGGGGTGGATGCCGCATACCTCAATCCTGGACCATTTATTACAAGGATAAAAACGGTGAATGGAAACCGGTAGAAAATCCTTCGGCTTACGGCACGGAAAAAGGCATTGGCAACGAAGTCGTATTCAAAGCCGTAACCACCAAAGCCCTGAAACTGGAAGTGAAACTGCCCGAGAAGAATGCCGCCGGTATCTTCGAATGGGAAGTGGAATAAACCCGATAACTGAATAGTGTACAGCACTTCCGGAAATTGCCTGTTCTCCGTTTTATTTACGATATTGTAAACCACGGAGAATTCAATTTCCGGAAGTGATTTTTTGAGCAAATAGCTCCCGAATGATTTTACAAACATTTCGCATAAGAGACTTACACCTGACAATCCTCTTATTCACAGGAAATGATTATCTTAGCTGCCGAAAACAATACTGGACTCTATGTGCTATTCATCCAAATACCTCGGTAATCTGCTCCACAAATCCGGCAAGGGTTTGTATGAGTGCTGGATGATTTAGCCCTTTATCTTCTCTTCCTTGTTGCGAATATGCAACGTCTTCTGGAAACGCATTTTCGCTGTTTCCATCCTTTATATCACTTCTTTTTGTCGCGATAAAAAACAACTTTGATGCGAAGTTCGCGTGTGTGCCTTGAGCTTTAAAACTCAAGCTGCTTTTCGCTGCACTTCCAATTTAAAACACCTATAAAAACAATGTTTGGAATTTCAGTAAAAAGTATTGCTATGATATTTGCTGTTGGTATTGCTAGCCAACAAGTTTATTCCAATGGAATGAAAGATTCAAAATCAGTAGAAAAGGAATTACACATCCCTTCTCAGATATGGAACGTGCCAGATAACAATGACTTTAAAAACGACACGAGCGAGTTTTGTTTAAAGAGAATGAAGGAGTCTAAAAACCTGGCTGTTTTTTGGGCGAAGAAGTTTGGCAATGACCCAATGGCCAATTCCGATTCAACTCTGCGGTTCAACACCACAGATATCCTGAAAGAAGGAGAGCGGATTTATACCAGCTTTGTCGATAAGTTGAAATTTATTGAAAAGGGTAAGTCATTAACCGACAAGTATAAGTGTCTGATATTCATCATCAACTCTAAAGAGGGTACCGCATTTGGTGGCGGAGCAGACAATAAAATAGGAATGTTTTGGGCACCACCGGCAAGAATAAACAGAGCTCCTTTTGGCGCCCTGGCTCATGAATTGGGACACTCGTTCCAATATATATTAAGTGCAGACAAGGCAAAAGGTGATACTACTGTCACGGAAGGTGGTGAAAGCCTTTCATTTGTAGAAATGACATCGCAGTACTTGTTGTGGCAGGTTTATCCCGAATGGATCACTTTTGAGAATTACCATTTGGTTGATTTTATGAAACAAACTCATTATGCTTTTATGCATGAAAAAAACATGTACCATTCGCCCTTTGTTTTGGAATACTGGTCGATGAAACATGGAGTCGATTTTATCGGGAAAATCTGGCGGGAAGAAAGAAAGGGTGAAGATCCTGTGATGGCTTATAAACGTTTAACTTCCATTGGTCAGAATAAATTCAACGATGAGATTTTTGATGCTTCGCGCAGATTTATCACCTGGGATATGAAGCGAATCGAACAGGTTTCAAAGAGATATGCCAATCAACACTTTAGCAAACTCGATTCGATAGGTGACGGCTGGTATAAAATATCAGAGAGTAAATGTCCGCAAAATTACGGTTACAATGGCATTAAGTTAATAACGCCGAAAGCCGGAACAGTAGTAAAGCTTGATTTTAAAGGTATTGCCGGTGCGGAAGGATACCGGGCGATCAATGTTGAGAAAGCAGGTTGGCGTTATGGTTTCCTCGCGGTAAAAAAGAATGGTAGTCGTGTGTATGGGAAAATGTATTCCAATCCAACCGGAGAGGCACAATTCAAAGTACCCAACGAGACTAAATACTTATGGCTGGTGGTAAGTGGTGCACCGACCGAGCATTGGCCACACGATGTGGATGGCGATGATAAAAACGATGAACAATGGCCTTATCAGATAAGATTATCAGGTACAACCTTAGACAAATCGGCTACCCAAGCCCTCTAGCTGGAAGTAAAACTGCCGGAGAAGAATGCCGCAGGCCTCTTCGAATGGGAAGTGAAATAATCACATTTTATCATTATAGCATAAGAATAAAGGCCACCTGTACAGCAGGCGACTTTTATTCATCCAAATCGAATGATTATTCCCCCTTTCAATGTTGGCTTATCTCTAATTTTGCCAAATAGAATTCATTTATACAAGACAATTAAGAAATAGCTATGAAGAAACTCTTAGCATTATCACTAAACGCATGGTTGTTGGGCGCCACGCTCTATGCACAGGGCACAGTGGGAGACTACCAACGTGCCTTCTCGCTCCGCGATAAATTCAAGGACAAAGTGTTCTATTCCGACGTCAATCCGCAATGGATTGCCAACACGCACCGCTTCTGGTATGTGCGCAACACCCCGCAGGGAAAGGTGTACGTCATCACCGATGCGGAGAAGAAAATCCGCAAAGAGCTTTTTGATCATGCCGTTCTGGCCAAAGCGCTTTCAGCAGCTTCAGGCAAATCAGCCGATATCAAACAGCTTTCACTACAATCGTTACAGGTAAACAAGGGAGCCGACTCACTGCAATTTACCTTTAACGACATCAAGTGGCTCTATTTGCAAAAGACAAATAAGCTGAGAAATCTGGGCAAAGTGGAGTCTCCTAAGCAGAACTATTGGGCTGCCGGAGACGATGAACGTGAAGGCGCTCCGGTACAATCACCCGATGGCAAACTGACTGCATTTATCAAAAACCAGAATGTTTATGTGAAGGAAAATGCCACAGGAAAAGAGAAAGCGCTGAGTAACGACGGCTCAAACGGTGAATATTACTCGGCTTACCTCTACTGGTCTCCCGACTCGAAAAAGGTGGCAGCAATGAAAATCCGGCCGGCGGAAAAGCATTTTATCTATTTTGTGGAATCATCGCCGGCAGACCAGTTCCAGCCAAAACTACAGAAGCGTGACTACTTCAAGCCGGGCGATGCACTGCCCGTGAAGTGTCCGCATATTTTCGACGTGACCGATGGAAAACAGCTTGAAGCATCGAATGAATTATTCAGCAGCCAGTTTGACCTGAGAGGTTTCGACTGGAGTCCCGACAGCAAGTCTGTGACCTTCGAATTCAACCAGCGCGGACATCAGGCCTATCGTGTGCTGGAGATGTCTGCCGAAAGCGGCAAAGTACACACCATCATCAACGAAACGTCCAAGACATTCGTCAACTACAACCGCTACTTCCGCAAGAATCTGGATAAGACCAACGAAATCATCTGGATGAGCGAGCGTGACAACTGGAACCACCTTTACCTCTACGACCGCCAGACGGGTGAGGTAAAAAACCAGATCACCAAAGGGGAATGGTATGTGCGCGAAGTCCTCGACGTGAACGAGACCAAACGCGAGATTACGTTCAGCGCCAATGGTATGGTGCCGAATGAAGATCCTTACCTGATCCGCTATTACCGCATTAAGTTTGACGGGACGGGGCTTACCTGCCTGACTCCCGAAGAGGGTATGCACCAGGCGTGGTTTTCGGAAGATAAGAAATATCTGGTAGATGTCTATTCGTTGGTGAATAAAGCTCCCGTAGCTGTGCTGCGCGATGCCCGGGATGGCAAAATATCCATGCCACTGGAGAAAGCCGACATCACCGAACTGCTCAAAGCGGGCTGGATTGCACCCGAGCCTTTCGTAGCTAAAGGCCGTGACGGCAAGACCGACATCTGGGGGATTATTTACCGCCCGACCAACTTCGACCCCAACAAGAAATACCCGGTGATCGAATACATCTATGCCGGTCCGGGCAGCCAATATACGCCGAAGACCTTTATCCCGTATAACCGCAATTTATCAGCAATTTCAGAGCTGGGCTTTGTAATGATTCAACTGGACGGCATGGGAACATCGTTCCGCTCGAAAGCCTTTGAAGAGGTCTGCTACAAAAACCTGAAAGATGCCGGATTCCCCGACCGTATTGCCTGGACTAAAGCGCTGGCTGCGAAATATTCATTTGCCGACACTTCACGCATCGGTATCTTCGGTGCTTCTGCCGGAGGACAGGAGGCAATGGGCGCTGTGCTTTTCCATCCGGAACATTACAAAGCGGCCTACTCTTCGTGCGGATGCCACGACAACCGTATGGATAAAATCTGGTGGAATGAGCAGTGGATGAGCTACCCGATTGGCAAGGAGTATTCCGAATGTTCGAATGTCGATAACGCTTACCGCCTCAACCGCCCGCTGATGTTAGTAGTGGGTGAAGTGGACGATAACGTGGATCCGGCTTCAACTATGCAGGTATGCAACGCACTGATTAAGGCCAATAAGGATTTCGAGCTGGTCGTTCTTCCCGGTACCAACCATACCATGGGAGGCGATTACGGTGAGCACAAACGATGCGACTTCTTTGTAAAAAACCTGATGGGGGTAAATCCTCCTGGTTGGGATAAGGTGGTAACTAAATAATAACAGATGTATTTGAGATAAAAAAGAGAAGAGGCTGCCCTTTCAATCGAAAGAACAGCCTCTTTTGCATTTATTTACTCCTTAATTTCCTGTTCAATTACTTTGAGCACTGAAGGTATTAATATCTTACACTCTTCCTGAGTTCTGACAGCCTTTTGGTACTTGACTTTCGAATCTTTACCCACAACAAGTATCACAGCCACATCGTTGCATTTACCCAAAGCCCATGATCTCGACAATGTGCGGTCTTTATCAAAAAGAATCATAGAACCGTAACGGACACCCATCTGTTGCCGTAACCGGGATTGAATAGCACTCATCGGAATCCAGGTATCTGTAGCATTTACCACACCGACTACTCCGTATTTCTCCTTCGGGAATCTTTTCTTCTTCAGGGCTTTTGAGAGAGCATTTGTCTCACCGTACACATCCGGGTCTATATAAAGTAGTGTAAATACCTTTTTACCTAGATAGGGAATGACAGAGGATTGATTGTTCAGATCAGTCAAGCGGACTGCCGAAAGTATGCGTCCCACCTGAGCCTCCACGGAAATAATTCCAGAAAAGAACAGGAGGATAAATGCTGTTGTTATCTGTTTCATTTCAAAAATAGGTTATTGTTATTGCGCTTCCTCAATCTTCGTTTTCATATTCTTGATCTTCTCATTACGAACCAGATGAAGCAGATCTCTCACTTTATGACGTTTTACAGCCACAAAAGAGTAATATTCTTTTACCTCGATTAATCCCAGTTCATCTTTCTGAAGCTCACCTTTCTTGAACAGGAAACCTACAATATCCATTTTGCTCAGTTTATCTTTCTTGCCTTTACCGATATAAAGTGTTGCCCACTCGGGTTTGGCAGGCAGACCTACTTTTGCGGGAAGGGTCATCAATTCCGGCAAGGGATCGAGATATTGAGGAATGCGTTCATCGGCATTCATCAACAATATGGAAGCACCTTCAGCTCCCATGCGTGCGGTACGGCCGTTGCGGTGAATAAAACTGTCTTCATTAACCGGAAGTTGGAAGTGTACGATGTTTTTCACTTCGGGAATATCGAGTCCGCGGGCAGCCAGGTCAGTTGAGATAAAAACGCTGCAACTGCCGTTACGGAATTTAGATAACGCCCGCTCACGATCGGGTTGCTCCAGTCCGCCATGAAAGAATTCGGTCTCTACCCTGCGTTCGCGCAAATAACTACTCACATTCTCCACAAACTCGCGTTGGTTACAAAACACCAAAGTCGATTCATTGCCCAGGTGGCAAATCAGTTGATATAAGGTCTGCAGTTTATCAGACTCCACATGAAGCATTTTAACAGTCAGACCTTCGAGTTTATTATTTTCAACCAGATAGTTCAGTTTGGCCGGATTTTTCAATCCGGTAAATTCGGGAATTACCTCTGTATCGGTTGCCGAAGTCAGAATCCGTTTTTCAACCTTTCCTAAGCGGGAAATGACGAATTCCATTTGTGCCTGAAAACCAAATTCGAGCGATTTATCGAATTCGTCAAGCACCAGTGTATGTACGGTAGAGAGATCGACATGTCCGCGTTCGATATGATCGATCAACCTACCCGGTGTGGCAATCAGCAAAGCCGGAGGAGTCGAAAGCATTCGCTTTTCGTTATTCATCGGACGGCCACCAAAGCAGCTGTTTACCTTGTAACCGGTACCCATGCTGCGAAAAACCTGTTCGATCTGTTGAGCAAGTTCACGCGAAGGAGCTAGTACCAGTGCCTGCACACCGTTTATATTGGAATTTAGTTTTAATAAAAGAGGAAGCAGAAAGGCCAGTGTCTTTCCGGAACCAGTTGGAGAAAGCAATATCACATCGCTGTTTTGATCATTTACCTCCAGAGAGGCCTCTTGCATTGCATTGAGTGACGCAATATCCATATTGGCCAGCGTCTTTTCGATTAAAGTGGAATTTTCTAACATGGTGCAAAGATACAGCAAAATTCATTCAGTTTGAATGAGTTAGGTAGTTAAGAGAAGTTAGTACGAACAATCTTATTTCAAAAGACAATATTACATATATGTAGGAAAGTTTCAAATCATCCCTTCCCAAATGTATGAAAACAGAAAGAATACCTAAAAGAGAACAAAAGCCATCTATTTGGAAATGTTCTATTTAAGAGTATGGCACAGTTTATGCTAAAGAAAAGGAACGACACACACCAGGCCCGCTGCCTCATGAAAGGGTTCAATAATAAATCATATCATCCAATTTAATCATAAAAACAATCAACCGCTATGCAAGAATTAAGAGAACTGAGCGATCTGGCTATCGCTATTTATGAGGAAGGTAATAAATACCTGGGGACACTTACCCGTTCACTGGAGAAAAAGAGCCGTTTTGGCAATGATCTGCTCTATAGTATGACAGTTATGTGCTGCGAAAAGCTATTCGTCGCATTACTTTATCACTATGACGAGTTTGCAGAGCACCACATGCCCATCGCTCTCTACAACGATGCAGCTAAAGTCGAAACTGAGCTGACTCCCGAAATGAAAGATACCTGCCGCCTGATCAACAAATTCGAGTCGATCTGCTCCATCGATGGTTTCGGCTACAAAACCCCGACAGATGAAGATCTAAAGAAAATGATTCTCGGTCTTCAGGACATCCATGCCCTGGTTGCAAAACGGATTAATGGATAAATTCAAACACAAAAGCCACCGCTCCGAAGAACGATGGCTTTTTTTGTGTAGATGCTAATCATACACTTCTTATTATAAGTTGCACAACAAAGATGCGGTACTTCAATTTATTCCCACTCGATGGTTGCCGGCGGTTTAGAGCTGATATCGTAAACTACGCGGTTAACACCTTTTACTTTGTTGATGATTTCGTTGGAAACATGAGCCAGGAAATCGTAAGGCAAGTGAGCCCAGTCGGCAGTCATTGCATCGGATGAAGTCACGGCACGCAGAGCCACTGTATTCTCGTAAGTACGCTCATCGCCCATTACACCTACCGAACGAACCGGCAACAGGATGGTTCCCGCCTGCCATACTTTATCGTAAAGATCCCATTCACGCAAACCGTTGATATAAATATCGTCAGCCTCTTGCAGGATACGAACTTTTTCAGGAGTGATATCACCCAGGATACGGATACCAAGTCCGGGACCGGGGAACGGGTGGCGTTTGATCAGGTGAGGCATCATGCCCAACGCTGTTCCTACACTGCGAACCTCGTCTTTGAAGAGCAGACGAAGCGGCTCCACCAGTTTCAGCTTCATCTTTTCGGGCAGACCGCCTACGTTGTGGTGCGACTTGATAGTCGTTCCGGTAATCGAAAGCGATTCGATAATATCGGGATAAATGGTTCCTTGCCCCAACCATTTAACATCTTTAATTTTGTGAGCTTCCTGGTCGAAAATATCGATAAAGCCTTTACCGATTATTTTACGTTTCTCTTCGGGATCAGTTACACCAGCCAATTCTCCATAGAATTTAGCTTTAGCGTCCACTCCGATTACGTTCAAACCAAGGTGAGCATAGTCTTCCAATACCTTCTCAAACTCGTTTTTACGGAGCAGACCGTTATCTACAAAGATACATGTCAGGTTTTCACCAATCGCTTTATTGAGCAATACGGCAACTACTGATGAATCCACACCACCCGAAAGCGCGAGGATTACTTTATCGTCACCCAGTTTTCCTTTGAGGTCTTTTACGGTCTCTTCAATAAATGAAGCGGGAGTCCAGTCTTTATGACATTCACAAATGGAAAGGAAGTTGTCGATGATTTTTCTTCCACAAAGGCTGTGAAATACTTCCGGGTGAAATTGAACGCCCCATGTTTTTTCACCTTCCACACGGTATGCTGCGATTTCAACTTCGCGTGTGCTGGCTATTATTTTGAAATTTTCAGGAATACGTGTAATGGTATCACCGTGCGACATCCACACCTGATCGCCTTGTTCAACGCCTACCAACAACGGATCGTTATTATCAAGGCTTGCAATATTGGCACGACCGTATTCACGGGTGTTAGCCGGTTCTACAGTTCCACCTGAGATGTGTGATATGAACTGTGCACCATAACAAATACCCAACACAGGCATTTTACCGCGAATCTCGCTCAATTCAGCTTTAAAAGCGCTTTCATCATACACGGAAAAGGGACTTCCCGACAGGATTACGCCTTTTACGGTAGGGTCATTATGCGGGAACTTGTTGTAAGGAACAATTTCGCAATAGGTATCCAGCTCGCGGACTCTGCGGCCGATCAGCTGCGTGGTTTGCGAACCGAAATCAAGAATAATGATTTTTTCGTGCATGATTATGGATTTTTATTTGAAGGTGCAAATTTACGAAAAATAATTTTTCGTCGTTTATAACGGTCTTATTCTTATTACTTTTTCAAGAAAATTGTAAATTTGTTATTAGCCATTAGCTGTTAGTTACTGGCTTTTTTCAAAAAAACAGGAAATAAGCCCCAAACAAACAGTTAACAACTACAGATATGGCACAGCATAATGAAACCGGTATAAACGGTGAAAAAGCAGCTCTCGAGATGCTGATAAAAAAAGGGTACCGCATCCGCCACACCAATTGGGTGACCGGTAAACTGGAACTCGACATTGTGGCTGAAATCAATAATACGCTGGTTATTGTAGAAGTAAAAACGCGTAACAAACTCGACTATGGTAATCCGTGGGATGCCGTCTCGAATGCCAAGATCCGAAATATCATCAACGCTACTGACCGCTATATCAGGGTATACGATATCAATATGGACGTGCGTTTTGATGTGATCTCGGTATTAAAAACGCCTGATGGTTATATCCCCGAACATATCGAAGATGCGTTTTATCCTCCATTGTGGTAGGGCAACAATCAGAAAAAACACGAAAGTTTCGAATAACGAATCCCTCATCCCCTCAATTAATCACCTCCTCACCCCTAAAAAACATGAACATCGAACAACTCCGCGAATATTGCCTCTCGCTACCCGAAGCGACAGAAGATTTCCCATTCGACGAACTTACTCTCGTTTTCAAGGTATATGGCAAAATGTTTGCCCTTACCACCATTGATGAGCACCCGTTAAGCGTAAACCTGAAGTGCGATCCTGAACTGGCCATCGAGTTACGGGAAAAATACGATTGTGTCACTGCCGGTTATCATATGAACAAACGGTTGTGGAACACCATTATCCTCAATGGTGAAATGAAAGAGTCGGAGGTCATAAACTGGATCAATCATTCGTATGAAGAGGTAGTGAAAAAATTGCCGAAGAAAGACCGGGAGAGATTATCTCATCTAGGTTCGTGATAAATACCTTTGATGAAAGCAACAATCAAATGAAGTCAGCTCCTATCCTCAACGTATAACGCTCATAATGCTATAAAAAAAATGCCGGACTGAACTCTTTCGAGCCAATCCGGCACAATCCTATTTCACAACCGACAGCTTAAACGAATACTCGTATTTCTGCCCGAAGAAGCGGTACTGATCGAAAGGTTGCGCACCCCACGAGTTCAGACCTCCTACACCACGCTGGAAGAGATCGACAGCCAGCGTAACATCGCGACGGGGATTCATATCGTTGATATGCTGCTGTTTCTTGGTCACACCCGGATCGAAATCTTCAGGGCGGAAGTGTAGTGCACTTACGCAAATAGGCTGCAATCCTTCCACACGCAGACCGAAACCTTTGTCATCAGTCAGTGTCAACCAGCGCACATCGGTCTTGTAACCATTCTCCTGCGGACGAACATAAGGCGTATATTGGTCTTTCACCTTGCTTTGATAGATATCCACGAAGCTTGCACGCTTGCGGTCCACGTAGTTTTCCCACGGCCCGCGGCCATACCAGGTGAAGTTATCGAACTCTTCAGCGAGAGTAAACAGCATCCCGAAACGTGGCAATTCCGGCAGGTATTTATTTTCTGTCGAATATTGCAGTGAGCAGGTGAGTGCGCCACTGCCGTCCATCGTGTAGATCATTCCAATATCACACTGGGCGTCACGTGAGAAGTAGAGGTATTTTACCATGGCACGACCGGAGTCGGTTTTGGACTCTATCTTCTTCAACTCAATGTTTTGTCCCGCCATGCGCCATATATTCAGACGGCGCTGCGCTCCTTCACCAAAATCGTTATCCGTCGGAGCACGCCAGAAGTTGACTTCGGGGGAACTGCCCCCGATCAGATTCTGACCTTTATAAGAGTAGGCATAAAGTCCTTTAGCCCAGTTGTTATCGTTGAACTCAGCGGTATAATCGCCAACGCTCAGCTTCACATAGTTTTTATCCTGTGTCAGTCTGGGCAATGAGTCTGTCACGGTTTTTACCGGAGTAAAATATTGGTTTTGGGCAAATGAAAATTCCTCACGGATCAGTTCGAAATCAGCCGGAATCATCTCGTTTGCGGTTTTGTTGTAACCAAAAATCTGAATAAAATACTCTTCTCCGGCTTTCGGACTGACCTTCGGCAACTTCAATGTGATATCTTTCGAAGCTTCGGGAGCCAGATCAAGGTCAAACGTTCCGCCGGTTACTTTCTTGCCGTTTTTCATCAGGTTCCATTTGAAATAGTAGAGGTTTTTCAGGTTGATGAAACGGAAATCATTCGTTACCGTAATAATGCCTTTATTCAGATCTTTGGCCTTGAACAGGACATTCTGATAAACCTTTTTCACCTCAAACGTATGCGGGTGAATGGTACGGTCGGGAGCTACCAGACCGTTGCAGCAGAAGTTTTCACTGTGCGCGTATTTGTTACCGACACCGAAATCACCACCATACGCCCAGTATTGACGTCCATCTTCATCGGTACGCAGGAAGCCCTGATCTACCCAGTCCCAGATAAACCCGCCCTGAAAATGCTTGCTCGTACGGATCAGATCCCAGTATTCCTGAAAGTTTCCTTCGCTGTTTCCCATCGCATGAGCATATTCACACATGATGTAAGGGCGGTCGGGATTAGTATTGGCAGCATCTTTCTGCATGGATTTGAATCCGGGATACATCGGGCAAATGATATCGGTGTTGCTGTCGCGGTGTGCCTGTTCAAACTGTACAGGGCGGCTTTTGTCACGTTCCTTCAACCATTTGTAGGTGCGTTTGAATGCCTCGCCATTGTACGATTCATTACCCAACGACCATTCAATAACCGAAGGATGATTTTTATCACGTTCCAACAGGCGGATTGTCCGGTCGAGATGTGCGGCAAACCACTCCGGTTTGGCCGTTATTGAACGATCGTTGTAGTCCATACCGTGTGATTCGATATTGGCCTCATCCACGAGGTAAATACCGTACTGGTCGCAGAGCTTATACCACAATGTTGGCTGCGGATAGTGGCTGGTGCGTACAGCATTGATATTGAGCCGCTTCATCAGACGGATATCGTTGAGCATAATTTCCGGACTGATGTTGTGACCGGTCAATTGGTTGTGCTCGTGCATATTTACCCCTTTAATGAGTACCCGCTTGCCGTTGACGAGCAATTGAGCATCTTTAATTTCCACCTTGCGAAAGCCGATGCGGTGTGAGGTGATCTCAATGGTTTTGCCGTTTTCATCGCGAAGGGTAATCAGCAGCGTGTAGAGATTTGGCGTTTCGGCAGTCCAGAGTTTGGGGGCATTTACCGGTGTGGAGAGAACCGGAACTGCTTTCCCATCTGCCGGAATAGTAACGTTGGCCGATTTCTGCAACACAACGCGGTTTGTCTGGTCGAGCAGCCTGATTTCAAGCGAACGGGTAGCTATACTTTTGGTATAATTACGCAAAATAAAATCGATACTCAGTTCAGCGTTTTTGTATTGTTTGTCGAGATCGGTATGGACGAAAAAGTCCTGAATGCGGCTTTGAGCCGTACTGTAGAGATAGATGCTGCGTTCGAAGCCGGAGATGCGCCAAAAGTCCTGGTCTTCCATATACGAACCGTCGGTGAAACGGTACACCTCGCAGGCAATCGTATTTTTACCTTTGCGCACATAAGGTGTGATGTCAAACTCGACCGGACTCTTTCCGCCTTCGTTGTAGCCGACCTTCTGACCGTTGATCCACACATACATACCTGCCGTTCCTGCTTCAAAGTGAAGGAAGATACGACGACCATCCCAGCTTTCGGGTAAAGTGAGATCACGGCGGTATGAGCCCACCGGATTATCATTGTGAGGAATGTAGGGTGGATTGATCGGGAAAGTGTAGCCGGCACTCACGTAGAGTGGCGAGCCATAGCCCTGCAATTCCCAGTTGCCGGGCACATTGATTTCTTTCCACGAAGAGACATTGTAACTCTCCTTATAAAAATCAACCGGACGAAGATCGGGACGTGGTACGAAGTTAAACTTCCACTTTCCGTCAAGCAACAGGTAGTAGGGCGATTTAGCGGCATCATCGGCAATAGCCAGCGACTCGGTATTGTACGGCATGGCCGTAGTACGTGCCGGTTCGTTGCCGATGGCAAAGACTTCCGGGTTTTCCCAATCGGGGGTCTGGGCAATGGAATTCACTGCAAGCAAGGTAAGCAGTGAAGCAAGAAAGTGTTTTTTCATGTGTCAATAATAATTTTTATTTTAGCTACACATGGAACCCGCATACATGGTCATACTCTTTGGCGAACACCAGTGCATACTCGTTTCATAGAGAATTATATCCAGGGTAGTTAATTGAACGCTATACTATCAGCACAAAATTACTCTTTACTGATTTTGAAGATTATCAAAATCCGGTCAAAAAGGCACTGTAAATCATACAAAACAGATTTATATCAGAAGTTTGAGTGTTATCCCTGTTGTTTAGTCCCGGATTATTTTCTGGTCAGAGACAAAAAAAGCGCAAAAACGAAGTATCGACAAAATCAATACTTTTCGTTTTAGCGCTTTGGGGTTTTATAAGATCCGCTTATTGAGAAATTCGTTTGATAATATTATAGGCTCCCGACATACCCAGTTCTCCGGCTTTACTGAGATCGGCAATTCCTTTTTCATTTTCCCCCAGATACAGATTCACCAGTCCCCGGTTAAAGTAAGCCTCTGCAAATTCCGGTTCCAGACGAATGGCTTCGTTGTAATCGGTCACGGCTGAACGATAATCTTTTTGCATGCAATGCACATTAGCTCTGTTATAATAAGCCCAGATAAACTTGGGCAACTTTCCTACAACAGCATCCAGATCCCGCAAAATCATTTCATACTCCATTTGCAGGTTCGATTTTTTGGTAAAATCCGTTGTTGCAGTTGTTTTCTTCCCCGCTTTCAGATTGGTCAGATTAAAACTCTCAGCGGAAGAGACTTCCGACTTTTGTTCTTCCGACAGATTATATTTCAACTGTTTATAGCGAATTACAGCCCGATTATAATATGCAAATGAGAAATTGGGATCAATCGTGATTACCCGGGTCAGATCTTCCAGTGCTCCGGCAAAATCCTGCACCAACATAAAATCAATCGATCGGGCAAAGTAAACTTTTGCATCATTTGGACGGGAATCAATCTGTTTGGATAATTCATTGATGGATGCAAAATGTGCTTTTATCCGGTCTTCTGTCAGTGATGCTTCATCGGCTGTAATAATCAGTTTATGCGAAAGCTTGTACTGGGTATTGAATTTATCCAGTGCCACATTGAAATAATTTCTTGACTTAAGACTTTCCCCTTTTTCATAATAAGTCAGCACAAACAAATCTTCAAGTTCTACGTTTATATTTTTATCCTGAACCCGCCCGCGGGTTTCGTTTTTATATTTAGGTGCCTCTGTTTCCTTTTCGTCTGCGATCAACAACCGGTTAAACTTATTCATGTTTTTATCCGATTGCTTACGGACCTTGTTATCGGCGGTTTCTCCTTTTTGGTGCTCTTCTTTGCGTTTATTCCGGCGGATCTTATCAGCCTCTTTATTCAGATTAACGGCAGTCCAGAAATCTTTCTCAGAGCCTTTCATATCACCCACCTTCTTCCGGGCTTCGGCACGGGCTGAATAAGCGGGCAGGAAGTCGGAATATTTGCGGATTACTCTGGAATAATCTTCAATAGCACCTCTGAAATTACCGGTTTCTGCACGAAGCAGCCCCCGGTTGTAATAAGCGAAATAATTCTCCTGGTCCATTTGAAGGACTTTATCATAATCTTCAATTGCCCGGTTATTATCACCGACCTGAGCCCGTAAAAGTGCCCGGTTGTACAATGCGATCTGATTATGGGGTTCTTTTTCAATCACCTTATCATAATCGGCCATAGTTCCCCGAAGATCATTCAGGTAATACTTCACAATAGCCCGGTTAATATAATAGGCCGGTATATTGGCATCAAGCTTTATCGCTTCGTTATAATCGGCCAGTGCCTGCTTATATTTTTCACTTTGTGCATATACCATACCTCGGGTGTAATATGCAGCCGAGGAATATTTATCCATGGAAATAGCCTTGCGAAGATCGTCCAATGCTTTCAGGGTATCTCCTTTTTCAGCATAGAAAGTACCGCGTTCCATATAGGCATTATAATAATTCGGATATAACTTCACCAGCGTATTATAAGCTTTTTCAGCATTCACCGTATCTTTATTCTGTTGAAAGGCAACAGCCCTGTTGATCAGAAAATTCCTGTTCTCCGGATCGAAAGTGAGTGCTTTATCGTAATCCGATATAGCCCCCTGGTAATCTTTCAGATTCTGACGGGCAACACCCCGGCAATGATAAGCGCTTACAATATAGGGATTTCGCTCAATACATGCAGAGCAATCTTCTTCGGCTCCTTTATAATCTTCCAGATATAATTTCGCCACCCCCCGATAGAAATAGGGCTCAGCCAGAAATGGTTTTACTTTAATGATTTGATTGAAATATTGAATCGATAACACATAATCCTCAAAATAGAGCGCATTTTTACCAATCGACATTACCCGATCCGTGTTAATTTGGGAAAATGTATTTGTCAGTATAAGAAATAAAGCGCAGAGTGTCAGTATGATTTTACGCATTGTAACAATTTTTTAAGTCGGACAAAAATAGCGGTTTTTAGTTAATCTCAGTCTTAAAAAAGACGAATTGCATGATTGAAAACCAGACAATCTCCTCTGAATTCAACCCAATTACTCAACAGGATATATCTTACGTATCGTTTCACAGATAAACCGCAGCATCTCTTCAGTCAATTCGGTATGCATCGGCAGTGAAAGTACCGTTTGAGAGAGTTGTTCTGAAACGGACAAATCCTTAGCCAACCTGCATTTCCCAACAAATGCCTCCTGCAGATGCAGCGGCACGGGATAATAAATCATGGAAGGAATGCCTTTGTTTATTAAATTTATTTTCAGCTCATCACGCACCTCTGACGGGACCTGTATGGTATATTGATGAAATACATGAATATGCTCCTGATTGACCTTTGGACAAATTAAACCGGGAATATCCGTTAATAAATCCGCATAACGTTGAGCTGCCAGTTGACGTGCCCCGGTATATTGATCCAGATACTTCAGTTTAACATTCAGAATAGCTGCCTGCATTGTATCCAACCGCGAATTGCATCCAATCGTCCGGTGATAATACTTCTTTGCCTGACCATGATTAGCAATCATACGTAACTTTTCAGCCAGTACATCATCATTCGTAAGCATAGCTCCCCCATCACCAAATGCTCCGAGGTTTTTCGATGGGAAGAAAGAAAGGCAGCCGATATGGCCCATAGTTCCGGTTTTTCGACTAATACCGTTTGAAAAGCGATATACACTACCAATAGCCTGTGCATTATCTTCCACTACATAGAGATTGTGATTTTGTGCAAATGACAAAACAGACTCCATATCACAGCTTTGACCAAACAAATGAACCGGGATTATGGCTTTTGTTTTAGGAGAGATCAACTCTTCCAATTTTTGCACATCCAGGTTAAATGTCGATTTATCCACATCAGCGAATACCGGAATCAATCCCAGCAACGCAACTGCTTCGGCTGATGCTATATAGGAAAAAGAGGGAACAATAACTTCGTCACCGGCCTGTAACCCCAAAGCCATCAATGCAATCTGCAGTGCATCAGTACCGTTTCCGCAGGGAATTACGTGCTTTACACCCAGATAATGTGCCAGATTACCGGCAAATTGCCTGACCGGATCTCCATTGATAAAAGCGGCGCTGTCCAGCACCTGCTGAATAGCTGAATTGATTTCTTCTCGTATGGCATTGTACTGGCCGGTTAGATCGACCATTTGCAGTGGCTTCATGTTTTACTTTTAAGGATAGAAACGCAAAGTTAAGCGTTCATGGTATATTTCTCCTGAAAATTCAGGGAGAATATGAGTTTTAGAGGGGATACAGAGTTGAGAGGGTGAGTAAATATAGCTCCTTAGAGGTAAACTCTTTTTGTAAAACAAATCGAAACCACTACTTTAGCATAATAAATAAGTTGTTATGCAAACCTCTTCCAATCCCCAACTCGAATTAGCGTATAATTTCGTTCAATATACCCACCGGAACGTCTATCTGACGGGGAAAGCCGGTACCGGGAAGACCACCTTTCTACGTAACCTGAAAGCCTCTTCACTTAAGCGAATGGTAGTCGTAGCTCCCACCGGGGTAGCTGCCATCAATGCCGGAGGAGTTACAATACACTCTTTTTTCCAATTGCCTTTCGGTCCGCTTATCCCCAAAGAAACGACGGAGAATACTCCTTACGAAACTGAGCGTTCCAGATTCTCAGCTTCAGAATTCCGGATGAGTAAGGAGAAAATCAATATCATCCGCAGCCTCGATCTGTTGGTTATTGACGAAATCAGTATGGTACGCGCCGATTTACTCGATGGGATCGACGAAATATTACGTCGCTACAGAAGGAACAACTCCCCTTTTGGCGGAGTACAACTTCTTATGATTGGAGACATGCAGCAGCTCCCTCCCGTCGTTAAGCAGGAAGACTGGGAACTACTTCGGGGATACTACCACTCACTTTTCTTCTTCGATTCCCTGGTACTCAGGAAAACCAGCTATGTTCCCATCGAATTGAAACACATTTACCGCCAAAGCAACGAAACCTTTATCTCGATTCTGAATAAAATCAGGGATAATAAACTCGACAGAGAAGCGTTACAGGAACTCAACAAACGGTATATCCCGAACTTCAGTCCTGCACCGGATGAGGGTTACATCACGCTAACCACTCACAACCGTCAGGCGCAGGAAATAAACGACTCTAAACTACAGCAAATCAAGCTTCAGAAACAGATCTTCCGTGCAGCTATAGAGGGAGATTTTCCGGAATTCGCTTACCCCACCGAGCGTGAACTGGAACTAAAAGTTGGTGCGCAAGTAATGTTCGTTAAAAACGATCCCTCTCGCGACAAGCTCTTTTACAACGGTAAAATCGGCATAGTCACCAATTTTATTGAAGACGGTATCTGCGTAAAGTGCGAAGACTGGCCGAAGCCCGTGACTATTGGGCGTGAAAAGTGGGAAAATATGAAATATACCCTCAATGAAGCAACAAAAGAAATTGACGAGTCCTCTATCGGATCGTTCACACAATACCCGCTCAAGCTGGCCTGGGCAATCACCATCCACAAAAGTCAGGGCCTGACCTTCGAAAAGGCGATTATATATGCCGGGGCTGCTTTTGCACACGGTCAGACTTATGTTGCTCTTAGCCGCTGTAAATCGCTTGAAGGACTTGTATTGGGAACACCGATCTCACCTGATAGTGTTATCAACGACAATGAGGTGACCGGATTCAACCGGAATGTAGAAAGCAACGCTCCCGACAGCCAACAGCTCGATCTCTCGAAGCAAGCTTACCAGCTGGAGCTTTTACTGGATTTGTTTGATTATCAAGCCATCCTGCGAAACCTGTATATATATCTGAAGCAGGCCAAGGAGCACGTAACAATTTTACCGGACGGACTGGCAGGTTCGGTTAGCGAAATCATTGAATCCGTGAAAACCAACGCAGTAACGGTTTCAGAAAAATTTGCCGTGCAATTACAGCAACTTATAACAAAACACCCCGATATTGAAACCAATTCTCAGCTGCAGGAACGAATCATAAAGGCATCTTCCTATTATCTCGACCTGACAGAAAAACTGAAAGATGAACTGATGAAAAACTGCATCGTTGAAGTTGATAATAAAGCGGTAAAGAAAGCCCTTGACGAACCTCTGGAACGACTCTTAAACGATCTGAGGGTAAAGGAAATCTGCCTCAACACCTCCATACAGGGATTTGTATTCAAAGAATACCTATCCACCCGGGCCAAAGCATTGATTGACGAGCCACAACGCAAAAAGGCACCCGTTAAATTTCAGAAAAACGATGATAATGCTCTTGCTAAAGCACTCAGGGAATGGCGGAAGGATAAAGCTGAAGAGTTTGGAGTAGATATGTACATGATCCTGTCACAGAAATCTGTTACCGAACTATCACAAGTGATGCCCGCTTCGATAAAGGAGCTGAAAGCCATTCACGGCATCGGCCCGCAAAAACTGAAGCAATTCGGAGAAGAGCTGCTCAATATCATTATACAATATCGTCAGGAAAACAAAATAGAAACCGTTATTTCTGCCGATAGCTTTAAGCAAGAACCGGAAATCAAAAAGCAGAAGATCGACACCAAGAGACTCTCTTTCGACCTCTACAAATCCGGGAAAACAATTGACGAAATCGCCAAAGAGCGTAATCTGACCGGAAACACTATCGAAGGACACCTGGCTCATTATATTTCCACAGGCGACATTGACCTGTTTGAAATTGTCGACCGGAATAAGGCGCAAAAAATAATTGACCAGTTCCATAAAATGGAAACAACGTCAATGACTCCTATAAAAGAAGCCCTTGGTGATGACTATTCATATAGTGAAATCCGGATGGTTATGGCACATCTGAAGAAAGAGGAATAATCCATTGACGTGCGATTCAATATCGCACTCCGATTACAAAAAAGCAAAAACGATTCATTCTTCCCGATGGGAATGAATGAATCGTTTTTTAGTTCCACGTTAAAAACCTGACCTTAGATATGACTTCAGGTTATATTCGTTTACCGGAAATAAAGCTTCAATTATCTTTTTCCGTACATTTTATCGTAATACTTCTGATAATCGCCACTGGTTACTTCTTCCACCCAGCTTTGGTTTTCAAGATACCAACGGATCGTCTTCACGATACCTTCGGCAAACATGGTTTCAGGATACCAGCCTAGTTCTTCCTTGATCTTAGTCGGATCGATTGCATAACGCTGATCATGACCCAGACGGTCTTTTACGAAAGTAATCAGGCTTTCGTTGATCCAGTCGATACTAATCTCGCCGTTTAGAATCTCTTTTTTCTTTAAGACCTCACGATAAGCTTTATTCTCTTCCATTAACTGTCGGATAGTCGAGATGGTAAGCTTCACTATTTCTATATTTTGCTTCTCATTGTGACCACCTACATTGTATACCTGACCCACACGACCATTGGTTACTACCAAATCAATCGCTTTACAATGATCTTCAACATATAACCAGTCCCGCACATTGGTTCCATCACCATACACTGGCAATGACTTTCCTTCTAAAATATTTTTAATGATCAGGGGAATCAACTTTTCAGGAAAATGATACGGACCGTAATTATTAGAACATCTGGTGATTGTCACAGGCATTTTATAAGTCTCCGCATATGCGTTAACGATTAAATCCGCACCTGTTTTTGATGCACTGTACGGACTGCGTGGATCCAAAGGAGTGGTTTCTGTAAAATAGCCTTCTGCTCCGAGACTTCCGTAAACCTCGTCAGTTGATACCTGATGAAACTTCACACCCTCTTTCCAGGTAGGATAACCATTACTATCCTTTTCTCCCGACCAATGTTTACGGGCTGTATCCAATAAATTCTGTGTTCCGAGAATATTTGTGGTCAGGAACAGTTGCGGATTCTCAATACTACGGTCTACATGACTCTCAGCTGCAAAGTTTACCACATAATTGAAGTCATATTTGGTAAAAAGTTCTTCTGCCAAAGCCGCATCACAAATATCACCTTTTACAAAAACGCAACGGGAATCTTCCACCTCCTTCACAATGGTACCCAGATTTCCGGCATATGTAAGAGCGTCAAGTACTACCAGTTGAATATCACTATACTTATTCAACATGTATTTCACAAAATTAGCTCCGATAAATCCGGCTCCGCCGGTCACAAGATATGTTTTCATAAACATTTTATTTACATCGATTTACACTTCTTTGAAAAAGAGAAGGCAAAGATAAAAAAAATTATTTAGTCTCGTTAACTTCAATTGTAAGAGAAATCCCCTCGTATGTTATGTTAAATACGACAAAAATAAAGCGGAGCTATCTTTACAGACAACTCCGCTCATATTTAGATTTTTGGAATGCTTATTTCAGGGTTCCTGATTCTGCGGCTTTAATCATCTCTTCGTTAGCAGAAATATAAACTTCTACGCGACGATTCTGAGCTTTACCATCGACTGTAGAATTATCAGCAACCGGTTTGGTTGAACCCAATCCCATTGAAGTGATTTTATTGCTAACACCTTGTGTTTTAAGGAAAGACTGTACACTATTAGCACGTTTATCCGACAATGGAATATTGATTTTATCACCACCTGTATTATCTGTATGCCCCTGGATTACAATATCTGTCTGTGGATTATTCTTTACAGAATTTGCAAATTGAGACAATGATGATTTAGAAGTAGAAGACAACGTACTTGAATTCGTGCTGAATAGAATTCCCGATTCAAATGTAACCTTCAATGCTTTCAAACCATTCACGTCAATGATCTCTTCGGTTTTAGCCCCCTGAATTGCTTCCAGTTCTGCTTTTTGCTTATCCATCTTTTTACCAATCAAAGCTCCGGCTCCGGCTCCTACTGCAGTACCAATAGCAGCTCCAATAATGGCCCCTTTACCTTTGCCAGCCAATGCACCGATACCGGCACCTAAAGCGCCACCTGCACCACCACCAAGCAAGGCTCCTTTAGCTGTATTTGACATACTCGCACATCCTGACAATAACAAACTTGCGCTTAACATAAAAGCGACAAAAACATTTGATTTTTTCATAACTTCAAATTTTGATTAATAATAAAATATTACAGTCCTAATTTTTAGACAATTCAATCCATTTCAAATATCCTGAAATCCTCTTCAAATCACAAACAAACTTATTATTACCCTTGTTTACACTCTTTCTATTTGCAAATATAACTAAAAACGGACAAATTCTGAAAGTTATTTTCACTAAAGAAAATGATTTTCAGTCTAACCTACATTCCCACAATTAATTATTATATTAGCAGACTGAAAACCTGCAGAACCTGAATGTTAGAATCAATGCTTGAAAATAACCGACTAAAATTAAGAGCTCCGGAACCTGAAGATCTTGAAATCCTGTATAAATGGGAAAATGACACTTCATTGTGGAAACTAGGCTCTACACTATCTCCTATTTCTAAATACACATTGAAAGAATATATTGCTCAATCCCATCTCAGCATATTCGAAATTAAACAACTCAGGCTGATAATTACGTTAAAAGCAAATCAGGCTCCGGTCGGTGCCATCGACTTATTTGACTTTGACCCTTATCATCAACGGGTAGCGGTTGGGATTTTAATTGACAAAGAATATCAAAAACAGGGATTAGCCAGAGAATCCATTACCCTTATTAAGGAGTACTGCTTCAACTTTCTTCATCTCCATCAGATAACTGCACAGGTACCCTGTAGCAACACTCCAAGCCGCAATCTTTTTCTGAATTCCGGCTTTAAAGAAACTGGAATTCTGAAAGACTGGCTGAAAACAAAATATGGATATGAAGACGTTATCTGTATGCAATGCCTTCACTTGTAGTTACCTTGTACAACAAAAAAAGGTTGCCTTTCGACAACCTTTTTACTATTCTTTTTAAGCTAAACTTATTTTTTCAATTTAGATACAACATCTTTAGCTTGCGCATCTGCTGGATCAACCGCTAAGATCTGTTCAAAATTAGCAATTGCCTGCTTTTTCAACTCATCTTTTTGTGCACCTGTCGCTCTTTCTGAGTTCAGGTAATAGTATGAGCCTAAGTAACGGTAACATTCAAGAATTGATTTCTTACCTTTTTCTTTATCACCTTTCAGAAGTGTCTCAAGAGCTTTTTCATAAGATTCTTTTGCAGCTGTAGTTGTAGCTTCTGAATCTAATAAAGAGTTTACACGTCCAGCCCATAAATAACCTCCGGAATAATCGGGACTATATTTCTGAACATCAGCAAACGCAGCAATAGCTCCTTTATATGCTTCAGCAACCTGAGGAGCAACTGTTCCGTTAGCAGCCGGAGCTTTTGATTTCAGACTTTCACCCAGGAAATAATATTCTTTACCAATACTGAAACTGATCGTTGCCGGGTCAGCTTTTAGTTCAATCATTTTCCGGTAAACGCGGATAGCCTCTTCATGTCTCTTATTTTTAGAATAGATTTTTGCCAATTCCTCAAAATATTCCAACTTGGTGCTATCTAATGTTGTTGCTTTTTCAAAGTTTACAGCAGCCAATGAGTCTTTACCATCCTTGTTTAACAGTTTCGCATAGTAACCGTAGTCTGAAGGTAAAAATTTATCCGGATTGTGACTCGCAAAGAATTTCTCCATATACGAAAGGCCGGCTTTCACATCGCCATTTTCACAGGCTACATAACCTTTAACACGGTAAAGTACACTTTCTGCAGCTCCTTTTGCCAACAACTGATCCAGTACTTCTGATGATTCTTTGTATTTTTTGTTGAAAAAGAGGATGAAAGAATATCTTTCCAGATCGTCTGCTGTTTTTTCACAACGATCCAGATAGATTTTGTAATTCTCTTCAGCATCGGCATATTTACCGAAAGTATAATACAGGTCACCCAGGTTTTTATAAACCGTAATTTGCTCAGGATCACTTTCAATACACTTTTTCAAAGCCGCCAAACCATCTCTGTAGTTCTGGGCACGAGTATATAATATACCCAATTTACGACTTGCTTCTGTATTTTTAGCATCATAAAACAAAGCACGCTCATAATCATTGGCAGCCGAACCAAAATCACTCTTTGCTGCTGATAAATCCCCTTTCAAAACCTGAAAAGGAGCATATTTTGAATTAATATCAATACCTTTCTGCAGATATTTTGCAGCATTTGCTGTGTCCGGGGTAGCCATACTCAAACATACACGGACAATCGCCTCATATACTTCAGGATTCTTCTTTTCACTCTTAACAGCTCTATCAAAGTTCTCTGTAGAAGCTTTTGCATCTTTATTCTGCAAACCTATTCTACCTAATCCGATAAATCCCCAGGGACTTTTCACATCACTTGCTGCTTTCCCGAAAAACTCCTGCGCTCCTTTTACATCTCCTTTTCTATAAGCAATTTCACCGGAAATAAAATCCTTTTGCGCTCCCTGCAATGAAGCCTGAAGCGGAGTGACTTTTGAATATTGCTCTTCGAAAACCAAATGATATGCACTAGTGAACGCTGACTTTTGAGCTATTGCATTTCCAAATGAAACAGCCAGAAGCAGCAAACCTAATAATTGCGTTTTCTTGATCATAATATACGATTTAATAAATAATTTATAGTTAGACTATTCTTAAATGAAAAAGTTGAAGGGAGAATATTATTTTAATTCAAAATCGGCAAAAATATTATTTTCCCAACTTTAAAATAAAAAAATCACCCCTTCAACTTTTTATAGAGCTAAACTCTTTATCGTTACAAGCTGGTACGCACACTTACTACACGAGTTGGTGCTATTGCCGGTACTATACCTGCTTTGAGGATAATGCGCTGTCCACGGCTACCTGCAATAAAATTGGCAAACCGGGTCGCTTTACCACTAACGGGTTCTATATTTATTGTATAAATATAGCGTATAAACGGGTATATACCATCTGCAATATAAGCCTGATACGGTTTGTAACTGTTAGAGACATCAGCCTCAGATTCAGAACTGACAGAAACTACTCTGATTCTTTTTTGAAATGACATATGCAAAGAATCTTCTCGATCTGTTATCCAGGAAGTACCGATAAATCCAATAGCTCCGGGCGTTTTCGCAACATAATCAATTACATCACGATTATACTCTAAAGCATATGAATTTGTCGACAACTTAGCCCCCCTGACAAATAGAATCTACCATAAAGCGAACAATGCTCGAATTCTGGTTATCAAACACTACCGAAATCGGCTGTGAAACATTCTTCTTATCAAGCTGCTTCCAGTTATTGATTTTTCCGGTCAGAATTGCTTTAACCTGATCAACAGACATAATCGTATCATGATACGACGGATTAATTATCAAAGCAATTGCATCAGATGCAATCTTAGTCTGTCTTGCGACATAGGACTTTTCTTTTAAATAATCAATCTCTTTTTGTGACAATTGACGGGATGCAACAGTCATAACTGACTTCAAATCCAACAGACTCTGAATAGCTTTACCTTCAGGAAGAAAATTAAGTTTTAATTCACCCAATGTATCCATTACCTGAAAAACATCAGCTTCAGCTTGCAATATCGGCTTTAGCGTTTCATCGACTGCTACATTTGTTGTATCGGTAGATCGGTTTCCCGCTCCGGGATTACGATAACCGCAACTTGAAAAAGCAAACAAAAGAACCAGAACCATCAAAGTGGAATCTTTTCTGAAATTCTGAGCTTTACCTTTTGTATACAAATTGTATGCCTGTGATAAACGATAAATGCCATAAAGCAAAGTCAGCACTGCAATCGCTATACGTGCACCTCCACCTATTGAAGGTAAAAGAGCTTTATCCGTAACCAGCAATGCCAATCCGAATGCCAAATAGATTATAGACATTGAAGCTTCAAAAATGAGCTTGAATGATATTCTTTGCTTCATTAAAAAAAGATATTATCAGTTTTTCGATCAAATTATCTCAAAGAGAATCGAACTGGTAAGGTAAACTTAACCGGTACTGCGCTACCGCCCTGACGACCAGGTTTCCAATCGGGCATCTTTTTAACAACCCGGATAGCCTCTTCGTCACAACCTGAACCAATACCACGTACTACCTGAATGTCTGAAATTTTACCTGTTTTACTTACAACGAAAGTAAGAATAACCATACCGGTAACTCCATTCTCCTGTGCGATAACCGGATAACGGATATTGTTGCTCAGGAATTTGAACATTTCATCATTACCACCCGGGAATTCAGGCATCTGTTCTACGATAGTAAAAGGCTCCTGATACTCTTCGGTTACCTGACTGGTTGTTGCTACCGGAGCAGTAACATCGTCAGTACCTTTATCAAAGTCAGCCGCACCGACAGCAGAATTGTTATTCATTACTTCTGTCTGTGTTTTTGGTTCATCCTCATCTGCAACCTCTTCATCCGGTTTAATAACAGGAGGCGTAAATTTAATCGTATTACGCATGGGAGGAGGCGGAGCTTGTACAGCACGTGCAATTTCCTGATCTTTGGGTTTATCCAGTTTAATATCAGCCAATTCACGTACAGTTAAGTCTGAATCCTTCTTCTTTGGAATAATGTACTTCATCAAAAGAGGTGCACTGATTGCAAATACAAATAATGTACTGGCAATAATGAACGCTCTCAGGTGTCGTTTTGAGTTGGTTTTGCGGAGAATATATGCTCCATAGGCCTGGTTTTTTGCCCTCAAAAACCATTTCTACCCACTCATTGTTGTAAATATCAACTTTTGGTGCCATTGTTTCTCCTGATTTAGATGTTTAAGGTTTTAATTAATCCAAGATCATAAGGAGTTACATCTACAATTGCATAACGTGCAATATTGCAAATGGCCATCTCGTCGAGAATATCAACCAGGTCGCGATATTTAGCATCATCTGTTGCTTTGATCAACACAATAGGAGCTTTCTTATCTGCAAGAATCTCAGCTTTTTGTTTATCAAACTGTTCTTGGTTGATTTTTTTATCTGCCAGTTGTTTTTTGAGATTTCTAACCCGCACCATCTGGTCATAGTTCTTCTGAATCAGAAGTTTTCTTACACCGTCTGCTGAAAAGTTAGTCGTTTTAACTTCCGGATCAACACCATTTTCCTTAGTTCCCTCGTAATAGAAAACCTTATTGTTTTTACCTAATATAATCGTTACTGCTCTTGATGCTTTTACCTTGGTCTGGTCTTCTTCCGGCACCTTTTCCTTCGACGGCATGGCGATTTCCATGGTCTGAGGTTTGATAAGGGTCGTAGTCAACATAAAGAAGGTAATCAGCAAAAAGGCAAGGTCAACCATAGGAGTAAAGTCAACGTGGGTAGACATCTTTTTAGGTTTCCCCTTTTTGCCTGCACCCCCATGATCTGAAGATATTTCTGCCATGTCGATTACGTTTTTACTTAATTAATAAATCTTGTTCTGCTTCAAGACCGGTAATCAAATTGAAACGGTTTTCGTTAGCATCCTGTAAAGTTCCCATTACTTTCTTAATGGCCGGATACATCGTTTTTTTGTCTCCTTTGATTGCGATTCTTAAATCTGTATTTACACTTCGGGCAACAGTTACCCAGTCTTTCAACTGGTTATCCAAAGAGTCACAGGGTATTCCCAATGCTGATTCTTTGCTGTCTCTTTGTTCGGGCGACATTGCGAGGAAGGTCTTCATGGCACTCATAGGTACTCCGAAACTACCGATAACACTGAATCGTTTCAACTCTTCATCAGTAAAGTTTATCCGGTAGATTTCCCCCATTTTCTTCAACACTTCTTTTCGATCGGCTTGTTTATCTATACCCCAGAAAACTTTTCCTTTATCGTCCACCAGAATCTTCATTACATTGGTTTCAGGGATTTTAATCTCTGAAATTGAAGTCGGTGTATCGATAATAGCAGGTTCTTTCTGAGTAAAATTCGATGTAAGGATGAAGAAATTGAGCAAAAGAAACGCCATGTCGCACATAGGCGCCATATCTTGCACCGTACTTTTGCGAGCGATTTTAACTTTTGGCATAATTTCTCTATTTATTCAATTAATGATTGGCAGATTAGTGTTTTGCAGCGTAAGTTTGTACGATGCTGTAACCAGCTTCATCAATTGCATAAGTCAACTTATCAATTTTAGTAGTGAAGAAGTTGTACATGATAATAGCAACAGCAGCAGTACCGATACCGAATGCAGTATTGATAAGTGCTTCAGAAATACCGGTTGCCAAAGCAGTTGAGTCAGGAGCACCTGCAGTTGACATAGCGGCAAACGCACGGATCATACCCAATACAGTACCGAGCAGACCTAACAGAGTAGATACAGAAGCAAGAGTTGCAAGGATAACGAGGTTTTGCTGAAGGCTAGGCAATTCAAGAGAAGTTGCTTCTTCTACAGTTTTCTGGATTTCTACGACTTTCTGATCTTTAGTCATAGTAGTATCTGCTACAGCGTGCTCATATTTTGTAACCACCATGTTTACAACATTAGCTACAGAACCTTTTTGTTTGTCACAAGCAACGTAAGCATCCTGGATTTTATCCTGGCTCAAAAGATCTTTGATTTTAACAACAAAATCATTCATTGAACCTTTACCGGCAGCTTTAGAGATAGCGAAAAATCTCTCGAATGAGAAAGTGATTACAGTTAACAAACAAGTCATCAAAATAGGTACGATAAATCCACCTTTGTAGATTGTTGCCAACATGTTTCCGGGAAGCGGGTGACCTTCAGGATTTCCACCTTCAAAGTTTTCGGGAGCACCCATGACAAATTTAAATACACAGATAGCGACAATCAGTGCTACAGGAATTACCGCGTAAGAGAAAGCTACACTTGCCTTTTTCGACTTGTTTTTTTGTTGAGTTTTCATAGTTTTGAAATTGTTTTGATAATAAAAAATTACATTATTGATTTTTGAATTACTTCCATTACATAACAAGTTACATTGCCAATACCCTAATAGTAGTAAAAACTATTTTGATCTTATACTATTTGGAACTGCAAATTTAACAGCATCTCTCAGATTATGCATATTTCAGGACAATTTATTTTATTAATAACATTTAATTTGATTGGAATATCATTAAGCAGACTGTTTTTACAATGACTCTAACGTACACAAAGTGTCAATTTCCGTTTGGCAAAAGTCTTACCATCTGCTCATTATCCAACAATATCGCTTTCAATGTGTCTGCTTTTACCGGTACAATATATCTTTTCGCATTACCAAACAATTCTACTCCCGGTATAAACGAATCTTTCTCCAATTGAGTTATAAATCCTGTCCGGTATAAACGATCGGCTATTCTGCGAAAATACCATTGCCTGTTTTTCTTCAAAAGCCCGGATGAATCAAACGCTCTGGCAAATTTTTTAGGTGATGGTATAATTCCGGCCAGAAAGATCGCCTCATTTAAACTCAGGTCTGCCGGTGATTTATCGAAATAAAAACGGGAAGCTTCTCCAATACCGTATACCAACGGCCCCCATTCTGCAATATTCAGATAAACCTCAAACATACGCGACTTTGATGTAATTCTGTTTTCCTCAATCATCCAGACCAACAACGCCTCTTCCAGTTTCCGGGCAATATTCTTATGCCTCGTCAAAAAAACATTTTTAACCAGCTGCATACTTATCGTGCTTCCACCACGGGCAAAACGCCTCATCTTCAAATCATAAACCAGTGCCTCCCGTAAAGCATCCATCCGAAATCCTCTGTGAAAGAAAAACTGCCCGTCTTCGGATTGCAGTACAGCCTGACGCAATAATGGTGAAATCTGATCCAGGCTATAATACTGCGGACTTCCCGGACCAACTTCAAAGGTACGTACGGGCCGGTCATTTTCATAAGCTGTATATAAGAATGGTGAGTTCATTTTAGATAATTCCCCATAATTCAGAATTGAGAAATTAAACTTCTTCAGCGAAGATTCCAGTTTTAACCCTTGCGGATGCTCTAAATCAACATCCAGTAAAAAGTGATAACTTAAATCACCTTTCACGCGGATATCCGATAAGTTATTAAACAACCCTTTAGGTAACGAGGCCAAAAGATTGCTTGCCGCAAACCGGCTTTTATTAATTAACGTCCGGAGTTTCCAATCCGTATTTTTTTGTACAAAAATATATGGATGAAAAGATATTTTATTGAATCTAATCTCCGATACGCTGTCTAATTCAGCATAATCAGGACCCAAATGCATCGAATAATCAATAGCTCCATCCCCTAATATGATATCTTCCGAAGACAATCGCGCATGATTAACCTCCAGACCTTTAAAAGATGCGGCGCCAAGGAGTGTTATATCACCAGGTCCTTTCTTTTCGGGATGAAGATTAAATGAGAGTTTATCAAAAGCAATGCGAGCGTGATACACATGGTCTAAATAAGGTATTGTAGCCTTACCGCCTACCCGGGACCTTATCATTCCGGAAATATTATGGGCACCTTTGTCTATACCCCCTTCAACAAGCCATTTTTGCAGGCCAACGCTGTCCTGTATTTGTACCGGAAAAGAATAGCTGTTATCACGGACTTTCAGTTGCTGAGAAGAAATGCGCGAAATATAATCATTATTATTGGAAACAATATTCAGGCTTCCGATTGCAAGCTGCGAAGGAACAAGCCTGAAAAATGTATTTAAAATAGCCCTGATACGTCCGGAGTAATCCGGGCTATTGTCCGCTTTTTTGTTTTTATTTTCCTCTGACCTGAAAAGGAAATCGTAATTACAATAATCTCCTTTCTTTATAAAACTTGCATTTATAGTCGAAGCCGACAAAGCTGTAACATCCGGATTTAAAAGAATCATCTGCCAGAAGTTGAAATCCACTTCCAACTTTTTAAAGGTGAACAGGGTATCATTCTTCAATGGAATAACATGAAGTGATTCTATATCGAAACCACTCAGTCCATCCAGTTTAAAACCTTCAACAGCAATACGGATATGCTTATGCTGCTCTATTTTCCGGATTTCGTTGTAAAAAAAGTATTGAGCTATTCGGGGAGCAAAAAAGAAGAGGATTAATAGTAAAGCCATCGTAATGGCCCCACTCCAAATCAATGTTTTTCGGTATTTGCCTGTCCGGCTGATATAAAAAGAGTTTTTTTTTCATTCTATACAAAAACCAGCCACGCCTGACAAATCAGAAGGAATGACTGTTTTGAAATTTTAGAAAGGGTTGTTGATATTCAACAACCCTTATATAGAAAGATCTGATATTTTAAATTGACAACGTATGCAACACGTTAAGTAATTCCTTATTGATCGGTTTATCGTTTTTGATCGCCTTGGTGAAAGGCACATATACGATTTGATCATTCTGGACTCCGATCATCACATTTCGCTGACCTTCAAGTAATGCATCAATTGCAGCAGCCCCCATACGGCTTGCCAGAATACGGTCGTTGGCTGTAGGTGATCCTCCGCGCTGAATATGTCCCAGAATAGTTACACGAACATCATATTCCGGATATTCTTTCTTAACGCGTTCTGCCAATCCCATAGCACCACCCGTAATTTCACTTTCAGCCACTAAAACGATGCTACTGTTTTTTGATTTACGGAAACCACTTTTAATCAGTTCTGCCAATTGGTCAACCTCTGTTGCTATTTCCGGAATGATCGCTGCCTCCGCACCTGCGGCAATTGCACCATTTAATGCCAGAAATCCGGCATCGCGTCCCATTACCTCAATAAAGAAAAGACGATCATGAGATGTTGCGGTATCACGGATTTTATCCACAGCGTCCATAATGGTATTCAGAGCCGTATCGTAACCAATGGTAGTATCCGATCCATACAAATCATTATCAATTGTACCGGGAAGTCCTACAATGGGCACATTAAACTCTGAAGCAAAAATCCGGGCTCCGGTCAACGATCCGTCTCCACCGATTACAACCAATGAATCTATGCCTTCCCTTTGCATTGTCTCATAGGCAATCTGACGTCCTTCGGGAGTCATAAATTCCTTACAACGGGCTGTTTTGAGAATAGTACCACCCTGTTGGATAATATTACTCACATTTTGAGTTCTAAAAGGCAAAATCTCACCGGTGATCAATCCTTTGTAACCTCTGTAAATACCTTTTACCTCCAGGCCATTATAAATTGCTGCACGTGTCACTGCACGTATTGCAGCATTCATACCGGGAGAGTCTCCACCTGACGTTAAAATTCCAACGCACTTTAAAGCCATAACAATCCTATTTTTTTTCAATTAAACAAACCAAATAATAAACTACCGCAAATTTACATGTAAATGCGGATTCACCTTACATTATTACGCGTTTATTTAATTACAAATTACATTTTTACTTTTTTTAGGCCATTTCAGAGCCATTTCATGACATTTGTCTACTGATTATCCCGACTAAACAGACGATGGATCTGTTCTTCGACCTCCTCCATCAACCATTTTGGCGTAGAAGTAGCTCCGCAAATACCAATCGAAGCCGCATTATTCAGCCATTCTTCGTCCATCTCTCCCGCATCTTCGATCAGGTAAGATTTGGGATTTACCTTCCGGCACTCTTCAAACAAAACCTTTCCGTTTGAGCTTTTTTTACCACTGACAAACAATACCACATCGTGCTTACCTGCAAATTCACGGATATTGGGCAAGCGATTTGAAACCTGCCGGCAGATCGTATCGAACGATTCAAATGAAGCATCCGGACTTAAGCGGAGTTTAATCTCCTCTACGATGGCAGAAAAACCATCAAGCGATTTTGTGGTTTGTGAATAGAGACGGATATTTTTATTGAAATCGATTTTTTCGAGATCAGCGAGAGATTCGATTATAATTGCCTTGCGATTCGTCTGCCCTACCAGTCCGTTAACCTCGGCATGACCAATTTTACCGTAAATTACAATTTGCAAATCACCGGAATTCGGAAAATCATACATTTTCTTGATCTTGCGCTGCAACTGCAACACAACGGGACAGGTGGCATCAATTATCTCTATATTATTTTCTTTTGCCAGTTGATATGTTTCCGGAGGTTCACCATGGGCACGCAATAATACTTTTGCATTATGCAGTTCACGTAAAGCTGCGTGATCAATCGTGATCAAACCTTTTTCCTGAAGCCGCTCCACCTCATGGCTATTGTGAACAATATCGCCCAAACAATAAAGCGTTCCTCCTTTCGCCAGCTCCTCTTCTGCTTTTTGGATAGCATTTACCACACCAAAGCAAAAACCGGATCCTTTATCAATCTCTACAATAACATTATCCTTCATACTTCTGGTTTTCTGTCACCCGACGGAACTGCATAAAGAGCCACTGCTTCTGTTCGGCTATAGTCAGTTGGGAATTATCGAGCAGTAAAGCGTCATCAGCCTTACGCAACGGACTCTCCTCCCGGTTTTGATCGAGATAATCCCGCTGCTTCACATTTTCCAGTATCTCTTCAAATGAGGCTTTCTCTCCTTTCTGAGCCATTTCGTCAAGACGACGCTGCGCTCTGATTTCGGGTGACGCGGTTACAAATATTTTTAATTCTGCATCCGGAAATACTGTAGTTCCAATATCGCGACCATCCATCACAATACCTTTAATCTCCCCCATCTCCTGTTGCTGCTCTACCATGGCTTTACGCACAAAGGCAATAGCGCTGACAATGCTCACATTACGGGAAACTTCCAGCGTGCGAACCTCCTTCTCAATGTTTTGACCATTAAGACAGGTTTCAGGTCGGCCGGTTTCGGGATTCAGGACAAACGAAATATGAATCTGGTGCATTCGGTCGGCCAACTCTTTTTCGTCCACTGTTCCGTTTTGGATAAGATTGTTTTGGAGACAATAGTAGGTTACAGCGCGGTACATGGCCCCACTATCGATATAAATGTAACCGATTTCGCGGGCAAGATCTTTTGCCATAGTGCTTTTTCCACAGGATGAAAAGCCATCAATGGCAATAATTATTTTCTTCATCTAAAAAACGATAAGTTGACATTGTTATCCAATCTGTCTGAACAGGCCGGATAATCAATAGATTATATTCTTTATTCAGGTTAAAGTTTATCTTCGTTATTTCCCCAATGTTGTGGTCATACCGATCAGCAAAGTCGCAGCCTTCACATGCTGTTGAAAAAAAGACGCTCCGATCTGCATACGTTTGATCTTTACACCGGCTCCCATCGAAAAGCCATACATTCCTTTCTTTTCAAGCACTTTAAAATCATCTGCAGTTTTCGGATTGTACGCAAATGCAACATAAAAATTATCGGATGGCAGAAAATCAAGACCAAAAACACAATGTTTAACCAATGTTTTCATGAAACTATCGGACTTCCCTGCGGAAGATGATGTGGTGGATGCCTCAGTCGTCCGGTGCAATGACATATCCCAAAGCGTTAGATATCTTAATGTAGTATGAAAACGAAAGGGAGCATGAGCCAGTTTCTTCGACACACCGACTTGCAAATCCCAGGGAAGAGACTCATAAACCTTATCATATTTTACTATCTGCCCTCCCAGGTTCTTCAGAGCCATTGAAAATGAAAAGCTTCTGTTTTCATCATAGTAGTTTAAGCCCAAATCTACCCCTAAGGCAAATGAAGAATAATCAGCATAAGCCGAATAAATGGCTTTACCGGTAATCCCCGCAGCCCAGTAATCCGTTAACTTATAAGAATAGATTCCATGCAATGCCATATCCTTTGCGGCAAAAGTCCCCAGATCTTCGTTGGTTTCACTGGTTTCCTTAAAGCTGCCATAATCAGAATACAACATCCCCACCGCCCAATTGGCACGGGCCGATGATGTGCGACTAAACATAGCCGATCCGACATTTATATCGGAAACATAATTCATATAATTAAGGCTTAACTGCTTGTCGCCCGACCGGGAAAGCAATGCCGGATTTTGAAAAGATGAAGAATTTTCCTGATTGACAACCGATATATTGGTTCCTCCCAATGCTGCAACATACGGAGATGCCGGCAGTCTCAAAAAGCCGAATGCACTTTGCCCCTCCTGTGCATAAAATGCAACATAAGAAATCAGACCTAACAGGATCAGAATTGATTTTTTCATCTATAAGCTGTTAAAGGGAGACATAGTCTCATTTGGAAATTCAAAATTAGGGAATTATTTCGAATCGAAGGCCTTACATTTTGAAAAATAGATATAAAGTCAGCATAGTATCCATTCACATCCACTTAAAATCGCAGGATCTTTATATTATAACGCTGGCGCGTAATATTTTATTATCGGCTTATCAGATAGTCCCATGCGATCACTTCCCGGGTTATAACTAAGGATTAGTTATGGTTCACTCTAGGTTTACTTTATGTTTATTTAGGGGATATACAGAATAAACACGGACATGAAACTGATATAATATAACTCTTATAAAGGTTATTTTATACCAGTATTATATATATATTATATCAGTTTTATATCAATGTTAACCAAGACTAAACATTGAGTGAACATATAGTAAAGTAGGGATAAACAGAAACAGAAAAAAGTAGATCCGGCAGGTCACTTAATTTCCCAATTTTATCTATCTTAGCTCCGAAAATCTATAATACAGATCTCAATATGCAATACTCATCCAAATACCTCGGTAATCTGCTCCACAAATCCGGCAAGGGTTTGTACGAGTGCTGGATGATTTAGCCTTTTCATCTCCTTTCAGGTCGTTTGGTATAAATGACGACTTCGAGAAGCATCTCTCACAGTTGCTTTACCTGCTTAATATTTTTCATTCTTCATTATCTTCATTTTTCAATAAAATATGAACGGTATCATTTTCGATATCAAACGTTTTGCCGTACACGATGGTCCCGGCATTCGTACCACTGTGTTTCTGAAAGGCTGTCCGCTATCGTGCCGGTGGTGTCACAATCCCGAAAGTATGAGTGCTGAAATCTGCTCTTATCCGAAATCGGTTCGGATTGGTGACAAAACCTTTACCGAAGAGGAGACTATCGGTCGTGAAATCTCATCCGCTGAACTGATGATTGAAATCCGTAAGGAGAAAATCTTTATGGAAGAATCCGGTGGTGGCGTGACGTTCTCGGGTGGAGAGCCTTTAGAGCAACAAGAATTCCTGCTTGATATGCTGAAAACCTGTCAGACAGAAGGAATCCACACAGCTGTAGACACTTCCGGTTTTGCTTCGTGGGAGGTATTGGAAAAGGTGGCCCGATACACTGATTTATTTCTATTCGATGTTAAGTTGATCGACGATGCTAAACACAAGCATTTCACCGGTGTTTCCAATCAACTGATATTATCCAATTTGCGACGGTTGCTTGAATCAGGAACCAATGTGAGAATCCGCATTCCGTTTGTGGAAGGTGTGACTTTTTCCGATAAGAACATCAATGAAACGCTGGACTTCCTCAATAATCTGGCCATTAAACCGGAAGCAGTCGATCTTCTCCCTTACCACAACACGGCATCACATAAATACCAACGGATGGGAATGGCGAATGAATTCAACGGAATGAAATCGATGAATAAACAAGATTTAGCCAAGGTAAAAGAACGTTTTGAATCGTTCGGTTTTTCGGTGAAAATCGGAGGCTGATTGTACAGGCGTGGCCTGCCGCGTAATAGTACAGACGTGGCAGGCCGCGTCTCTACACAACTGAAAATATAAAAAAATATGACTTCCAGAATACAAAAACTACGCGAGCAAAGCCTCAATGCCATCAATTCTATTTCGGCAGAAAGAGGCCTGCTCATTACAGAATTTTACAAAAATCATATCGCATTCGGAGATTCCATCCCAGTGCAACGAGCCAAATCATTCGAATACATATTGGCCAATAAGACCATCTGCATCAATGACCTCGAACTGATTGTGGGTGAACGGGGTCCTGCTCCGAAAGCCACTCCAACCTATCCGGAAATCACCGTTCACTCTCTTCAGGATCTTGATATCCTGAATACCCGCGAGAAGGTGTGGTTTCGTGTAGACGATGAAACACGCAAAGCATTCGAAGAGACCATCATTCCTTTCTGGAAAGGGAAATCCAACCGGGACCGCATTATGGCATCGATGACCGGCGAATGGCACGAAGCCTACGATGCCGGTATTTTCACCGAGTTTATGGAGCAACGCGCTCCGGGACATACGGTTGCGGGGTACAAGATTTTCCAGAAAGGGATGTTAGATATCATCGAAGACATCAAAGAAAGTATGGCTTCGCTTGATTGGGTAAATGACCCGCAGGCTTTCGATAAAATGGAAGAACTGAAAGGGATGATGATTGTGGCCAATGCGATCGTGATGTTTGCCAATCGTCATGCCGATAAACTGGAGGAACTGGCAGCCGTTGAAAAAGACCCTACCCGTCAAACAGAGTTGAAGGATATGGCGTGCATTTGCCGTCGGGTACCGGCTCACGCTCCGCAGACCTTCCACGAAGTGCTGCAACACTACTGGTTTGTGCATCTCGGTGTGGTAACGGAGCTCAATCCGTGGGATTCTTTCAATCCCGGCCGACTTGACCAGCACCTTTATCCTTTTTACAAAGCCGAGACTGAGGCAGGAACATTAACCCGTGTCCAGGCCGTTGAACTGCTCGAATCGTTTTGGGTGAAATTCAACAACCATCCAGCCCCACCCAAAGTAGGTATCACGGCACTCGAAAGCAACACCTATACCGACTTTGCCCTGATCAACCTGGGAGGTTTGAAAACTGACGGAACCGATGCGGTCAACGAGATGTCGTATATCCTGCTCGACGTGATTGAGGAAATGCGCCTGTTGCAACCCAGTTCGATGGTGCAGCTAAGCCGCCTCAACCCCGATAGCTTCATTGACCGGGCAGTAAAGATTACCAAAACAGGATTTGGACAACCCTCAATCTTCAATACCGATGCCATTGTCAAGGAACTGACCGCTCAGGGAAAAAGTGTGGAAGATGCCCGCAACGGTGGTGCCAGCGGTTGTGTGGAGAGCGGTGCCTTCGGTACGGAAAGCTACATCCTATGCGGTTATTTCAACCTGCCGAAGATTCTGGAATTGACATTGCATGACGGCTTCGATACCCGTACCGGTAAACAAACCGGGCTACACACCGGCAAGCCGGAGGATTTCAGGAGTTATACTGATTTGCTGTCTGCTTTCAAAGCTCAGGTAGAGCATTTCATTCGCATTAAAATTATTGGGAACAACACCATCGAAAAAATATTTATGACCCATATCCCGACACCGTTCCTTTCGCTGATTATCGACGACTGTGTGGCAAAGGGTATGGACTACATTACGGGCGGTTCGCGTTACAACACCAACTACATTCAGGGCGTAGGGATGGGAACTATCACCGATGCACTGACAGCCTTGAAGAAACATGTTTTCGACGAAAAAGCCATTTCCCTGCATGCTATGACAAATATGCTGGAAAATGACTTTACCGGTGCCGATGAGTGGCTCTACAAATTGCTCTACAAAACGCCGAAGTACGGCAATGATGACGATGCGGCCGACGATCAGCTGGTGGATGTTTTCAACATTTACCACGATGCTGTGAACGGACATACAAGTCCGCGCGGTGCTGCTTACCGCATTAATCTTTTGCCCACAACATGCCACGTTTATTTCGGGAGTGTGATGCATGCCAGTGCCGATGGCCGCCGCAGCGGTGTTCCTGTATCCGAGGGGATCTCACCGGTTCAGGGAGCTGACAAAAACGGTCCGACTTCAGTGGTGAAATCAGCTGCAAAGATTGACCACCTGCGTACAGGAGGAACACTACTCAATCAGAAATTCACTCCGGGATTCTTCGAAGACGAAACGGCTATCCGCAAAGTATCGGGTCTGGTTCGAAGCTATTTTCGCATGGATGGCCACCACATCCAGTTCAATGTGGTCAATGCCGCCACCTTGCGGGATGCCCAGAAGCATCCGGAAAAATACAGCAACCTGATTGTGCGTGTGGCAGGCTACAGCGATTATTTCAATGACCTCGGACTTGATTTGCAAAACGAAATTATCAACCGGACTGAACACGAAGGATTCTGATTTATACACGGTTAGCAGGACGGTTACAAAGAGGGCTACAGAGAAGGCTCAGAGTTACACGGAGAAAAACAAGGAGTGATAGGGAGTTATAAGGAGTAAGAAGGAGTTATAGGGAGTAAGAGGGAGTAAGAGGGAGTGGTAGTGTAAACAAATTTCAGGACGATTCAGGAGAAAAAAAATCCGGTCTCCCTGTGTATCCTCTGTACCCCCTGCGCAACTCTGTGTATCCCATTGTATTTCAATAGTATTTCGTAAAAACAAAAACACCATTGATTATTATGTTTGACAAAGAAATATACATCCAACGTCGAAAAGCCCTTTGCGGGAAAGTCGGTTCAGGCCTTATTCTTTTTTTTGGAAACGACGAAAGCCCGATGAACTATGCCGATAATTGCTATCATTTTCGGCAGGACAGCACTTTCCTATACTATTTCGGGATTGATTTCCCCGGACTGGTAGCGGTAATTGATGTGGATAACCAACGGGAAATCATATTCGGGAATGACTACACCATCGACGACATTGTGTGGATGGGGCCTCAACCGACCATTGCCGAAAGAGCTTATCAAGCGGGTATCAGGGAAACTTATCCCTTGTCACGCATTGCACAGGTGTTAGATGAGCCGATAAAACTTAAATGGGAAATTCACTATCTACCGCCGTATCGCCCGGAACACAAATTAAAATTGTCAGAGATCATTGGTACTCAACCCAATGTATTATCAGAAAATGCTTCATTAAAGCTAATCAAAGCTGTGGTGAGCCAACGGGAAATCAAGTCTGCCGAAGAAATTGCAGAGATTGAAAAAGCGGTGAATCTTTCCGTCGATATGCACATAGCTGCAATGCAACTGGCACACCCGGGAATGACAGAAGCTCAGGTGGCGGCAAGAGTTCATGAAATCGCCCATGCCGCCAACTGCGAAATTTCATTCCCTATCATTGCAACGATCAATGGTCAAACACTACACAATCATTACCACGGAAACGTGTTGAAAAGAGGTGATTTGTTGCTGCTGGATGCCGGAGCTGAAACTTTTTTGCATTATTCCGGTGATTTATCGAGTACATTCCCGGTAGATGGGGCGTTAACAGCTATACAAAAGGATATTTACACCATGAGTCTGACGGCCCATCAGGCAGCAATCGATGCGTTGGCTCCGGGAGTACCTTTCCGGGAAGCTCATCTGGCAGCCTGCCGTTCCATTGCCGAAAGCATGAAATCTATCGGTTTGATGAAAGGCGATGTGGAAGAGGCTGTAGCAGCGGGAGCGCACGCGCTCTTTTTCCCGTGTGGGACAGGCCACATGATGGGGCTTGACGTTCATGATATGGAAAATCTCGGTGAAGTATGGGTAGGTTATGATGGAGAACTGAAAAGCACCCTATTCGGATTAAAATCATTACGTCTGGCCAAACCTTTGAACCCGGGCCACGTTTTTACAATTGAGCCGGGTATCTATTTCATTCCTGAGTTGATAGACAAATGGAAAGCGGAAGGCCGTTTCAATGACTTTATCAACTGGAAAGAGGTAGATAAATTCCGTAACTTCGGAGGCATCCGTAACGAAGAGGATTTTCTCATGACCGAAAACGGCGCCGTTAGATTAGGCAAACCGAAACCCAAAACGGTAGATGAGGTCGAGGCTTTATGCAAAGGGTGATCATTGCCGTTCGGCTTTTGCCAACGGATGAAAATATTAAACTAGAAATAATGTCGCACTGTTCATAAAGATGCGGTGAAGGAGTTGTTGGGCAAGTTTAAGTGATTTACCAATAGATCAATGACAGGAAACGTCCTCTAACTGTTTATTAAAAATAAAGAGGCTTACAACAATTGTTATAAGCCTCTTTCATCTTTATTAATCAGATTACAGTTCCAGCGCCACAATTGATTTGGCAGGAAGCGTAACCGAAAGACCGGTTTTAGTAACTTTAGCTCCTTTGAATACGGCAGGAACTACTTCATTAGGCTTGTCGAAGGTATTGTATGATTCGACACCTTTTGCAGTCAGAATGGTACCGTTTACTTTGACAGACTTCAATCCGGCAAGATCAATTTCCACTTTCTGCTCTTTGTCCGGATCCACATTGGCCAGAGTGATCAGGATACCACCTTTATCGTTTTTCGAAGCAGAAGCGCTAACGGCCGGGAATTTTTTATCATTATAGGTCATCTCTTCACACTGGATATCCAACGGCAGGTTGGTTGCATCCATGTGGCCTTTGTACATTTTGAATACATGGTAAGTCGGAGTCAACACCATTTTAGGACCATCTGTCAGGATCATCGCCTGAAGTACATTCACTACCTGAGCGATATTCGCCATTTTCACACGGTCGGTATATTTGTTGAAAACATTGAGTGTCAATGCCGCCACAAAAGCATCGCGCATGGTGTTTTGCTGATAGAGGAATCCCGGATGTGAGCCCGGCTCCTGATCCCACCAGGTACCCCATTCATCCACGAGCAGTCCAACGCGTTTCTTCGGATCAAGGCTATCCATGATGGAGATGTGTTTTTTTACCACCTCTTCGATTTCAAGACTTTTCGCCATGGTCCACATATATTCATCCCTGCTGAATTTAGTAGCAGAGCCTTTGCTTCCGCTCCAGCCCTTGCAGGTATAATAGTGCAGAGAGATCCCGTTCATGTGTCCGGCTGCATTCTTCATCAGCGTCTTAGTCCAGTTGTAGTCATAGTCACTGGCACCACTGGCGATTTTATAAAGCTTGTTGCCGTCAAATTCGCGACAGTAGGTCGAATAGCGACGATAAAGATCAGAGTAATAATCTGGTTTCATGCTACCGCCACAACCCCAACTTTCGTTACCCACGCCGAGGTATTTCACATGCCACGGTTTCTCGCGGCCATTTTGACGGCGCAGGTTCGCCATTGGGCTTTCTCCACCAGAAGTCATGTATTCCACCCATTTGGCAAGCTCTTCCACGGTACCGCTACCCACGTTGCCACTAATGTATGGTTCGCAGCCCAGTATTTCGCAGAGATTGAGAAATTCGTGCGTACCGAAGCTGTTGTCTTCAACCACGCCACCCCAGTTGTTATTCACCATTTTGGGGCGTTTCTCTTTGGGGCCGATACCGTCCATCCAGTGGTATTCGTCGGCAAAGCAACCGCCCGGCCAGCGCATCACCGGCACTTGCAGGTCTTTCAGCGCGTTGAACACATCAGTACGGTAACCTTTGATGTTGGGGATCGGTGAGTTTTCACCTACCCAGATGCCGCCGTAGATACAGGTTCCGAGGTGTTCGGCAAATTGTCCGTAGATCTCTTTCGGAATTTTGGTTTTCGCCTGATCGGCGTGAACAGTGATTTTAGCAGGCGTATTTTGCGCCGATAGCGCAAGTGAGCCCATCATCATCAGTGAAAGAATGGTTTTCTTCATTGTGTTTTTGGATTATAGTGTAAGATGTTGATGGCTGCAAATTTAACAAATTGCACAGAATGCTATTTCTAAAAATAGATATTCCGGAAGTATTGACCGGAAAACACCCTCTTTTTGAAAGAAAAAGCATGGGTGAGTTCCGGATTTACTCCTGCTTTATTTAGTCATCAGTATCACCCCACCATTAGGTTGAATATTCAGATCCGTTTTACCATTTTTTCTGATAATCAATTCGTCCATACCCGAAGTTGCGTCTGTTTTATCAAAATACCGGGTTGTTTTCTGTCCTGCAAGCATGAATAAGTCTACTTTCAGTTTCAGGGCCTCTTTCCCGGCATTTATACCAACGATATACCATTTCGAACCGTGACGGCGGGCCAACACACAATATTTACCCGGATATCCGTCAATGAAACGGGTTTCATCCCAGGTAGTCGGGACCTGTTTCATGAAATCAATCTCAAAAGCCGGAATATCGTTGAGATTATTCGGGGCTATGGCAAAATTCTGTATCGGATTCTGGAACAATACCGCTGTTGCAAGCTGGTAAATATCGGTAGTTCTGCGGATCTTTCCACTTTTATTATCCCGGCTGTGTCTCTTATTCAATAATACAGGTCCGAACTCCATACAACCGACGGTATTACGGATAAATGGGTGAAGACATGCATTGAAAGCCTCCATATCGTCGAAATGCTGGTTGAAGATCAGATTCTCGGAAGCAAGAACCGCCTCACTTCCCACATAGTTGGGATACATGCGTTCCCATCCACGTGGTATTGTACAACCGTGGAAAATAATCATCAAACCATACTCGTTGGCATCTGTCAGGATATCTTCGTACAACTTCATGGTCTCTTGTTTATCTCCGCCAAAGAAGTCAACTTTCAATCCTTTTACCCCCAGACTTTTCAACCATTTCATTTCCTGCTTGCGGGCTATAGAGGTATTCATGCGCTGTTTCGGACCCTGAGGGGCATCATTCCAGTAACCGTTTGAGTTGTACCAAAGGAATACATCCACACCTTTGCTTTGCGCATATTTGATCAATTCCGAAATCTTATCATAACCGATCTGTTTATCCCACAATCCATCAATCAGAACATATTCGTAACCCATTGCTGCAGCCAGATCAATGTATTTGATTTGATCTTCATAGCAAACACTGTTGTCCTGCCACATGATCCAGCTCCAGGTGGAACGACCAAACCTGTATTCCTGTGAAGGTTCGTAAAGCGGTTTTACCACATCAAAGGGTACAGTTGTTTCCACGATCGGTTTCAGATTGTCTCCAACCGTAATGGTACGCCAGGGAGTCTCACCGGGCAAGGCTATTCCGGCATTTGCAGCACCGATCCCATTATTTTCACCCGGTGCGGGAAACGCAATGGTATATAATCCCTCTTTGGTGCCGTCACTCAGGTGTGATGCACAATACCGGCTGCTGACGCCGGTCTCTGAAACCAATGCCCAACCGTTGTCCCCTACGTGGAAAAGGCAGGGAAAAGTATATCCGAAACCATATTGTGACGGAGTACCAACAGGTTCATCTGCATGATATTCTTCTTCGTAACTGGGTTTGGTACGCATCCATCCGATCATCGGAGTAGACTGCGGACAGATGAAGGTTGTGGTTTGTTGTGGAAAGTCAAACCCTGAAGTCTCCTTTTCGATGATACAACGGGCCGTCTCACCGAACTGGGGTAAGGAGTAACGGTACGCAATGTCATTATTGCTTACACGGAAGGTAACATCCATCGTCTTTTTTTCTGCATTGGCAAAGGTACAAACCAGTTCGTTAGCCTGATAATGCACATGATTGGTTTTGATCCGGGTTTGATCGTAGGTTTCATCAATGGTGGTCTCTTTATGCCCTACCAGAGCCATACCTTTACTAAAGTCCCCGATATTGGTAATTAATCCCAACGGGGAATCTTCCAGAATCGGCTTACCCTTATACGTTACCGCATAATTAGGAATGCCTTGCTTTAGAAAAACTTTTACTTTCAATTGCTGATCGGGTCCCGATACTGCAAATTCCTGCGCAAAAAGCGATCCTCCTGTAACCAACATAGCTACTCCAAGAATTAATTTTCTCATTTTGTGTTATTATTTTTCTGATAAATAAAAGCAGGAAAGTTGTTGATAAACATACTTCCTGCTTTTCTGAATATACATATATACCTATTTAATTAACCTAAGACTATCTTTGCTTATTAATATCCCGGATTTTGTTTCAGATTCGGATTCTTATCTATTTCTGATTTAAGTATAGGCAACCAATACATTTTATCAGAAAACTTGCGTTGTTCAACAACTCTTCCCGGATTATAAATCTTTGTTCCATCCGGCTTCTTCAGGATAGAAATACCGGTTACTGTTTTATTCAGGTAATTATCGCCCAACTTCCATCTGCGTACATCAAAATAACGATGTTCTTCAAAACAAAGTTCAATTCTTCTTTCATTCCGGATTCTATCGAGCAATGCGCTTCCGGTATCCGTCACTCTTGGCATGCGGGCACGATCGCGAATCACATTAAGAGCATTACGCGCACCATTTTCATTACCTGACATATAAAGAGCCTCTGCCAGATTCAGGTATTGTTCACCCAGTCGTAACCAGATCCAGTTCTTCGGATTTTTAAAGTTCCAGGAATTGGGGGTATAGGTTTCATCCAGGAATTTACGGGGATAGTATCCGGTTAAGGATGTATTCCACGCATCAGAACCGTATTTTGAATCACGACCGCCTGTTGTCAACTCTTTACCATCAGCATCCGCATTTATGTATGATTCCACATTACGGCTCATCCAGGGATCGCCGTCACACAAAACAGTTGCATGAAGACGGGGGTCACGGTTCTCATAAGGATGTGCCTTGTGAACCGGATTGTTCCAGTCAAATTTAGAACCATCAGCCATCTCAAAGGCATCTACAAATTCAGAGATCGGACAGTTTCCACCCCATTGTCCATATCCGTTAGGTCCGTTGGACTGATCCAGATAAGACAAATTCTCGCTATTGGCACTTGATGTCCCCTGACGATCAAACAAAACTTCCGAATTACCACATTCGAGGAACAACTGAATGTATTTTGTTTTTACATCATCTCCATATTTGTCATACAATGCATATCCGGCAGTCAACGCGGCATCAATTGAAGCTTGTGCTGCCTTTGCCGCATTCTCCCATCTTTTAGGATCCGGTGTTTTATATCCGACGGTCTCATCTTTTACATCAATATTCATCAAATCACTGGCTGCATAGAGCAGAACTCTCGATTTCAGTGCAAGAGCCGCAACGCTAGTTGCCCGTCCTTTATTTGAGCCTGAATAGGATGCAGGCAGTTCAGTCGCTGCTTTATCCAGTTCTGATACAATAAAGTCAATACATTCCTTATAGGTTGCACGATTGGTTTGCATGACTTCACTTATGTCGTTCAGGGTATAGCTTTTGGTTACCAAAGGCATTGCTCCCCATCTGGCGACCAGATCATGATACATTAATGCCCGGATAAAACGGACCTCTCCCGTAAGTCTTGTTTTGAGCGCTTCATCAGTAAAAGGAACAGAAGCTATACGTTCGAAGAAAATATTGCAATTGGTAATTTGTCTCCAAACGGTTGACCATGAGCGGTTATCCCATCCCCACCATCCGCCATTCATACGTCCCAGATCAGAGGGATTCAGATATCCCTGATTGATCGGTTCACAACCACGTGACCATGGAAGAGCAGTTTCATCGACGTTGGAGCTTTGCCAACCTTCTGTCCATCCATGACCGACCTGATTGTATCTTGCATTTACAAAAGCCTGCACCAAAGCCTGATCTGTCCAGACATCAGTTTCAGAGATTGCTGTTAACGGCTGTTTATCCAGAATACTATCATCGCAAGACGTAATCAGCGAGGCAACACCGATAAGTCCATATGCTATATATTTACTATACTTCTTCATGTTATCAAGATTTAAAAGGTTATGTTTACGCCTAAATTAACTACTTTAGACTGAGGTGTACTCCATGCTGCAAATCCCTGACCGCCTTCTGCCGTTTCGGGATCCAGATTTTTCATTCCTGTAAAAGTCAGCAAGTTGTATCCGGTCAGGTAAAGGCGCATTCCACTAACTGATAATTTACTTAATACAGACCGGGGTAATGTATAAGCGAGTTCTATATTCTTCAACCGAAGATAAGAGGCATTCTCCAGCCAGAAGGTGTTTTTCTCACCGGTAACTGTTACCTGACGATCATAAACCTTTGGATATTTAGCATTTATATTATTCGCAGTCCAGTGGTTGTCATAGAAATCCCTGGTGAAATTTCCAATGGTACCCGATTCAAAGAATGTGTACTGATATACATTTCCTGCCCCCTGCCACAAAGTATTCAGACTCCATTGCTTGTATTGAAGGCCTAAATTGATACCAAAAATAATTTCCGGGATGGGTGTTTTTTCCAGACGCACCTTGTCATTTCCATTGATTACTTTATTTCCGTCTACGTCGCGGAACATCAGATCGCCCAGTTTTGCATTACTCAAATGCGGATTATTATCCAAATCAGCCTGGGTTCTGAAGATTCCAATAGCCTCATACATCAACCAGTTGGCACCAATGGGTTTCCCTGTGCGTTTTTGCCATTCTTTGGTAGCGGCAGCCTCATCAATAAAATCAATCCGGCTTTTGGCATACGTAAAGTTTCCGCCTACATTAAACCGAAGATCACCGATTTTCTTTTTGTAGTTCAATGAAACTTCAGTTCCCCAGCTTGAACATTTACCAATGTTTTCATCGGGTAATGTCAGACCTGAATATTCAGGGATTGCGGCATTCCGGGTGGCTAAAATATCGTGACGTTTGGTTTTAAACAAATCGAGGCTAAAGTCGAATGCATTTAAAAATCTTGATTCCAAACCGGCATTATAGGTAGTCGAAACTTCCCAGGTTATATTCGGATTAGCCGTTCTGTTTTGCCAGACACCTGTTTGGGCAGCCGGAGAGCCTCCACCCAAAACAGCAGCATTACTGAAAGTATAGGTTGTTAAATATTGGAAAGCATCCACCTTGTCATTACCCATCTGTCCCCATGAGCCACGAAGTTTCAGATAATCCATAAAGGAAACGTTTTCTTTCCAGAACTTTTCTTCCGAAATTCTCCAACCTAAAGATACTCCGGGGAAAAAGCCGAAACGTTTACCTTTCGGAAAGTTTTGGGATCCATCGTAGCGCCAGTTAAACTGGAACATATACTTATTGGAATAATCATAGTCCAAACGGCCGAAATAGTTCTGACGGGCAGTTTCTGAAGCTGTTCCATCATTATTGGCTGTCTTTTTATCACCGGCAAAGAGTTGGTCTATTGAAGAAGAGATATAATCCTGACGATAGCCGTACAAATAGTCATAACGACTTGTGTATTGTTCGTAAGCCACGAAAGCGTTCAGATTATGAACATTGTTGAATGTTCTGGCGTAATTGATCCGGGCATTTGCCGTAATACCCAGGTTTTGATTCATATTTTCCGACAAGTTCGCGTTAGTCGGACCATATTTTCTGGCGACATAGTTATCTCCCTCTTTTGCATACAGGTAAAAAGCTTTCGAGAACTTTTTGTAGAAAATGTCACTCCGGTCAATATACGCACCTGCATCAACCGACAATCCTTTGGTAATAAAAGGCATATCGTAGTGCAGGGTCAGGTCGGCATTAAAATATGAAGATTTATTCTTTTGATAACCCATTGAGCCATCCACAGCTGTGGCCGGACTAAAATTATCCTGCGAAGCAGTTGTCGGATACTGAGTTCCGGGCCAGTAAATATTGACCATCGGATCATATTTCACCATATATCTCCAGATATCCTCTGAACTATACAACGGGCTGTTGCGGTCTTCCTGACGAGCAGCGACATTCACCGTTGCCCGGAAATTCTTAGTAGGAGTTATATCAATATTTGACCGGAGATTATATTGATTAAAATTACTGGCACTATTTTTATAATAGTTATCCTGATATTGGTATCCTAAAGAGACAAAGTATTTTACATTATCATTACCACCTGACAGGGAGAGGTTATGTTGCGTTTGTGTAGATGACTTTTTGATCATCTTGTCAAAGATACTGACATTCGCATATCTGGTCGGATCGGTCCCGTTTTTATACAACTCAATCTGATCGGCAGTATACTTCTGACTACGTCCGTAGATACTTGTTTCAATTTCATTCTGAAGCTGGGCATATTGCCACGATTCACACATCTCGGGGAGCACGGTCGGATGGCTAAAACCGACATTTCCTGTATAGTTGACTGTCGTTTTTCCGGTTTTTCCTCTTTTGGTTGTTACCAGAATAACACCATTTGCAGCACGAGAACCATAAATGGCTGCTGAAGCGTCTTTCAAAATTGTGACAGTCTCAATATCATTAGGGTCAATACGGGCAAAACCTCCGGCTCTATCGGCGATACCATCAACCACAACCAATGGAGATGCATCACCTGTTGTGCTTTTACCCCTGATCAGTAATGTTGCATCATCATAGCCGGGTTCTCCGCTTCGGTTTACAGAGATTAATCCGGGAAGCTGTCCTACCAGAGTGTTCGTTATTGAAGGAGTCGGAACTCTTGAAATATTTTGTCCTGAAGTTGTCGCCAGCGAACCGGTAACAGTCACTTTCTTTTGAGTACCATAACCCACGACAACGACTTCGCTGATTTCCCTGGAATTATCTTCCAACTTTACATTGATCACCTTTTTGGTAGCCTGCACCTCTAAACTCTTAAACCCCACATACGAAAACACCAGCACTGATCCGGGTTCCACATCAAGTGTAAAGGCTCCCTTTTCATTGGTAATCGTACCGATAGCACTACCTTTTACTTTGACATTTACTCCGGGCAGGATCTCTGACTTTTGATCAGTAACAGTTCCGGTAACGCGGATCTTTTCGTTGTTACTGTTAACTGACGCAGCATTCCGGGTTAAAACAATATGATTCTTTTCAACGGAATAATGAATCCCTATTCCGTCAAAGAGCTCTGACAACAAAGCTGAAACGGATTTATTATCGGCATTGATATTGACCAAACGATCAACATTCACATTCTTTTTATTGTAAAAGAAGAGATAACCGGTCTGCTTTTCTATCTCACTCAGCACCTTTGTGACGGGGACATTCTGCTGATGAATGGTTACTTTTTTGTCCTGGGAGAAAACATTTTGTATTGAAGTCAGTTGGAGGATAAAGATTAAAAAAAGAACTGACAGATTAAATTTGCATAAATGTGTGGCTAATCGGGATTTTTTTAAGATTAAAAATCCCGGAATCTTGTGTTTTTCCATAATTTTGTACTGAATGTTAAATACTTAGATTAGATTTATGGTCTGCTTGGGTATTTGATCTTACAACCGGATGGTCTGCCAACTGTCCGGTTTTTTTTACCCGGTACTAGATGGTTAATTCTTCATGGGCTATCATTTTTAAAGGTTAATACTACTTTATCCGTATTATTCCGTTTTGTCTGTCGTAGGAATAAGTAAACGGATTATCTATTTTCACTACATTCAGGATATTCTCAACCGGCTCCTGCTGATTAAACTTCCCGGTACATTCATATTGAAGGATCCGGGGATGCGCTACAATGATTTTTACACCGTAATAATGTTCAATGCGTTCAAGAAACTTATCAAACCGCATCTGATTGAAACTGTAAAAACCATCTTTCCAGGCAAATGTCTTTTCATCCATATTCTGAACCACAAACTTACCGGCGACAATTTTCACTTTTTGATTCGGAGAAAGTATAACCGACTGAGCTTTGTTATCACGTGATGAGACCTTCACCGAACCTTCATACAAATAGGTTTCGAATTCTCTGTTTTTATTATATGCATACACATCAAAAGTTGTACCCAATACACGCACATTATACCGGTAAGTCTCCACAATAAACGGATGCCTCTTGTCTTTGGCCACTTCGAAATACCCCTCCCCGTCCAGTCTTACCATTCGTTGCTTTCCATCAAACTTCCCGGGAAATCTAAACTTTGAATTTGCATTCAGCCATACCTTTGTACCATCTGCCAATGTAAGATGCACCCGTTGACCCGATGGGACTTCAATAAACTGAGTATAAGTATCCTTCTTCTGGTCATAAAATGTAAACACGACCCATGAAGATAAAAACGCCAAAATAAAAATTGCCGCAATACGTAATAGTTGATTCACTTGCGGTGGTATATTTGAAAATATGCTTTTCCGTTCAGCCTCAACAGGTGATGAAAGCATAGTAGCAATATTCCACAATTTGCGTTCGTGCAAATATTCTGCCTTGTGCTCATCACTTTCATCTATCCAGGATAAGATCTGATTAATCTCTTCCGGAGTAGCTTTCTGATTAAAATATTTATGTAAGATTTCCTTTTTCATTTTCCCTAATGTACTATATCGACAAACAAGATCTATTTACCCCTAGTAAAAAAACGAATTATTTTGAAAAAAATAAAAGCAGTAAAATTGTCAGATAATCTTTGAGATTTCTGCGTAATATTTTCAGCACTTTAGAAATGTGAAATTCTACCCCTTTGATGGTAATATTCAGAAGTTCTGCTATCTCTTTATTGCTTTTCCCTTCGTACCGGCTTAAGATAAACACTTGTCGTGTCTGGCTGGAAAGTTTTTGGAGTGTACTGTCTACAATTCCCTGAACCTCAGAAATAAAAATTTCATCCGGATTACAGGCCTGCAAATCAGCGATCCGAAGTTGTAGTTCCCGCATGGTTATATCCTGCATCTCCTCCTGCACGCTAAGTCTCATCTGATCACGGGAGATAATATTTAAGGCTTTATTCTTAACAATAGTGAGTAAAAGCGCGGGGATGTTTGTATTATCACCCAGTTCCTGCCTCTTCTCCCATAACGTTGCCAGAGATTCATTCACAATATCTTCTGCAATAAACTCATCTCTCACATAACTTAGCGCAAAGAGACGCAAGCGATGATAATATGCATTGAATATTTTATTAAAAACAACCTGACTGCCATTTCGCAGTGCCCCAACATCAAAGGGCTCTTCTCTCTTCTGCATATAAATTACTGACTTTGTTTTTTTTCATGGATAGGAAGTACAAATATATTTTTTATATCTGATCCAAAAAAGAATGAGGGTGAAGGAAACGAACTAAAAACGCCACGATTATTGTTTTGGATAATCGTGGCGTCTCATCATTATTTCTTATAGCTTACTCAGTTGTAAATTCTTTCTCCTCAGGTTTCACAGGCTCTTTAATCTCTTTACCCTGGGCATCACGCTTCACTCTCTCTTTCGGCTTATTTTTCACAAGTTTGCGCGGTTTCTGTTTATCAAGCGGTGCCTGGATATCCCAGTCAGTCTGTTCGACATCAAAATTGACACGAAGTTTTATTCCTTTATTGTAATAATAAACGCTTTCGGGCTGAATCTTACGTTCAAAATTTCCGGCATCCCATTTTCCATTATTATTCTTGTCTATTACCAGACGGGCATAGTAAGAGCCTGGATTAACGTAATAAAACTCAGCCACACCTTTTACAACCGGTTCATGACGGACAGGTTTATCACTTTCCGAGAGGAGTTCCACATAAGCGCTATCGTTCACGCCGTTTATCCTGAAGAAGATTCCGCCATATTCCTCAACGGTTTTCACCTTGAAGCTCTGCTCTATCTTATTATTGCAAAGTCCATTGATGCCATACATGGCAGCCGAATCGATGGTCATGCGGTATTCGACACCCGGGGACCATTTATAAGCCATCGAATAACGCCTGATCGCAAGCGAATCCCTGAGTACAGGGGGCATTTTAACCGGCTTCCATACCGAGTCCGCTTTTTGTGACAGATGAAACTTCTTTTCATCTAAACTATCCAGAGGTACCGGAGTCAGGAAAGTCATCTGATTATAGATATCCATCACGCCACTAAACCTGGCCTCTACGTTCAGTGCCGGTTTTACCTCCTTCACCTTTTCATCCTTCTTTTTATCTTTTTTGGACGGAGCCAGTTTAATATCATGAAATGTAAATTTCAACGTATCGGTTTTGGGTGAAAGTTGACGTAACGTATCGGTGTATAAATAATTCGCTTCCAGCAATAAGGTGTCATTTTTGTAAATGGTCGAATCTTTGATCCATAAATTCAGGGTATCATTAGTAGCACTGCGCTCAAGGATTGCCCAGTTCTTTTCAGGAAAATTAAGAGGACGAAGTTTAGGCAACTCTTTAGCCGGAGCGGCAAAGGTGATCAGCAGGTGATTGCGTTCCTTGCGCTCGGCCTTGTCAAGGTATTGCGATTTGAAGTTCTCGTTGAATGAACGCAAAAGCAGGTTATTCGGGTAATAAATCTTACCTTTTACCGTACGAACCGTATCAACCACATGTTTCACTTTATCTTTCCAAAGAGTATCCTGACGGTCCTGGTAATTGAACGAAGGCACAATTACCGAATCCAGAAACGCAATATCTTCTCCCGGCTGGTCAAATTTAAAATCACTGTTGGCATCCTTCAGTGCATAAATACGGTAACGTCCTGACGCCACATTTTTCAGGGTAAAATGACCGTTTGCATCCGAACGGGTTACTTTTTCAAACGGTTGTTTGCGAAAAGCCGAATCCGATAAATCACGATGCAAACCTACGTACATACCGGTGACAGGCTCAAGATCTTCCGCATTGAGCAGGACTCCTGACACCTCCATACTGTCGATAGTAGCACCGGTCGAAAATGACAACGCAAAATTATTGAACGGATTTTTCTCATTGTTATCCGCAATTGCATCCGAAAAGTCGACTGTATAGGTAGTATTTTTACGCAACGAATCTTTTAGCTCCACGATAATCTTTTTGCCTGAAGTATAAATCTCAGGAGCAAGCCGTTGTGGTGGAGATACAGTTACTTTTTCCGATGCTTTTTCCACCTGAATGATTTCGTCGAATTCGAGCTCGATTTTCTTTTTGGTAAAAAAGGTTTGACCTTGCCCGGGTGTACTTTTCACCAAAACAGGAGGTGTAATATCGATGGGACCACCTCCGGGACGGCCAATATTGGCGCAAGACGATACAATTAATATGATTGTCAGAATTAAAAACGAGGGATAGCTGATTATTCGTTTCATGCAGAATTGATTTGGCCGGAATCTTGCTCCGGATGCGATGTATTTTCCGACGACAAAAATACATAAATTATTCGTTACATGGAAGATTCATTATACTGAGAGAATCCACGTTTACACAGAGAATTCAAAGAGTTACACAGGGGACATATAAGTAGGATCTGCTGAAAAAACAATACAAATCAGATACACAGTGATATATGTCTCTGCATTATCATCCAACAAAAAAGCACGAAGCTGCTATAATGCTAAGAAAATATAAGCTTAGCGTCTTTGTTACTTGACGTTTAGATATGTGATATTTATTTGTCGCATTACTTAACATCGGTTTTACAGAAAAAAAAGAAAAACTCCGTGTCCCTCTGAGCCTTCTCTCTCCTCTGTGTAACCGTCCGTTTAATAAGAATAGATCGTAGAAACTATTTCCGGCTCAGTATCCGATGACCGATCCTGCAGTAGAGACATTTCTTTTTATCACAATATTCTTTTTGCAACTGCAATACAGCCTGCGAATCAAAAGCCGAACCAACGTCTACACCTGCCGCTTTCCAGCTGCGAACAATCGAGTTGTCCTCTCCCTTCAACGACTCCAGCAGCGAAAGCGCCCGTTCGCAGAGTTCCTCCTGCCCAACTGCTGTTCCGTAAGCAAACATCACCGGGACAACCGCATTAATCAGTGCAACCTGCAATGCCGTATTACCTAACCGCTTATTCCGCTTTGCCGACTCCGTTTCAAAATCGTAATGCGTCTGCCAGTAAACATTGGGCTCTACCTCCATCAAAGCAAAAAATTCTTCAGGAGAACTTACCCGCATTACTTTGGCAAACAACATAGGTGTACGATGATATAGCGCTGCCATTTGTGCCAACCGGATATGCGGGAAATTAGCCGGACGCAGACGCAGGAAGCGCCAGGCCTCTTTTTCTAATGGTCTGAGGTTAAATTTACTTTGCAGAAAACGGTGTTCGCGTTGTAACAGTTGCAAATAAGCATTGGAGGGATTTTCAACTTCCAGCAATCCGGCCTGACCGAAAAAGAAAGCCTCAACCTGAAGCAACGAATCAGCATGTTTGAGGATAAAGCTTAATGGCAGACTACGTGCCAGACGTTCGAATGCATCATTATTGATTCCCAGTCCAAAGCTACGCAACAGGGTAACATAAAACGCCTCCTCCCAGTTCTGTGTATTCTGTTCCAATAGGCTTCCGATAGCTTCTGTCTTTCGTTGGAGCCGTTCCGTAAGCAATGTATTTTTCCACGATGAAAAAAGAAACGGATCTATCTCCGCCAGTTGCATCCCGCAAGGTATGGTCGAATCAGCATTTACCAGATGCCGGTAATGCTCCCGAACCTCTTCGGGGAAAGGAAGCACCATTTGCGGAACCGGCTCTCCATTGGTGCGAAGTATCACTGCATCGTGTACTTCCACTACATTCAGGATAACCGAATCGTATGTTTTATCCAGATGATGCCCATGTCGCATCCAATCGGACGAACGAAGATGAATCTCAACATTACCCGCCCATACCGTACCGTCAAGTTTCACTTTGGCATTGAAAAAATCAGGTCCGGCATGCGTATTATGCTGTCCGCCGTCAATCACTTCAACCTCAACCCCATCTACCGTCCGCAGTGCACCGGATTGATAGAGCCTGTACTTCCAGATAAATTGCAACAATTGTTCCATAAGTGTAAAGAATCAAGTGTTTAGGGTTTTTTAGATTCCCTCATCCAATATTCAGGGATAAAACTATATCTTTGCAAATTAAACAATAATAACGGAATTAAACACTCCGAACTTCAAATTCCAAAAAATATTTCTAATAAAGTATCGTTTATGAAAATAGCATTGATCGGCTACGGCAAAATGGGACGCGAAATCGAACAGATCGCAATCAGCAGAGGACACGAAATCGTAAGTATCATCGACGTAAACAATCCGGACGATTTCACCACCGAAGCCTTTAGAAGTGCGGAAGTCGCTATTGAGTTTACCGCTCCGTCTGTAGCACTCGAAAACTACCGCAAATGTTTTTCCGTAGATGTGCCCATTGTGGCCGGTACTACCGGATGGCTTGATCATATGCCTGAAATCAAAGAAGCCTGTGCGGCAGGCAAAACGTTTTTCTATGCATCAAACTTTAGCCTGGGGGTAAACATCTTTTTCGCACTGAATAAACATTTAGCTAAAATAATGAATCAATTCCCCGACTACGATGTAAAAATGACTGAAATCCACCACATCCATAAACTGGATGCTCCCAGCGGAACAGCAATTACTCTGGCTGAGGGTGTACTGGAAAATATCGATCGTAAAACCAAATGGGCTTTGAGCGACGGCAGCAACAGCGCCAATGAGCTGGCTATCGAAGCTATCCGCGAAGGTGAAGTTCCGGGATATCACTCAATCATCTACGACTCTGCTGTAGATAGCATCACCATTACGCACGATGCAAAAAGCCGCAAAGGGTTTGCTCTCGGAGCTGTCGTAGCAGCTGAATTTACAGCCGGCAAAAAAGGCTTCCTGACTATGGAAGATATGTTGAAATTCTAATTGAGATTATAATAAGTCCACCGCAAAAGCCCGGAAGCTATTAACGGTGGACTTTTATTTCGCAGAAAAAGATCATTAATACCAAATAATCTATGAAACAATTTGCGCCAAAGCAATGGATCAAATTCGGAATTGCAACTGTACTCTACCTCCTGTTTGCCATTTGGGTAAGAAATCTCTGGATTCTACCGGGGATACTCCTCATTTTTGACATTTACCTGACCAAATACATCAACTTCGGTTTCTGGAAGAAGTGGGAAAACAAATCTGCCCGTAAAGTTATGGAGTGGGTTGATGCTATTGTATTTGCATTGATTGCCGTATATTTCATCAACACGTTCTTCTTCCAGAATTATAAAATACCCTCTTCTTCTCTGGAAAAAACCTTATTAGTAGGTGATTTTCTGTTTGTAAGCAAAGTGAGCTATGGAGCCCGTGTCCCCAACACTCCTTTGTCTTTCCCGTTGGCTCAGCATACCCTGCCCGTTCTCGACTGCAAATCATATATCGATTGGCCGCAATGGAAATACAAACGTCTATCCGGATTCGGACAAGTAGAACGCAACGATATTGTGGTGTTTAACTTCCCCGCCGGAGATACGGTTGCATTGAAAGTGCAAAATCCGGATTATTATACCTCCTGTTACAGTGAAGGTCTGACCCAGCTTCAAAATGCGGGACAATTATTCGTTAAAGATTCGATGAATCATACCGAATATGCCAATCGCTGTATGGCGATCGGCCGGGAAATCGTAAAAGCCAACAAGGCAACTTACGGGGATCTGGTTTTCCGTCCGGTGGATCGTCGCGAAAATTATGTAAAACGTTGTGTTGGCTTGCCCGGCGATGTATTACAGATTATCAACAATCAGCTTTACATTAATCAGAAGAAAGCGACAAATCCCGAGCATCTTCAGTTCAACTATTTTGTACAGACAAACGGAACCCTATTTGGAGAAGAGTATCTGCGTACGCTGGGTATCAGCAAGGATGATATACAGCAGATTGCCGATGAATGGAAGGGACAACTTGGCTTCCAGGCCAATGCCGATGGCCAGTTTAATCCGGTTTATCACTTCCCGCTCACCAGTCAGGCTCTCAGTATGCTGAAACAAAACAAAGCGGTTACCAAAATCGTTATCGAATCCGATGAACTGATGGGTGGTCCTGTCTACCCGCTCAACAACAGCAAAATCTGGTCACGCGACAACTACGGACCACTCTGGATTCCGAAAAAAGGAAAGACCATGCTCCTTTGCCTGACGAATCTGCCTGTCTATGAACGTTGCATCCGCGACTACGAAGGCAATAAGCTGGAAGTAAAAGCCGGAAAGATCTTTATCAACGACAAACAAGCAGATCGTTATACCTTCAAAATGGATTACTACTGGATGATGGGCGACAACCGTCACAACTCAGCGGACTCCCGTTACTGGGGTTTCGTACCCGAAGATCACGTGGTAGGAAAACCAATCCTGATCTGGTTGTCTCTTGATAAAGACCGTAGTTTATTCGATGGCGGAATTCGCTTTAAACGGTTATTTAAAGTAGTACACAATTAGATTCTGCCGGAATTCCAACAAGATAATTGATTAAAAAAAATAAGCCTGACCGTAAGAAAGTCAGGCTTATTTTTAAGTTATTATGCTGTTTGTGGCAACTATATATTTATACCGGATCGTTGATTTGAAGCGTATTGCATTTTCATCATTATTTAATCTGGTACAATTCTATACCCTTTCCTTTGTTCATATTCCGACTATATTTCTTTTCAATGGCATTATTCCAGTGCTCATGAACTCCCAGACTACCGATCTTCACACCATTGGGGCGATAAGGGCCGAATTTGGCATTAACACCTTTAGCCGCTTCAACCAGGTAGTTGTCACAGTTTTTACTTGAGCCTTTTGGAAATTGCTTTGCACCGCTATACCCAAGCTCCCCCTTGAATTCGCTCCATAAAAAGTCAAGGCAAACTGACTCGATAGCAACCGGATCCTGTGACATAAAATAGCTGGCACTCCATTCGCCATTAAAGAGCCTGCGCCAACGGTCTCTCTCCTGCGGTACACCGACATTGGTCTGCATACCATAAAGTCCGTCCACAATATAGAGCATGGTCTTTCCACCCAGGTTTGGCGAACCCATCAGATCCACATAGGCGCTGTAATCGCCCGGTGCGCCTTTCATCTGGCTCACGTATTTGTTATGGTCTTTTTGCGGATACCTGACTGAACCGAAATGATTTTTCGCACATAGGGTTACGCCGGTTATTTCATGCCCTTTGAGCAAGGCTATATTTATCAGATAAGCTGCATCCACCACCTGCCTGGGGAGTTCATTTCCCAATTCCACTTCGGGAGAGGTGAAGGTAATTGCATTGGCCACCCAATCGGCCTTTTCCCTGCCGGGGCTTCCGGGGGCATCCATCCAGCGGACTTCAGGAAACTCTTTGTGTAAAGGTTGGTAAATGCGGTCAGGTAATGCGCGTATTTTCCAGCCGATCGTTGCATCGTACACGATAATATCCTTTTGGCTCACACCTGCCTGTGAGAGCTGGTGGAGAATGGCACGTGTAGCCTGCGGTGACTGGTCTATGTCGTTATCCGCATCATCAGCGTTATAGGTATTGTTGAGATTAATCTTGATGGCAATCAGTTCGCCCGGCTTCCATCCCCGGTTACCACGACCGTGTGTCTTATTGAAGTAGCGGAACAACTGCTCCCATGCTTTTTTATCGGAAGAAGAGCCGGTAAGCCCTTGTAAGGAACCCGAATACATGGAGCCAAGCACCTCTTCATTGATATTGCCCGGTTCCCACCATTTACCGGTTTTACCATCCCACGGGGTAGCACGAACGTCCCTTACCCAGGTAACCCGGCCGGGATAAATGCCTTTGGCTGTCCCAACCGGCTGATTGGCTTTATACGAAAATGGATATTGAGAAACAACCGGAGATTGAGCTTCTGCAAATTCGTTATACACAAACTGAGCACCCAAAAACAACACAACACCTCCAGCCGCTAACAACAAAGAAGCCCGGAGCTGTTTACGGGAAAAATAGTTACGGGCAATCTTCAATAACATTACCCCAACAGTAGTCCCGGTTAGCCATATCAGAAATGACGCTGCCATGGGAATAGCAACCTGTTGGCAGGGATAAGCTGCACGTGAGGGCTTGGGTACTACCCGAATGATTACCCAAATCAACGCTGCCAATCCGACCAACGGGAACAAAATCTTATGGTAAACGGTATCGGTACGCAAACCGCGTATTTTTCCATATTTGGGACAAACCCTGAAGAAGAATCTTTTAATCATATCTTTTTGCTGTAAATAATGATGTTGCTATTAATATTCAAGCCGTATCAGCGATACCGCCTGACGGGGAAGTTGCATGGCTACCTTTAGGTTGCCATTTTTGACTGTAACGGTTTGGGGTGCCGATAATTGTTCCAACTGCCCGGATTGCTCCAGCTCCTTGTATTGCCCGGATGTCGGACTTTCGGGTGAGCCCATCTTTTTCCAGACTTCATACGAATTGCTATGACTATCGTCTATCCGGTAGTGATATAACTTCACTTTCTTAGCCGGGATATTTTTAATGGTCAATGACACCGGCGAACCATTGTCTTTGATATCGTTATCGTGATAATTCCAGACCATCACCGAAATATAATGATTGTCTTTTGCAGCGAGGGCATTGATATCGGTTTCTGCTCCACGCACACTCGAATCGCGGATAGCCTGAAAGTCATATTTCAGATTTCCCGTTACCTCAACACGTTTGCCTGACATCATACCCAGCATTCGGAAAACATTCAACACCGGTTTATCCACACCATTCGTTGCCAGATCACGAAACCCGAAGAACCAGGGCTGATTTTCAAATTCAAACGACCAGTTCACCGCTCCAATCAGATTTACGCCATAGAATTCAGCCAAATCATATTCACGGGCAATGGATGCCGCGGTATAACTGGAATACAATGTACCATTCCGATATGCATTCTCCGGATTGGTTTGCATGCCGCAAGCCGCACATCCTTCGGGGTCTGATTCACCTATGATGACAGGCAGATTCTTCGTTTCGGGAAAAGATGCAATGACTTTAAAGTTGTCGTTCATATTCCGAAGCTGAGAACTCATACTCATTCTGACTCTGCCGTCAACCACTCCCGGCGAACCTTTGGCATGAAACGCAACAAAGTCCAGAGGAGCACCGATTTTTCCCGTAACGACATTCGTATCCTTTAAACAGTGCTGAATAAATCCCCGAAGGAAACGGGATGCTCCTCCTGTGGAATGCGGACCACCAATGCGGGCTGTAGGCAATGCTCTTTTCACGGCATCGGAGGCATAGTCGTACATCCGGCAATACTCCTTCAGCTTATTCGGTACTTTCAGATATGCCCCATCCGGCTCATTCCACAGCTCCCAGTACCAGCTTTCAACTTCACTTTTGCCGTATCTCTCCGTACAATGTTTTACCCATTGGTAAATGAGTTCTGCCCATTTTTTATAATCCTTAGGTGGATATGCCCAGCCAGTCTCTATCTTACTGTAAGGGTCACCCGGCTTCCAATCATGTTGGTACGGCTGAGGATTCGTAGAAAGTGCTTCGGGCATAAAACCGATTTGTGCCAGCGGTTTCATTTTTCGTTGAATGTAGGTATCAAAGATTGAATCGACAATGTGCCAGTTATAAACCGGATTCCCATCCTTATCTTCCGTGTACATATTTGAAGAGCCCCACTTCAGGGCAGGTGTACCGTCGCCGGATGTCATCAGGTTATGCGCACGCACATATACCGGCACGGGACTTAGTGCGGCAATCTCCGACAATAGCTTTTTCCCGTCTTTCATGTAAGTGTAGTTTGGCTCATCATAGCCAAACCAGGCCCAGATGGGTTTCATCGGACCTTTTTCACGGGCGGCGTCCACCTGTATATTTACAGGGGAGGTTTGTGCCATCATGTTGACACTCAATACAAGAAGCAATAGCAAAAATCCTTTCTTCATGGTAGGTTAATTTGTTGGTTTTAGACAAAAATATTGAGGTACTTCACTTCATCAGATACAGGCATGATACCGTGCGGTTCCATGGCGTTAAAATAGACGCTGTCATTCTGTTTCAGGGTATATTCCACATTCCCGACCTGTAGTCTGAGTTCACCCTCAAGCACATGGATAAACTCCTCCCCCTCGTGCGTGAGACGATGTTCTTTCACCTCTCCTTTCCGTGCTACAAAAAGGAATGGTTGCATTTTCTTATCCTTATATTCTGATGCATAGGGATAGATATGATATCCCTTTTCGGTTTGCAGGACTCCTTCTAAAGCTTTTTGAGCTGTTATCATCACCGTTGATTGCCCTTCGTTTTCCTCCATAAGGACTGAAACATTTGTACCCAGCGCTTTTGCAATTTTCACTAATGTTGCGACAGAAGGGACAACGGCGTTGGTTTCAATTTTTGAAACCATGCTTTTTGACAAACCACATACATCTGCAATTTCCTGAATAGTACGTCTTTGTGACAGACGCAAATTCCTGATTCTAATTCCAATATTCTGTGTTTCCATTACGCGTTCAACTTTTTTATTATAATTCAACCTTGTTGAATGGCAAAGATAGTGTATTTTTGTCCCAATCCAATAAAAAGCAAAAAAACGACATTCATTTAACACAAAAGATTATGACTACATTAAAAAAAACGGTCTTAACGCCATTCATTTTCTGGTTAGCAACAATCAGTTACCTATCGGCTCAGGGGACAAACGAGCAAGCCTATCAAAGCGAAAAGCTGCAAAAGGTATGGGAAACTCCGGAAGGCTTAATTGTTCCCGAGTCATCGTATTACAACCCCGATGACAAAACGATATATGTATCAAACATCGTGGGCAATCCCGATAAGAAAGATGGTGTGGGTTTCATCTCCAAAATATCGGATAAGGGGAAAATAATCGAAAGAGAGTGGGTAAAAGGACTGAATGCACCGAAAGGAATTGGGATTGCAAACGGAAAACTCTACGTAACCGATATTGATGAGGTGGTAGAAATCTCCCTGAAAACCGGACAAATCACGAAACGGTATAAAACATCACGCGCACATAGTTTTAATGATATTGCCACAGATAAGCAAGGGCATGTGTATGTTTCAGAAATGCAGAAACACCTGGTCTTGATGGTTGGAAAAGACTCATTGGAGGTATTTGCCGAATCAGACCAGATTGCCGGTGTAAACGGGATTTGCGATTATGGCAAAGAGGTAATACTCGGTTCAAAGGGAAATCTTATCGCCATTGATAAAAAGACAAAAGCGATTCGTACTTTGGCAGAAAAAACCGGCTACCTGGACGGTATTGTAGTTGTGGGGAAAAATAAAGTCGTAACATCAGACTTTAGGGGAAAGGTACAGCTCATTGAACCCGGAAGACCTATTGAAGTATTACTCAACACGACATCTCAGAAAATAAATGCGGCAGATTTAGGCTGGATACCTTCGAAACAATTATTGCTCGTACCCACTTTCACAAATAATAAGATTATCGCGTTTAAACTAAAGCTATAGAAAACCGTTCTAATAGAACTTTCAGAGCTGAAGCCGGAAATGACTAAAAAAACAGTGACCAGAATAAACGATAAAAATCAATTTAAATTATGAACTACAGAACATTAGGTAAAACCGGATTTGAGATATCCGAGATTTCACTCGGAACCTGGCAGGTTGGTGGTAAATGGGGCTCGGGCTTCAATCATGACCTGGCAGCCAAATCGTTGCGGGAAGCAATCGATGCAGGAATCAATTTTATCGATACTGCTGATGTATATGAGGCAGGAGAAAGTGAAATCGCCGTAGGAAAAGCGGTACGCGAATGTGGAAAACGAATATTTGTCGCCACCAAGTGTGGCCGTCAGATACAACCGCATATCAATGCCGGTTACACCCCGCAGGTATTGCGCAACTACGTGGAAGATTCCCTGAAAAGGATGAAATTGGAATGTATCGACCTGATCCAGCTGCACTGCCCACCGACAGAGGTCTATTACCGTCCGGAAATCTTTGCTGAATTTGACAGGTTGAAGGCTGAAGGTAAAATCCTGAATCTGGGAGTGAGTGTGGAGAAGGTAGAAGAGGCGCTGAAAGCCATCGAATACGACAATGTAACGACCGTGCAAATCATCTACAACATTTTCCGCCAACGTCCGCAGGAACTTTTCTTCCAACAGGCAGCAGAAAAGAATATCGGAATCATCGTGCGTGTTCCTTTGGCAAGCGGATTGCTGACCGGCACTTATTCTCCCCAAACGAAATTTGAGTCAACAGACCACCGTCAGGGCAATCGCAACGGGGAGTGGTTTGACCGCGGAGAGACATTTGCGGGAATACCTTATGAGACCGGACTTGCTGCGGTGGACAAACTGAAGGCTTTGTTTCCCGACCAGGCGAATCTCGCCCCCTTGGCTCTGCGTTGGATTCTGATGCACAAAGAGGTGAGTACGATTATTCCGGGCGCTTCACGTCCAGAGCAGGTTAATCAAAATCTGGAAGCATTGAAATTTACTGAAATATCAAATGAAAAGATGATTGCTATTCAGAACGTCTATGATGAATATATAAAGCCGCATGTACACCATTATTGGTAAAAATCAAGTATTTGGAAGCTAAACACACGTTCCTGAAAACTAAAGGCAATTATCTGAATTCATTGTTTCAGACAATTGCCTTTAAATGTATTTACCCCCTTATCTCTTTTTCACAGTATAAATATCCGGCCATGAAATTTTCTCCGGGCCATCCCCGATATAACTTCCCAAATGTGGAGGCTGATTGTATGAAGTATTCTGCCAGGCAACTCCAAGACGGTAAACCGGGTCATGCATCAATGTATAAAGACGGTAATTTGTAGGGATAACGGTAGTAAAAAGCAATAACTGGCCGGGATCTGCACTATTATATAACAACACCTCCTCACGCCAGTCTCCCAATAGGTCTGCACTCAGACAAGGATTGGCCTTTGACCCGTTGATCGATTTGGCATTATTGTAGTCACTGAAGTTGATTAAACGAACCGTACCGTCACCGGTCCATTTATCAAGTTTGGTTCCATCCAGGAGTTCATCCTGAAGGTCTCCATCCCAGTAAATGCGGAAATTCATTGAGGGTTTCCTGTCCGAAATTCTATTTCCTTTACAGTCATAAACTCCTTTTCCTGAAATACTCCACATCTCAAATCCGCGATGACCTGCATCAATATCGGCAGCCAGTCCTCTTCCATTATCAGTGCCGGCAAAGGCTCCCCACAGAATTTTTCCGGTTCGGGCATCGTGCAATTCATATCCATAAGCCGATTGACGTTCTTCATGTACCTCCCACACTTCCATTCCCGGTCTGTCAGGATCCAGATCGGAAAGATGCATGGCATCACCATGTCCCAGACCGGTACTGTAAAGAAGCTTTCCGTTATCATCAAAGGCTGAAGATCCGTAAATAATTTCATCCTTCCCGTCATGATCCACATCTCCCACGCTGAGGTTGTGGTTGCCCTGTCCGTAGGCTCCGTTACCTTTGGTTGTTCCGGAATCGTAAATCCAACGTTTGGTCAGTTTTCCATCCCGAAAATCCCAGGTCGATAGAGTCAATCTGGTGTAATATCCGCGCCCCATCACAATACTCGGATGCACACCATCAAGATAAGCTACACAACTTAAAAAACGGTCCACGCGGTTGCCATAGGAATCACCCCAGCTGGAAGCCTCTCCCCTTTCCACCTCAAAAGGAACAGTAGCCATATTTTTTCCGCTCTCGCCATTGAAAACAGTCAGGTATTCCGGTCCTTTAGTGATGTATCCGGTTCTTTGTTTTCCATCGGGAGTAGAGCTATAATTCCTGTAATCGGCATTTGGATCGTCATTATTCAGAATGACTTTGCCCCCTGTACCATCCATGGTACCGGGTGCTGTTTTACAGACCATTTCAGCTTTCCCATCACCATCAAAGTCGTAAACCAGGAACTGAGTATAATGGGCTCCGGCGCGGATATTCTTACCCAGATCAATTCGCCAGAGCTGTTTTCCGTTCAGTTTGTAAGCATCCAGGATTACATTTCCGGTAAAACCGGTATGCGAATTATCATGGGCATTTGACGGATCCCATTTGACCACAATCTCATATTGCCCGTCACCATCGAGATCACCGACGCTGCAATCACCCGGAAAATAGAGATACGGAAGGTTATCCGGAGTCGTACCGCCATTGGGACGGTTCATCTGAATGGTTTTATATTGTTTATCCCATGGAGTGACCGAAGCTGAAGTTCCGGTTACTAATCCGTTCACAACCGCTTTTATGGTGTACGAACTCGAAACAAGACCGACTGAATCCAACAGGTTTGTAGCTCCGGTAATCGGTGTCTTATTAATCAGGATCTTATTGTCGCGATAAACATTAAATTGCGTTTGTTTGTCTTCATCGCCCAACAGCCGCCAACTCAGAAAGACCCCGTTATTTGTTTTCACGGCAACCAATCCGCGATCAAGGTTTTCCATTTGGCGTTTACCGGTGATGGCGTGTGAAGATAAAAAGAAGAAAAGGAAAAATGCCATCGCAGCACATTTTCTGACAATCAAGGTGTTTTTTCTCATACAGGTTATTCTATAGATTTATGGTCTCGTGGTACTATAAGACGTCTTTACACTAAGCTTTGGCCAATACAAAAACGTTGCAAGATCTGAATCTGACCCGCAAATATAAGTTCTACACACGATAATCTAATGCCCTGTTTGATGTTACCTATTTTACTTTTGACAATAATCGGGAATCCTTGTCTTTGAAATATATCCCGATATTTACCCAATCCGGAAATTAACGATAAACAAAAAGTCAAAAGCCACCATGAGGTCAAAATGCCATAGGATTGTTCTGGTGTTTCTCTATGCTTTTACCGCTATTGACTTATGGTTTTACCATAGATATCCCATAGATATCCCATAGATAACCCATATTATATTATGATATGGGATATCTATGGAACATGTATGGGGAGAATAAGGGAAATACCTTTATCAACATCAGAACAAGAGCGGAACAACTAGCTACTTATGCTACGCAAAGACTATTCCGCTACAGACCTTAAGTTTCCGGACTATTTGAAATATCAGATCGGTCTGAATTGCAGACGTCGGTCTTCCCTGCCGTGCAGATTGCTAAGGAATGTCGACATGGGACGGGTAACGGTATTATCCGGTTTTTGAGACAATCGGTTGGCTTCGATCATTTTAATACGAATCGCTGTTCTGTCAGTTAAGGTCGAAGCATTTTGCATTTGAATTCTAAGTTCTTCCAGTGTTTTCATAAAATAAGAGGGTAATTCTTTTACCGGTTTGGGTTAGGTTAGTAATAATAGTTTTTTTAAACAATATTCAGGTTTGGGTTTTTCTTATTTTTATTCAGGTTATTGAATCATGCAGAAACGCGATTTTACGTTGTCGTTTGATATGTTCAAAATTAGCATAAATACCCTGTTTTCAGGTCTATTTTTTGTTCAAAAAGGTGGTCAATTTTGTTCAGATGCATTTTTTTACGCTCAAATTCTATTCCGATAGAAATTAATTCATTACACGACCATTTTTTCAACCTATCCGATCCATAAAACACGGTCCTTATTTAGGGGAAATCCGGAAGAAAAGAGTCTCACTTTATAATTTGATACTTCTTTGGCCTTATTTTAGAGAGATATAGCCGTATGGTGTAGCTAATTTTGTTGAAGCGGATTCAAATTCCGTTCCCGAATTCAGAGCCTGACATGGAAACACCAAGTATCACAAGAAAGAACAGTCGGACAGCTGCCGTAGAATATGATTTATTCGAAATGGCCTACCGCAATTATTTCAACAAACTGGAAGCGTATGCTGCAACATTACTGGATGCAGAAAGTGCAACCGATGTGGTACAGGATGTGTTCCTGCAAATGTGGAATTGTATAGGGGAGTTCAAACAATGCACTTCTGTTTACGCCTATCTCCGGCGAATGATTTATAGCCGGTGCATTGATCAGATCCGCCATAAAAGAATTACAGAAAGATATATATCGGAGGCAATCTATCTGACAGATTCGGCCCGGAATGATGTAGAGATGACCGTTTCCTTCCGCGAACTAACCGGCATATACAACAGAATCCTTTCTGAGATGCCCCGTAAGCGTCGTGACATTTTCCTTTTGCAACAATCCAGTGATCTATCCCTTTCTGACATAAGTCTGCGGATGAACATATCTGTAAAAACCGTCGACTGTCATCTTGCCAATGCCCGTAAAACATTAAGAGAAAAGCTTCTTGTATACAAGCAACGGTAATTTTCAATTGGGCCGGGTATAAATCCAGGCCGTATATTGAAAGACTCAATTAATTTTCAATCAGAAATCATAGTTAGAATCAAAAACTAAAGTATTATTTTTGAACCCTGAAAATTAACCCTGGGACGTAATCTGCTATGAAAAGAATCACATTTATCTTTCTACTTATTGTAATTATACCGATTTCTATATTTGCCGGACAATCCGTAAGGCAGGAATACACACTTGAAAAAAACTGGAGATTTACAAAAGGAGATGTTGAGAATGCAACAACATCAACATTCGACGACTCAAAATGGCAAAAGGTAACCATTCCCCATGATTGGGCAATCTACGGACCATTTGACAAAAACAACGACGCCTACAGCTCTAGAATCGTACAAAACAACGAAACCAAAGAATCCCTGAAAACCGGTAGAACGGGTTCTTTACCTTTTATGGGTGTTGGTTGGTACCGGTTGAAATTCCAGGTACCGGGATTTACCGCCGGAAAGAAGGTGACACTTTTATTTGACGGAGCAATGAGCAATGCTCAGGTTTATGTCAATGGTAAGAAGGTAGGTAACTGGCCTTATGGGTATAGTTCGTTTCATTTTGACATCACACCATACCTGAACAGTTCGGAAGACAACACACTGGCAGTAAGGCTGGAAAACAAAGAAAAACAATCACGCTGGTATCCCGGTGCAGGGCTTTACCGCAATGTTCATCTGATTGTCACGGAAGAAACACATATTCCGGTTTGGGGTACTTACATCACCACACCGAAGATTTCCACAGATTTTGCAACCGTTAATATAAAAACAGAGGTTTCAGGTAAAGCATCTGCCAATATGCTAAAAATAGAAACCGAAATCTTTGATACAAAAGGAGAATCGGTAGCGAAATCGATAAAAAACATGACTCGTTTTTGCGAGGGAGTCAGCAATCAGGATCTGATAGTAACGAGGCCGGCACTTTGGTCACCTGAATCACCTGTGCTCTATTCAGCGGTAACCCGTGTTTATGAAAATGAGCGTTTGGTGGATAGCTACACAACCCGTTTCGGTATTCGTGAAATCAAATATGAACCGATGAAAGGCTTTTCCCTGAACGGACAGCGCCGGAAGTTCAAAGGCGTTTGCCTGCACCACGACCTCGGCCCATTGGGGGCAGCAGTCAATGTGTCTGCTATTCGCCGCCAGCTATCGATACTCAAAGACATGGGCTGCGACGCTATCCGCACATCACACAACCCGCCCGCACCTGAGTTTTTAGACCTGTGCGACGAGATGGGTTTCCTGGTGATGGACGAATCGTTTGACACCTGGAAAAGCCCCAAAGTGGAAAATGGATATCAGACCCTTTTCTCAGAATGGGCTGAAAAGGATATGGAGACCATGCTGCATCGCGACCGCAACCATCCCTCTATCGTCATGTGGAGCATTGGTAACGAAATCGGTGAACAGGGAGTACCGGGAGGAAATAAGATCCTGAAATCCCTGCAGGATATCTGCCACCGCGAAGACCCGACCCGTCCTGTAACTGCAGGTATGGACCGTTTTGACAACGCAGTAAAAAACAACTTTGCCGCCCTGCTCGACATACCGGGATTTAATTACAAACCTCATCGTTACGAAGAAGCTTTTAAGATGTTGCCACAGGGCATAATCCTGGGATCGGAAACGGCATCAACCATCAGCTCTCGCGGTGTATATAAGTTCCCGTTGGAATTCACAAAGGATAAGGCATATCCGGATAACCAATGCTCGTCTTATGACTTCGAAGCCTGTAACTGGTCGCAGGTGCCTGATGATGAGTTTGTGAAACAGGATGATCTGGATTACGTAATCGGCGAGTTTGTCTGGACCGGTTTCGATTACCTTGGTGAGCCTACCCCCTATGACTCGCAGTGGTCATCGCATAGTTCTTATTTTGGGATCTGTGACCTGGCTGGCCTGCCAAAGGATCGTTATTATCTTTACCGAAGCCGTTGGAATGCTCAGGAAAAAACATTGCATATTTTACCGCACTGGACCTGGCCGGGACGTGAAGGGCAGGTTACTCCGGTCTTCTGCTACACCAATTATCCTTCGGCAGAGCTTTTTGTCAATGGTAAGAGCATGGGAAGACAGACCAAATCGAAAGAAAATAACCAGACCCGTTACCGACTGATGTGGAAAGATGTCAAATATACGCCCGGCACCCTCAAGGTAATAGCATACGATCAAAACGGAGAAGCCGTCGCTTCGGAGGAAGTTCACACCGCAGGCAAGCCGCACCACCTTGAACTTACAGCCGACCGGACAGCTCTCACTGCCGACGGTAAAGATATGGCTTTCATCACGGTAAAAGTTGTAGATGAAAAAGGCAACCTTTGTCCGGATGCTGACCACCTACTGAAATTCAGTGTAAGCGGACAGGGCTCCTATCGTGCAGCAGCCAATGGTGACGCCACTAACCTGGAGCAATTTCATTTGCCACAGATGCATGTATTTAAAGGCATGCTGACTGCTGTTATTCAATCATCAGAAAAACCGGGGAATCTGGTTTTAAAAGTTGAAGGCAAAGGTCTGAAAACGGGTTTGATTCAATTTAACACAACGAACAGACAAGAAAAGTAAGCCTAAACCGAAAAAAAAACGTAGTCTGTACTGGGGTAATTCTTACTTCATGTGTTATCAAATAGATTACCCCCGGTAAACTATTTCAGCGAAATGTGAAAAAACCGGGTTCCGGCTCTGTTTTTATTCAAAAACAGAGCATTACCTAAATAATTCCTTAATTAAAGCGAACTACTCTTAATCGCCGCTTGTTAATAGCTTAAAGAGTTTTTCATCGGCATTTATCCGGAGTTTATCGATTTTTCCGAGGCATGAGAATTTCTTTTTTCTACATTTACTGACCCATTTCTTTGGGTGGAAATGTACTTATTGAGTGATTGATTTTTATACGTTAACCCTTTAAAATCATCTGTTATGGATACTAATCTATTGTTGAAATACATGGACGAAAGGTACCAGAAAGCCTCGCTCAAAAGTAACGAACTAAGCCAGGGGCCGGTTATTACGATCTCCCGGCAATGTGGTTGCAATGCAAATGTAATTGCAGAACTGCTGATCGAAAAGATCAATAGAAAATTCGCTTCCGCTTCGCAGCACGAAGCCTGGAAGCACGTAAGCAAAGAGATTCTTGCCGTGGCATCGAAAGAGCTTAAGATCCACCCTGAAAAAGTACAAATATTGCTTGATTCCGGGGAACAGAATTTCGTTCAGGAGATTGTTTCGTCCTTTACCGAAACTTATTATGCGCATGGCACTAAGTTTAAAAAAGTAATCGAAGAGGTGATCCGAAATCTGGCAGTCAAAGGAAATGTGGTAATTGTAGGACGTGCCAGCGGAATCATAGCCGGTGATATTCCGAAATCATTACACATTCACCTGGAAGCCCCGATTTCCTGGCGCACGGTAATGCTGAGCAAACGGAAAGAGATGTCTCTGCATGACACCCGGAAATACATTGAACTGGTTGATAAACAACGGGCAATGTTTCGTGATTATTACAGGGGTAAAAGCAGTGACAAACTGGATTACGACATCTCGTTCAACGCTCAGACCCTGAATCCGGATCAAATCAGCGACTTAATCATAAACGCTGCAGAAATCCGTCATCTTTTCCCTAAAACCTAAGTATAGGTTATGAAGGATGACGATATTAAAAAAGGCAAACGGGCAATGAATGCCTATGCCAAATACTCAAGCCTTACAATTCAGGTGATATTGCTTGTCGTACTCGGAGGTTGGGGAGGCAGGGAACTGGATAACTGGTTAAATCTGTCATTTCCATTCTTTACGCTCCTTCTTATCATAGTCGGAGCGGTTACAGGGTTTTATTATTTGTTCAGAACACTGTTAAAAAAATAACCATATCTCATTTTGACATCATATTTGTATTAAGATTTATAAAAATGATTTCAGAATCGCAATATTTTGATACATTTGTTGCCATGTCGCAAGTTCAGAAAAAATTTGTATACAAACTAATCGTTTTCAGCTTTGTGCTAATAGGGGTATCAGCACTACTTTTTTCAGTTGTCATTCCATCGTGGTATACACCGATGTTCCCCATACAGTTCTTTCTCATATCGTTGGTTACATTTTTTAGTTATAGTCGGTTATTAAAAGCCTGTGATGCAAATCCACTCCGTTTCTCTTCCGTCTATATCGGCACCACTACCATGAAACTCTTTATCTACCTTGGCTTTCTGGTCGTATGTCTACTTTTAGTGAAAACCGACGTGCTCAAATTCCTGATGACATTCTTTGTTTTGTATGTCTGTTTTACGGTATTTGAGGTGATACAGGTATTGTCTTTTTGCAAAGTCAAAAAGAGTTGATGTTGAATAGTAATTTGAAACCATAAAAGTGATGAGATTTATTAAGACAATATTTCTTATAATTATTGCGATTTTCGCTTCTCATTCAGTAGCCGTTGCAGCTGAGAAAACTGAATCAAACACAGAAAAACACCAGGGATTTAATCCACAGAAATTAATCTTCCACCACATTAATGATGCCTACGAATGGCACATTACCACCATTGGAGAAAATCACATCAGCATTCCCCTTCCGGTATTGGTTTATAGTAATCAGACAGGATTTCATGCTTTTATAGCCTCTGCATTCCATCATGGAACAGAGTCGTATGAAGGACTAAAAATTGCTCAGGAAGGAAAATACGAGGGTAAAATAGTAGAAATACAGCCGGATGGGAAAGAGATACGCCCACTCGATTTTTCTATTACCAAAAACGTTGCTTCCCTGTTCATCAGCATTGCTCTGATTTTATTTGTCTTCCTAAGCGCATCCAAACGTTACAAAGAGAACTTTGCCCGTGCTCCGAAAGGTATTCAAAGCTGGGTGGAACCCATTATCATATTTGTCCGTGATGATATTGCCAAAGCTGCAATTCCCGACAAGTACATGAAATATCTCCCCTACCTGCTTACTATTTTTTTCTTCATATTTTTCAACAACCTGCTGGGCTTAATCCCTATTTTCCCGGGGGGTGCAAACCTGACCGGTAATATTGCCGTTACCATGGTACTGGCACTGTTTACCTTTTTCATTACACAATTCAGCTCAAGCAAAGATTACTGGAAACACATTGTTAACATGCCGGGGGTACCCTGGTGGTTAAAGATTCCCGTGCCTCTGATGCCGGTGATTGAGACGATGGGGCTATTTATTAAGCCGTTCGTACTGATGATACGTCTCTTCGCCAACATTACGGCCGGTCACATCGTAGCGTTGGCTTTCTACTGCCTCATCTTTGTATTCGGGGAGAAAAATGTTTTTGCCGGTTACGGCGTATCGGTAGTATCAGTTCTCTTCACCGTATTTATGAGTCTGATTGAATTGCTGGTGGCCTTCATCCAGGCTTATGTCTTCACGTTACTTTCAGCCATGTATTTCGGAATGGCCATGGAAACACACGGAGAGCATCACGAATAATTCGTACACCTGACAGACTCTCATTTTAAACGACCATAGAATCAAAACAAATATTCATTTTTAATTTAATAGACATGGTAACATTAACTGTTTTATTACAAGCTGCTGCAAGCATGGCCATTGCGAAAATGGGTGCCGGTATCGGTGCCGGATTCGCTGCCATTGGCGCAGGGGTAGGTATCGGTCTTATCGGTAAAGGAGCTGTTGAAGCAATTGCTCGCCAGCCGGAAGCCCTTGGCGATATTCGTTCGAATATGATTATGACCGCGGCTCTTGTTGAAGGGGTAGCCTTCTTCGCGCTGGTTATCTGCTTACTTATCCTTTTTACTTAATCAAAAGGAGGCTTCGAAGCAAGCCGGTTGGATACCGGCTTGCTTCGATTTTTTGACTATTCCTTGTTTATTGACCTAATAAAATTATAGTTATGGAATTGGTAATGCCTGAATTTGGCCTACTTTTCTGGATGATCGTTTCGTTCTCCATCTTGTTGTTTATCCTAAAAAAATATGCATGGAAGCCTATTCTGAAAGCTTTAGCCGACCGTGAAAATTCGATCGACGAAGCCCTGAAAGCAGCCGAACGTGCCAAAGAGGAAATGGTTCGTTTACAGGATGACAACCAAAAGATCCTGAAAGAAGCTATCCAGGAGCGTGAAAAGATCATGAAAGAAGCACGGGATATGAAAGACGCCATCGTGCTCGAAGCAAAAAATCAGGCAACTATAGAAGCCAACAAGGTCCTGGAAAATGCTAAAGCAACCATTGAACGCGAAAAAACAGCTGCTATTGAGGAGATAAAAAATACAATTGCATCTTTCTCTATTGACATTGCAGAAAAGATTCTGAGAGAACGTCTTTCGGACGATGCCCGTCAAAAAGAACTGGTCAAGAAATTTGTAGACCAGATTGAGATTAATTAATGAACAGTCATCTGCTGTTCCCATGCAATTGTCTTTAAACTTAGCCTATAATGAACGATAGCAAAATCCCTGTTCGCTACGCCAAAGCATTGTACAGTCTGGCGGTGGAGAAAAAAGTACTGGATGCGGTGCATGCCGATGTCGATTTGCTTTTTCACACGACCCGGACAGTCCCTGAATTTATTCAGATGCTCGAAAGTCCTGTGATCAGCACCACTAACAAACGTCAGTTGGTCAAAGAGGTCTTTGGTGCCCGGGTTAATCCAATGACTCTGTCATTCCTGAACCTTTTACTCACCAACAAACGAGAGATGTATCTGGAAAGTATTACCAGAGACTTTCTGACTTTATATCGCAAAAACAGTGGAACGAAATCGGCCATACTTTCCAGTGCAGTAGCACTTGATGCCGATACCGTTGCACTCTTTACCAAGGCAATTGCCACACGGTTTAAGGCAGAAGTCGAGCTGGTTACCGAAGTAGACACCCGGTTAATCGGAGGTTTTGTATTACAGGTCGACGATCAGTTGATCGATGCCAGTGTGGCGTCACGCCTGAAACAGCTCCGGCAAGAATTAGTGAAATCGAAATAAGAAACGGAATAATTAGAAATTAATAAAACAACAATATTATGGCCGGAATTAATCCTGCAGAAGTTTCCGAAATACTGAAAAAAACAATTAGAAGGGTTCAATACCGAAATCGAATTTGAGGAAGTAGGAACCGTATTGCAAGTAGGTGACGGTATTGCCCGGGTATACGGACTGTCGAATGTCCAGTCTAACGAGATGGTTGAATTTGACAGTGGTGTAAAAGGTATCGTACTAAACCTTGAAGAAGACAACGTGGGTTGCGTATTGCTGGGCTCGTCAGAAAAAATCAAAGAGGGTGACCGAGTAAAACGTACCCGTAAGATTGCTTCAATCCATGTGGGTGAAGGTTTGCTGGGACGTGTGGTAAACACAATCGGAGAACCTTTGGACGGAAAAGGTCCCATCACAGGCGATTTGTACGAAATGCCGCTGGAACGCAAAGCACCCGGTGTAATCTTTCGCCAGCCTGTAGCAGAACCATTGCAAACCGGTATTAAAGCTATCGATGCAATGATCCCCATCGGTCGCGGACAGCGTGAGCTGATCATCGGCGACAGACAGACCGGAAAGACAGCTATCGCGATTGATACCATTATCAATCAGAAAGAATTCTACGAAAAAGGAGAACCTGTTTATTGTATCTACGTAGCGATCGGTCAAAAAGGATCTACCGTAGCCAATATTGCCAAAACACTTGAAGAGAATGGCGCAATGGCATATACAACCATTGTGATGTCGACTGCAGCTGACCCTGCTGCATTACAGTTTTATGCACCTTTTGCAGGTACTGCAATCGGGGGAGTTCTTCCGCGATACCGGACGAGCGGCATTAATTGTATATGATGATTTGTCAAAACAGGCAGTTTCTTACCGTGAAGTGTCGCTGTTACTCCGTCGTCCACCAGGCCGTGAAGCTTATCCGGGAGACGTATTTTACCTTCACTCCCGCTTGCTTGAACGTTCAGCTAAGATCAACTCTACGCAGTCTGTAGTTAATAACATGAATGACGTACCTGATTCGATTAAGCACATGGTTAAAGGGGGAGGTTCTTTAACTGCTCTTCCACATTATCGAAACACAAGACTGGTGACGTATCGGCATACATCCCGACCAACGTTATTTCAATTACCGATGGTCAGATTTTCCTTGAGTCGCACTTGTTCAATGCAGGTATCCGTCCCGCAATTAACAGTGGGTATTTCAGTTTCCCGTGTAGGAGGTAAAGCTCAGGTAAAAGCGATGAAGAAAGTAGCCGGAACCCTGAAGATTGACCAGGCGGAATATCGTGAACTTGAAGCATTCTCAAAGTTCGGTTCTGACCTTGATGCAGCGACTAAATCTGTACTTGACAAAAGGTGCCCGCAACGTTGAAATTCTGAAACAAGGTCAGTTTTCTCCTGTTCGCGTGGAAAAACCAGATCGACTATCCTGTATTGCGGAACCCCGCGGTTTAATGGATGGATGTACCTACACATCGCGTTGGAGACTTTGAGAATGAATTCATCCGCGTACTCGAAACTGAGCACAACGATGTATTGAAAACCCTCAGCCACGGTGATATCAACGATCATGTGACCAAAACGCTTGAATCTGTAGCGCGTGAAGTGTCTGCCAGATACAAAGCCTAAGCCCATAACCGAATAGAATATGGCGAACTTAAAAGAAATACGTCTTCGGATTTGCATCCGTAAAATCGACACAGCAGCGTGACCAGTGCCATGAAAATGGTATCGGCCGCCAAGCTGCGAAAAGCACAGGATGCGATCATACAAATACGTCCCTACTCCGATAAATTGCAGGGCATTCTCAAGAATGTAAGCAAGAATGCGGAACCGGGGATGAATAAGAAATATGCACAGCGTCCATATACAACAAAGGTATTGCTGATTGCAATTACCTACAAATCGCGGACTTTGCGGTGGGTTCAATATCAATGTTGTAAAAAAAAACCGTTGAGCTGATCAATACTACATACGCTGATCAATACAGTCGGCGGGAAATGTAGATATCCTGGCTATTGGGAAAAAGGCGGCTGACGGACTAAGAAGCCCGTAATATATCCGGAATGTACATCTGAATACCGAGCTGTTCGACGACATTAGCTTTCAACAAAATATCGGAACTGGCTCAGGTAATCATGGATTCTTACGCTAGGGAGGTCCGGTAATTATGATAAGGTTGAACTCGTCTACAACCAGTTTAAGAATGCAGCTGTGCAGAAACTGGTCGTTGAACAGTTCTTACCGGTCAAGGAAAACGGAGATCATTCTTCTGCATCGAATTTGCATAAAGGTATCAAACCAGACTACTTTTTTGAACCTTCCATGGAAAGCGTTATAGAAGTCATTTTCCCGAAATCTCTTAAGGTTCAGTTCTACAAATCCGTTCTTGATTCTATAGCGTCTGAACACGGAGCCCGAATGACAGCTATGCATAAAGCTACGGATAATGCCGCTGAATTAATCCGGACGCTCAACCTGACCTATAATAAAGCACGTCAGGCTTCAATCACCAACGAGATTCTCGAAATTGTAAGCGGTGCCAACGCGTTAAATGGATAATAATTTGACAATTACCATTTAACCGGTTATTCTAAAAGAATTTATTAATTTGATATCAAAACACAAGATTATATGAGTCAGTCCATAGGCAAAATCATACAGGTAATCGGACCTGTTGTCGACGTAAGTTTTGAGCAGACCGGATCCGATCTGCCCAATATCTATGACGCTTTGGAAGTGAAAAGAGAAAATGAACAGCCATTAATCCTCGAATGTCAGCAGCATATTGGCGAACATACCGTTCGTACCGTGGCGATGGACTCTACAGACGGACTATGGCGCGGCATGGAAGTAGTTGCTACAGGAAAAGCAATTTCCATACCGGTAGGAAACCAAATCAAAGGTCGTCTGTTAAACGTAATTGGTGAAGCGATCGATGGTATCGGCACACTAACCAAAGATAATTCATACGAAATCCATAACAAACCGCCCAAGTTTGAAGATCTTTCAACCGAGAAAGAGGTACTGTACACCGGTATTAAGGTAATCGACTTGCTCGAGCCTTACTCAAAAGGAGGTAAAATTGGTCTCTTCGGAGGTGCCGGTGTCGGTAAAACGGTTTTGATCATGGAATTGATCAACAACATTGCAAAGAAATACGATGGTCAGTCTGTATTTGCCGGTGTTGGAGAACGTACCCGTGAAGGGAATGACCTGTTGCGTGAAATGATTGAATCAGACGTAATTAAATACGGTGAGGCATTCAATAAAAACATGGAGCAAGGAGGTTGGGACCTGAGCCTGATCGATCAGGAAGCATTAGCGAATTCAAAAGCGACTCTTGTTTTCGGACAGATGAATGAACCGCCGGGAGCCCGTGCCCGTGTAGCATTGTCAGGATTATCCGTAGCTGAATATTTCCGCGATGGAGACAAAAAAGGAAAAGGAAATGATATTCTTTTCTTCGTAGATAATATTTTCCGTTTCACCCAGGCAGGTTCTGAAGTATCAGCTCTATTGGGACGTATGCCTTCTGCAGTAGGTTACCAACCGACACTGGCTACGGAAATGGGTCTGATGCAGGAGCGTATTACCTCAACTAAATACGGTTCAATCACCTCTGTTCAGGCTGTATATGTACCTGCGGATGACTTGACTGACCCGGCTCCTGCAACAACGTTCTCTCACCTGGATGCGACAACGGTATTGAACCGTAAAATCTCCGAGTTGGGTATTTATCCCGCTGTAGATCCACTGGCATCAACATCACGTATCCTTACTCCAAACGAAGTAGGTAAAGCACACTACGAAACGGCTCAGCGTGTGAAAGAGTTGTTGCAACGTTACAAAGAGCTACAGGATATTATCGCGATCCTTGGTATGGACGAACTTTCAGAAGCTGATAAACTTGTAGTACACCGTGCACGTCGCGTACAACGCTTCTTATCACAACCATTCCATGTAGCAGAGGCATTTACAGGTATGAAAGGTGTATGGGTAACTATCGAAGACACCATTAAAGGCTTCAATGCTATTATGGACGGTGAAGTAGACGAATATCCTGAAACTGCATTCAGTATGGTCGGAACTTTAGAAGAAGCTATTGAGAAGGGTAAACGATTATTGGCAGAAGCTAATAAATAATCGGCACAGAGCGATCTGACAATTAACTAAAAACAAATTCTCATGCATCTGGATATAATTTCACCTGAAAAAACCTTGTTTTCCGGCGATATCGAACTGATTCAACTGCCCGGAAATGTAGGTTATTTTGAAATTCTGAGAAACCATGCACCGATTGTTTCTACCTTGAAAAATGGTAACATCAAAGTGAAAGATGCAAATGGGGTCTTCTTTAATTTCAAGATAGAAAGCGGAGTCGTTGAAGCGCTTCGTAATCAAGTCAATGTATTGGTAGAAACCTTATAGAAGAGGTATCTTATCTATAAAGAAAAACTCCGTTTCGCTGAATAAATTCGGCAAAACGGAGTTTTTTTATTAATCAATATCAGATTTCTATTTTTGAACCCTGCTAAGATATTCTTTATGTGTCAATCCAAATGATTTTGTATTGAATGATTCCACCTCAACTTTCCAGACCTTCACATTGGTTATTGCCGGTAAAGAATAAGTAAAAGGTTTGTCTGTATAGTTTGCCATCAGAATGTTCATGGCATTGGTTTTCTCCTCGACATCTTCAATAAACTCAACCGATCCACGGCAAATAACGCTATCAGAACGCATGCTGTAGCTGCAGGCTACATCTGCATGTTGGTAAACCAGCTTATCTCCCGTACAAAAAGTAATACACAGTTTGTTATTTCTTTTCAGAATCCCGAGATGAGAGCCTTCCGGACCTGAATGCAGATAAATAACACCATCATTGTATCCGAAGTTCATGGGTAACACGTAAGGTGTTCCGTCGGTGTCGGCAAAACCGACATAGCAGATCTTACACAATGCAATAATCTCTTCAGCATGAACCTGCTCCTTAGATAGTAAAGCCTTCATAATAATATTTATTTCGTTGTTTAGAAGAATTATTCCACTACCCTAAAATCATACCCTTGATTTTTCAGCCAATTAATGGCTTTAGGCAGTGCATATTTCAAATTCTTTTCCGACTTCAGAGAGTCATGAAAAACAATAATGGAACCGTTACGCGCCAACTGTCTGACATTGTCAAAGACCTGTTCACCTGATAAAATCTTACTGTAATCGCGGGTAACCAGATCCCACATAACAATTCGATATTTGCGTCGTAAAGCCCAGAATTGAGGTAACCGGATATGTCCATGAGGTGGACGCATCAACTTGCTATCTATAAGCTCTGAAGCTTTATAGACATTCAACAGATAATTCCGTGTGAGGGTACGTAATCCCTGCAAGTGATTGAAAGTATGATTACCGGTTCTATGACCGCGAGCTAATATTTCACGATAGAGTTCTGGGTATTTCCTGACATTATCACCTACACAGAAAAAAGTCACCTTAATTTGACATTCATCCAGAAAATCCAATACCCAAGGGGTTACCTCGGGTATCGGACCATCATCAAATGTGATATAAACACATTTATTTTGTTGTGGCATTCTCCATACGGCTCCCGGGAAAAGGAGCCTGTATAAGAATGGCGGACGTTCAATAATCATTATTGTTTCGTAGCGTGACTTGCATTCCAGCCAGCACTGAATGTCTGGAAAGCAGGCATATATTTTTCGCTCAGTTTTGGATTGAATGTAGAATATAATTGCAGCACAGATTGCAATACAGCCAGATTATTACCCACATCATTCATGGCTGAATTAAGCTGAGAAGGAGTCAGAGAATAGAACCATTGCAGATTCTTCACACTGTTTGACGCAATATCTTCGGTAATTGCCTGAGCTTTCTGTTTCTGACCTAAACGGTAATAACATTCAGCCAATCCAAGTGATGAATAATCATTCGATACTGTAGCCGGAGGTATCACTTTCATACATTTATCCAGGGCCTTAAGAGCTTTATCATTCTTGCCTTCCTGAATTAACGCTGTAATAAGTCTTCCGAACATGAAGCGGAAAGTTTTACACATACGTAAAATATTCTCATCCAGATAAACTTTCGGATTGTCAATGCCGCCCCACTTGAACTTATTCATCATATTGTCGTACATCACCTCTGTATTGATTCCGCCATTTGCACCGAATTCCTGAGGTACAATATGATAAGCCAATCCTTCAAGGCTGAAATACTTATTCAGATTGAGATAATTTTCAGAACCTACAGTTACTGCATAACAGATAGGACGTTTCCACTGACTATTTGCCAACATATCCAGGATAACCATTTCCTGTTTGCCGATATATTGTTTGCCTTTGAGTGAAACAGCAAATTGTTTTGAAATAGGCGTTTTGTGATCTTTTGCAACCGCTCCGGATTGAATTACCTGAGCAGAATCTACCGGCAGGAACAAGTTTTCAGTCGGAATAAACTCAAATTGGGTATCCCCTTGTTTGATCTTCAGATTCGGATCATCCGATTTAATGATGTCCATCGCCTGACGAATATCCATCGGCTGATTGAGCATATTGGTTACGTAAACGATATCGCGTGTTCCCTGTACATATTGATACGGTTTAAACGAAATCGGTAACGGTTTTGAATCGTATGCCTGACGACGCATCTGATCAATATACCAGTCTGTCTGCAGGTAGCTGAGGTTACATACACGCACATCTGTACGTACACCTTCTACCTCCTGATTATACCACAATGGGAAAGTATCATTGTCTCCGTTTGTAAATAATACGGCATCCTTCGGACAAGAAACTAAATAGTTATAACCGAAATCACGACATGTATAACGACCGGAACGGTCATGGTCATCCCAGTTTTGAGCAGCCATTTGTACCGGAACGATTAAACATACAATTGCTGCAATTGCAGCAGCTGCTGTTTCGTTAGTGTATTTACTGAGCCCCTTAGCCACCCCTGCAACTCCGAGTCCGACCCAGATAGCAAAGGCATAGAAGGATCCGGCAAAAGCATAATCCCGTTCACGCGGTTGATAAGGATATTGATTCAGATAAATTACAATCGCCAAACCGGTCATAAAGAACAGGAAGAAAGTTACCCAGAAATCCTGTATTCCTTTTTGTCCGGAATAAGCCTGATATAACAATCCAATGATACCGAGCAATAATGGCAACATGTAAAAGACATTATGTCCCTTATTATTAGCCATATCGGGCGGTAAGTTACTTTGGTCACCTACCAGGTGTTTGTCTATAAAGTTAAATCCGGTAATCCAGTTTCCGTTTTGTACTTCACCGTTACCCTGAATATCATTCTGACGACCGGAGAAGTTCCACATAAAGTAACGCCAGTACATGAAGTTCATCTGATACGAGATGAAAAATCTGATATTTTCCACCAGTGTTGGCATCTTCACTGTAGTATTTTCACCCATATTGCTGACAGTGACATCAGTACCTTTGAAGTTTGACCAGATCTTATAAGCCTCGATATGTTGTGGCTGTTTACTGTACATCCGGGGGAAAAGCATCTTAGTCTCAGGCTGGTATTCGTAATCTTCTTTATAACTTCCGACTACATATTCGTCTTTATCAGAAGGATTCTTTTTTACTTTCTGAATCCAGTTTGCAGCACCCTTTTTCACAATTGCCTGACCTTGATTGTCCCGTGCGACCTCCGATACAAAGGTTTCGCCATAGAAAAGAGGACGGTCGCCATATTGCTCACGACCGAGGTAACGACCCAGGGTGAAGACATCTTCAGGTGAGTTCTGATCCATCGGCGTATTAGCAGCTGAGCGGATAATAATCAGTGCATAAGAAGAATACCCGATCATGATTGACATCAGACAAAGTAAGGTAGTATTGAGTAACACCAAATTTACTTTCTTATTAGTAAACAGGTACCAGCCTAATCCACCCAGAATAACCAATCCGATAAAAATACCAAGAGCACCATCTGTCAGGAAAGGAATTCCTGCTAACGCAATTGAAGCAAGAAATGAAATGGCGATGCGTACAGGATTTTTTCCTGAATTGGTTTCATAAAGCCCCCAGCCAATCGCTCCGATCACTAACAACAGATAAAATATTAAGCCGGAGTTAAAAGGCATCCCCATGCCATTAACAAACAACAGTTCAAACCATCCGGCAACTTTTACCAATCCGGGAATCATTCCGTACATTACAAGTACTACCAATGCAAACGATATAAGCAAGGCTTTGAATGAACCTTTCAAGTCTGCATTCGGGTATTTTTTATAATAGTATACCAATACAATAGCAGGGATACAAAGCAGATTCAACAAGTGAACTCCAATGGAAAGACCGGTAAGGTAAGCGATCAACACTATAAAACGGTTGGCATGAGAACTTTCAGCAACCTCTTCCCACTTAAGGATCAGCCAGAAAACCACAGCTGTAAAGAAAGATGAATAAGCGTAAACCTCACCCTCTACAGCTGAAAACCAGAATGTATCCGAGAAAGTATAAACCAATGCTCCAACCATACCACTGCCCATAATGGCAATTAACTGACCCACAGACATCTTGTCATTTTTAACCACAAGTCTTTTTGCCAAATGAGTTATAGTCCAAAACAGGAACAGGATAGTCAGTGCACTCAACAGGGCCGACATAATGTTGACCATTCGGGCTACCTGAGACGGATCTGAAGCAAAGTTTGCAAAAAAGCGTCCGGTAAGCATAAAGAAGGGAGCACCCGGTGGGTGACCAACTTCCAACTTAAACGCTGAAGAGATAAACTCACCACAATCCCAGAAACTGGCTGTGGGTTCGATTGTCAGGATGTAAGTCACTGCCGAAATGGCAAATGCAAGCCAGCCTAACACGTTGTTAATTAACTTGTAATTCTTCATTTTTTAGTTTGTCGTTAATCGTTTGCAATAGATATTAGTCATTCTCTCTAACCTAAGCTATATACCTGGTAGCTAATAACTATCGCCAACAGCATTTTTTGGTTAAAAAAAGCAGCGCAAAGATAGAAAAGTTTATTCAATTACAAACAGTTATCGCCTTGCACCGTACTGCTAACAGACAAAATGTATCAGGAAATGGTGCAAAAGCCTTGTACTATACTTTGCAGTTTGTCCTTTTGCCCTACAATCGTTACCAGATCACCAGGTTGGAATACCATATCGGCTGCAGGTAGTACGATCTCTCCATTTTGGCGTTGAACACTTATAACCAGGGTATTTGATATATGAAAATTCGATTCTTTAATCGACTTTCCTACAAACAATGAGGATTCATTGATTGTCAGATTTTGCATCGATACACCCGGCGACTCCCCTCCGGATAGCTCTACTGTATCGTGAATTTCCACAAGCTTACCGAATTTCTTGATTTGCTCATCGTTACCAACCACTGAGATACGGTCGTAAGGCATCAGCTGGTCACGTGCTCCGGGAATATTTATGTGTTTGCTACCCCGGTGAATGCTCACGATACTCACGCCGTAATGGTTGCGGAAGTCTGCCTTATAGAGATAGCGTCCCGTCAGTTCGCTGTCGGGAGACACTTCAAACTCCGCCATATGAATATCATGAATGAGGTTATTTATCTTAGGCAAACTTGCATTTTCCCGCTCATTGAGGTGACGGATCATAGTCTTCTCCAGATGCAATACCGTACGGCGGATTTGCCCTGAAAACAAAATCACAAGCATGCTTAATACCGCAAAACCCACTAAAGTCCCTAACCGAAAGGAGAAGAAATGAACCAGCACAATCATCACAAACACCATAGCAATCAAAAAACGCAGCATGGCAATCGACATCAACGGACCGTGATTATAGCGCGAGTCAGTCCACATGACACGAAACAAATCTCTTTTCACCCGTCTGAATGCTATTGACCAGAGCAAAGGCGCCATTATTGCCAGAGTAACCGCACTCGAAACAATGCTTGCGACCTCGCTTCCCCAATGGCTGATTAACATCGGTGTCAGAAATTTAAATGATGCCCAGATGATCCCACCCAGCATAATGGAATGAATTACGATATGCAAAGCATATGCTTTTAGGATCTGCTGCCAGTCGGTTTGCCTGTTGACAGTATTTGAACCTGCCGTATAACGTTCCAGAAATTCATGCCAGCGATCCGGCATATGTTTCTGCAATCTCAGATAAGCCGGTCCCGACATCCGTATGATAAACGGAGTAGTAAATGTGGTGATTACAGATACCGCAACCGCAACCGGATAGAGAAACGAAGCTGTTACCTTCAGGCTAGTACCGAGACTTGCAATAATAAACGCAAACTCCCCTATCTGTGCCAAACTAAAACCCGATTGAATTGCAATCTTCAATGGCTGTCCTGAAAGCAGGATACCAGAGCTGGCAAAAAGAATTTGTCCGAATATCACAACCAATGTGATGATGGCAATCGGTACAATATATTCAATCAGGACTTGCGGATCAACCAACATCCCCACCGAAACAAAGAATATCGCGCCAAACAAATCCTTCACGGGTTTGATAATTTTCTCAATACTTTCGGCCTCAATTGTTTCGGCCAGGATAGAACCCATAATAAACGCTCCAAGCGCCGATGAAAAGCCAACCGAATCAGCAATCACCACCATACCGAGACACAACCCGACAGCTACCACCAACAATGTCTCTGCATTCAGAAACTTTTTCACCTTACGTAAAAAAAGCGGAATCAGATAGATCCCGGTAAAAAACCACAGAAGCAGAAAGAAAACCAGTTTAAATACGCTCTCGGAGATAAACGCCCCCTCAACCCCTTTGGTCACAGCGATAGAGGAAAGAATCACCATCATCAGAATAGCAAAGAGATCCTCAACCACCAATACCCCGAATACGGTATTGGTAAATTTCTGGTTCTTCATTCCCAAATCATCGAATGCCTTGATAATAATAGTCGTTGATGACATGGAGAGCATCGCACCCAGAAAAATCGAATCCATCTTTTCCCATCCGAGTAATTTACCGGTAGCAAAACCTGAAAGCATCATCCCGGTCATGATTAATACAGCAGTAATCACAGCCGATCCACCTACGTTGATCAACTTCTTGAAACTGAATTCCAGACCAAGTGCAAACAGAAGGAATATAATACCTATCTCAGCCCAGATATTGATGCTGTGCACATCCTGAATGGAAGGTATAACAGGTACTTTTACCGAAGCCAGAAATCCGGCTACAATGTACCCCAATACGACAGGCTGCTTTAACCACTTAAAGATTAACGTAATGGTACCTGCCAGAATCATTATCAGGGCAAGATCGGTTATCAACGGATGTAAATGCATAAATTACAGGATTGGTGATATTCACAAAAATACAAAGATTCTTTTGTTATGCGGACCATCACCGGAAATGCATTGTCAGAAATTATACCTTTTATACCAATATTTCGATCAAACTTTGGCAGAATATTTTTTGCTTTGTATTCTGTAATCCGGGGACATCTGATTTCCATTCGACACAATCAAATTAGCATATAAATCTATCTACACAATGAACTTACACCGTTTAACAACATTACTGGGAGCATTGATCTGCCTCATTGTTTCGGCAAATGCAGCCGAAAAATATGATTTTGTAGTCGCTCAGGATGGCAGTGGTGATTTTACTACTGTGCAGGCGGCAATCAATGCCGTACCCGAAATGCGCACAGCCCGTACCCGCATCCACATCAAACCCGGGAAATACAAAGAGAAAATTACTTTACCAACCAACAAGACTAATGTAACACTTATCGGCGATTGCGCCTATTCCACGACACTCACCTATGACGATTACGCCTCAAAGCAAAATCGTTTCGGAGAAAATATCGGAACATCTGGATCTTCTTCATTCTTTGTTTTCGGAGACGGATTCACAGCTGAGAATATCACATTTGAGAATTCATCGGGTCCTGTCGGACAGGCAGTAGCCGTTCGTATTGACGGCGATAAGGTTTGCTTTCGCAATTGCCGATTTCTGGGTTTTCAGGATACGCTATACCCTCACGGAGAGAAAAGCCGGCAATATTACCAAAACTGTTACATCGAGGGAACAGTCGATTTTATCTTCGGCTTTTCCACCGCGTTCTTTGAAGAGTGTAGCATCGTCTGCAAAACTAACGGTTATGTAACAGCGGCTTCTACTCCACAAGGCAATGCTTTCGGGTTCGTATTTCAGAACTGCACCATCAGCGGCGATGCCCCTGACGGATCATTCTATTTAGGCAGGCCGTGGAGACCTTATGCGCAGGTAGTCTTCCGGGAATGTACGTTGGGGAAAGTGATTAATCCTAAAGGATGGGATAACTGGGGAAAAACAGAGAATGAACAGACCGCTTTCTTTGCCGAATATAAAAACAAAGGCGAAGGGGCAATCACCAAAAACCGTGTACCGTGGTCAAAACAACTAACCGATAAAGAAGCGGAGAAATATACTAAGGCCACTCTATTTGGCGATTGGAATCCAGACATTCAATAAAAGCACACGGATGACACGAATTCTAACAGATGTTCACAGAGAAACAAGAAAAAACCATAAAATCCGCGTCGCACAGCATCCGTTTCATCCGCGTTCCATGAAATTTCACGATCAAACAATTTATATGAAGAAAACAGCATTACTCATCTGTCTGCTATTGACAGTTTTATTCGCTGCAAATGCAGAACAAAAGTATGATTTCGTAGTTGCTCAGGACGGTAGCGGCAATTTCACCAAGGTACAGGACGCTATTGATGCAACCAAAGCTTTTCCGGATAAGCCGGTTGCCATTTTCATTAAAAACGGAGTCTATAAGGAAAAGGTAAAAGTGGCCGAATGCAACAATCACCTTTCGTTGATCGGTGAAAGCGCAGAGAAGACCATCATTACCTACGATGACCATTTCGATAAAATAAAAAGGGGGCGTAACAGCACCTTTTACACCTACACCCTGATGGTCGATGCTGATGATTTCCATGCCGAGAACCTGACCATCGAGAACTCTGCCGGTCCTATCGGACAAGCTGTAGCTCTGCATGTAGAGGGTGACCGTTGTGTATTTCGCAACTGCCGCATTCTGGGAAATCAGGATACGCTCTATGCAGCCGGACAAAACAGCCGTCAGTATTATGCAGATTGCTATATTGAAGGGACTACCGATTTTATCTTCGGGGCAGCTACTGCTCTGTTTGACCGTTGCACGCTTTGCAATAAATCGGACTCCTACGTAACTGCAGCCAGCACACCTCAGGGAAAACCGTTCGGATTTGTATTCCGCGATTGCAAAATTACAGCAACGGCGAATGTAAAGAAAGCATTCCTCGGCCGCCCGTGGCGCGATTATGCAAAGGTAGTTTACATTCACTGTGAACTTGGGGCGCACATTGCCCCTGCCGGTTGGGTAAACTGGGATAAGACTACCCGTGATAAGACGGCATTTTATGCTGAATTTGAAAATAAAGGCGCCGGAGCTAATGCATCACAACGTGTGGCGTGGAGCCATCAGCTGACCAAGAAAGAAGCATTTCAGTACACCATAGAAAAGATTTTATCTCCTATTTTACCGATTGAACCGAAGGTTGGAGAATGGACAAAATAGGTTGATCAAACGCCATATAAAAAAACGATTCATTCGCACAATGTGGGAGTGAATCGTTTTTTTGTTTGTAAAATTGATTATTGACTTATCCTGCAAAAATCATTTGTAGAAATTATTCTCAAAAGCATTAAACTCATTTTTGCCCAGAATAATCCGTTGCCACACCGCTTTCATGAAACCAAATCCATAACCATATAGCTGAGTAAATGCAGCGGGAATAGCCAACAACCCAACTTTCAGACTCCGGTTAGAGATGGCAGCATCAGTAAAAATCAACAGGCAATAAAATATAACCGGTAACAGACTGTACACATAAAAGATACTGCAGAATGCCAGAAACAATGTTCCCAGGGTAAATACAGCAGGCAACAGGTGCACGGTTTTCAATGAATCGGGATACTTCTTATAAAGATTGATGCGGGCAATGCCGGAATTAAATACCTGCTTATAGAACTTCCTTAAATCCACCCTCCGTTTGTGAAACACCCACGCTTCGGGAAATAATCTTACCCGGTATCCTTCATTATACAACCGGATACTGAAATCAATATCTTCACCGAATCTCATATCGGAGAATCCGTTGAGCTTAGTGAAAGCTTCACGGGTAATACCCATATTGAAACTGCGGGGGTAGAATTTATCCAGCTTCTTCGTTCCCCCACGTATGCCTCCGGTAGTAAAGAAAGAGGTCATACCGTAATTGATAGCTTTCTGCATTTGCGTAAAAGATTCGTGCGCACGATCAGGACCACCGAAAGCATCACAAGGATTATTGCACAATTCGAGATATACCTCGGTCAGATAATCTTTCGGGATGATACAGTCTGAATCCAGCACAATCAACACATCACCATTTGCATATTCGGCCCCATAATTACGCGAAGCTCCCGGTCCGGAATTCGGTTTAAAGAAGTAGAATATTTTAAGCTGGTCTTCGTATTTCTCCACAACCTTCTGACAGGTAAGCGTAGAGCCATCTTCCACCACAATCACTTCAAATTCCCTGAAGGTTTGTTGGGTAAGACTTTGCAGCAGTTCGTCCACCTCCTGTGGGCGATTATATACGGGGATAATTAGCGAAAATTGCATAATGACGTTTTTTCGGTTTTTCTATAATTCAAATATAGTAATAATCTGATTGGAGTGCAAAACATCAAAAGATAGTTGCTTTGCTCTTGCGCCTATCTTGTTCCGCTCTTTATTATGGGTTTTTCCATAGATATCCCATAGATATCCCATAGATAACCCATATTATATTATGATATGGGATATCTATGGATTATCTATGAAATGACTAAGAAACAATAAGGGAACAACAAGGAATAAACTATGGTGCAACACCATAACAAACAAGACTCACTCAATTTCATATAGACCGTGGTCCTTTTTTCATGCTTTGCGGATAATGACCTGTAATCTTCCGGCATAATATCTCTTCACGATTGAAAAACACACTTTTATGGGACAAAAAAAACGGAGAACGAAAATGATTCCGTCCTCCGCCTGATAATCGTATTGTTCTTAGGATTATTTTGCTCTTTCCACGTATGATCCGTCGCGTGTATCGATTTTGATTTTATCACCGGTCTCGATGAACAAAGGAACACGAACTTCAGCACCAGTTTCCACAGTAGCCGGTTTCAATGTATTGGTTGCTGTATCGCCTTTCAAGCCCGGTTCAGTGTAAGTAATTTCCAATACAACCTGAGTTGCAACGTCAGCATAAAGAACAGTCTCAGTATCTGCATGTGTTACCACCTCCACGATCTCGCCTTCTTTCAGGAATTTAACACCATTGATGATATTTTCCTCAATAGTGATTTGTTCAAAAGTTTCGTTGTTCATAAAGTTGTAACCCATATCATCTTTGTAAAGGAATTGATACGGACGTCTTTCGATACGAACTTCGTTTACTTTTACACCTGAGTTGAAGGTATTCTCGATTACACGACCGGTTTGTACGTTTTTCAGTTTAGTGCGAACAAAAGCAGCACCTTTGCCCGGTTTCACGTGTAAGAATTCAATGATAAAATAGAGACCATTGTTGTATTCAATACACATGCCATTTCTGAAATCTGCAGTAGTTGCCATAAAAAATTGTTATTCTAAATGATTATGTTTCTATTATTTGGCACAAAAGTAATCTAAAATCACCGAAAAATGAAAAAGTTTCCCCCAAATTTCGTATAAAGCTTTGTAAATAGAAAAAAAGTGGGTATTTTTGCCGACCGAATTTTGGATAGGAATAATAACAATAATAACATACGGCAATGAAAAGAACATTCCAACCTTCAAACAGAAAAAGAAAAAACAAACACGGTTTCCGCACCAGAATGGCTAGCGCTAACGGACGTAGAGTATTGGCTTCACGTCGTGCAAGAGGCAGAAAAAAATTGACTGTATCTGACGAATACAACGGATAATCAGTCTCTTAGAAAATATTTCACGAAGAAAGTAAGGGTTTTCCACGAGAGGATCTTTACTTTTTTTGTTTATGCCTGTCCCTTTCGGAACAAATATATACCCTAAACGCAAAGCAGGCAAAATAATACCGGGGATCCCCCCTTTGGATTGAGAAATATTATGTAACTTCGCCAGTCTTTGCTAATACACTGCCATTATGAAGGTTAAGAAAAAATCAACTCAGGGCCTAATGCAAAATGCATACTTTACAACCTTGCTTCGGGCTTTAGGAATTATAACCGGTCTGGTTTTCATCCTGATCATTTGGTTAAGATTTTACACTCATCATAATGAATCTATCGTAGTACCTGACCTGCGAGGATATACCGTAGAAGAGGTCGCTCAGATTCTGGATAACAAACATCTTCGTTTCGAGGTAATTGATTCAGTATACATCAAAGGTAAAAAGCCGGGATCTGTAATTGAACAAATTCCCGCTGCTGAATCAAATGTTAAAGAAGGACGTATTATTTTCTTATCCATCAATTCTTTGACGGTAAAGAAAATACCTATTCCTGATGTGAGAGACCAGTCTACACGACAAGCAACTGCCACGCTTACAGCAATGGGATTTAATATCTCGCAAATCGTAGAGGTACCTTCAGAATACAAAGATCTGGTAGTAGCAGTCGTATATAAAGGCAGTAAAATATTGCCCGGACAAAAACTACCTATAGGGGCTAACCTTATTTTAAATGTCGGAGACGGTATGATACCTATCGATTCCGACTCAACGACCCAACAGGTCGAAAAAGTGGAAAACGCTGAAGAGTCTTGGTTTTAATGGAAGAAGATCTTATTGAAGATATTGAAGATATTGATGAAATAGAGAATGAGTCTGATGACCAGGCTGAAGAGACAGGAATGTACGAGCATTTCCGTTTTGTAGCCGATAAAGGTCAGACTATTCTCCGGGTCGATAAATTTTTGGTCGACCGCATCGAAAACGCTACCCGCAACCGCATCCAGAATGCGGCTGATGCAGGTTCTATATTGGCAAACGGTAAACCTGTAAAATCAAACTACAAGGTAAAACCGCTTGACGTAATCTCGGTAGTAATGGCTACTCCCCGACGCGAAATCGAGATTATTCCCGAAAACATCCCCCTGAATATAGTATACGAAGACAAAGATCTGATGGTGGTGAATAAACCGCCCGGATTAGTCGTGCACCCCGGCCACGGTAACTATTCCGGAACATTAGTCAATGCACTTGCTTACCACTTCAAGGATCATCCGTCGTTTAACGCTAGTGATCCACGATTGGGACTGGTGCATCGTATTGACAAAGACACCTCCGGACTGCTCGTCATAGCCAAAACCCCTGAAGCTAAATCTCATTTAGGACTTCAGTTTTTCAACAAAACGACCAAACGTCGATACGTTGCATTAGTTTGGGGAACTGTTGCCAATGACGAAGGAACCGTGGAAGGAAATATCGGACGTAGTCTGCGCGATCGGCAGCAAATGACTGTCTTTCCCGATGGCGACATGGGTAAAACCGCTGTCACGCATTATTCGGTAATCGAACGCCTCGGTTATGTTTCTTTAGTCGAATGCAGACTTGAAACAGGCCGCACTCATCAGATCCGCGTACATATGAAATACATTGGTCATACGCTATTCAATGATGAACGTTACGGAGGGAACGAAATCCTTAAAGGAACAACATTCAGCAAATACAAACAATTTGTGCAAAATTGCTTCGACATCTGTCCACGGCAAGCCCTGCACGCAAAAACACTCGGATTTATTCACCCGAGAACAGGTAAAGAAATGTACTTTGATTCAGACATCCCGGCCGACATGTTAAATCTGGTCGAACGATGGAGAACTTACATATCAAACAGAGAGTTATGAAAAAAAACATTGCCATTGTAGCCGGAGGCGACTCTTCAGAATGGGTCGTTTCAATGCGAAGTGCTCAGGGACTGAGTACGTTTATTGATGCAGAAAAATATAACCTTTTTATTGTAACGATCCGGGAAGGAGTTTGGCAGGTTGTCATCGACGAGCAAACTCAATTGCCGGTCGATAAAAATGACTTCAGCTTTAGCCGCGACGGAATTAAAACAAAATTCGATTTCGCGTACATCACGATCCACGGTACTCCCGGAGAAAACGGTATTCTGCAAGGCTATTTCGAATTGGTTGGAATACCTTATTCCTGCTGTGGCGTTTTGGCTGCAGCCATAACCTTCAACAAATATGTTTGCAACCGCTACCTCAGTGGATTCGGCATACAGGTTGCTAAAGCAGTCCATTTACGTAAAGGTCAGACCATGGCTACTGAAGCAATTCTGGGCGAAGTAGGATTGCCTTGTTTTGTAAAATCAAATGTGGGAGGTTCAAGCTTTGGGGTTTCCAAAGTTAAAGAAGCATCTCAGATGCAAACAGCAATCGCCAACGCATTCGGCGAAGGCGAAGAGGTGATCATTGAATCGTTTATTTCCGGTACAGAGGTAACCTGCGGATGTTATAAAACAAAAGAGAAATCTGTAACTTTCCCCATTACGGAAGTGGTGAGTAAAAATGAATTCTTCGACTTCGAAGCTAAATACAATGCATCGATGGCCGAAGAGATCACACCTGCCCGCATTTCTCCTGAATTAACAGCGTTGATTCAGAACCGCACTTCTGAGATATACGATACCCTGGATTGCAAAGGCATTATCCGGGCCGATTATATTATTTCGGAAAATGGGGTTTATTTGCTGGAGGTGAATACAACTCCGGGAATGACACAAACCAGCTTTATCCCGCAACAGGTAAAAGCTGCCGGATTGGATATTAAGGATGTGATGTCTGATATAATTGAAAATGAGCTATGAGTCAGTACTTTGACGATATAAGACCTTTTCACGACGAGGAGGTTCCTTCTATAATACAGGCTTTGCTAAAAGAAGAACGTTTTATCCGTGCGGTAAAATACGTTTTGCCGGATATAAATATTGAGGATCTTGCAAAGCAATTGAAGCAATTCAACAGCAAGGACGAATTTCAGTCAAAAATATCATCTCCAATGGTTTGGAGGTTAGTGAATCATTCATCTGCAGGATTAGTCGGAGATGGTTTTGGCAAACTCACTGAGATGGATAGCTGTACCTTTATCTCCAATCACCGTGATATTATTCTCGATTCAGCCATATTAAGCATCTTACTACTGGACAAAGGATTGCGCGGTTGTGAAATTGCTATCGGAGATAATCTGCTGGTGTTTCCCTGGATTGAAAACCTTGTCCGTCTGAATAAAAGCTTTATTGTGAAACGCGGTGTATCAGTACGCCAGATAATGAGCTCTTCGCAAAAGCTTTCTGCATATATCCACCATGCAATTACTGTAAAAAAAGAGATGGTGTGGATCGCACAACGTGAAGGCCGGGCCAAAGACGCTAATGACCAGACTCAGGAGAGTCTGATAAAAATGCTTAGTATGGGCGGTGACAGCGATTTCCTCTCTAACGTAATAGCATTGAACATTGTACCCCTTTCTCTTTCTTACGAATACGATCCGTGCGATTATCTGAAGGCAAAAGAGTTTCAGCAAAAACGCGACAATCCGGAGTATAAAAAATGTCAGGCGGACGATTTGCTGAATATGGAAACCGGAATCTTCGGACAAAAAGGAAGAATCCATTTCCAGCTTGGAGATCCGATAAATCCGATTCTGGAGAAACTTCCGCAAGGATTGTCTAAGTCTGAGTTACTGCAGGAAGTAGTAACTGCGATAGATGATGAAATCCATGCAAATTATAAGATTTTCCCGATTAATTATGCAGCACTTGACATGATAGAAGGGACAAATGCCTTTGCCTCGAAATATACGGCAGAGGAAAAAAGAAGTTTCGAGGATTATCTGGCACAGCAAATTGCCAAAATTGAGCTTCCCGATAAAGACGAGGATTTCCTGAAATGCAAACTACTGGAAATGTACTCAAATCCGTTAAAGAATCAACTGGCCGTGATTGAGAAGCTTGCTATTGTATGATTTCGATCAGGGCGGTATCCGGAACACCCACAAGCGATGAAGATGCCGAATACCAAGCGACTTTTGATGTTGATTAATGGCATTAACGGAAGAATAACCTTAAAGGAAGCAGCTGATTTAGCAATACATCTTGCCGAAAAAAGAGAATATGTTGAATATCGATAAAAAAAAGAGGAACTCATCTGAGCTTCCTCTTTTTTATTTTATTATGAAGATGTTTATCATCCGTATTTACTGATCTTTTTCAGTTTTTCCTCATCAATAATCTTGATTCTCCGACCATCAACCGAGATAATACGCTCATTAGCAAATATAGATAACGTACGAATTGCATTCGACGTAGTCATATTTGATAAGCTGGCCAGATCTTCACGCGACAAATAGATATTAAGGGTAACACCGTCTTCCTCCATACCGTAATTATCCTGAAGGAAAAGCAGAGCCTCAGCCAAACGACCACGGATATGCTTTTGGGTTAGATTAACAGTCCGCGCATCCGAAATACCCAAATCGATAGATAATAACCGGATAAAAAAACAGGCCAGTTCGTTATTCTCTTGAATTAACTTAGTAACTACATCCATCGGAATCGCACAAATAGTAGAAGATTCGAAAGCTGTAGCTGCTGTAACATAGGGTTCGTCGGCGAAATAAGCCCGATAAGCAAAGTACTCAACCGGTTTCAGCATACGGATAATCTGTGATCTTCCACCGATACCATCTTTGAATATTTTCACTTTTCCCTTAACCAGGCACATCATCGACTTCGGGATATCTCCTTCACAATAAACAATCTCATTTTTCTTGAGATGTTGAATCTGATGAGTTTCCTGTACGAGTTTTTTCTGCTCTTCTGTGAGGAGGCTAAATAACTCAGGAATAGCTTCCTCCAGGCTCATGGATGTTTGTTCTTTCTCAGCCATATAACATTGTTCGACAACATGATTATTTATCACAAATATAACGGAAAAAATATCAAATCGCAATCTTATTCTATTAAATATTTTATATATTTGTTTGGAACATTAGAGAAAAAGAATGACATGATGTAAATTATGAGAAAAATCCTGAAAATTACGGGTGTGATCGGAGCGGTTGCACTCCTTATTTTTTTAGCACTGCCCTTCTCCTATTATATTCGACAGGCACTCCGACATGGCACCCCGGATATCGACGATTATCTATTCTTCGACAACCGGACTGTAAAGGCCGGTAATCCCAAGCCCTGGCACTTTTCCCCATCCTATAGCAAGGACACCATCCCCGGTAAATATATCCCCGATTTTGAGAAATACGAAACCGTTGCTTTTCTGGTAATTAAGGATACCACAATCTATGCAGAGAAATATTGGAACGGTTACAGCGAGCGTTCATTGAGCAATTCTTTCTCGATGGCTAAAAGCATTGTGTCACTGCTTGTCGGATGTGCCATTGATGATGGATACATTAAAAGTATCGATCAACCGGTAAGTGACTTCCTGCCTACCCTACCTCAATTGAAGAGCAAACAACTGACCCTGCGATCGTTGCTTACCATGAGTGCTGCTACAGACTGGGAAGAGGCTCATAGTTCTTTATTCACAGTAACTACAGAGGCCTATTACGGTGATGACTTGTGGCTATTGATGCAGCAGCTTAGACTCAAAGGTACACCGGACAAAGAGTTTGAATACCAGAGTGGAGTAACACAATTACTGGCATTCGTTCTGCAACAGGCAATTCATAAAAATCTTTCGGATTATGCATCCGAAAAACTATGGACTCCAATCCAGGCTGAAAACGATGCGCTTTGGAGTCTCGATCATAAAAACGGAATGGAAAAAGCCTACTGTTGCTTTAACACAAATGCCCGCGACTTTGCCCGACTAGGACAACTGGTATTAAACAAAGGTCGTTGGAATGGTCAACAGCTCGTTCCTGCCAACTATTTACAAGAAGCTATAACACCCGCCAAAGAACTTAAACGGAGTGATACAAAAGCCCAGAATCAGATCTACGGTTTTCAGTTCTGGATATTAAAATACAAAGGATATACAATTCCATACATGCGAGGCATCCTGGGGCAATATGTCTTTATCATCCCGGAAAAAAATGCGGTAGTTGTCCGTCTTGGCAATAAACGCAGTGACACTTATCAGGAACCGAACCATTGTACGGATGATGCATTTATCTGGCTAGATGCCGCCTTTGATATATTGGATGGCAACTCTACAGACAAACATACAAATTAAAAAACCTGACAAATGAATATCATAAACCTTGACGAAACCCAATCTACCAACCAATATTTACAGGAACTATTAAAAAATCAGGAATGTGAGGAAGGCACATGCGTTCGTGCCGGATTCCAGACAGCCGGAAGAGGTCAGCAAGGTAACTTCTGGGAATCAGAGGCTGGAAAAAATCTAACATTCAGCCTGGTTCTTTACCCCGATTTCATATCAATTGCCGGGCAATTTATTATTTCTCAGGTAGTTTCACTGGCATTGAAAAATGTATTGAATCATTACACTGAAGGTATCACTGTAAAATGGCCAAACGATATCTATTGGCACGATAAGAAAATCGCAGGAATTTTGATTGAAAACAGCCTGATCAGCAGTCAGATTGAACATTCCATAATTGGAATTGGCCTGAATATTAATCAGGAAGATTTTCAGAGCAATGCTCCAAATCCGGTTTCTCTGAAACAAATTACCGGTCAGGACTACGATCTGGATATTTTGCACAAAGAGATGCTTAATTCTATTTTCAATTATTATCTGAAACTAATTAAAGGTGGTGCTGAAGAAATAAGAAAAGAATATCTGGAGAGTCTTTATCGCAATGAGGGCTTTCACCCCTACTCCGATGAGAATGGCATATTCAATGCAAAAGTTGAGAGTGTCCAGGAGAACGGTCGCTTATGCTTGCTGACAGGAACGGGAGAAAGAAGACTCTACTACTTTAAGGAAGTAGCATTCATTCAGGAATAAAATAGATTCAAAATAAGACAAACGCCCAAAACCAATCCGGATTTGGGCGCTTGTTATTTAATTCAGACCAACCGATCATTTACTCAGCAATCACAAACTGTACATCATACGTCTTTAACCACTCTATATCTTCGGATTTGATCTTCGAATCGGTAATCAGGTAGTTGATCAACGACAAAGCGCCTAAACTGGCAAAAGAACTCTTGCCAACCTTAGTGGAATCGGCCACCAGGTAGATTTCATTAGCCGACTCAATCATGGCTCGTTTCACACAGATATCGCTGATGCCGGGATAAGTAAGCCCCGATTTCAACGCAATACCGGCAGTGGCTAAAAAGAGTTTATCCACATGTAGGTTCTGGAAGAAATCAGCCGCCTTCTGTCCGGTAAGAGATAATGTCGGAGCCTTAAACTCTCCTCCGGTCACGATCACGTTGATACCCGCCTGAGCTCCCAGAATCAATGCAATGTTGAGCGCATTGGTTTATCACGGTCAGATTTTTGTAACCTGTTATGAGTTTGGCGATTTCGGTAGTAGTTGAACCCGAATCAAGGATGATTGTATCTCCGTCTTCAATAAAATCGATAGCCTTTTGGGCGATCATCATCTTTTCGTTGATGTTGTCCTGGTTCTGCAAACTAAAGTTACGGACATTCAGGTCTATATTTTTGAGGTAAGCTCCTCCGTGCTCACGAACGATAAAGCCTTCTTTTTCCAAACGCTCAAGGTCCTGACGAATGGTTACTTCAGTCACTTTAAAGATCCGGCTCAGATCCATTACCTTGGCATGTCCGTCTTCGCGGATCAGCTCAAGGATTTTGTCACGTCGTTGATTAGGGAGCAGTGTCATTATAAATTCTTTTCTTTTCTGTATTCGACAAGTTGTGTAATTGAGATCAGCTTCACGTTGTGCTCCTGAGCCACTTTGACCAGGTCATCCCAACGAGCCATAGTCCCGTCATCGTTCATTACCTCAACCATCACTCCGGCAGGATTCAGTCCGGCCAGACGGGGGAGATCAACAGAAGCCTCTGTGTGCCCCTTGCGGGCAAGTACACCCTCCGGGTGAGCAATCAGCGGGAAAATATGTCCCGGACGACCCAACTCTTCAGGCGTGGTATCTTTATCCACCAGGGCTTGTACGGTCATTGCCCGATCGTAAGCCGAGATACCGGTGGTACAACCTTTGCCTTTCAGGTCAACCGATACGGTAAATGCTGTAGTCATCACTGCGGTATTGCTTTGCACCATGCGTTCGAGCGAAAGCTCCCGGCAGCGCTCTGCTGTAAGTCCTACACAGATAAGTCCACGTCCGAATTTGGCCATAAAGTTGATGATCTCAGGCGTTGTCAATTCCGCCGCAGCGATAAAGTCGCCTTCATTTTCACGGGCAACATCATCAAAAACCAACACTATCTTACCCTGACGGATATCCTCAATAGCTTCTTCTACCGTATTCAATTGATGGGTCATTGTTCTTTGTTTAGTGATAAAATGTACGGGGAAACAGCTCCCGGAACAGTGAAAACAGTTGATTTCCACCAAGATCTGATTCCCGAAATGCAGTTAGTAGTTTCAGACTGCAAAGATAAAGCTTTATTCCGTATTTAGCTATTTACCTTTCGTCTTTGAAAGTAAGCTATTCGCTAAAATCTAACGGCGTAAAGCATTTTATCCCCGAATCAGTTTGAACTCCGTGCTATACGCTCCTTTATTTTCCATACCGTTCAACACTTTCAGTGCATATTCAATACCCTGTACCGCCATCTGTGAACCAAAAGCATCGATAGTTGCCTGCATTACACCCCGATTGCAGCCAAGGCTGTACGGAGGCATCGTTATCAAAACCGACCACGGGTATTTTACCGGCCATACCATTTTGCTCCAACACGTTTATCACCCCCAATGCCATGGCATCGTTGCTGCAAATCACACCTTCCACATCCGGATACCGGGCTAATAATCCGGCAAAAACTTCTTCCGCCTTTCCGGTTTCCCAGTCCGCAGGAACTGAAGCCAATAATTGAAACTGATTTCCGGCAATAGACTTTAATGCTCCCTGCTTGCGCTGTTGTGCATTTTCAGCAACAGAGAGACCTTCGATAAGGATTACTTTAGCACCTTTATTTAATTTATCGGCCAGTACATCCGCAACCATTTTTGACGCCGTCTCATTATCGGGACCAACATATGTCAGTTCCACTCCACTTTGTTGCAAAAGCTCTTCGTCGAGCCGGATATCGATATTGATCACCCTGATGCCTGATTTTTACTGCTTTTACAACAACCGGAACCAATGCTTTCGAGTCGATGGGAACAACAACCAAAGCGTCTACCTTTTGAGCGATCAGTGACTCAATCAATTCAATTTGCAGATCAATCTCCGTTTGGGTATTCGTACCAACTGTGATTAATTCAAAGTTCTTTTGTTTCCGGGCAAATTCAAGCGCCCCTTTTTTCATTTCCTGAAAAAACTCGGCCAGAAGTGACTTCATAACCAGACCAATAACAGGTTTATGCTCCATACTATTATTATTTTGAGAAATACAAAAGAAACGCGGATAACGCTATTCGGCTATCCGCATTTCCTTACATTAAATATTCACATCTACACCTTAAGCATTTGACAAACGTAATCACCACCAATCCGAGAATAAAGAGGCTAAACATAGCAGCCAAAACAATTTGTGGGTTCCTTGCGGGGCTCCTTTAAATTCCTTCCAGACAAACACACCCCAAAACATGGCAACTACAGGAGCTCCATTGCTTAGAGCATACCGAAATAGCAGGATTAGTCGCTCCGGCAGACATAAAACTCAACACCATACCGGTCATCCAGATAATGCCGCCAAGCACACCGGTCAGGTGAGTGAGTGCGTCTCCTTTAAAATATTCTTTCATGGAGACAGGCTCTCCCTGTACCGGATAACGCATTGCGATCAGATTAAATACAGGTGTACTGATAACTGCACCAATGGTGAAAAAGAAAACACCCGAAAAAGGAGTTAAAGATCCGGTTCCACCCGCTACGTAACTATTATCCAGAGACTTCACCACCAGCCCATAAAAGAAAGCGATCGTCAGGCCGGCGCATAATGAAAGAAAAATTCCTTTTGCAGAGGTCTTTTTCTGCTCCTGAACCAATCGTTTGTATGACAGCATACTGAAATATATTGCTGAAATAATAACAATGACTCCGACAAACAACAAGGCAACATTGCCTTCGGGCTTACCCTTATCAAGAACAACCAAAACAAAGTTGAAAATTATCCCCAGAATCCAGGCTATCCCACCTCCGATAGGAAAGCCGACGGACATACCTGCAACAGCCATCGCCGCAACCAGGAGCAGTGTTCCCAGATTCCAGACAATTCCACCTGCCAAAGCATACATAATGCTGGTGGTATCGGCTTGCGCCAGATCTTCTGTAAAAGCACGGCCATCAGAACCAAAACTACCAACAGTAAAGGCTGCTACTAATGCGGTCAGTAACAATCCCAAAACAAAATCCCAATAGAAAAGCTCAAACCGCCAGTTCTTAGCAGCCATCTTTTGGGTATTAGCCCATGAGCCCCAACATATCATACATAAAATCAGAAAAAAAACGGCCAGAATATAATTATGGATTAGAATCATAACAATTGTGTTTATTAAGGTAAAATGAAACGGTTAATTCAAAGAACGAATCTTTCGATACAAAGAGAGGTAAGAATAAAAGGCTACAGATTCAAGACATAAGAACAAAGACTATAGCCCTGAATGAAAGGAGAGAAAGAGAGGCTAAGCGGGAATTCCTACTCCCGCATTAGCCATCTTATTATTAATCAATAATCAATTAGCTGTGCACATACATATCCCATCCGAGATAGTTGCCGATAGCTTCTTCCAGGATTTCAGCAACCCCACCACGAACCATTGCCACGTGGTGTTCAAAGCCGTTTTTACAGATATGTTTCAACAATTTTTGCAGATTATCCACCTGAGTAACGGCAATGCCACCATCCATACCGTAAGGATCGGCAGTAAACTTACCCTGACCGAGGTACGATTTGATGATGCCTTTGGGGTCATCGGTCGAGATACGGAAGAATGAGAAGTCACCCGGAGCAACCGGTCCTTTTACCGCACCAAAAGTATCCTCCTGGCCTAAAACAGTACCTAATACGTCCAGTGAGCCGATAGTCGGTTCTGTTTGCATAAAGCTCTTCGGATAGTTGGAGCAGTGCGTACAAACACACTTATTGCGATCCTGAGCGAAGTTATTGTTCCAGTCAAGCAAAGCAGGAGCGTTACCCGAAGCCAGCATCAGCGCATACATAGACACTGCACCGGCGATATCCACTTCACATGCCGACGGCATTAGCTTCTCGCCCAACATACTCATCGTCAGACAAGATGCACAACCATAATTATGCTGCAATGAATCCCAGCATTCGATGGTGCTGGCATCAATTTCATTGGCTTGCAACCAGTTTTCAACGGCCAATCCGAATTTTGCCTGACGGATCACTTTGTCTTCTTTTACCAGAGACGAGATTTTGCCATAGCTCTTGATTTCATCTACCTTGTATTTCAATTCAGAAGCTTTCAGGTCAATTTTATTAGCCGCACCAATAATTTCTGAAAGGTCAACCGGAACCACAGTGATACCTGAAGCCTGAAGAATCTTCTCGCTGGCGCGTACAGTCTGGAAGCCGGAAGGACGTGCTCCGATAGCACCGATTCTTGCATTTCTCAAGCCATTCACTACTCGACAAATACCGGCAAATTTGGTCACGTCTTTTTCAAACTCAGCGCTATCCAAAGCATAAGTATGGTAAATGGTGTCAGTGAAAGGAGTACCGTATTGATAGAAGTTATTGCAAACTGAGATTTTACCGCAGAATGAGTCGCGACGGCTGTAAACGTCCACTTTATCATTATCGTCATCACAAGCCTGTACAAGGATAGGCACATTCAGTTTCGCCAGATTGATCGTATTAACTACACCTAGCTCATTACTAAAGTTTGGCAGTACTACAATGACACCATCGATTTTCTCACGGTTGTCACTAAACAATTTGGCACATTTCTTTGCGTCTTCGAAACCGTCAATAGCGCCGGTTGTCGTTTCGGCAGCCGGAAGAATCACATAATCGTGACCCAGTTTCTCCATTTTTTTGAGCAGTACTTCACGAGCTTCAACAGCCAGTTTTGAGCTAAAGATGTCCCTTGTTCCTACTAAAAGACCAAAGGTTAGTTTTTGTTTGTAAGCCATTTGTTTGTGTTTTTAAGTATTTGATTGTATTTCTTTATATATGGATGACGGCAAAAGGAGGCATAGTAGTTAAAATCGTTATAGAAGATCCGGGAGTTTGAGTTGACCCCGACTCATTACCAATAACTAAATACTCACCACCTGGTTACTCTATTTCATCAATGTCCTTCTTACAGCTTTTTTCCAGTCGGTATAAAGAGCATCGACTTTCGATTGTGCCATTTCAGGAACAATATAGTCGTTTTCAGTTCTTAAAGCAGCTGCATCGGTAAACTCAGCAAAACGCTTCAGAGCAAATCCGCTCATCAACACAGCACCCAATGCCGAAGCTTCTTCGATCGGACTACGGTTAATCCTGGCCTGCAACATATCACTCTGAAACTGCATCAGGAAGTTGTTCTTCACAGGACCACCATCCACACGAAGCTCTTTCAACTCCACACCCGATTCCTGAATCAATGACATCAGATCTTTCACCTGATAAGCAATCGATTCAAGTGCAGCCCTTACAATATGCGCTTTGCTGGTTCCACGGTTCATGCCGCAAATAAGCGCTTTGGCATCATTATCCCACCACGGAGCACCTAATCCTGCAAAAGCAGGGACAAAGTAAACCCCATCGGTACTTTCGACTGAAGTAGCCAATATTTCTGTTTCAGCAGCCGATTTGATCAGTTGCAAATCATCCTGCATCCATTTGATGGTCGCTCCGGTACAATGGATATTGCCTTCAAAAGCATAGAAAACCTTGCCTTTAGCAGCAAAACCAACCGATGTCACAAGCCCGCGTGGTGCAGGCAATGCCTTTTCACCAATATTCACCATGATTGAAGATCCGGTTCCATAGGTTGCTTTACCCATTCCCACGGAGAAACACATCTGACCCGCCAATGCACCATGAGAGTCACCCAATACACCTGCAATCGGTGTTTCTGGAATCAATCCGTTCAATGTTGTCGTACCGTAATTTCCATCACAGGGCAATGCCTTGGGCATCATCGAAGCCGGAACAGTAAAAAGTTCAAGCAGTTCATTGTCCCAATCCAGCGTGTGAATGTTGAACAGGAGCGTACGCGAAGCATTTGTATAGTCGGTAGCGTGCACCTTACCATTGGTAAAATTCCAGATCAGCCAGCTATCAATGGTGCCCATCAGCAGATGACCGTCCTGTGCGGCTTCACGGGCACCAGACACATTATCCAGAATCCATTTTACGCCACTGGCCGAGAAATAGGAATTGATAATTAGTCCGGTTTTTACGGTAACAGCCGGCTCATGCCCGTGAGCTACTAAGTCCTCACAGATTTGAGTTCCCCGGTTACATTGCCACACTACAGCGTTGTAAACCGGTTTCCCGCTGCGTTTATCCCATACCACCACGGTTTCGCGTTGGTTAGTAATCGCAACTGAAACAATATCAGACGCTGCAATAGCTGCTTTTTCCAGAACCAGCTCTATAGATTTGTAAGTGTTGCGGAGAATTTCTTCAGGATCATGTTCCACCCAGCCGGGCTGAGGATAGTATTGTTTATGATCAACTGACGTACGGGCAATAAGTGCTGCCTTTTCATCAAACAACATCGCTTTGGTAGCCGATGTACTCTGATCAATCGCTAAGGTGTATTTCATGTGGCATTATTATTTTTCGTGTTGGTTACACATGGAACTCGCAGATAAGGTCATACTCATTGGATAATGCGATCTGCTTGTTCGTTTCATTTTAGTATCAGAATAAAAGCTGTTTTGTACGCTTAAGGTATAATGCGAAAGTAATCAAAAGAGATAACGAAACTGATGGAAAACCATCTTTTTTCTATCAATATTTATCCATTAAGGGTTTCTTTTTATCAAAACCCTTAATGGATATCAGAATTTACCTGTATATAGCTAATGCGGCAGCAATAATACCGTCAGTATCGATGCCATAATGCCTGAATATTTCGAGAGGTTTGCCGTGAATCGGATTTTCATCGGGAATACCCAGGATACGAAGAGGTACAGGGCAACATTGCGAAGTAATTTCCGCTACGGCCCCACCCAGGCCACCACTAATACTATGTTCTTCCACGGTAATAATACGACCGGTTTCTTTAGCCGCTTTTTCCACAATCTCCTTATCGAAAGGTTTAAGCGTGTGCATATCGATCACACGGGCATTAATGCCTTGCTCTTTCAGTTTCTTTCCGGCCTGAAGAGCGTGGTAAACGGTTTCTCCGGTTCCAATGATGGTCAGATCATTACCATCCAGTAAAAGATTGGCTTTACCGATTTTGAATTCCGCGTTTTCATTATCGTAAATATTCGGAACCGCATTACGACCAACACGGATATAAACCGGGTGCGGATAATTAACGAGTTCTTTTACTAATTTCTTAGTTTGGTAAATATCCGAAGGTAAAACGATATGCATACCGGGAAATGTTCTCAGTACTGCAATATCATGCAGACTATGGTGAGAAAAACCAAGCGCTCCATAACTTACGCCACCACTCACACCCAGTATTTTAACGGGATTGGCAGAATATGCCACATCGACTTTCACCTGTTCCAGGCTACGTGCCACATAAAAACAGGCAGGCCCGCAAACAAAAGCCTTTTTTCCGGCAGAAGCCAGTCCGGCTCCTACACCTACTGCATTTTGCTCGGCAATACCCAGTTCCACAAACTGTTCGGGCAATTCCTTAGCAAAAGTGTCCAGTGTTACCGAACCACGCGCGTCGGTGGTCACCGCAACAATATCCTTATCCTGTTTTGCCAGTTCCACCAGGGTATCGGTAAACATCTTACGGCACGGGATTGTATTTGTATTTTGTGTACTCATCTTCTTAGCTTAAACTTTTTATGCGTTCATCAATCTCATTGATTGCCTCGTTGTATTGCTCTTCGCTGGGAACTCCATGGTGCCATTTGGCAACCTTTTCCATAAAAGAGATACCGCAACCTTTGGTGGTATGGGAAATAAACAATTTCGGTTTTCCATTCGTATAATCCAATGCATCGAAAGCGTCAGTTACCGACTCCATATCATTCCCTTCCACATCAAACACTTCCCAACCGAAAGCTTCCCAGCGATCACGCATGGGCTCCAGGGACATCACCTCCTCTGTTGTTCCGCTGATCTGCAGCTTATTGCGATCAATGATAGCAACCAGACTACCCAGCTTGTGATGGCTGGCAGACATAGCCGCCTCGTAGATAGAGCCTTCACCCTGCTCTCCGTCCCCCATCAGCACATAAGTGTGAAAAGGCGCTTTGTCCATCTTAGCGGCAATCGCCATGCCCACTCCTACTGAAAGGCCATGTCCCAATGCGCCGCTATTTAACTCTACTCCTGGAGTTTTCTTTGTTGGGTGGCCGGCCAATGGCGAATTAAAATGGCCGTATGTATTGAGTAGCTCATCATCAATAAACCCTTTGGCAGCCAATACGGCATAAAGCGCCTCTACGCTGTGCCCTTTACTTAGTATAAATCGGTCACGGTCAGCCTTTTTCGGATCTTTCGGATCGATATTCATCACATGAAAATAGAGTACAGTCTCTACATCAACCGAAGAAAGCGATCCTCCGATATGGCCCGACTTAGATGCATATACGATCTCTACCAGTCTTCTCCGGATCTTTTCAGCCTGCAATTCCAGTGCTTTGATTGTGCTTTGATTTGCTTTCGACATAAAAATCTTTGTTTTCGTTTTTCTTTTCCGCAAATATAATAGCAAATAAACGAAAGTAGCAAACAACAATACGAAAATATACGAAGATTAACGTAGCAAGAAGAGAAACCCGCAATAATTAATTCCACGACATTGCTTTACAACAGAAAGCAGACCATCAGATAGACCACAAAGAAAGAATAAAAGAGAAATAAACTTTTCGGGTTACCCGTTTGGCAATCTTGCATTATCCTGTTTTCTATGCTTTTGAGATGTATTATATTATAGGTCTAAACACATTAAAAATGAAAGTATCAAAATAGAATCATAGTGGTATCACAGAGATAACACAGTCCCATATAAGACTGTGATATCACTGTGATACTACTGTGATACCACTGTGATATTACTGTGATATCTCCTTATCAACAGTGTTTAAACTATAAGACTAAAGGGTAATTCTGCCCTCTATCCGGATTAGGTAGAATCAGGATATATAAAAACAAAGAAGTCCCGTTCATCCGCATACATTCGGACAAACGGGACCTATAACACATTAAATCCTTTCTATTTCAACTCCAGCTTAATCACATCATACATGATGCCGCCGCCATTCTTCACATTGGGCAGACGGAATGAGATCATATTTCCACCCGATTTAAGCAGAGATGCCGGGAAGCGCACCTCCTGCTGCTGGTAATAACCACCCAGAATAGAGGAGCGATAGACAGTATGATCGTTGCCGAAGTTATATCCCCCAACTTTCGTTTCATTAACCCAGACTTCCAGTATAGGATTCTTGGCCGAGCCCGCAATGCCTAGCGTCAGAACTCCCTCCTCTCCGGTGACCTTATACAAGTTGAACTTCACGTTCCAACTGCCTTGTTTGGTCTGGGCGTAATACCAATCTTCCGACTCTTTGCTTTTGCCGATGGTGTAGATGAGGTCAGCCGGAACTTCGTTGAAGACACCGTAATAGCGCTTGTGATCGCTCAACCTGAAGCCACGGGTGGTGCGGTCGGCCACACCGATTTGCCAGAGCTTTGTGCCGTTTTGTTTCGGTGTCCAGACGATTTTAGTCAATGCGGTAATCTGACTGGCCCTGACCTCGATATCGTTTTTGCAAAACTCTTCGGTGACGTTGTCGGTGTAAACATACAGGCTGTATTTGCCCGGACGGATATTCGGGATGGTGAAGTTACCCTCCTTATCGGCACGGACGGCAAAGATGTATCCATGCGACTGCGCCTGCCAGTCCACGCCGGGAGCTGCAAGAATGATGTGCGCGTTGGCTGCAGAAGCGCCCACGACCTGCAATTGTCCCGTCACTGTCCCGCGTTGCAACGGATAGTCGGGATGTTCCATCCATTTGTAAGGCCACTTCGCCACCTCTTCGGCTGCCTGTCGCTTTGCGTCGCTCCAGATGTCGGCGATGTTTTTACCCGAATTCACATAGAGGAAAAACGGTCCGCCCAGCTTCTGCCACTCACCGCTTATGGGGCCTTCTCCTTGCTTCTTGTCGAGCAGGAAGTGGTCGCACTGGAACATCATAATCATAAACGGCGTGGTATGCACGGTGTTGAATTGCTTGGTGGGACCGCCGTTCAGGTATTCATGGCTTGCCTGGATGACGAAAATCCCCTTGCCCGAATGTTGTCCGGCATAGCCATGCACGTGGCGGCCTTCGATGTAGTCGGCGTAGTCGTATTTGGTGTAGTAACTGCTGTCGGCCAGTTGATAAGTCCAGTCCTGTATTTTCTTTTTGAAGTCGGCAAAGGTCGGCATCGGCCCCTGGATGCTGTCGCGCACCAGGTGGTAGTCGAAGAGCGTGGAGTCGGCCCGCAATCCCCAGCGGATTTGTCCGAAGCCACCGTCGGGTGAACCGGCATGGTGGTATTGCTCGAGGAAGCAGTAGATGCCGCTTTGGCCGGTGAGCAGCACGTAGTGCATCTCGAAGAAGTAGCCGTTGGCCGCCTCGTGGGTAAAGGAGATTTCAGCCAGACCGGGTGTCTGGCGCACCAGCTTGTAGGTAGAGGGTGACATCGAGAAGCCGGGGCCCATCAGGTAGCCACGACCGTAACCACCGAGCAGATCCTGTCCCGCTTGTTTGATGGCGGTCAGCGTAGCGCCCTTCTTCTCGAAGGTAAATTCCATCAATCCGTTCGACAGCGAGACCTCTTTGCCCGCGTCGGAAACTTTCACCGGATTGGTTATTTGTGCTGCACCTGCGCTGAGTGCCAGCACCAGCATCAGGATGATTGCCGTAGTATTTTTCATATTTGCTTGTTTTTTGACAAGCAAATATTGCGATTTTTAGCGACAATCGCGTACACTATTTTGCGGTTTTATTTTTTGGGGATACGGGAATACTGGGATTTGTATGATTTTCGGGGGGAGGGAGAAATTCAATATCAGGGTGACTTGTGGTCATCTCGATTTTTTTGCCTACTTCTAACGCATGACTTTCTTTAGAGTTAAATTATATAACTCATTGTTTTCGTGCAGAAAAGTGATTTAGGTTAATGATTTTATCTCTTTCAAATCCACGTACCAGAGTTAAACCTCTGAGAATTCAATTTTCAAGCATTAAATAGCACTTGCGGTCTTTTGTCTCAATGTCAAAGTTTAAAGTGGCTAAAAGAAGTTCAGTAGTTAAATTATCGTCAACCTTATTGTTTTTTTTATATATCTTTGAAATATCTGAAGGTCAATATACGACTATAGATAGAATTTATTTAACCATATAAATATCAATTATGAATACTAACATTACAGACAAAACGGTCAAAGGGTTTGCATTTAAAGTAATGCTTTGGGCTATTGAAAATGGAGTTTTTTCAAAGCTCAAGAACAAGATGGAGCTAGTAAAATCAAAAAATAGCAACTCAATTGCTGAGTATAAAATCGCAGAAATAGGAGGAAATCCAATTATATGTGTATTTAAAGAAGAGGCAGAAATAGGAGATTTAATGAGTGGTAAAGTAGTTCGTTACTTTAATCATAGTGTAAACCTAAAAGATTATTTCAAATCTTCAGAACACAATTTTTTCTATATCTCTAATCAATGGACTAATAGTGATAGTAGTTTTCTTTCTTTAAAATCACTGATTAATTTGATTAATGATATCATTGCACCAGAGTATAAATGTGGGTTTATTCCTAAAAATCAAGAATATGGTTCTCAGTTTGTTTTTTTTGTTGTTGAGCTAAAAGAAAATATTGTTTCTTCTGAAAATGAAGATGCTTGTGTAATCGATGAGTTATCTGCTGAATCAATTGAAGCTGAATATAATGAGTTACTAGAATTAAAAATACAAGAAGACATTTCTTTTTCAAATTCAGAACTTAGGGATAATTTCTTTTTTAGACTGTTGACGCAAAACAGGCCGAAATCTAACACTAGTGGATTGGCTTTTTATCCATCACTATTTAATAAACTAGATTCTGTCTATTTCACAGAATGGTGTCATAAACAAATTGATAAAATTGAGTATTACACTCAAAATGGTGAAATAATAAACACACCTCAGATTAATCAATTTATTCTGCGTGACGGTCATGTCTGCATCATAAAAAATGGAGAATCAAAAGAAATGGAACTTTTATTTTGGCATGATTCTACTTTAGTTTCTTTCGAAGGTTATGTAAAACAGATGAAATACGTTTCATTAGACCATGTGACATCAATAGATAAGATTCTAACTAGTCTAAAAGATGAACTAAAAGCTTTGAAGAAAGTAACAGATTTAGTTTACAATGAATATGGCAAAAGACAAAAGCTATTAGTTGAAGAGATTAATAACATTAATGCTAAGCTGACTGAAGCTGATAAAATTCTGCTCAAAAAGGAATTATCAATAATTGGAGAACGAATCCAACTTCAATTAATGCCCAGAGGTCTTAATTCAGCTAAAGGAAATCGTTATTAATTCGATGATATTTTGTTTTGAATCTAATAAAACCTGATTCATGCCAAATCCATTCTACTATATCGTTCAAGCAAAGCTAATCCGTTCATCAAAAAGTAATACTCAGAATCTTATCGAATTTGAGAGAAGCTTTGAACATGAAAATCCAATTACAGCAAGAGAGCAAGCGTTCAATCATTTTCAGAACTATATTGATGTGTTGCTAGAGGGTAAAGGAAAGAAGTATATTTCAGATATCCAGGCTCGTAAAGAAATATACACACATATAGATTCTGGAACTGCTCAAACATTCACCAATAGCAAATTGAAGTTGAGTTTCAACGATGATTATGATAAAGGGATAAGCATTTATCTCGTAATTGATACGCCTATCGATAATGGCGATATTAACATGACAGTGGGAGATCATTTGTTAATTCATTCAATTGAGCATTTTGACAAGAACGATTTAAGCGTTTTAATTGAGGGATTGCTTTGTGAGAATAGACTTTATACACATTATGGATTCGAATCAACAGGATATAAATCCAATGTCGATTTCTCTAAGATTGGTTTTTCTGAATATGGATGCAGAACGGTATTGAAAACCCCATTTGATTGGTCTAAATGTGATGAAGTTCTGGCAATAAAATAAAAACTTTACTAAGAACAAATACCCTAAGCGATTCCAATACTCGGAATCGCTTTCTTTTTCGCCACGCAGTGGTGTATATTTCTGTCCATAAGTAATCTCCCCAGTTATACGAATAGAACCATCGACATGTTAATAATTTAGAGTCCATCGGATTGAAATCACTTGTTTGTTTCGTACATTTGCTAAATCGTACAATAACAGCTCTCTATATGAATCGGATACATCTTAATATCGACCTAAGCTTTCAACAGCTTGTGGATGCAGTCAAACAATTATCCCCTGAAGAAAAAATGAAACTTAGCGACGTAATCTGGGGTGAACAGATGGCTATTCCTCAAAATCACCAGGACCTGGTGATGGAAAGACAAGAGTTGCTCAAGGAAAATCCTGATAGGCTATCAGATTGGGACGATGCTGTAAAAACATTGAAATGATTCATCAATGAGATTTACGATCAAGATTGATAAGGATGCATTGGCTGATATCCAAAATGCCACAGATTGGTATAATTGCCAGGTGTATGCTTATTAAGAAGTTCCCCTTCATGGTTCATTATTCAATACAAGAAAAAGAGTCAATCGTAATTATATTAGCAGTCTTTCATACCGGAAAGGGTCCTCAAATATGGGAGAAACGAGAATAAATCTTTCACGTTCTATCCGCATTTTGCAAACCGGGTTGCGATTTTATCAACAACACCTTCCCAATATTCTTTCATGATCAGGCGTTGCCTATTGTCAAGCAGCCTCTCGTGATGAAAACTGATAATGGTCTTGTCGCCCGCAGGATTTAGCTTTATTTGCAGAGTGGACACATTGGGCCATTTCTTTTTCTCCCAGGTCATTTGCATACGAAAAGGCTGAAAGAGAATAACTGTTCCTACCACTCCATCTTTAGTTTGAAATGTCTCATCAGGTGCAAATTTGCCAGACTCTAACTCTCCTAACCACATTTGAAGCCCCTCATTTGAAAACAAATACTCCCAAACCTTTTCTGCTGAGGCAGAATAAGTCAGCCGGATACCCAGTTGATATCCGGCATCTTTAGTGTGGTGTGTTTCGCTATGTATTTTCATGATTAACTAGTTTAAGGTGCTGAGAAATCCCGACCTCATTTCACCGGTTTCAAAAACACCCAGACCTCACCGGGTTTAGTTCCGGGGATCCCTTCCTGATAGCCGGCCATAATGCGGTTCCACTCGTCCACACGCGGGTTATTCTCTGTGGTTTTTGGATTCAGCTTATCCAGGCTTTCGCCTTTGGGAATGCTGATTACCAGCATCAACTGACGACCGTTGCGAAATACCAACAGCTGTTGAAAACTTGCGTTACAGAAACCATTCGATACCTCCGGCCATTTTTCAAACTGAGTGGCATGGTATTGCATATACTCGTTTTGTTTGGCTGTATCTTTGACCAGATTGGCAGTCAGCAGAATGTGATCCCACGCTTTGGCAACAGAAGCGTCTTTACACCTTTTCCGGTCAAAAACATAGAAAGGTTGGGCATAATATTTCACAACGGCCTTTGGGTAAAGCTTTTTCAGCTGAACGATCATCAGGTTTCGCCGGTCACTCTTATTATAAATAACCAGATGGTTTTTCCACTGATAAACCGATTCAGCGGGCACCTGATACCTTTTGCATACAGATAGTATTTTCCCGGACGAGAGACTATCTCCAACCGGTCCGATAACTTCAATCACTGAAGGGAGAGATTTTGAGGCTGCCACAGTGGGCAACCAAAGCGCCACGGCAAAAAGCACGAGCGCTAATGCAGTCATTTTGTGTTTCATGGTTCAGATATTTATTACGTATTTCATTTATTACACTCACGAATTCAGCTTCCCATTGCGATTGTCTTCATCGTTCTTAGTAATCTGGTCTACCGTAAAATCAAGCTGTTTAGTAAAAGGCCGAATACGATGCGGACAGGGCTCAACCTGGCAATAAGTGCAATGATACACCCTACAGGGATCAGAGTGAATGGAAAGTTGAATGCGATCGGCAAATTCAAGTCCGACAACTTTTTCCAGATCTACACACGCCCGATGACTCTCTCGAATATTATAATACCAGGGCAATGTCAGATCACAATCGATATGGTACATACTCCCATATTTCACCACTTTCAGATTATGAACATCAATCCAGTCTGCTTTTCGGTTTTTGCAGATCAGATCTGACATAACCTGCAAGATCTGATTATCGGCTTTATCCATCAAATTCCCGATTGTTTCACGCAAAATACGGACTCCGGTCACCAGAATAATTCCTCCGAAAAGAATTGCCAGCGAGCTGTCAATCCAGCCCATTTTAGTAAAATAGAGTAATACCAAACCCATTACCAAACCTATTGAAGAATAGGTATCTGATTGCAAATGCTTTCCTCCTGCTACCAGAGCAATCGAATCATGTTTTTTCCCGATGTGAATGCTGTACCAGCCAAGCAGATAGTTAATAAGCCCGGCCCCGGCCACCACCCAAATACCAATATCCAACTGTCGTAGTTCTGCCGGTACAAAGAAACGTTTCACTCCTTCGAAGATAATTATTCCACCGGCAATCATGATCAACAGTCCTTCCAGTGAAGCGGAAATCAATTCCACCTTACCATGCCCGAAGGGATGACCTTCATCCCTTGGCTTACTGGCAATGTATAAGCTGTAAAGACTCACCAGTCCGGCCACCACATTTACAATACTCTCCATTGCATCGGTCAATACACCTACTGAGTTGGTCAGGAAGAAAGCAACAAACTTCGAAGCCAACAGGAATATCGAAACCACAACGATCTTTCGTTGCACTCTTACTTTATAAATATCAATATTCATAATTGTCGATTTACCTTTACATAACTGGAATTAACCTCTAAATGATTTTAGGATCCGAACACAAACATACGAATTAATTAACGGAATATAAGCGATATCTAAACACAGAGGAGATATTTAGAATGAATAAGAAAAGCATGAATACAAAAAACCCTCACAAACAATGCTTGTGAGGGTTTCGCTGAGCGCGGAGAGAGAGGGACTTGAACCTTTTAATAAATAGATTAAATTAATTGATGCAATTGCATAGCATTTGCATTGCAATTGCATTGTTATCAGTAACATAACCAAGCATTAAATATTTCAAATTTAAATAGACTTCATTTGAATAAACCAAATAATGTATGTACTTTTGTATGCAGCAACAACAATTTAAAAGTAAATGTAGTATGGAAAAGTACAAATTCGGGGTCAAGTTCCGCTTGGAACAACGGCGGGAAAATCCCAAAGACAAGGAAAGCAAATTAATAAAAAGCAATTTGCCAATTAACGCGGATATTACGTTTAATGGAAAAAGAATTTTCTTTTTTACGGGCTATCGTATTGATGCCGACAAGTGGGTTGACAAAGTGGTTGGCGGTGTGCGTGTGCAAGAAGTGAAGAAAAACAATTTCAATTTGAAAGGTGAAAGCGCATCCGAGATAAACGCAAAACTTAGGCGGATAAGAATTGCCGTTGAAGACGTTTTCAGGCGTTTAGCGGTGAATGAAGTTCCACCAACGACTAACAACGTCCGGGATGAACTTAAAAAAGAATTGGACGAAGAAACAATGTCCCGCAAAACCTTGATTGAATATTACCGTCAGTTTGTCGAGGAAGAAAGCGTTGCTTCTACTTGGGCAAAAGGGACAATCACCAAACACAACACTATCATTGCACATTTACAGAATTATAAAAAGCAATTATATTTTGAGGATATAACCGAAGATGTACTAAATGGCTTTGTTCGGTATCTTATTACTGAAAAAGGACTTTCAAATACATACATTGCAAAGTTGATAAAGGATGTTAAGTGGTTTTTGAATTGGGCGGCAAAGAAAGGATATAACCGAACAATTGCGTATAAGGATTTTAACCCCAAATTGAAAGGTGTTTCAACGTCTGATAAAACCAACATTATAGCTTTATCGGTTGATGAATTTTTGCATCTGTATCACCTTGACATCAAAGCCCCACACCTGCAACGTGTCCGGGATGTATTTTGCTTTTGTTGTACCACATCATTGAGATATTCCGATGTTCGTAATCTGAAATGGTCTAATGTAAAAGCCGATAGAATTGAAATTGTAACCATTAAAACCGATGATTCTTTGGTAATTCCATTAAATGAACTTTCCCAAGGCATTATTGACAAGTACGCGCATCTGAAAGACGTTTCGGAATATGTGTTGCCGGTTATCTCAAACCAACGATACAACGACTATTTGAAAGAACTTGGAAAATTAGCGGGCTTTGACCAACCACAAAGCAAAGTAATATATCGAGGTTCGGAGCGTATCGAGACCACAACGCCCAAATATGAAATACTAACATCCCATGTTGCCCGAAAAACGTTTGTGACAATAGGATTATATCTTGGCATTCCCGCCGAAATGATACGTTCTTTCACCGGACACAAAGACCCAAAAGTGATGGAACGTTATTTGAAATTCAATATGACAATGAAAAATAAGCTTATGCAGAAATTCAATATTGAAAGTCCGGTAACTGAAAACGTTTTTGACTTTGATATTACGGATGAAGAATGTACCGCCTTGGGAATCCCTGAAAAAGTGGATTATTTGGCGTATGTCGCAAAAGAACGTGATTTGGGTACACTTCATTTGGCATTCTTATTCCAACGCCGTGGCAACACCTTGAAAGCGTTGGAATATGTGGGCAAATTGCCCGACACCATGAAAGTCCAATTTATGCAGACAATCACAAATGGACTTTCTTTAAATAAGAGTGTATGAAAGCAAGCAAGGAATATGAAAGTATCATTGCATTGTTGCCAATGGCGGTTGGGTTTGATGGTGACAAGGTAAAAGCGATTTTGGAACGCTGCAAAAAAGAAAAGAAAGTTCTTGTTGCGGTTTATCCGGGTGTTTCCGAGTTGATGAAAGGAATTGATATTTCACAAATGGAACTTATTGGTTCTATAATAGACGGTTCATTATATTTGAAATAGCTATGGTAAAAAAAAGAATATACATTTCAGGCAATGCCGGTGGTTCATCAGTCAGAACCGCACAAATGTTTTTTGAAGCTGAACAACGGCTAAAGGAAAATCCCAATTATGAAGTGTTCAACTCGTATGAATTAGGATTTACCGGGAAACTTGAAAACGAAGATGCAAAAGATTGGTTTGACCTGATTCTTTCTTGCGATGCTATTTATTTGCTTCATGGGTGGCTCAATTCGGCACATTCCATTTCTGAACGGGATATTATGGAAAAAATGGGTAAAGCCATTATTTATGATAAGAAGTCGCCAATACATAATGCTTTTGAAAAAACTAACAAATTGCGTTCTTTGATACACGAGTTTACAGGCTGCAACTTTGATTCAATTATAACCCAAGGACGTGAGCGTGAAAGATATTATCCGCGTATATTGTTTTGTTATTATTGCCATGCCTATTTGGACATTAATAAAACAACTATTGCCAAATTGGTAAAGAGACACTTTACAAGCGTAATCCACGCATTGAATCAATACGAATCTTTAAACGAATTTTGCCCTGAATTCAAAGAAATTAACAACCTACTTGCATTGGCATATTTCAAGCAATAAAAAGAAAAAAAACGACTTTCTTTTGTAGTCCAACACATGGAAATTAAAAAATCCAAGTGTTGGACTATTTTTTTTGTGCCATAATCATACAGATTCAAAAAGTTGATTTGTGATTTGCACATTGAAAAGTATATTCAATATAACAACTATTTGATGCAAAAAATGTATGTAACAATCTGTAAATGTGTATGTAAAATGTGAATAACTAAAGCATATCTTGGATGCTGAAAATTAAATATTGTGATATAACACATGTAATTTTGCATTAAACAAAACCATTTAATATTGCACAATATGAGTTTAGATGCAACAATAAAAGAATATGTGAATGATGCTGTAAATGAAGCTATAAAAGCAGCTTTTGCAGAACGTGACACGCAAAATGCGAGAAACACGGAACAAGATTCATTTGTAATTCGCGGAATAAGTGGTTTAGCTCAATTTTTACATGTGTCTATTCCGACAGCGCAAAAGTTGAAAAATCAAAACTTATTTCCGTGTTCACAATGGGGACGTATTCTTATTTTCAAATCTGATGAAGTCCTTGCCGGAATGGCAAAGCGCAAAAAAAGAGTTTAATTTTCAAAAATCAATTCGTATGGAACAAAGTAACAACAAACCCGTTCGGCTTTCAGCATCGGAAGCATTACCCGGCACACAATCCGGGTCGGACATTCAATGTATTTACGATTACCTTGCAAAGGGTCGAGTATTAACAACGCTTGATGCGGTATTCTCCAACCATACCGTTTGTCTTGGCAAATACATAAGCATACTACGCAATAAGTATGGTATTGCCATAAAAGATGAATGGATTCAAGTAAGCAAGCGCAAAAGGGTCAAGCAATATTGGATTGCTCAATAATTCATTCGTAGCAACCGCCGGCGGACACGCAACACCATCGGCGCAACTCCGAGTTTCGCAACAATGTGTTTTTTGAATTATAAACCAAAAAATAATTGTTGCTATGAATGAAAATCAAGCAAAAAAAATAAGTCATAACGCTTGGGTCACAGTACCACAAGCAACCAATAATCTTTGTGATAAACAAGGACGGTCGTTTTACACCCTAAATCATGGCGAAATGTCACCAAATAGATAATGGACGGTTGGATAAAATTACATAGAAGCATTACGGAACATTGGATTTGGCAAGATTCTGTCAAACTCAAATGGTGGCTTGATATTTTGTTGGTTGCAAACCATACGAGTGTCAAAGTTAACATCGGTATGCAACTATATGATTGCCACCGTGGGCAAACAATTATGAGTTTGAGTAATTGGGCAAAACGTTGGGGCGTGTCAAGGGATACCGCAAGAAACTTTCTTGTTTTGCTTGAAAAGGACAAAATGATATTGCACGAAAACATCGGCAAGTCCACAAGAATAACAATTTGCAATTATGATACTCACCAAGGTTCTACACAAAACGTACACGAATCTTACACAAATAATACACACATAAGTGATTGTTATTCTGAATCTTGTGTTGATGATTTACACAATAGCCAAACGCAAAACCAACACAAGCCAAACGCAAACCGTACGATGTCCGCCACAAACAAGAATGATAAGAAAGAAAAGAATGTAAATAATGACAATAATAGAGATAAAGCCGAAACCGCCAAGCGGTTTGCGCCCCCCTCTATTGATGAAGTACAATCTTATGTTTCTGAAAAAGGCTATTCAGTTGATGCCGAATCTTTCGTTGCATTTTATCAGTCAAAAAATTGGTTTGTGGGCAAAAACAAGATGAAAGATTGGCACGCCGCTGTGGTTACTTGGGAGAAACGGAACAAGAATTTTCCGACTAAAAAACAAACAACAACTAAAAATGTGAACGATATATGGAAGTAAAAGAATTTTTAGGCACGCCGGAAGAATTTGCCGCGTGGGTAAAAGAAAACTTATTGGGCATTACCAAACAATGCGGTTGGTCTGAAATTTCAGCCGTAACCGAAAAGCCAATAGCATTGAGAAACCAAGAAAGAACGGTTTTAAACCTTACCATAATGCACACCGATGGTGTCAAAACATACTTAATGTGTGAAGTTGCAAACGATGGTTTGCCGTTTTCCGCTTGTTTGGAATCATTTATTGCAATGAAAGCAATACAAACCGGTGAAAGATTCGATGGACGTGTGGTGGTGGTTTCACCATTCATTGATGAAAGAATTGTTGGTGATGTGCACCGTAAAAACGTGCCTATCAACTTTTTAATGACAAATCCAACTCAATGCAAGTATTGGTCTTGCGCCAAGCAATTGGACGAATTGGACAAAAAACACTAAAAGGGAAAATATGAAGAAATATACAAAGAAAATTGCCGAACGTATCTTGGGACTTATAAAGTCCGATACATACACCGTTGCCGAGATTTGCAACATGGCACATATTTCAAAAGCCACATTCTACAATTGGCAGAATGAGAACCCGGACTTTGCCCAAGCGGTTGCAGATGCACGGGAAGAATTGCGGCAATTGCTTGTTTGTGAAGCTCAAAAAAGCTTATTGAAAAAGATTCAAGGATATACGGTTGATGAAACCAAAGTGGTCACGGTCGATTCAGGCAAACGGGATGTTAACGGCAAGGTAATTCCCAAGGTCAAGGAACAAGTAACCACAAAGAAGCATATTGCCCCGGATACGGCGGCAATCATATTCACATTAACAAACCGAGAACCTGAAACATGGAAAAATAGACAAACCAATGAAATAACCGGCAAGGATGGCAAGGACTTGTTCAAGCATTTGTCGGATGATGAGTTGGAAGCTAAGATTGCCGAATTGGAAAGAAAGTTGGGCAAGTAAAATGATTATTCACATCAAAATTTCAAAAATATGAAAGCTAAAGTATTTAAAATAAAGACAAATTCGGGTAAAGTGATTCTTATCAGCAATGCCAATATTAAAAACGATAGTCAGCAGGTAAATATTTCTATTGAAGCAAAAGACGGGACTATTACGACCGATTCAATCGGATATGATGAAGTGGAAAATATAATTGAGTTTTTGGAGTCCATTAAAAAGGTCAAATCATAAAACGACACCGGGTTATTGTCGCAATAGGATTTGAACCTTTTGATATATATGTTTGATTAATAACCTATTATAAATACAAAGTCGAAAAAACAACATAATTACATTCAAATAACATTGAAAAATGAACATTAAAGCACTTTTTAAACAGAAACCAACCACTTTATATAAAGTGGAAATGGACAAAGTTATTGCTTTGGTTTCCAAAGATTGGAAACTTGGCGAATTGCACGGGATGCAACATTGGCAAAGAGTTGAGAGAAACGGGCAAATATTAGCACATTCGGGTGTGAATCCTTTTGTTGTAAAGTTATTTGCCTATTTCCACGATGCTTGTAGAGAAAACAACCATTCAGACATTGAACATGGAAGTAGAGCGGCAAAATTAGTTGAAAGTTTGCGTGGTTCTTTATTAAAAGAATTAACACAGCAAGAAATAGAGCAACTTAAAACGGCATGTGAATTACATACAACAACATTACGCACCGGAGACCCAACTATTGATGTTTGCTTTGATGCTGATAAATTAGATTTGATACACACTGGGCGCATACTTATTCCAAGTCGAATGGCAACAGAATATGGGAAGTATCTCGCAACCAATATTGACGAATATAATAAAATATTCTAAGTATGTCATATAAGGTTATTAGAATCAATTACTTGAAAAAAAGTCCTTTCACGGGTGTTGTTTTGGATTTTGGTAATAAAAAAGTATTGGAAACAAACGACTTGGGTATTTATGGAATGCGGGTTGATATGTTGGAATTAGGGTTTGATTATTATTTAAGGCGGCTAATGTGGTGTGCACCTAACTTTGATTCTATAAGATTCTTATTGATGGAAATTGAAAAATGTGATATTGTTTCTCAAAACGTATTTGAGGTGGCATTTAGTAAAGGCAAGGTTCTTAAAGAGTTTAATTTAAAACAGTTATTAGAGTTTACAAAGATTGCTTTGCCTAATATGCACAAGAATTTATTATCAATAATTTCAATCTACAACAAAAGCAATGATATTGCCGATTTTACGCCAAGCAAATGGTTTGATGCATTTCTTGATTTGGAATATGAAATGATTGAAAATCTGAATAAGTTAGGCTTTAACACAGAATCACTTAAAAAATTCTTGGATGATGAAGCATTAAACTTATTGACAAAGCCAATGGGTAATGAACAACCCCCATTATAGTAAAGTGTGACTTGTTACCACTATTGGGTAACTATATTGAATAAAAAAAATATTAAAATAGATTGTAGTATGGAACAAATTATAATTACCAAGCCGAACTTGTCAACATATCCAATGGCAAGCAAGCGGACGGCAACACAAATCAAATCCGCCAAGCAAACAATGGCTTTGCTTGGCGATGATGTGGTGGATGTGAACGTTGAATCACCTTTTCCGCAAACGTATGGCATTGGCGATAAAATCACGGTCTTTGGGCGCGTGTATAAGTTGAACCAATTGCCAAAGGTTAAGAAAACGGGAATGCGCGAATTCTCTTATGACATACAATTTGAGGGTGTGCAATATGATTTATTGTGCGCAACTTATGATTTGACCATTGACACAACCACCAATGAATTGCAAGATGTGCAAGCCGATAGTTTGACGGGCGATTTGCGCCGGTTCGCAACGGTATTGATTACCAATGCAAACCGCGTATTTCCGGGCAAATGGGTATTGGGTACATGCCCCGACACCAAGACAATAACGTTGACATTCAGCGAAACGGACAATTGTTTGTCGGTACTGCAAAATTTGTGTTCAGAAAGTAACTTCAATATTGAATTTGAGATTGCGCAAAATGCGGGTATTAACACGGTAAATTTCAAAAAGGTTGGGCAAATATTCCAATACACGTTTCAGTTTGGCAGGGGTAAAGGGCTTTACTCACTTGACCGGCAAAACGTTTCTTCATCAAGCATTGTGACAAGATTAAAGGTGCAAGGTTCAAGCGACAATATAACATCGAAATATCGCGCACAAAGACTTTGTTTGCCCGGTAAGACCAAGGCACAATCATACATTGAAAAAGCGGATGCCGTGGCAAAATATGGCATTATTGAGGGCAAGAAATTCTTTGATGATATAAAGCCAACATTCAATGGTTCAGTAACCGGCATTTTTTCGGATTCCGTTTTGAAATTCGTTGATACCAAGATGTTTGATTTGAATACCCTTGAAGCTGATGGGGTGACAACCAAATATTTAATTGACGGAACGAATGCCAAGGTTCATTTTAATACCGGGAATCTTGCGGGTTATGAATTCGAGATTCACGCATACGACCACGCAACGCATACATTCACCTTGGTAAAGCAGACAGACGACCGGGGCGATGTGTTCCCGTCTGATAGTTCAATAGCATTTCAGTTTGCCGCGGGTGATGAATACAAGTTGATTGATGTTGCATTACCTGATACATACGAGCAAGCCGCGGAATCTGAACTTGCCAATGAGGGTAACACCTACTATGACCAAAACAGTCAACCCAAAGTGCAATATGGTTTGAGTATCACCAAGTCATTTTTGGAAAAGATGGTTGGAAATGGTTCAACGGTGAACATCTTTCAGCCGGGCGACTACATACCCGTGAAAGACACTGATATTGATGTGGACAAGTCGGTTCGTATTCAGTCATTGACCCGCAATTTGCTTGATGAATACGATTATTCATTGACTATTTCCGACACGGTTTCAACCAATATCACTAATCGGGTAATTTCCGAACTTGTCGATATTGACAAGATTGTTCAGATGAACAACCTTAAAAATCCGGCGCGCGCCCGTGCAAATTGGCGTTCATCGCGTGAAGTTCTCAATATGGTGTTTGACCCTGATGGTGATTATTACACCGACAAAATCAAGCCAAATTCAATTGATACGCTTGCATTGTCGGTTGGTGCAAAGTCCATGCAATTTGGGTTGACGAATACAATCTTTCAACCGAATTTGAACGGAAATAAGAACCTTATTGACGTGCAAGGTGGTGTTCTGACACATTACACCATCAATGCCGATTCGGCACGTTCTTGGGTCTTGGCTGATGGTGAAACAACCCTTGGCGCGGATTCACAAGCATATTACATATATGCAAAATGTCAACGTGTTGGTACGGCGGGGTCAATTATCTTTTCAACGTCTCAAATCAAGACCGAACAAGATGCAAGCTTTTATCATTTTTGGATTGGCGTTTTAAATTCGGTCGATACTGAATTACAAGCCCGTTCCGTTGCTTTGTCTTATGGCTTCACTATGGTAAACGGTCGCTTCATCAAGACCGGGCGCATTGAATCGGCAGACGGAACAACTTATTTTGATTTGGATAATTCAGAAATTGGCGGTCGAATAGTATTCACATCCAATGGTTCGGAAAAAACATTGGCGGAATTGGGGCAAGAATCCCTTGAATCAAAGAATTACATAAATAATACTTTGCCGGGCATTCTTTCGGATATACAAGCGCAATTGGATGGTCAAATTGAACAATTCTTTGATACATACGACCCGACAACATCAAATGCACCCGCAAGTGGATGGACAACCACCGTTTTGAAAGAAGACCATCTTGGAGACTTGTTTTATAATACAACGTCCGGGGCTGTTTTCCGTTGGATTAAAAACGGAACGGTTTATTCTTGGTCGCAATTGGCGGATGCGGAAGTTGCCCAAGCACTTGCATTGGCAAATGATGCACTTGCATTGGCTCAAACAAAACGGCGAATTTTCACGGCTACACCATACACGCCCTATGAAGTCGGCGACTTATGGGTACAGGGAACGAACGGTGATATTATGAAATGCAAAACGGCACGTGCAACCGGTTCTTATTCGTCAGGTGATTGGGAAAAGGCAAGCAATTACACGAGTGATGCGGCATTGACAACATTTATCAATGGTACATATACAACCGCAATCAATAACATGACCGCCCAAATTGATGGAAAGATAGAATCTTGGTTTCAAACATCCGACCCCGCGGCATCTTGGGCAACCGATACCGATAAAGCAAAGCATGTTGGTGATATGTGGTACAATTCGGGTACAAAGTCACTCAAAAGGTATTCAAGTTCATACGCTTGGGTAACTATTGAAGACCAAACCGCAATTGATGCTTACAATACAGCTTCAACGGCAAAAGACACCGCCGATGGCAAACGCCGGGTGTTCGTTGTGACACCTTATGCACCCTATGATGTTGGGGACTTATGGGTTGATGGTACACAATTACGCCGTTGTGCAACCGCCAAGGCATCCGGGCAATCATACAATGTAAATGATTGGGTTACTTGCGTGGCTTACGATAACACAAAAACGGTTATTGACGGCGGTTTGGTTACATCCGGGACAATTCAGGTTGCCGGTTCTGAAAGTACCATATTGGCAGGTATGACAGGACAAGGAACGGCGGCGGAATCAATCAGATTTTGGGCGGGTGCATCCTTTGAGAATCGTGCAACCGCACCATTCCGGGTAATGCAAGACGGTTCGGTTGTAATGACAAAAGCCACGGTCGAGGGTATTATAAACGCCCTTTCCGGTTCAATTGGTGGGTTCTCTTTGGCACAAGGTCGGATTGGTAGTACAAACGACCTAAGTTCAACGGGGCTTTCGCTGACAAATAACAACATCCGATTCCGTTTCAACAATGGTAAGGTGATGGCATCAATCGGTGATTTGAATTGGCTTGGTTATAGCAATGTTGCTGATTTTCGACTAAATGATGATTATAATTATATAATTGGTAGTGCGTTATTTGCTCAATGCCGTTCAGGTGATGGCTCAATGGATTATTGGTATCCACAACGTGCCTTTGAATATGATGGTAATATTTACGGCACGGGCAAAATCTGCAATTTTGAGGATGGATATATTGGGCAAGCATTTTCGGATATTATTGAATGGAATTTTCACGTAACACACAAATATCACTTCACATCTAATACAACTTCTTTGTTGGGTGTTAATCTACCAACAAAGACAAATATTGATTCAAAAATAAATAATAAAGTGATAATGTTTGAATTAGGGATTGTTTGTGACCGAACAATGGCTAATACCATCCGGGTGAAGTCTCAAACAGGTGCACAATTGTACGACCAAAACGGTGGTACAGTCGATTATATCGACATGGCAAAAGGCGATAGCCTCAACTTGCGGTACTACAATGGGGGTTATCAAATTATAAATCGATACAACTAATAAGGGTTAAAGTCCTTGTGTGTCCACACGTTGACATTGCGCCGGGCTATAAATCAACGTGTTGGCACTAAACCGGGTAAATAAACATACAGTTTAACAAACAAAAAAAATCAAATTATGGCAGATTACAGTAAAGAAGAAATTGCGGAAATGATAAGTACCGCAGTAAATGAAGCGGTTGCACTGCTAATTGAGAGGTTTAGTAAAACCGAAAAGAAAGAAGAAACATCAACAGAGGAAGAAAAACCCGAAGATGGTGTTTCGGATGCCGTCAAACAATATGTTGCCGCCAAAAAAGATGATTTGTTGGGCGGACGTAAAGTTGAAGCACTCAACAATCGTAATTATTCACCACAAGGTGAAGCGGCAACGGATTTGAAAGCAACAAGTAATTCAGTATTAACAGGTAAAGAAATTTAATTATGAAAAAGATTTTAATTGAAGAAAATGCAGAATTGGCAAACAAGCACATTCAGCAAGTGGAAAGTGAGTATATTAAACGTGTTGGAATTTTAGCAAGTGCTATTGCCGGATTGGGAATTGGAGTACCAACCAAGGAACAAATTATTGATGCAATCACCAATAATTCAAACAACATTCAATCTGTTTATGACCAATCGAACAGCCTTGAAAAAGAGGATACGAAAGCAGCAAGAATGTTGGAAATTGCATTTGGGGGTGAAGCTAATAAACGAATGGAAAACGTGCGTAAAGCTGCCGAGGTATTCAATAGTAACTATCTTGGTCTTTTCAATGGTTTACGCCTAAATAGCCCAACACTATTTGATTGGTTCGAGGTTTCAGAAGATGGCAAGGTATCATTGTTGGAATCTGTTAAAGATTCAATCCGTGAAAGTGTCAAAGTGTACACAGCGACAACCGGGGGAGCAAATATGTATGCTTTGCAACAATCGCTTGTAAACGATATGCAAAAGATGTACGACATGATGATGGCAATACATGAATCAGATAATTCACAGCTTAGTTATTCAGCACAGAACGCATTGTCATCGTTCCCACGTGGTTTGTTTGAAACAAGTAAAGACCCAAACACAGACCGGTTGATATTCAAGGCAAGGTCAATCAATTTTGACCCGGAATCTATGGATGATTAACCATTTTTGAATTAATAATAATATCCCATGGCATTGTCACAAACTTTGCCGTGGGTATATAACTTTTGAATTATGGGAATAGAAGCTAAATTCACACGTTCAGATGTAAAAAAAGCATACGATAATTTCGTGGATGGTGTTAAGAAGCAGCAAATAAAGCGTTTGCAATATCTTGGTGAGATATGTTTAAATGAAGCCCGAATGAATGGTAATTATCAAGACCAAACGGGAAATTTGCGTTCATCTATTGGTTACACGGTTTTCGTTGATGGTGTGGCGGTTCACAGCATGTTTGAGCAAACAAAAGAGGGTTCGCAAGGTGTTAGAGCCGGTGAAGTTTTGGCAAATAGGGTTGGCAAAGGAACAACAGGCGTTTGCCTTGTTGTTACCGCCGGAATGGATTATGCCTTGTATGTAGAATCAAAAGGGTACAACGTTCTTTCATCGGCTGAACATCTTGCCGAAAGAGAGTTGCCAAGAATGCTTGAAAATTTAATTTCAAAAATTAAAGAATAATGGGATTGACCATAAACGGTAATTTGGTTATTGAAGTAAAACCAAAAAAACAAAGTACCGCCCCCGAGAGTGAAAGTAGTTCAACCGGGCAAGAAACGACACCGGTTGTTGATGTTGTAAGTGATTCAACGAATACTTCAAAATAAATAAAAGGGAATGCGGCAAAACATTCCCTTTGAATTTTATATTGTCAATGATTATTTTTTAATTGGAATATTTAATTTCACGCACGGTTATAGATTCAACTTCACCGTCCTTGTATTCAATTTTATTCGTCCAATTGCCCTTTTCGTCAATTTCGGTATATTTATATGCAAAAATGCCCTCACCATATCCCCCGGCAAGATTCTTGCGTTCAATTTCTTGGTTGTTTTCGTCAAACTTTGATTTAGTCCAATACACGGCGTTACCGTCTGGATTAGTTATCTTGTTTTCAATCAAGTTGCCTTGTACATCATATTTTTCTAAAGTTTTATTTATTTCTTTTCCATCTGAACTTTTACGTGTGATTGTTTTATTTTGATTTGCTTTATCAAATTCAATATAAACTTGTTCGGCACTACCTAATGACGTTTTAACGTTCCAAATTTCGTTGGTTGTGGTCATTGAAACAGGCGTTTGAGTTGCTGAAATATCATTGTATTGTTGATGTGTTTTTACCAAACAGCATTTTCCATCTTTAAATTCATTTTTCACGCTAAATATTTCTTCACCATCGCCATTATAGTGTGTTAATGATGCGATTTGTCCGTGGTCGTTAAAGATGTATTTTTCAACCAACATTATGTTGTCTTGGGGTATTACTTCACCAAACTTTTCTTTTGCTTCAAATTGGGTGTCCTTGATAGATTCAATTTTACCTTTTAACCCTAAATACTTTTTTTCTTTGTTTGATTGGCAACTCGATAATGCAAGAAAAAACATTCCGCATAATCCCAATATGAGTATTTTTTTCATAACAATTTGGTATTGATTTGATTTGCAAATAAACAATATTTATTTATAAAACACAAATAAAGCACTGAAATATAGTTTTTTAGTTGTTTTGGTTGAATGGCTTTCGTGTATCACTATAATACACAACTACCTGATTATCAATTGCAAAGATAAACAAAGTTCTGATACAACGTTGTTTTTTCAGAAAGATTTTTTGAATTTTGCATCATAATCATAGCGAAATCAAATATGAAAACAAATATTGATTTGAACAAACCACTTTGGCAACTTACAGTTGGTGAGTTCTTGGAATTAATGGAGCAAATACCCACGTTAACAGTTGATAATACCCCAAAGGAAAAACGCTTGGTATATGGCATTTCGGGTATAGCTCAAATATTCAATTGCAGTATGACCACGGCAAACAGAATCAAAGCAAGTGGCAAGATTGACCGGGCAATATCACAATGTGGTCGAATGATAACCATTGATGCCGATTTGGCTTTGGAACTGATGAAGAAATAACAAGTATATTAAATAAAACAATTAAATTTCAATTATTATGCAAAAAGAAAATTCAACCGTTACAAGAAACACAACGAACACCGATTTTATGAAAAATGCAACCATTAGTGATTCAACACGCGATTATTTAGTTGCAATAGGTGAGTTTGAAGATTGGGCGGACAGGGTTTATGATTTGGTAAAACGTGATTTCGGAAGTGACATTGCCGAAGATTTCAACAAGAACATTTACACGCCCTTATACTGAATTAAAGAAAGCCACATACATGGCTATGAATGACAAGATAGAAGCCAATTTAAACGACCTTTTTAACCGTACAGCATTATGATTACACAAGCCGATTTTGATGCCATAATGGGTGATTATGACACCGAAGAAATCGAAACGAGGTTGAACAACATCTTTAATGGATATTTAGGATGTGACACCGGAGATTCACCCGAGGAACTGCAACAAAATCATCATTTGATATTATCAATTGTTGAGGTGTTCCGCCAAGTGGATAAAGCCAAGCAAACGGCTAAATCTTAGCCGCACTTGCTCGCAACAATGACTAAAGCCATCGCCCCAAAAGGTCGGTGGCTTTTTCGTTATTGGTTTAAAATCTCATAAAGTCGTACCTTTGCACCCAAATTTATCAAATACAATTATGATTAAGAAATTATTACTATTATGGGTATCCTTGGCGTGCTTGACATCTTGCAGCAAGGAAAACGGCTTGGAATCACCCGAAGCCGAAAAGGTACAAGTAAAGTTCAATGTTCAAGCATTGGACGTGAATGTTGAACCAATGAAAGCTAATTCAATGGCAATGAAAGTTGGAACACGTGCCGCGGCAACAACTGTGTTGACCAATATTCAGTATTATTTAAAGAATACAACGACCGGAAAAACTTATTCAGGGTGAACAAACATTGGCATCCGCTGGAAGTGATTTTGGCAACATCGCTTTATGGATACCCGCAGGAACATATCAAATAACATTCTTTGGATACGGGCAAGCAATTCAAATGGTAGCGCATTGATGTATGTTGATAACGACTACAACAAGACGTATGTAAATGTAAAAGACAAGGATTCTTTTTTTCTCAATACAGAAACAACAATATCAGATGCAACAAATCAAGTTGATGTCAACCTTTCACGTTTGAATGGAAAGTTGGTTATAAAGCTGAATGATGTTATACCGTCCGATATAAAGAAAATCAAGGCTAAATTGTCATATTTACCACTATATGATGTAACTAAAGGGTATGCAATCACCGAGGGGTCAAGCGGGATAGCAACAATAATGGAATCATATTTGACCATTCAGAGTTCCGCGGCAAATGAATTTGGTTTCTACGTTTTGCCACAAGCGGGGCGAACCCTGACATTATCAATTTATGATGAACTTGGAACGGAACTTGGTTCTTGCTCCGTTGCCGTTTCATTCTATCAAAACAAACGTACCATTGTTGAGGGCAATTTATTGGACGTAATCAATCAAAAGCCCTTTGCTGTTACCGTATCAGACGTATGGGATACGGATGTAAATGTTCCATTACAATAGCGACTAATTAGCCCGGATTTGATGCCGGGCTTTTTTGTAGCTCAAAATTGCCACCTAATTTGGGTGAAAACATCAAAGTTCCCCTTTTTAATAGAGTCAGAAAAGTCAGGTTTTTCTCTTTTTATAGGAGTCGGAAAAGTCGGATTTTCCCTTTTTAATACACTCCAAAAACTCTACTTTTATTTTATTATCCACCTGCATTGCAAGTAATTCGCAACTTAATAGGGTCAGCACAAAATTGTGCGCACGTAAAATGGTTTTATGAATCAAGTAATGCAAATGCAATGCTTTGCAATGCTATAAAAGGAAAGAAAAGAAAAATAAAGAAAAGGATAGTTTGAATATAGAGAGGGAAAAAGATTTTCCCAACGCTCTATGATAGAATAAAATTTTCTATCTTTGCAACTGAACGGCTTGTTACCCGTTCCTATGAATTTACTTCCATTGTTGTTGCGACAAAAGAAGTACGAAAGCCCGGCATTGTTCGGGCTTTTGCCGTTTTTGTATGGCTTGATAGATTCTTTATTGGATTGTATGGGATTTTGTATGTACAAAGAAAAAGCCTTTGCAAATACTTGATTTACAAAGGCTTACTTTTTAATTTGCGGAGAGAGAGGGACTTGTACTCTCTCAATTTCACGTTGTATTTCAATAGCTTATGTCTGCCTGATTATCAAAACCACCTAATTTACCACCTCGAAAAATGGGTCTAAAAGTGAGGAATCTTATGTATCAAAGATAGTGATTTTTTCTTTGAAGTAAAAACAATTGTCGTGTCTACTTCTCTGTATTATAATAACAAGTATAATAATTCATACCTGCTGCTTCATCAAATCCGTGTACTAAGAATTCCCTTCCACCATATACGTTAATGTCAAAGTTCGAATCCAAATGCAAGGTTATTGAAGGAAAGGAAGACTTACGCTTGGCCACACGTGTTTCTATAGCAATGGGGTTCGATGTATCAATGCACATATCAACCTTTTGCTGTGCAGTAGCAGAAGCAAGAAACTCTTTGGCTTTAGATTTGTCTTGAAAAACTTCTTTAGCAAACTCATGAAGTGTAACTTTTTCAGATTCAGATAGTAATTTCTTCGCGCGAGCAATAGAGAATGCTTTATCCAGTTTTTCCGTTTCTTCGCATTTCTCTTTTATGAACGAGTTACAAAAGTTAATAAGGTTGTTTGTTTGAAGTTGAGCACTTTGACAATAACGAACATGCAGGAATTCATCTCTCCAATATTTAGCCTCATGACCTTTAGCAATCCTATCTACAATTGCGACTTTATAACCAGACTCTTCTTCTGTATCCAAAATCAAACAACCTTTCTCTATCTTCGATAGATTGATCACATCAGATTTCTCAACAGAGAAACCGTCATCTGTACGATTATAACGCATAACAGTTTGTTTGTTCTCCGACTTGAATAGAACAATAGCATTCACGTTCTTTTCGTCAATCATACAGTTTGTTAAATATATAATTGACAATTCTCCTGCCTTGATCTTGGGATGAGTACTCTTCTCATACAAAATTTTAGCAATGAAGTTTGACTGCTCTACGAAACGGTTTTGTTCCTTGAAGATTGTTCTTATAAAAGTATAAATAGGATTTAGTTCAAGTGTACTTTCAAAATAAAACTCACACAAGTCGTCCAACTTGAAAGACTTAACAATCATTTCTTTAAAGTCGTTTTCCGCAACTTTAAAGTCGAGTTCCACTTCTGAGAATGACACACCTTCCTCTCGGTCTTTATTGCCAACCATGTGGACTATCATATTTGCTATACCACCAATCTTTAGTTTCATATTACTGCTTATTATCTAATACATATCCAGGTATTAATGCGTTACCATCTGTAAAGGTAGCTTTTGTAATGAAATATTCAAGTTTATTTCCACCAGTCCAATAAGACTCAGGAGCATGTTCGACTAGTATAATCTGGAAATCCTCTTCTTTTTCCTCGATGACATAACGCATGAATGTATTTATGGCTTTAAAGGCATCAAGCAGCTTATCCTTATCAGTTGTCTTGACATTTTCCGAACCGGCATAATACGGAATACTGGGCTGATCTATAAACAAGAACTGCCCCACCTGAGACGAGTTGTTCTCAAAAAAATGACGGTGTAATCCGAGAAAGAAGCATAGATGTAAAAACATGTAGTTTGACTGACTGCCAATCACGTCATAGTTGAGAATCGACTTTCCGTCATTGAGCATTAAGCGCTCTTGCTGTAAACTATACCTGGTAAAGCAACTATCATAATGTTCCATATAGCTAAGATCATTATAAATAGTCTGAATGCTCTGATTTAAGTCATTGATTATTGATGCTTTCTTCTGATCAAGAGCCTCAAGCTTTTGCTCAAGTGTATTCAAGCGAGAATTGTCTTCGGGAGTAAACTCTTTTCCTGATGCTCGGTCACTTTTATCTTTCTTAGCCTTATAATCAAGCAACAATGTAAAACTAGCTTCTATTTGTCCAATGAGCTTTAACGCTGCAACCTGCTTGTACAAAGAACCTTTTTGTTTGGTTATCATCCCAATCTGAGCATCTATATCTGCGATTTGTTCCTGCAACGACGCTTTTAGCTTTAAACTCACTAGCGGACGCTCTTGAACGATTGTTTTATTCTTTGCAACCTGAGCAAGAGATTGTTTCAGCGCATTAATAATATGCGAAGTCCACATATTAGTGCCAATGGTATCCAGATGCTGTTCGATGAAAGTAACGGGCTTCAAACTATCTTCCATTTGGCTGAGCGTCTGAAGATACTTATTGTACTCCTCTTGTGCTCGCTCTATATTTCTTAGCTGAATAGATTTCTTTGAATGCGCCTGATGTAAAACCTTTAGCTCTGTTTCCAATTGAGAAACTTGTCCCGTTTCAAAAGGCTTTTCTTTGAGCAAATCCTCAATAAAAGCCATTTTCACATTTGAGTCTTGAGATAAAATTGAACTATCACTCAAATCTGCATCTACACATTTTTGAACCAAATCGTTAAGTAACTTATAAAAGTTATCTCCAACATTTGTCACTCTTGACTGATACAGACTTGCAGCTCTTTTCTTCTTTTGCAAACTGTCTAATTCCAACTTTACGTTTGAATATCCCTCTATGTTATGAGTTAACACAAACTGTAACAAATTATTTCGTTCTTCTTTAGAATCATACTTTTCATCACCATAGAATTTGAAGTTTAAAAAATCATATGGTGAAGTGATGATACTTTCGGTCAATGCATTAAACACAAAACAAGTGCGAAATAATATACCCTGATCATTCTTATAACCAAACGCCTTATTCAGTTGTTTGCGGGCGTCATTCACCTTCGTATTTGTTTTTGAAGGGTAATAGTTTGGCGCAAACACTTCGTTTTGAATAAACACTTCAGATGGAACAATCTCTACGGTGGGCTTCTTTCGAGCAATCGCAAAGAAATTGCCATTAATTGAGAATTCCAGCCCATACCACTCTGCATTCTCATTGATGACTGGATGCACAATGTTCACATTACCCGACAAAAGACAGTAGTCTATGATAGCATAAATATTGCTTTTCCCTGTCGATGAGCTACCAGTCACCACATTAACTTTGTTTTTATCAAACTTAAGTACACGTGGTTTTATATCCCGATCAAACCATATATATAATTTTTCGATACAAAATTTCATAATTCAATATTTAGTCTGGAATACATTCTTGATAAATCCATATTTTGAGTTACTTTCATAAGTTTATTTGCTGCAGTTGAAATAGCTCGTAATCGCATGCTATCACAGTTATCAAGCATCGAAGTACAAACTTCTGGCTTTCGGTTAATAATGAATGTTCCTCTAAGAACTACGACTTCCATATCAAGCAGGATGGAAAGTGCATCCATTAGTAGAGGCAACATGTCACGATACCGTTCATTGAAATTACTTATATTCAAAACATTCAATGACACGATATTTTCGAAACTATACTCACTTTTCTCATTAATCTTCTTAACAATATCATCATCTAACAGAAAGGGCAAGAAGAAGGTAGCCTTAGCCATGTCAATCCGTTCTGTAGAATTCAACAGAGCGACTATCGTTCCTGCCGTAATGGCGACATTGTTATATAAATAATATGCTGATTTATTCATCATTATTCATTTTTCCAATCACAGTGCCAATGTACCTGCGAATTTGGTTGATTTGACAAATTTAAAAACCATCCTGACGAAAACGGCACCTGTAGTTTTTGTTGCCCGTCACCTATTTCCTTTTCCATCATCTCATAAAAACATGCTGATCCTGCATTTATTTTCACTTCATCACCCGAGTTTGATCGCACTTTTTGATGATGTTTATAATGTGACATTTTCCAATATCTAGTCGCTATATCATCTATCGAATGTTCTAGCTCTGGTGTCATCAACTGAATTGAATAATAATATTGCTTGGAGTTTTCACAACAATACCAGAATCCATAGTATGTTATCAGTCTTTCATCCTCAATCCCACTAGTATCAATTACCTGAACTTTCTCCATTTGGCGAACCATAGTCCATTGATTAATATTTTCAGGAAGCAAAATTGATGTATCATCATAAGGAAGTGCTGATAGACTTTCATCACCAACCTTATTCAGTATACTCTTATTGGCCAGCATAAAGTTTTCCTTCAAATACTCTAATTTTTCACGACTATCTGCAGCCTGTTTTTTTTCTCGTAACATTTTGCCTAATAATTCATTGACTATCAAATCCGCTTTAGTTGGGTTGTGAAACTTATCTAGGAAGATAGTATACAAATTAGACAATGGGTCTCCAGAGTTCAAAACCTCAACTTTCAGCAAAAACCTTCGCAGTTCAAGATCAGTCATGTTTAAAAGGTTTTGCACAATCGCGAAATATGAAACAGACGGCTTAATAGTTTGAAGAAAAGATCGTATATCAGAACCATCAATATCGCCATTTCTAAGCTCTGAAATTTTGTTGATAAAAGAATTGGCGACAACTTTGTTTGTATAAATGATGAAGCGATTACCTTGCTTCAAAAAACTATTCTTGTCATCCCCTGTTTTACAATAGCTGTAAAGAGAAAGCCAATTATCAATTGTATTCCAAAAATCCGAATCAGCATCAGTCATTCGAGTATCATTGTCCACCGAATGTTTAACCTGTATTAGCCACCTACAACCATCAGCACAATGAACAACAATGTCATCCTCGTTTTCGTAAACGATTTCATCACCACCGTTTATGCTAAGAAGAAAGAATACGAAACAACCAAACTGATCATCAAAACCAGCTTGTTGCAAGTCAGCCTTGTGGCGACTGATAAATTCATCCACTGTTGCAGGTCTACCCATTTCCTTAATAATTATTTAATATCAAGTGATTCTTCTTTTCTCGCTTTCTTTTTGTTACTATATGCTATGTGCAAAATACTGTAAAGATATGGAAATTGAATTATACTTCAATGTGAGCCTGCCTGTTTTTTGATATAGTACAAGTAACTGACATATTAAACCTTATTAAATCAAAGCTCTTGTTAGATAAAACAGCAAAGGGGATATCTAATCAGTTGAATGATAATATTAAATTGTCTCGTTTACGAAGAAAATTACTTGTACTTTCCTTGACTGAAAGTAACTGAATATAGTTACAAATTCGTGCTATTAATAGTTTATTGTGATGTGCAGTTACTAGTTTATTATGCAGATAATGCTTGTTGGCGGGGTATTGCGGACTAAAATTTAGTATTGTAGGAGCAAGATGATGGGGAGATAGCTAACTGTTGATATGCTTTTGGTATCGGCTATCCTAGGATGAAAGGGTGTACTTGTTCGACTTTCAGGCCGGTGTACTGGCAAAACTCGTCGATGCTGACAAACTGATGATCCTGTTTCTGATAGTGTATCTTGATCTGAGACAATAACATCCTGCCGTAACGTTCGCTCTTGCCGGTAATGCGTTGTACATCTTTCGGATATATGCAAATGCGTTTGACTTCCATTGTTCCGTTCTTTTCAGAACAAATTTACGATTATTTCTTCATTAAATACTGCCCTTTCCGGCAAATATGGCAGAGAGTGACATTGGCGGAAGTACCTGTTATCCAATCTATCGCTGACGGATATACATTTGTCCTGATAATTTAAAAATCAGGAATTATGGCAAAACAAAAAAGTATTCTCAAATTGCAGGGTACCATCGGTGGAATTTCATTCTACAAATCAAGAGATGGATACCTCGCTCGTGAAAAGGGCGGTGTGGATGCCTCCCGAATTGCCAACGACCCGGGATTTGCCAGAACGCGGGAAAACGGAGCGGAATTCGCCAATTCGGCTTCTGCGGGAAAGCTGTTGCGCGATGCAGTCCGGGCGTTGGGGAAAGATGCATCAGACGGACGTGTGACAGCCAGACTGACACAAATCATGGCTCAGATTAAGAATCTGGATGATGCCAATATCAGAGGTGAACGCAGTGTTGCCGAAGGTGTGTATAAGGAAAACGCAAAATCCTTATTGAAAGGTTTTGACTTTAACATCAATGCTGTCCTAGCAGCTGTATTGTACAAACCTTACCAGGTAAACACCGAAACCGGAGAGATCTCGATTGCATCACTCACTCCTCAACTAGACATTACACTTCCCGACGGAGCGACTCACGTTATTTTCAAAAGTGGTTTTGCGAGTGTGAATTTCTTTACCGGAGAATATGAAATGATAGTATCGGAACCTGCCCGACTGGCAATTGATGACATTACCCAACCTATCTCTCTATCGCCTACTCATGCTCCGACTTTAGAAGGTGTTCATTTTATTTTGCTCTCCATCGACTTTGTCCAGTCGGTGAACAATGTGGATTATTCTTTGAAGAACAACGCTTTTAACGTATTGTCAATTGTTGAGGTCGCTTATCCTGTAATTCAATAAGATCATGGCAGGCAAAGGTAATCCAACGGTCAACAATCCGAATGAAATGAGCATCGTTGAACGTGTAAAAGCTCCAACACCAAAGTTTTTCAAAACTCTGCGTACCATCGGGATTCTGTTAGCGGCTGTCGGCGGAACTATACTGGCTGCGCCAGTGACTTTGCCTGCAGTAATGGTTTCGGTGGCCGGATATGCGGCCGTGGCGGGAGGTGTGATAACTGCTGTTAGTCAGACCGCAGTTGACAATACCGGTACAAACTCCACTGAAAATGGAACTCCTTGAGACAACAACTAATGGGCACGTATACGCCGGAACTTTCGGTGGAATATGCTTATCGATCTTCAGTAATGTGTTTGTTGAAGATATGTTGAGAACAATTATTCTGGCCGTGATCGGCGCTATTGTGAGTTTTGTAGTATCATTAACATTAAAGAATCTGATCAAGCGGATCAAACGCTAAAAAACTACTGTTTTCCGGTGTGGTAACCTTTTCAGTAGTCGGGCCTTCTCTTTCGGGAAGGCCTTTTTTGTTTGGTGAGTTTTACCACAGAGAAACACAGCGAAAGACACAGAGAACCAAAGAGTTAATTCTCTGATAGAATGAGACAATATTTACCTAGCTACTTAAAATTATGAGCGAAAGGGGCGGCTGTGCAATACCAATAGCCTGGCTTCACGGATGGCTTTTAATTTCTGTAGAAACTGCGTTTCTATCTGCTCCAGACTAAGGAGCATAGAAACCATTTTTCTAAATTGCTCCGGATCCTGCTCTGCTTTTCTCAATCCATCACAAAGACAGGATTCTACATCTTTGAGAATAACGAATGGAATAACTGAACCTCTCAAATAGGGATGAAACGCCCTGGACTGCCATAAGCTATACAGTACCCAATAAGCCAACTCTTTATCTTTCAACGTTTCAAACTGAATCACAAAGCAATTCGGGCAAGGGCTGAGAAGCGGTTTTCCGCTATTGTTTCCTTTGTTCAAGATAAAGAAATGAGGCGTACTATATACCACGCCCGGACGATACGATTTGATCACAATATTGCACATAAGACAAGGGGGATTAGAGGTTAAATGCGAGCTGCCACACCCACAAATAATTTTCCCCCAGGAGAAGAAAAAAAGAAAAAGAAAGAAGAGAAAAAGGAGATGCCATTCACACAGCCAAGTGAGCGACGGCTGTCAAGGTTTTTCGGCAAAATACTACCCGGAGGGTGGAGATTTTGGCGAAAACCCGCAGGGCTTGACCTTTACTGCCGGGAAGCGAAACGGCTACATTTGCTTATCATTTTTATCCTTGGGAAGAATATTTAATCTTAAAATCATTTACTATGGAAAATCCATTTGACGTTATCAACGAGAAATTAGAAAGTATTGAAAAGCAGATAGCAGAGATGAGAGAAGCCCTCCTAGATATTACAACGGGAAAAGTTAATCATGAGGAAATTATGACTAAGGAACAGGTCTGTGAATTGTTGAGTATATCAGTATCGGGTATTTATAGTTTGACAAGTACCCGACAAATCCCACATTACCGCAGAGGGAAAAGACTCGTGTTCAAAAGAAGTGAGATTGAAAAATGGGCATTTGAAAGTAGAATAAAAACGATGTGTGAAATTGAAATGGAAGCCGCCGCATACATTGCCAGAAAAGACAAAGGGAGAAGATAGGTGTCAATAAGTGAACGAATACTCGCATACCATACGGGGTGAGAAATGGCGGGGTAATGAAAGCTACTGCTTTAAGGAACGAGCGGTTAGCAAGGGGGCGGCTATCAAACGGAATGATTGAGCGGTAATGCAATGATAGCGAGGTCGTGGAGTGAAGATAGTAAGACTCCTTGCAGCGAGGTGCTGAGGTGGGTGAAGTGAACGGAACCGGAATGGAGCGGTAGTTGTGAAGTGCTACGGAACACTAAAGCGAAATGCAGGTGTAGGGAATGAACCGACCGGAGGCACATGAATAAGAGATGTAAGGCTTTCTTTGCTCTGCTACCTTAGAGGGTGGTGGGGTGTTTGTGGTTTTTCGGGGTGAGAAATGGCGGGGTAATGAAAACTACCGCTTTAAGGAACGAGCGATCAGCAAGGGGGCGGCTATCAAACGGAGTGATTGAGCGGTAATGCAATGATAGCGAGATCGCGAAGTGATGATAGTAAGACTCCTTGCAGCGAGGTGCTGAGGTGGGTGAAGTGAACGGAACCGGAATGGAGCGGTAGTTGTGAAGTGCTACGGAACACTAAAGCGAAATGCAGGTGTAGGGAATGAACCGACCTCGGCACATGAATGAGAGATGTAAGGCTTTCTTTGCCATGCTTCCTTAGAGGGCGGTGGGGTATTTGTGGTTTTTCGGGGTGAGAAATGGCGGGGTAATGAAAACTACCGCTTTAAGGAACGAGCGGTCAGCAAGGGGGCGACTATCAAACGGAGTGATTGAGCGGTAATGCAATGATAGCGAGGTCGTGGAGTGAAGATAGTAAGCCTCCTTGCAGCGAGGTGCTGAGGTGGGTGAAGTGAACGGAACCGGAATGGAGCGGTAGCGGTGGAGTGCAACGGAACGCTAAAGCGTAATGCAGGTGTAGAGAATGAACCGACCGGAGGCACATAAATGAGAGATGTAAGGCTTTCTTTGCCCTGCTACCTTAGAGGGCGGTGGGGCATTTGTGGTTTTTCATTTTTCGGGGTGAGAAATGGCGGGGTAATGAAAACTACCGCTTTAAGGCACGAGCGGTCAGCAAGGGGGCGGCTATAAAACGGAGTGATTGAGCGGTAATGCAATGATAGCGAGGTCGTGGAGTGAAGATAGTAAGACTCCTTGCAGCGAGGTGCTGAGGTGGGTGAAATGAACGAAACCGCAATGGAGCGGTAGTCGTGGAGTGCAACGGAACGCTAAAGCGCAATGCAGGTGTAGAGAATGAACCGACCGGAGGCACATGAATGAGAGATGTAAGGCTTTCTTTACCCTGCTTCCTTAGAGGGTGGTGGGGAATTTGTGGTCTTTCGGGCAGCGGAACTTGGGGCAAACAACGGAAGGTGGCCGGATACTTAACATAATGAATTTATGGAACTTGGGGCTTGTCCCCGGAGCGCAGCGGAGCCCTTGGGCATGTACCATAATACCACATTATGTTTAAGTAGCTTGCTGGTGATTTTTTTCTGGCGCAAGGGAACGGTGGAGGCGGTTGGAGTGACCGGCTATTTGCATTGGAGCGAGTGGCGCTTTGCTTTATGGAGGAACGAGAAAAGCAATGGGCCATAATGAGCGACTTGCAAAAAGTGTGACAGAAAAAAACACCAGACGGCCACCTGAACGTAGCCCAGCAATAAGACCGGGCGAGCCACGACCTTAAGGGAGGGGTGGGGATTATTGCTGGGTGTTTTTACTACCGTGAACCTCGGCTGCGCTCGGCATAGCTCAAACAAGTTTGGCTCTGCACTCGCTTGCACGAGGTTTGCCCCAATGGAGCTGCCCGTCAATCAATGTGTGGTATTTCCACAACCGCTTTTCTTCCTTTGCTCAACTACCATTACGCAAGGCTAGGCTTAACGGGGCAGGAATTGTATTTATTTGGCAACAATGCGAACTATGAAGACAATGACTGGCAATAGTTTACAATCGCCTTATTATCTGATTAATACAACTATTAAAAAACAACTATTCTGTCGCAAAGATTGTAGATATTTGCGACAGAATAACTTCTTTGATACTGTGGTTTTGCAATTATTCTTTTGATAGTTTTTTTAATCGGGTTTGATATGCTTGCCAATAATTTCTTTTAATACTATCTTTCAGGAAAGACGCATTTATTAATTTCTCTACTTCTGCTGATTTAGAGAGCATCAGTTTCATGATTCCATTGAATATGGTTTCACTTATTCCGGCACTTTCGGCGAGTATTGCAAATTGCTGACCAACTGTTCCTAGTGCTTTGTTTTTGGGTAATAGTCCATCCTCCAGCGCAAAATCTTTGTCTTCGATATGAATGCGACTGTTTAGCAGGTCGTAGGCGGGACTTAATCTGTAGTCGCCCATCGGGGTTTCCAATATCGAAAAGTTTTTAAAGTGTGCATCGCCATTGGAGAACAGGTAGTTGAAGATTAACAGTTTCAATAGTTTTGGTGCTTCTAATTTATAGGTCGGCAAATACTTCTGCATCAGCTGAAATAGCTCTAAATAATTTCCCAAATACTTGTAATGTTCGCCATGTGTTTGTGGCGTCCTGCCGGCCAGTGACGCAAAATCATCCTGTGCCAATTTAGACCCATCGTCTTTTACATCAAAGCGTTTAGTGATGTAGGCCGGAGTACCATTTTTAAAGAATATCAATGCATTTTCGGCTGTTTCAATGCCATAGACCTGACGGGCAATTTGCATCGTGAGGTGTTCGTTGGCAGGCATTTGATCGGGATTCTTGCCTGCTCCCGGAATCGGTTTCAGAATATAAGTGCCGCGTTCGCCTTCTTCGATTAATCTCAATTTATTTTTATCGAGAAGTACAGAGAACTTTTCCTGCACTCCGGAGATAGACATGCGTTTTCTGTTTTGGTCGAAGAGCTCATCCGTTTCTGCATTAGAAGTCGGCGAGTCGTAGGGTAACACGTGATGGACCGCTTTGCCCTGAAATACCCGTTTCAGGCATGTTCTGCTATAGGTATTAAAGCCTTCGGCTAAGGTTCCTGGGCAATGTGTTATTGATAGTTGAACGTTATTTTCTGACTTCTTTTTCATTGTTCTGTCGCATTATTGTCAGTGATTTTCTCCAGAGTTACTGCACCGATGCTGTCGGTTTTTGTGGTGGTTATCAGCAACCCAAAATAATCATTGGTATCAATTCTGTTTAGTTTGCAGACTACCTGTTTGTTTGTGCCTTCCGGTAGCATGTTGAAAAAAAAGGGAAATAAAAAGGGGGCATGAAAGGGTTGTTCGCTTTTAGGCAACGTGAGGCTGATTGCCGGTTTGCTGTTGTCGGTTAACCATGCTTCATTGTAGCTGAATGTGAAGTATCCGTTGTCATGCTGGGTTAATACTCCTGCTTCCTGGTTTTTGAATAATACTTTTGCTTGTCTCATTTATTGCCGGATAGTTTTTTGACGGTAAGTGACAGTTCTAATCCCAGTACGTCGGCAATCTTTTGCAGTGTAAGTAGCGTTGGGTTTCCTTTTCCACTTTCGAACTGCTTAAGGGTGCGTAAGCCGACACCCGATAATTCTGCAACCGTTTCCTGTGTTACCTGTAAGGCTTCCCGACGGTCTTTTATAGTTTTTATCAACTCTATATAGTGCATTATACGGCTCTTTTTTACGCAAATATACAATAAGATTTATTATATGCAATCAAAAGGGCAATAAATTGCACATTCTGGCGGTTTTGTTGGATAGACTGCTTAAAATAGGATGATAAGTGCAGTATATTGCACGTTTGGAGGGGACAGGAGCCTTATTCAGTTATCGTCACTTTCTCGATGGGCGAAAGGGACGAGTGCGTATGACATAGCGTCAGTTGCACTTTTCGTTTGAAGTTCATGTAAAAAAAATCGCATTTCTTTTACATGATATATTTCTCATGTTAGCAAAACGCCATTTCGTTAACATGAAAAACCGCTCATGTTAGTAAAACGCCGTTTTATTAACATGAGAGGTTTTCTTATTTGTCGTGGTAGTTATTAAATGGGAGTATTTCTAAAGTTCTGAAGGAATACCCAATAACCATCGTCAGCTTGCGCCGAGGAGGATAACCTCAAGGTTCTAAATCTTACTCACTTTTCAAAGCTTTGACAAGATGAGAGTAGTTTAATACGATCTTTTTGAATTCAGCAATAGACTTCAGGTCTTTTGAAAGCAAGTTATCTACAGGAAAAGTGAAAGCAGAAAGAATTGGGTGTTGTTGAGGTTTATCCTGGTATAGATCGTATTCGTCAACATTGAACAAAAGCGCCAATCTGCTTACCGTCGTTGCAGGGATAGCCAAAGTATCGGTCTCATACTGATTTACAGTTGCAATTGAAATATCCAAATATCCAGCAACTTGTTCTTGGCTATACCCCTGTTTTTCGCGTAAAGCGCGAATGTTTTTGACTTGCATATTCATTTAGATACCCTGTTTACTTAGTGTTTTGATTGCTTTATACATTCCGGAGTACGAATCTTTGCCATCGTATTTTTCGGCTAGTTCGCAAGCCTTGTCCATCTTACCATCTGCAATCATATCCTTTACCCATTTTTCTTTTTCCAGGTATTTACGGGTTTTGTCATAAGTGGGGATGTAGCGTTTTAACGCCTGTTCAGTTGCTGCTGAGTCTTTGAAGTGACGGCATGTGTCTTCATAATGGAGTAAAAACCAGTATTCGATGGACTGTAGACTATCGCAAAGGAGAACACTCGCATTTTTCTCATATCGTTTCTTTAAAGCTGCCAGTTTCTTGTTTTCAGCGTCTGAACGCCTGCTAACATCGGCATCAAATACACAAATTACAAAGACATCTTCTTTGAGTAGCTCGATAATCTTTTTTTCTATCTTCTCTATGCTGTTATTCTCAAACAAGCGGGGTGAAATGGAGCATCGGTAATTCAATAATCGTTTAATATGACTGAAATAGAATAACTCTGTCAGTCCTTCTCCAACAATATGAATCACCTGACGTGTGCTTTGTGTGGGTTTCTTTTTTCTCATATCACGCAGCGATTATATGTTGGGAATGGCTCCAAACTTACCAAACTTATATGCCTTCTGCAACGAGGTTATCCGGTTTAATCCTTTGAAATCAGTCAGTGGATAGAGGACGGTTGCGCCGTCATTGTTTTTCTCCGTGAACCAGATATTGTCTTTACGCAGCAGGTCTTCCTCTGCCAACAAGCCATCATAATGGGTTGTAAGCAAGAGCTGGGCATTCTCCGATTCCTTCAGGAAACGTTCTATGATGTACTCGATCAATCGGGGATGCAAAGAGGATTCGATTTCATCTACAGCTAAAAAAGCGTTGTTGTCGATTGTTTCCTGAATACATCCCGCTAACCCCATCGTGCGAAGGGTTCCCTGGGATTCAAAAACTTCCGGAAACTCGTAATAGGAGTCTTTACCCTCTGAATCCTGAACTTTATGCTGAAAGATGGTATCCTGGATAAATTCTACCGATGATTCTTTTTCTTTCGCTGAAATATCGGAGATATTGAAATCGGCTTCCTGCAAATATTGCAGAATGTACTCTTTGCTGTGTTCGTCCTTAATCCTATGCTCTGTGTATCTGTCAAGAGGTAGAGCCGGTGTAACAGCTGGCATAAAGCGATTCCTGAAATAGAGCAGGACATCTTCTATTTCCGGCACATTGACGTTTACCTGCATATAGGCCGCAAAGACGGACATGTTGGGCAGGCATTTCAGTGATATTTCTTCTCTGGCTGCTGATGAGAGTTTGATTTTATTGCCAAACTTTATGGTTGAAACTCCATTCTCAATGGCTCTGTCAAATATCGTTGCCGGTTGTTGTCCCGGATAGTAAGCCAGGGTTTCTTTATAGATATGTGTCCTTGTCAAAGACAAGGTATAGCAAAACTTAACCGGTGTTTGACCTTCCTTACTCACGTAAAACGTTACGCTGATTTCTGAAGGCTCTTTCTGACTGCTTTTGTTCATCAAAAACGGAATGACTCCGGTATCCTCGCCTTTGTTGGATGGGGTATAGGTCAAGAACTTCTTGATAAAATCGCAAACCTTGACGAAGTTGCTCTTTCCTGAAGCATTTGCGCCATAAACAACTGCAAGCCGGAGTAGACGAACTCCTTCCATGACCTCAACGACATGATAGGATTCCATATCTTTGTTCTTATCTGCTTCAAAGCTGAATACCGCTTCGTCTCTGAACGAATAGAGGTTTTTGAATTTTATTTCAGCAATCATAGTTACGTGTTTTATTCCTTACAAAGCTATAAATAAAAACGACTATGTAGCCAATTAGCTACCTGATTTTGCAGGAATGTGGACAAAACATAGAACTAACAAAGCAAATATAGCATTCAATATACGTCATCCGCCTTTTCTTGTGTTCAACAAAAAGAGGTGTTCATCGACAATGAACAGGCGAAGATATTGAACAGAATGTCCGACTGGATTGGGTAATTGGATTACATCTAACCGTTGTTGAGCCCCGTCAGGGCTCGGTTCTATGATCATTTCTCTTACCCCGGGTTGAAACCCGGGGCTAATGATATTCAATCCCTCCGGGATTGGGTCGTTGAATACTTATTTTGTCGAGTAAACGGCGCAAAATACTTGACACTTTTGAGGATAATCATAAGATTATCAAGTGTTGTGATTGCTGTAGCACCGATTATCGAACGTTGTTGCCACCTCAACATCCTTTTCACTTTTAACCATATACCCTATCGGGTATAATTGAGTGGGCCAGCCACTATTCTATACCTGTTCGGGTATAAATTACATCTTCACAGATTTCTCCGAGTGTCAATCCGGCAAGCGGCTTGAAGCCGCTGCCCGGTGTGGGATCACTTTCGCTTGTCTTTTGTACTGCTATCAAAGGCGATGAGGTTGAACATCTCGCGCATGCGGGAGCGGACGCGGCTGCCGTAATAGCTTTCGATTTCGGAGGCGGAGAGGTTGGTGGTGGCGTGCGTGAGCATACGGGCACTGATGAAATGGTCGTAGCGCGAAAGGAGGATTTCTCCCATGACGTTGCATTCGTTCCCATAGTATTTCAGTGTGCCTTCAGCTCCCAGGTCATCGAAGCAGAAAGCGTGGGGCTTGCGGTCCACGCTGTAGGCGTGGGTGCTGTAACGCTGAATGACCTGGTATCCTTCCTTGATGAAGTCGAAGGTGACTTCCCGGCTTGATTTGATACCGTAGCGTTGAGGCACAGGGAGCAGACTGCGCATGAGTGTTACCCAGCTTGTCTTTCCGCAACCGATGGGGCCACTTAGCAGGATGCCTTTTTTAGGGCTTAGCTTGTAATGTGCTAACGCCCGGCTATCTTGCAGGAAATAGGCCAATAGTTTTTGGATGATTTCCATATCATCGGAGTATATGGCGAAATGTTCGCCATAGAGCTCTTTACCCCGGCTTTGTAAAGTCATAAGCAGACTATCGAGGGTGATGGTTTTATTGGGGAATAAGGGCGAATGAAATTCCATGCAGGTTTCTATTTTCATTGGTTGGTGTGGTAGTGAATGGACGGGGAATAATCAGGTAAGCAGCCAGACTGGACTTCTTTGCTGATGTTGAGCCCCGTCAGGGCTCGGGCTTGCTGGTGTCATATTTTCCCCGGGTTGAAACCCGGGGTTATTAAAGTTAAAGTCCTCTGGACTTCTGTGGGAAGAATCCGGCAAGCGGCCTAAAGCCGCTGCACGGAAGGAGGACTCATAGTGGTTCTGAGTAATCTTTGGGGGTACTTGCATCAACCTTAGGGGGAGTCTGAGTGCGGGAATTGTTCGAGTTCTGCGCAAACTTGACGGCATTGATCATCCAATTGCGGGCTGAAGCCTGCCAGTTCTGCATCGGGGTCTTCCCTCCTACTTTCCACCCGTTGCTTTGATAGAAGTTGAAGAATTTGTTTGCTTCGGTGAGGGTGCTTTTTTGTTCGACGAAATAGTCGTGAACTTCTTTGATGGGTGGCGGAATGGCCGCGCCCCCCGGAGTTTTTATTTCCTTTGGAGGTTGAGGTGCCGGCGCTTCCGGCAGAACCGGTTTTCCATTGGCTTCTATTACTACGGCTTTGTGTTTGGTTACTTTTACCACAATATCATTTATTGTACTTGTTTCTTTTTTATCATTTTCGTTTAGAAGGTTTATATTGTTTATATAAGGGGCTATTGCTTGTTCAATGCTTGTTTCGATATTAGTACGGTTAGAGACTGGAAGCGGTTTAGCACTTGACTGTAAATCGAACAGGTAAACGAGGCTTCCTTTGAACGGGTTATAGGATGGACTGTACTGGATGTAACCGAAGTTGTGCAAATCCTTAATACACTTGTGGTAAGTGGCTTTGGCACTGATCTTGCTGATTTTCATCAGCTCCTGTCGGGAGATGGATACCGGATTGTGGAAGTGGTTGGCGTTCCAGTACTGAAATATGGCCATGTAAAGACTTACGTGGGTGGGATTGAGTCGGCTATCCACGGAGACACGTTGGAAAAAGCCGCTGAGTTGGAGGATGTAGTTCATTGTATGGGAGTTTTGAGATTTTAGACTTGAGACATTAGACAAAAGATGAAAGACGTAAGACATAAAGAGATTGGGGCTCTTATCTTATATTCTTTCTTTTGCTAATCCGGCAAGCGGCTTGGAGTCGCTGCTCGGGGTGAAATTGCAGCCTAAGACTGGATGAGAAACTAAACTGCATTGTTGTTGAGCCCTTTCAGGGCTCGGGTCACGGTGGGATCTTCTTCCCCGGGTTGAAACCCGGGGTTATTGAAGTTGAAGTCCTCCAGACTTCACGGGAGGTACCGTGTTCTATTGCTTTTTCTTTGACATGATTTTTTCAATGTCGTTGAGGCTATAGAAATGGGTGCCGCCGATCTTGGTGAATGGTAAAGTGCCATTGACGCGCAATGTCTGGAGGGTACCAGGAGAGACATTGAGCATTTTTCTGACTTCGGAGGATTTAAGCCACTTTTTGTTTGTGGTGTTATTACTTTCGGACAGAATCGTCCGGATTTCCTGAATGAGTTCGGTTTTAAACTCGACCCATTCTTCGAGGGTGATGATATTTGCGGACATAGTAATTATTAATGAAGATTGAAGAATGAAACAATGAAGACAATTAAAGAATTAAGTTATTCGGGTGATTCAGATTCGCCCCTTCCAGGGACGATGCTCTGATTTGACTGCTTAACCGTAGGTTTTACCTACGTTTATTGATATTTGCCCGCTTTGCGGACATCACTGAAGCCATAAGCCCAAAGTCAGACGTTGTTGCTTTTATCCCCTATATCTTCGACGGACTTATGCAGCAAGGACATATAAAGCAGTACATTTATTGACTTTTAATCGGAGACCAGCGATTGGTGGTAATCCGGCAAGCGGCCTGGAGCCGCTGCCCGGCGAAACTAAATGTTATGAATATTCTAATGCCCGGATGATCCAGCCATAGAGGTATTTTTTGCTGGCGGGACGTTTCTTGATGATAGAGATATAATACTGTATTTTGGCAACGGTAAAGACTGCCTGAAAATGGGATGGGTCGAAAGCGTTGAGCTTTGCAAGTGTTTGATCTCCGATTATTCCATCGGTATTGGCACCCACCACTGATTGTACTAAACTGACACTAGTTTTGATCCCTGCATTTACAGCGAAATCGAAAACTGAATCGGCTGTTGATTGAGTTAGCATCTTAAAGGCTTTCAGGGGTAACCAGAAATCAGTCCAGTAGAATATTTCTACCTCTTTTTGCAATTCGACATCGTTGTCAAGGGATGTAGGGAAACCGGACTTTGATTTGTATTTGGCGATTATTTCCCATCCGTGCCAGTGACTATGTGCTTTGCGGGAAATTCCTTTATACGTTTCTCCGCCCAGGTCGTCCGGATCATTGCTGTAGCCACCTTCGTGAGCAAGCGTTTTTTGTAATGCAACATTAAATTCTGCCATATTCTTTAGATGTTAGAATCAAGACATAAGAGTCAAGACTTTGTTTTCGGCAAAATTGGCGGGTTTTGGCGGGGTAAATTCACAAGATGATCCACATGGGGATGAAAAAAAATGCTCCCTCCCCAGCCCTCCCCGAAGGGGAGAAAATAGTGCAAACAGGATGGTATGAGCTGAATACCCGGAGGATTTTGTGAACAATTGAGGTCATGAAATTGACATGTAGAAAATTTGGAATTTATTCACCAGATGATCCACATGTGGGTAAAAAAATGAGACCTCTCACAGCCTCCCAAAGGGGAGGTGGTGTATGCAGGAATTAATCGGAAGAACTTTTGAGACAATGCAGACAAATGAGGTCAAGAGACACTCATACTTTAGTCTCACTCAATTATCTTCTTCCAACTTTCTGAGAAGAGATGCTTTGAGAGAATCTACATACTTGGTTGGAGTTGAGCGGATTTTTATTTCTGAAAAAGTACGGTATATATCGGGGAGCTGAACGCTGAATATTTGCTCAAAAGCTGTCGTTAATTCACGAATATCACATTTTCCATTATTGATACTCCCGGAAGCACATATACCATATATTAGTTCGACGAGAGCGGTCTTGCTATCGGTCCATTGAAGAGAAGTGTTCCCTGAAATCCCCGGTTGTCCCCCATTGGGATTAGACGCTTTAGCTGATAAAGCTTCCAACTCTTTATTCAAATATAGTTCCAACCGATCATTCGCTATAATCTTAGCCACCATGTAATCATGGCTCGTTGAAAAATCAGGTTCAATGTAAAATATTAGACTATCCTGACAAAGATAATGAGTTTCGTTGCCACGAATAAAGTATTTGTCATCGTGTACGGTCGAGTTCATTCTGTAGTACTGATAGAATTCCTGATGCTTATTATAGAAGAAGGTGAGCTTTTCAAGATGATGCATGAGGTAGGCTTCCTGTACGTCATAACTACCCATGGGGTGGTGAGTCTCTATGTTGAAAACCTTATAAGTGTAAATTAATTTGCTTAAAATCTCCGGTTTGATTGTTTTGAAAAAATGAATTTCATCTTTCTCACTCTTAAAGGAATTATCTATCACATAAAATTTTAGTTGGATCAGCGCATTCTTTATGCAACGCATTGACTCCTGGGCTTTTCTGATATTATCGGACTCATCCGTATCTATAATTTGTAATTTTAAATCTAAGTCTTTAATGAGTTTGTTAGTGAACAGATGCATTGTGTTATTATTTGTAGATTAGTAATACCGCAGATATCGAAATTGAAAATCTTATCGAGTTTATTTATTCAGGATAGAACAATCCTTTATTCCTCCAAAAAAATGCCGGATCGGAACTACGTTGAGTTCTCAATCCGGCTGTTGGTAAGTAAACCATCAATTTTACCAACTAATAAAACCTATTGATATTCTTATCTAGTTTATACACCAACTCTTACAATCGGATCATTTCTGTATTCTCAATTATACAAAATTCCATACCTAGAAATTCTTTATTGTACTAAGATTTTCTTATTGTAATTTCTATTGTCCGAGCGGATATTGACAATGTAATAGCCCGAAGGTAGTGTCACAGAGAAAGAGCTTCCCTTGGTCTGTTTATTTAAAATACAACTTCCGATTACAGTATAAATACGAACTATTGAATTTTCAGGCAACTGATTTATAGACAAGTCAGACCCAATGGTATTTATTTGTACGGACTTAATATCCGTCTCTTCAATAGCAGTAACTACACTTGAAATGACATTTTGATATCCCAATAGATTTGTATTATTAAACTTCACCTGATAGGGCCATTGCTCATCATTTGAATCATCATTATCCCAAGCATGTCGCCAATGAGTAAGCGGCGCGCCGGAAACAACCAACCATAAATTCGAACAGCCGGCAGGGCAATCAAAACTTAAGAAGCTTTTGCCCCCTTTATCTGACATACCTACAGTTTTCATCTCACTATAGATACGAGTACCATCCGATTTAAGCGCGACAAAGCCATAACGCCAACCGGCGCTACTCACGTAATTCTTACGAAATCCGTTAATTCCGGCTTTCCCTTCAAATGCGACAGTAACTGTTTTAGCAGTAGAGGGGACATTGAGTTTGATGATATTATGGCCGTAATTTTCAAGACAAACCGTTGAGTCAATCATCCAACTACTATTTCCGACATCATTCAATTTTGGTTGAGGATGTAAGGTGATCTTACTTGCACCATAGGATTTAAGTGCAGGAATATCCCATGTTGCAAATTTGGCCGCACAATCATACATTTCGTCGTTAAACTGACTTTGGGTAATACCAGTAAGTCGTTTGTAAGTTTCGACAGGATCCTCCGGTTTTGCAGATTTATTCCACAATCTTCCGATAATATCCCTTCCCCGCAGACCAACCCAATAATCCTGGATAAAACAATTCTCATAACGCGGAGATTCATGAAGAATATGTTTATGAACATGACTTAAATACCCCGCAAACCACTCGCTGGTGAACTGCATGGAAGGAAAGACCTTAAATGCCTGCCATTGAGCGCATTGTTCCCACCAACCATTACCACCGGAAGCATTAACACCGAACCCGTACAACCATCCATTGGTATCATTATTATCGCAATGCACCTGATACTGAAAGCAATGGCCAACCTCGTGAGCAATTGTTTGTCCGCCTCTGGATGATAGCGCCCAAGGAGTCAGAGTTAATAGTCCAATACGATCGTCTACCCCAGAACCTGAAGCCTCCCACTCCGTGGAATATCGAAGACGAATTATCATTTTATAAGTATCCGTTTTAGAGGCTCCTCTCGTGGTAAATTTCAATGAATCGGAATAAAACTGAAAACATTTTTCAGCCAATGCCAAACAATCATCCACCGTTGTACCCGGATTATCACCGAAACCCGGCTCCCAGAAAAGAATCCAGTTTTTCGATTGTTTGCAGCGGGTATAACTCCAGTTATTGGTAGCGCTGGAGACATCACCCATCATCCAGACAGGAATATATATCTGTTTATCCACACTTTTAACAATCGTATTTAAATCTGAGACAGCTTTGTTAATCTCTGTCTGAGTGAGATCAAGGTTATTTTTAGCTGTATTAGCTGCAAGGATAGCGGGCTGCAATAGATCTTTTTTAGTCTGATCATCACTATACCAGCTCAATACCAGACCAGCATAATCAATGGCATCCTGAAGATTGGAGTAGAGTTGTAATGAAGCTTCTGCCGCATTGATTGCCGATTCCAGATCCACTCTTGCCGCAGTCAGATTCTCACTAACCAGAGGATTGGCACTCGTAGCCAATTGTGCTTTTGCAATTGCTGCATTCAACGTAGTTTTAACCGGGTTCTGCACATTCTTAGTCTGGTATATCCTTGCTTTTGCGACAATGTCATTTATGTATAATGCATAGTCATTATTATTATATTGACCCAGATAACATAACCGAAGATTGTCACAAGTTACCCAGTTACCCGTAGCACTTTCCGCCTTCAATCCAATTGACACCAGATTATCGACAACCGTAAAATTAATGCGACGTTCTTTGATTGTATCCACTGCAACACTTTTAATCCCGGCAAAAAGAGCTACGCCGGTCTGTGGCGTAGATGAATTATTTAGTGTACTACCTGAACCTACCTGCTGTATATTTCCAGCTATTGCAATCAAGGTATAATTGCCGTTAGGTATGCCCGTTAATTGTTGCCGGACACTGATATTAGACACTTTGGTGCCTCTGTTTACCCATTTTTCGATGTAGTAAGTTCCGTCTTTTCCCGGTAAACCGGTATTTGATTGTGTAGACATTCCTGTGTTTGTCCAGCCAGTAAAAGAAGATTCGAAACTCGGATTTGCGATGAAGCCAGTCACATCCAATGGATTAGCCTGTGAAGTATTGGCATATTTATAGGATGTGATTGCCGACCTTAAATTGGAAATGGCATTTAAAACATCCACTGCTGATAGACTGGTCAAATAACCTTTGGCCAAATTAATAGCCGACAAAAACTCTGTAGCCCCCAGAGAAGAGGGTTTATAGATTGCCTGAGCCTCATTGATCGTTGCTTGCAGACCTGCAATATCAACAACCTCCCGCACCTCGAAAAGAGCAAAATCATCAAATCCGTACTGACTGTTTAACCAACGAAAGCGAGCGACAATATAGCTATACGAGGAACTATTTGTAAAAACTGAATAGTTCTGAGTCCATTGCCCGGATCCATTGATATTACCACTGCCCAACAACACGTAGGGCTCAGCAGAAGCTGTTTTGTCATTGGTTAACGATACTTTCAGGAACTGTCCGGATCCAGCAGCCAGAGTAACATCCTGATATTTTACTTTATAGTAAAAACAATACGTTTTACCTGATTGAATACTCCAACCGGTACCTAATGATCCCGAAGAGCCTGCCCCGGCACTTGCCGTTCCGACCAAATATTTGGAATTGTTCACACCTCCGGTTGAAACGATCGTAAAATTAGCAGCTGCAAGTTGAGCAGCTGTAGTTGAAGCATCCGTCCAGTTTGATAAACCGCTTTCAAAACCGGGATTGGCTATCAAATTATCGCTCAACAATTTAAGTTTTTTCCCACCAACCAAGATTGTATCTCCGGTTACCTGTGTTAAACCAGCAAAGATATTACAACAAGAAAAAAGCAATATGATACAAAAAAAGGATAATCTTGGTTTCATGGTTTATTCGTATTTTTTGGTCTACACATACCCTCCATAGAAGTCACCTGCAGATAAAGCAGTAAAACCCACTGATGTACCGGGAATAAGGTTTGTTGATCAACCCACAGGATCACGTTAGTAAATGCGTTAAACAGAAGACTATCTGATTTATTATTAAGCCTATTCTGAAAAATTAATTGTCACGGTTGAGTATAAAAGTTAGTTCTGATCCCGTAATGTAGAAAATTAGATTCTGAAGTTCATGTAAATAAGTTAGTTGTATAATATTTGAACCGGATAACAAGAAATTGAACACGCCTCTTTCAAGAACTATATCGTAGTTATTTATCTGCCAATGATTCTCTGAAATTCGTTTAATCAGAACGCCACCGCATTTGGATAATGTATTTTCATCCAATATGATTGGGTTATAGCATTCGTCATTTGGATAATTAGTCAGATATTCAAAATCAAGCGGATCTATTTGACATAATTCATCCCACTCTTTGCGATTGTCGGAATTATCGATCATGTGATATAGGTGATAATTACCTATTCTTAGCTCCTTTATGTTTAACATGAGTTGCGATTTAAATTATTATCCGAAAATAAAGATCAAAAAACAAACCATAATACTATGTTGCTAATGGCACACTTCGATGGTTCTGAAGTAAATCATATCCATATTTATAGATTATCGTTGACCGTCACCCAGCTCATCCGGTTGTAACAAATGCCCGGGTACTCCACCCCACTTCTCATTCAAATGACGTGCTTCTTCGCGTGTAATGCTGATAACACTTCCGTGACGAGGATTAAAATTCTTGGTAAATGATTCCGGTTTCTCGGTAAAAGAAAACAAGTCTTTACTGCGCTGGAACTCGTAACGTTGATTGGCATAAAGGTCGTACATCAAAACATATTCGTCCGACCCGTTGAGTTTAAAGACGCTGGAGCCTTCCACAACAGTTCCCTTTGCAGAATAGGCATCCAGATAGTCAAAATATTCTTTCCACGGCCCCTGCAACGATTTGCTTGTGGCCTGGCGAATACCATTTTTGATTTCTTTGCCGTTTTCATCCTTTGTATTTCCTTTAAAGAAGAAATGGTACAAACCATCTTTATAAATAATATCACCATCAATAGCCCCGTATTTGGGGCTGAACATCAATTTGGGCTCCTTTTCAAATCCGGTAAAATCTTTGTTGGCGTAAGCAGAATAGAAGTCGAGTTTTTTATCTCCATTGAGACTTACGGTAAAGTACACCAGGTATTTCTTTGCTTTAGGGTCAAAAATAACCTGTGGAGCCCACACCCATTTTACATTAGCAAATTTTTGAGGATAAGATTTAGCCAGATCAATTACACTGTGTTTCCAGTCGGTCAAGCTATCAGACTTCATCAGGATAATACCCGGATTATGTCCCCAACCGTTTTTTGCCACATTCATATCAGTAGCTACCAGCAAAAAAGATTTCCCGTTGTCAGACCTCACAATATAAGGATCACGAATACCTCCGGTAGAGGAAATATCGGCAGAAGGTATGATAGGCTGATTTTTATTCAGTGCAAACCAGTTTATGGCATTTTCACTTACGCCAAAACGAAGCTGCTCCTGCTCTGTCCATTTCCCTGAGCCTTCGAAATAGGCAAAAAGATAGCCCTGATACTTATTGTGAGATATTTGAGCCTGTGCAATTGACGATAATACGACAAATGCAATTAAGTATATAGATATAATAACCTTCTTCATCTTAGAACTTTTAAGAATCTGTCACAAATGACAGCCACTAGTTATATTTTCAATTATTCGTTTTATCAGCAAGCTATCACCTCATTGATTGTTTCATTCAATGCCATGCATGATCCTGAGGGAATTCCTCACCACTCCATGCTTTTTTTGATGTCCATGATTGGGGAGCATCAGTCCAGAACGGATGATCAGCTGAAAGGCCCAGTGGCAAGAAAGCAAGAGAAGCCATGTAAAGACTGCCGTTATTCGTATAGATATTGGAGATATTGGGTTGTGAGCCATTAAAACCCAAAGTCAAAAACCCACTTTTATTGAAATTTCTATCATCATTAAACATGCGACTAATTACCGCTGTCATCGCAGAACGAACCTGTCCGTTAGACAATTCAGCCGGTAAGGCTTCTCTCCATGCCAATAATGCCAATGGCTGTAAGACAGCAGTACGATAAGTAATTGAACGCCCGAATACAGGGAAAGTCCCCTCGGGAGAAATAAACCGTTCCAAGATTATTCCGAATTTTTGCATCCGTTTAACAGCTCGATCGTAATTACAGTCGGGCATATTATAAACCTTCACTTTTCCTCCATTGGTTATCACGTCCAGACATTCTACATACATGGGATGGATGACAAAACTATTGTAATAATCAAATGCAAAATTAGGACCATCCGAGTACCAACCGTCTCCAACATACCATTCTTCCATTTTACGCAATGCAGAAGAAATTCTATATGTATCGCTTGGAGCACCTGCTTTTCGTAAGAAACATTCAATGGTTGCAGAGAATAACAACCAATTTGTGTACGGAGGATCGACTCGCCGTAACTGGGTAAATTCTTTTATATATCGTTGTTTGGTGACACTGTCCAATGGCAACCACAAGGCATTGTATCCCCGCAAGAAGCTCTCAGCCACATAAGCTGCATCCACCAATGTTTGTCCTTCTTTTCGCCATAAAAAATAATCAGAACTTGTAGAATCAACCGCCTGAGCATACCCTTTCAAAGCCCACTCACGAAGTTGTTTTCTTTGAATCCCTTCGGGAGTATTATCATCAGGCAATGAAAGCCATGGTGCAATGCCAGCCATTAAACGTCCAAATATTTCCATATAGGCCACATTCTTATTACGACCATCCCAGGTTGGGCTTAGTTCGAGCTGCATATTCTGGTGTAACTTACCTTCACTTATATTTTTCAATACAGGCTGTGCCATACGATACATGATTGAACACCAAATTGCCCGATCACTTTTAGGAGTAGTGACTTTCTTTATAGCGATAGCTTCACTACGAGGGATGAACCAACAGATCAGGAACAGGCACAATACAATTTTTGATCTAACATTCATAGGACTATTGTGAGTGTATTCTTTACTATCTTTATTTCCAATATTCCGCCAATACTTTAGCTTCTTTTTTTGTCAGTTGAATTACTGCACCATGCTTTTGTACCGAAAAGTTGGTTCTTTTCATAACACCTTCATCAAAATGGCCCAGATTAGTAAAATGTATAAAGTCTGATGTTTCTGCAAAACCAAAGTTGTGAGGTTTGACACTAAAGATGTCATACATCAGCACCCATTTATTCGTCCCGTTACGTTTCCATACATTAGGCGCTTCACATGCCCTCGGTTCAAAATCAACCTGTTCGGGACGATAAACGTAGCCTCCGTTTACTTTATCAGAAAACGCCATTTTGACACCTCCGGGATTTTCCTGTGCCACGTACATCATACAGAAGCGTCCATCAGGTAATTTGGTGATATCAGCATCTAATACTTGTTTTGTTGAATCGGGGTACTCAAACAAGATTTCGGGTTTTGAGGTTAATGCCGTAAATTCGGGATTTGTATATGCATAATACAGCTTGGTACGACCATTATCCAAACGCATGGTGAAATAAATCATGATTTTGTCTTTATCATAAATCATTTCAGGAGCCCATACACAACCTACCTTCCACTCCGGATAAAGTTTTTGGATATCCAGTATGGAGTGAGTCCAATGAATCAAATCTTTTGATTTCATTAATACTAAATCCCGATTGTTTCCCCAACCGTATAACTCTTTTGGTCTCTCCCACTCTGTATTGCGATATCCTTTTTGCTTGCCCAATAGATGTAAGTCGGTCATGGCCATATAAAACCAACCGTCTTTTCCGCGCATGATGTAGGGGTCACGAATTCCTTTTTGCTCAGCAATCGTATCACCAGCGATAACAGGCTTTGCATTATTTACATCTGTAAAAGAGTAACCATCCTTGCTTAGTGCAAAATAAAGCCCGTGGGTATCATCCTTAAAATAGACCATCAGGTATGCCGCCATATCTTTTTCTGACGGAGTTTTCTGTTGTTTCTGCCCCCAGACTGATAATAGGCAACAGCTTAATAATAAAATGATTGATGTCACCTTTGAGGCATTAAATAAGTTCTTCATTTATAACCGGTTTAATTATTTAAGAAATAAATTAGTTTGAGTAGTTTTCATATTGTCTTTTTGATAAGTTATATATTATCTATTTGTCAACTGCTTAATCTTACCAAGCACAGGAGAATTTATGACAGTCAAATTATTTACATTTTCAAAGCGTGCAGCAGGTATCCCCTTTGCTACTTTTGCCTTATACTTATCAATTTCTAATCCATCCACATCAATACAAATCATAGATGGCCTTTGATCTTCATTGATATAGCTAACAGCTATATTTTCTAACTGAAGATTTTTGACATGACGTGCAAAAACGCCATAAGAAGGTACGATTGAATTCATGAATCCAATTTCGGGGTAATGTTTGCCTATTTCCGGGAACTTAATATCGCCCTGAGCTTTTGTTCCTCCTCCTTTAAAAACAAGTTGGATGTTTGACAACCGGATATCTTGCAAATAAAACCGGGGAGTTCCGGTAATGTGAATACCACTTAGATTATCATTTACAGTTGCTACTACATTAGATATGGAAATTCCACGTCCCACAGAAATGCTAGTTGTATCAGGATCTCTCATGCGCTCACCTAATGTTATGTAGATAGGATAATCATCTACATCAGTCATAGTAAGGTTAGTTACGGAAATATTCTCCATTATACCGCCGTCTACTTCTTCCAGGGCAAAGCCTTTACAGGATCGGAATGTGCAGTTTGATACCACACAGTTTCGAAATCCTCCATTTGATTCCGTCCCAAATTTGATTCTGCCATATTTCAGTTTACCAGGAATCATTCTGCCATCGAGCAACGTGCCTTCCTCAAAGCCTGACACCTGACAGTTGGTAATGGTGAGATTCTCAGTAATCCACTTCTTTTTAAGTGCAAACGAGCTTTTAGGCACAATGGCATCGTCGTTGGGAGAGTTTACCCGACAATTGGAAATAACCGTATTTGTGCAGCAATCGATATCAATACCATCTCTGTTGGTATCAATGGTTACATTATCAACAGTAACCCTGTTACATCCCGTAACTAGTATAGCGAAATGCCCTCCGTGAAAAATAGTTATATCACGAATAAGCACATTTGTACAGAGTTTCAATGCTATACTTTTCGATGCTTTACCAATTAGTCCTTTATTCGCTTCTTTGGTTGCACTCACAAGTCCTCCGCCGTCAATCATACCCAATCCGGTTATGGATACATTGTTGAGGTTTTCGCCCCAAATCAAACTGTTGTGAAAATGAGTGTGGCCTCCGTCCTGATACTGCTTACCTTCAAATAATTCTTCAGCATCATACGCTCCGATATCCTGAGGAGCTCCGAGCAAAGTGCAACCGACTTCAAGATATAGATTAATATCACTTTTCATACGGATACTTCCACTTAAGTAGATTCCTGCAGGCAGATATACTGTTCCCCCACCTGCCTGAGCAGCTGCCTCAATGGCTTTATTTATCGATGGACTGTCTATTTTTTTGCCATCACCTGCTGCCCCATAGTCCCTGACGTTGAAATATGAAGTATTTGCAGACAGAGCTTGAAAAGATAGTACAGCCAGAACTATAATAAGAATTTGTTTCATAATATTCTGAAATGCTTAGATTATTTCTTTTCTCCCAAGGGGATATATATAAACTCAATTCCTTTCCCCCTTCTGGGATTAAGGTTACGTGAATAGCGCATAGTAGTATCATTGTCCCAGTGTTCAAAAACACCTAAGCTTATAACCGGCTTACCACCTTGTACATACTTTGTACCAGAAGGTGCTTTATCCGGAGTCGCCATTTCTCTCAAAAAGTCATCGGCATTCTCACGTACAAGAATGCGTGGCACATTGTGATAAGAAGCTTCATTATTATTTTTGCTTTGAGCATAAATAATATCAAGACCAACCGATTGAATTGCAACACCATCGAAAGAAGCCAATATACAAGCTGGCCATTCAGGATTTTCATACGGAATCACTTTGTTATTGAAAGGAGGGTTGGGAAAATGTAACGGATAACTGCGATATTTGCGTCCGCAATACAAACCATCTAAAACATAAAGTATTGTTTTAGCACCCAGATTAGGTGCTGCCGCCAAATCAACTAAAGGTGAATAAGCATTTTTCTTACCTTCCAGTTTGGTATTTAAAATTGAATGGAGTTCTGGTGTCCCTTTAATAGAACCTGCAAAGTTTTTACCGGTCATAGTAACAGCCGTTTGTCCTTCATCACCGTCTTCCATGTAATTATATGGATAAGAATGCAGTTTCAATAAAGCCAAATTTATGATATAAGTAGTTTCCAGAATCTGACGCGGAATAAGCTTTGCATCTTTAAAATCGCCGGCAGAATAAGTAACGCCCTCAACCCAATCGGCAGCTTCAAGCCCATGATGATCGCCATAGGCTGGGTTTACGGGTTGCGATTTGGCGGCTGGTTTTTCCTGAATAAACCGAACATCTTTAAATTCCTTCCAGATAGTCGTAAGCATATAAGGATAGATCGGGCGCCGTGCATCATAGACAATAATATTATTCTGTGGGACACCCGCATTATAAACTAACTGACGTACCATAGCCAGCACCATCTGTGGAGAGGCGTCGGTTTGATTATCGGTTTTTCCGTTGCTACTATTATTCAGGTTAATCTTAATTGCAACTATCTCTCCTGGTTTATAGCCTGTAGATATGTTACGCGAATTTTTGTTGTAGAAACCAAATATCTTATCCCAGGCTTTTTTGTCTTTTTTAGTTCCTGTAAGTTTTTGCAGAGTTGCAGATAGGATTTCAGACACCTTATTAATATCTGTATTTTTATCTAACCACCATTGATCTTTTCTTTCTCTCCAGTTTCCAGCCCATTTGGTAGCCTCCGGATTACGCGCCATCACAACCCTACCAGGATATATTCCCCGTGCTATGCCGATTGGATTATTCGACACTCCGGGTTTCCAATCAAAACCAACCGCAGTATGGAATGTTGTATCCTGTACAGCTGCAAATGCACTAACAATCCCAGAAGGAATGACTGTAAACCAACCAACTAATAAAGTCGTAGAAATCACAGAGCATACTGCTGCTGCAATACGATGCTTCACCAATATACGCTTAAGATGTTTCATGGTAAACAGACTGGTCAACAGACCTGCGAGCCAAACCAAAAAAGCACCTGCAATCGGAAATGCAGCTTGTTGGCAGGGATAAGCAGCTCGAGAAGGTTTGGGCACAACACGAATGATGATCCAAATCAATGCAGCCAAACCGACCAGCGGAAACAAGATTTTATGGTAAATGGTGTCGGTTCGTAAACCACGTATTTTACCGTATTTGGGACAAACCCTGAAAAAGAATCTTTTGAACATATTGTTTTGTGTGTTTTTCGTAATACCCCAAGTGGTTTTTATTTTGCCAGGTGGTCTATTTTGAAATCTATTTATTGTAAAGTAGCAAGCATATTACTTGAATCCAGCATTCTGATTCAACAAAAGACCCAAGACAAGCAATAGCTATTTTGCCTTAGTGCTCCGATTGTCCGGGTATTTCCGGATATCCGGGATCATCGAGGACTTGTACCGCTGTAGCGTCTCCAAGTTGTTGCCAGTCTCGCAAAACCCACACTACTTTTTTATCGGGAGCAACTTCAATCAATTGCGGACCTGTTCCGTGATCTCCACGTGATGCAAAAATAGTATTACCATTTGCCAGTCTTGTACAAGTTTGCGGTGCTGAAGTAAACTGAAAGGATACTGGCAGATCTGTTTTACAATTAAACTCCCAAACCGTCTCTCCTTTAGGGTTTACTTCACGGGTAAACCAATCCTTTTCGTTGGTAATAAGCGTATTCCCATTTTTTAATCTTAATGCCGCCCACGGTGTTGTGATATTATAGCGCCATATTTCTTTAAAATCTTTATCGTATTCAACTACCCGTCCCAACAAGAGATAAGGAATAAGGTAAGTGCCCTGGGCAGTTACCCGTGCCCGTCTGAACTGTGCATGAACGCTTTTTGAATCGGCGTTTTCATATGGAATTTCACGTTCAAGTTCCACCTTTCCTGTTTTTGTATTTATGATCATAAGCTTTGGAGGCAAACCATTTAATACAAACATTACTCTATTAAGCCCCAGGGGCTGGCAGCCATGAACCTCCGTAAAACCAGGTCCGGGCGTAGTGTTGCAATTATATCGCCAAAGAACTTTTTTATCGGGTGTAATCAAAGCAATATATTGCATGCGGGAAAACAATATGTTTCCATTCGAAAGCATCCATATATCATCATATTCCGGTCCTCTGCCGGTGTTGTAAGTCCAGATAACTTTCCCTTTATTTACAAGTGACATCCGGTTGCAGTTTTCTCCAATATAAAGCATCGAGTGCTGCGCCAATCCCTTACCCGGAAGGTTTTCCATAGGTTTTTCCGTAGAGTTCACCAGAGACGCAAATTGTTCTTCCGGAGCCATTGCCGGAACATTCGGTTGGGTAAACAAGTTAATAACATCCATACACGGTGTTTTAGACGAGGTATTGTTTGTCTTCCTTTGTTTTTGAGAAAATGAAACGTTGTTCATTAAAGAAAAAAGGAAAAGCAAAATAAAAATCTTCTTTGGGGTTTTCATGATAGTTTAATAAAGCGTTGAATGTGTTTTTTGTAGAAGTTATAATTATCCGGATAGCACTAATAATTATTCAATAGGACTTCATCAGCCTTACTCATTCTCTTGCGAATGAAATCAGATTGATGCCAATAAGGGTAAAGAAGGGGAAGTCGGCTTACATTGTTTAACCTGTCCAAATCGTCTGGAGTAAGCGCAACATCTATTGCACCTAAATTATCGTCAAGCTGTTCTAATTTTCTGGCTCCAACAACAAGAGAAGTAACGGAAGGACGGGTCAGCAGCCATGCTAATGCAACTTGAGCAACAGACACTTCCTTTTCATCTGCTATCTCAGTTAATGCAGTCACAATATCCCAAAGTTTTTCCCAGTCGCGAATAGGAGGTTCATTCCATCCATTGTCGAAACGGCTACCTTTTTGCGTTTTAATATCACGGGTATATTTACCTGACAATAGTCCCCCTGCGAGCGGGCTCCATATCAACGCTCCTAATTCCTGGTCTATGCCAATAGGCAGTAACTCATATTCAGCTTCCCTTGCTTCTAATGTATAATGAATCTGCTGGGTTACGAACCGTTGGTAGCCATATTCCTTACTGGCGTTAAGCGCCTTCATAATGTGCCATCCCGAAAAGTTAGAACATCCAATATAACGGATCTTTCCCTGTTTGATCAACAGATCCAACGCTTCCAGCATTTCTTCTACCGGAGTTAATCCATCCCATTGATGAACATAATAGATATCGATATAGTCTGTCCGGAGACGTTTCAGGCTTTTCTCGCATTCCTGAATGAGGTGTAATCTCGAAAATCCTTCGTCATTGGGACCTGCCCCAATTGGCATCCGGGCTTTCGATGAAATTAACATGTCTCCGGGACGTTTGCCGTTCAATACTTTTCCGATAATTTCTTCTGCTTGTCCCCCTGAATAGATATTAGCAGTGTCAATCAGGTTCACTCCTTTATCGATTGCCAAGTCAATCAGGTTTGCAGCTTCTTTCTCGTCAGAGTCACCTACATCAGCGAATTTTCCTTTTCCTCCGAAAGTCATGGAACCTAATGTGATGGCTGAGACTTTTAATCCAGATTTACCTAATATCCTGTATTCCATTCTGATTTATTTTATTCGATGAAGAATTTCCTCTATTCTCATTAGTTCTTCCGTCGAAAAGGTTGTATTCTTAACGGATTCTAAATTGTCGGCCAACTGTCCGACTGAACTTGCACCGATAATAACACTTGTCACCATCTCGTCTTTCAGCAGCCATGCCAGAGACATTTCGGCTAATGTTTGCCCCCGTTCACCGGCAAGGTCGTTGAGCGCTTTTATTTTCTTCAAAATATCACCGGTCAATGTCTCTTTCTTCAGGAAGCCTTCGTGCGCCATGCGGGAATCTTCTGGAATGCCATTCAGATAGCGATTGGTAAGCAATCCTTGCGCCAAAGGCGAAAATGCAATAAAACCTGAACCGTTCTCTTTTGCCTGCTTTAAAATTCCTTCCGTTTCAGGCTCCCGATCGAAAAGATTGTACTTCCCCTGATAGAGTAAGCAATGCACGTCCCGTTCTTCCAAATAGTTATATGCAAATGCGGCCTTATCTGCCGGATACTTTGAGATACCGACATATAGGGCTTTTCCTTGTCGCACAATATCAACAAGAGCTTGCAAAGTTTCTTTGAGCGGCGTGTTGGGATCGTAACGATGTGAATAAAATAGATCCACATATTCCAGATTCATCCGCTTCAGACTTTGATCAAGACTATTCATCAAAGATTTCCGGGAACCCCACTCTCCGTAAGGCCCGGGCCACATATCATGACCAGCCTTTGTAGAAATGAACAGTTCATGACGATAGGGCATAAATGATTTCTTCATAATCATGCCGAATGTTTCTTCTGCCGAACCGTAAGACGGACCGTAATTATTCGCCAGATCAAAGTGAGTAATACCCTGATCGAAAGCAAAATGTGCCATATCCAGTGAATTGGCAAGAGGGTTTATATCGCCAAAGTTATGCCATAGGCCGAGAGAAATTTCGGGCAGTAGAATACCGCTTTCCCCACAGCGGCGATATTTCATTCCTTCTTCATATCGGGTTGTTGAAGAAGAGTAAATCGGATTTATCATATTCATTAATTATTTGTCAGGATTACTCCACCATCCGGCTGTATTTCCAACATAATCTCACCATTCTTTTTGATAGTTGTCAGCTTAAGCATCGGAGAACGATCCTTTTTATCGGAATAGAGAGACACATTTTTGTCCGCCAACATGGGGAGATTTACTTTCAGTCTTTTCACCTCTTTCCCTGCATTGAGACCTGTTACAAACCATTTATCGCCATGTCGGCGAGCCAAAACAACATATTTTCCGGGATAACCATCAATAAAAACTGTTTCATCCCATGTCGTAGGAACATTTTTCATAAAGTCAATCACAAAAGCCGGAAATTCAGTCAGGTTATTCGGCGCAATGCCAAAATTCTGTACTGGCGTCTGGAATAACACCGCAGTTGCCAATTGAAATGTTTCTGTGGTTTTACGTATTTTTCCGCCGTCGTTGTTGCGGTTGTGTTTCTTATTCAGCAATACAGGACCAAAATCCATCGAGCCGATGCTATTGCGGATAAACGGGTGCAGGCAGGCATTGTAAGCCTCCATATCGTTAGCATGCTGGGTGAAAATCAAATTCTCAGAAGCAAGCACCGCCTCACTACCTACATAATTCGGATACATGCGCTCCCATCCACGGGGAATCGTAGTCCCATGGAAAATTACAGCCAGGCCATAATCGTTAGCATCAGACAAAATATCTTCGTACAGCTTCATGGTTTCCTGTTTGTCGCCACCAAAGAAATCGACTTTTATACCTTTTATACCGGCATTTTGCATCCAAGCCATATCCTGCTTACGGAGTAGGGTATTGTTCATAATGTTTTGGGGAGTCTGAGGTGTATCATTCCACAGTCCATTGGAATTATACCATAAGTAAATTCCCACTTTCTTTGATTTTGCATACTCCGCAAGTTCTGCTATTTTCTTTCTTCCTATTTGTGTGTCCCAAAAAGCATCGATCAACACAAATTCATATCCGAGTTGAACGGCAAGATCTATATATGTTTTCTGATCCTGATAATTCATGCTGGCATCCTGCCATTCTATCCAGCTCCAGGTAGATCGACCAAACTGATATTTTATTGAGGGAGCGTAAAGCGGTTCTACTACATCGAAAGGAATAGTAGTTTCCACAATCGGTTTCAGATTATCACCAACGGTAATTGTTCTCCAGGGTGTTTCACCCGGTAGCGTAATTGACGGATTGGCTAATCCGATACCATTATTTTCTTCCGGCTCCGGGAATGTAACTGTATATAATCCGTCTTTTGTACCTTCACTCAATTTTGACGCACAGAAATTACTGCTTACTCCTGTTTCAGACACTAATGCCCAACCATTGGAGCCGACATGGAATAAACCCGGGAAGGTGTATCCGACTCCATATTTTGAGGGCTTACCAATTGTATCATCCGGCACATATTCTTCTTCGTAGCTGGGTTTACTTCTTTTCCAACCAATCATCGGAGTAGCCTGTGGGGTAAGAAAAGTAGTAGTGAACGTTGGAAATTTAAAACCGGTAAGCTCCTTTCGGATAATGCTGCTGGTAGCTTCTCCGTTTTGCGCTAATTTATACTTAACTGCAATATCATTGTTGCTTACCCGAAACACCACGCTAATTTTATCTTTCTTCGGAGTTTGATAAGTAGCAACCATTTCGTTTGCCTGATAATTGACCTTGCTTTTTTTAATCCGGTTTTCGGTGTAGTTTTTGTCAATTACACTTTCCTGTTTGTTCAGGAATTTCAGGTCTTTACTAAAATCACTCGCATTTGTAATCATTCCCAACGGGGAATCTTCCAGAATCGTTTTTCCTTTATAACTAACATTGTAATAAAGGGCGCCTGTCTGATTTTGAAAGATATTCACAGTCATGTTTTTATCCGGACTGCTGACAGCTACATTCTCCGCCTGTAGACTGACAAATAAAAAGAGAAATAAGAATGAGAAGTAGATCGAAAGCTTGAAAATTTTCATCGTTTATTTTAATATACAGATTTGAATAACATTCATTTAGTAACAGGGGATTTCTTTTCTGGTAATTTCAATTCTAACCAGATTGCTTATATTGCCAGATATTGTTTTCGTTAGACGTGATGTTTCAATTTTACGATTGTCAACTCTACCAGTAAACGAACATTCAATCCATTGTTTAACGGAGCAAAACTCCACATAAACTTCCGGGATGATTTTGATTCCGGTGAGCTTATTTTTTGATTCCTCACATTATTTCTTGTTTAAATAACGAACCCGTTCGCAAGCAGCCAATAAAAATGCTCCAACCCCAAAATTGGCTGTTGAGTTCGCGTCTAATATCTGACCAGGTATCGCTTTAGCGCCAATCGGTTGAACATATCCTACTTTTCCATCAGGTTGTAATGCTATAGTCGTAAGATAATGCCAGGCTTTATCCACAACTGGCTGATAAAAATCTTTATCAAGCAATCCATTATTGATCCCCCATTGCAATCCATAGGTATAAAATGCCGTTCCACTAGTTTCAGGTCCCGGAGCAAAATTATGCTCCAGCAAGCTACGCGTCCAATAACCATCGGGGTGTTGGCAAGCAGCTAAGGCTTTGGCCATCGTTGAATAACGGTCAATATAAAATTGGCGATGTTCGTTTGTTTTAGGCAAGTCCTGAAGGACTTTCGCCAGAGCGGCCACTACCCAGCCGTCACCCCGCGCCCAGAAATCTTTCTTTCCATCCAGAATGCTATGTTTGGGATAGACAAAACTGCCATCGCGATAAAACAGCCCCACCTCACGATCATACATAAGGCTATCAGCATACGTAAAGTACTGGTACAACTTTTCCAGATAAAGCGGGTTCCCGGTAACTTTATACATTTTCGTCATCACAGGCATTACCATATAAAGACCATCAGCCCACCACCAGTATTTGGTTTCGGAAGTACTCATCTGATATTCCATTACTTCACGAGCACGAGCAATTTTGTACGGTTTCTTTTTGATACGGTAAAGGTCAATATAGGTTTGGAAACAATTCTGCCAATCCCCGAAAAGAACATAATTGTCCTTTTCCCCGTATGAAAATTTCCACTCTGCTTTGTTGTCCGACTTTGCCCCTTTCCACTCATTGTGTTTTGCCCAATCCATGGAATACTTTAAATACTCCTTGTCTTTGGTCAGGAAGTAGGCCTCTAGGTTTCCGGTATGATAAACTGCATTATCCCAGAAGGCGCGACTTTGAGAAGTGTTGGTTGCCTGCCAATAGCGGTTCACTTTGTGTAGAATACGAATAACGCTATCTGCTGATTCTGTTTGTGCATTGCTTTTCCCCGCATAAAACAGGGTCAGTAAAAGAATAACAATTGACACTCTTTTTGCTTTCATCGACAATATGTTCTTGTTAATTTATATGTGTTTTAGATATTCAAAATCCAGTAGCTAGTTAAGGCCTCTACATCCTTTTTGTCAGACGTATATTTACAATGGTACATTCGAGACAGGAAGCAATTTTTAAGGTATTAAAGCTCTTTTCGTTTTAAAGCAGAACCAAATTGCTTCTTCAATATATCACTGGGGCAATCACCACAATACCGTTTGAAGCATCTTGAAAAATATTTCGCGTCATTAAATCCTACGGCATAAGCTATCGAAGTAACATTTCCAGCCTTTTGTTTTAACATTTGCTCAGCATGTCTTAGTCTAATCTGTTGAATATATTCACCCGGAGATAAGTCAACTAAAGCACTTAGTTTTCGATATAGTGTCGATTGAGACGTAGCCATTTGTTTAGCGAATTTATCGACGTTAAATTCGAATTCAGCCATATGCCTTTCCACAACAAATCTTGCCTTCGAGACAAAGAGTTCATCATGCGAGATATATACAGCCGGACTTATCTCTATTCTTTTAATCGCCCCCGGCTTCATTTTTAATTGAATATTAGTATTTCGTCGTTCGTACATAAGTAATATTTTAAATACAAAAATAAAGCCTTTAGATTGCACAGATCAACACAAAAGATTCAATAACCTACCACATTTAGTTCATTATTGCCGTTACACATGAACTAGCTAAAATTTGATTGAAATGTATAGTCCTGAAATTTAAACAAGCTCTAAAAAATAAAGGGGTACCCTCACGGGCACCCCTTAAAACAACCTAAACATAATACCTAATCGATATTAATAACCTATTGAACCTAAAATAGTATCTGCTGTCCGGAAAGATAGACTAACCAATTGAGAAACCACTTATAAATCAGGCACCCTATGGTTAGGGTACGTTCCAGGCCGGACAATCAGATATATTATTTATTTTTTGAGACATATAGAGGAAGAATACTCTTGAAAAGGAATAATTATCTGGCAATCTTTGTAACCCAACCGGAGCTTCCTTTGACCACGAATATCCGATCAGGAGACGATAAAACAAAATTACCCAATCCAACCCCTTTATCTTTCTTTAGAAGTAACAGTCCTGTGACCGTATAGACCTCAACGGTTTCCTGAACCGGACTTTCTACAAACAAAGTCTGATTATTCAAATACACCATAATCTTCGATTCTTCATTTGTCAATCCAGTAGCGACACTTACACCCACCGTACAGGTTGCGTCAACCAATCCGTCGGCGGTAGCAACACGAATTGTGGAAGAACCGGCACCCTTAGCTGAAACCAGTCCATTTGTCACAGTAGCCACGGCTTCATTACTTGAGCTCCAAACCAATCCTTCACTACCCGCATTATCCGGGAATAGTGTTTTTGTCAACTGATATGTATCGCCAACATTCAGAGCCAATGAGCTACTACTCAATTTGATAGAATAAATGCTTCCGTTCATCAAAGCATTGATCTCGTCTACACTTAAAGCTCTATTGTAAATGCGGAACTCATCAAGAATACAAGATGAATAGCTGTTGCCCGTCCAACGAGATTTGACCAGATAGTTATAGAGGTTTTCACCCATATCAGATGGTTTGACCGTCGCTTTATTATCCTCGAAAATCTGGGTTCCATTGGCGTACATTTTAAAAATAGAGCCTTCCTGAGTCAAGGTAATATAAGTCCACTCTCCAGTAGGCAGTGTATAGCCGGTAGCCGTAACATCGTAAGTCCCTGCCGGGCAGGTAATTTTATACCGCATGCCCGGAGTAAGCATCATAAACGCGCTCGTAGAATTACCAAAATCAAAAATACGCGATCCTTTAGAGGTATAGTTTGTCCAGAAAGAAAGAGTAAAATCATTTAACTCACTTGTGAGCCCATTCCCCAATTGAATATACGACTGACTACCTGCAACAAATGAAAGTCCGGAGTTAACCTTTCCGGTCACAGATGTAGTTGCAGAGGGTGTGCCATGGTATCCACCCCATAGATCATGTACAAGACCAGTCGTTTCATCAAAGTTGAAATACGCATACTGCCCCGGTTGCGGAGTAACGCTGTATACTATCGGATTGACAAACTCACCAGCTGTATTAAATGCTGCGATCTTGTAATAATAGGTTTGACCGTTTACGAGTCCTTTATCCGCATAACGCGTATCATCAATGTTATCCGCAACCTTTTCATACGCTCCATCTTCTTTGTCAGAACGATATATGCGATACAATGCATCATACTGGAAGTCCCATGTCAATGCAGCCTGAGCATCACCTGCAGAAGAGAAAGATCCTGTAATAGCAGTAGGCACAACAATTGCTTTTGTCTTGATAGCTACAGGATCAGAATCTACCGTTTCCCCCCGGTTATTGAGCGATGAGATTTTGTAATAATAGGTAGCATTCGGAGTAAGACCGGAGTCTCTAAAAGAAGCTGTAGTAAGGAAGCTTCCAACTGTCTGGTACGTACCATCTACAGAGGTTGAACGTTTCAGATTATAAGATCTGGCTCCACTTATGAGTGACCAAGACAAATCAATAATTGATGTAGAGACAGCGGTACCTGTTAAATCGGTCGGAGCTGTAACGGCGGGATCCAAAGTAAGAGTAACCGTACGGGAATAAATAGATTCCGTATTTTTATAACTCATCGCCTTTACTCTATACTGAGCCGATTTGCTACCAATAGGATCCGAATAAGTGACATTTCCTCCATAGGCGTAATCCTGCACGGCCGTTAAAGTAGCCAACGGAGTAAAATCGGTTTCCCCCTCAAGCTTCCTTTCCAACACATAGGACTTTCCGGTTTCTCCATTGTGGTCATACCAATTGAGAATAATTGACTTGTAGTCACTGGACAAGTTGTAAGCCGGCAGAGGCGGAGCAATCTTCCATGTGTGAATATACTCTTTCGCTTTAGAAAAGGCAACCTTGGATTTATATGCCGCAAAATATTTTCCGGCAGGGGTCAATTTATTATCCAGCACCATAGCACGTGCATCCTGCACCCAGTTGTAGAGAGAATGGCGTTCCAGGTATTCACAGCGATCCAATCCGTCCAAAGCATCCTGAATCCATGCAAGTTGTTTGGCCGCATTCTCTGGTGATAACGGTCTGTTCACCGTTGTCGTAGTACCATCTGCATTATAAATAATGTTCATATCAGCGTCCCGTTTAGGACCGGATGCCGTAGGCCAACTCTCGGTAGTCCAGTTAGCCCCGTTGTTCCACTCGGTAATCCACATAGGTCGACCACCATACAGGCGGGTACAGGCATCGTTGACACCATTATACAGGTTTTGTCCTGACTGTCCATTCCAATACATGTGCCCCACCACAAAGTCGACCCGGTAGTTGAGACTGTCAGCCGTAGCCAGAAAGTCAACCAGCCATTGTTTGCGAATAGCATCCGGAGTGGGTGAACCAAGTCTCAATCCTGACTTGAAGAGTTCCGGCCATTGTCTGATTGCCTGTACGGGCGTACAGTTAGCCTGGTCAGTGTGATCCGGCTCGTTATACCCCAAAACGTGCGACACATTCTCTCTTGCATTAATCGTTGTGAATGAATCCCATCCCAGATTGTGCCGCATCGGTGTGTATTCGAAATCGGGATTATTCGTTGCACCTCCGGCAGCCCAGTCGTTAAACCAGGTGGAGTTGGTGAGTGCCACAGGAGTGCCGCCTCCTGCCCATCCTTTTTTGCTGACCCATTCCCAGCGGAATACGCGAACGAACGACGCAAATTCCAGCCCTTCCGGCATGACAGGCACGTCAATATCGGCATCGCTGGCGATATACACACGGGAGAAACCTGTACCATCAGGGTTATTAGCAAACGTACATGAATATCCCTTCTTCAGTTTGAATGAACGAATATTATTGTCAAACGTACCCAGCTCTGCAGTCCTGTAATATTTATTCACCTCGAACTGCATCGATTCACCCGTATAGTTTTCCGCTTTATAAGCAGTCAACGCATGTTTACCTGTCACCATTCCGTTAGGAATAATTACGGTACCACCTCCGTAGATTGCCATGCGGTCGGTTTGAGAGTTGAAAGGCTGACCATTGATTTTGACAGAGCTTAGGTAATCAGAAGTAATAACAGACGGTTTAACCGCATCAAAATAGAGCCATGAATTATCCGACGTGAGATTAACCGTGCTATTAACCAACGGAGCAGATTCTGATGAAATATGCAGTTCGGAAGTTCCGTTTACCGTTATGTTCATATATTTAGCAACCGGAAGACTGAGTGTATTGTTGTCGATCACAATATCAGTCGAAGTGGGGCTACCCTGCGATACAAACCGGGCATATACCGTAGTGCTTCCGGAAACAGAAGCGCTGAAGTTAAACGGCACTGTATACGAGTTGCTTGTAAACCAGCCGGCGAAGGTATAACCATCCTTGATTGGATCGGCGGGGGCAACCACTGTGTATGGGTTTCCTGCCACAAAATACTGGCTGGCAACCTGACTTCCTCCGTCCGTATTGAAAGTTATGGTACTGGCATTACCGAGTTCTTTAATCAGAAAATTCCATGCGAAATTTCTATCAGCGCCATTTGTTGTTTGCCATACCAGATAATACGTACCGGTAGTCGCTACAGCAAAAGTGAAATCAACCGCCGTGGTTGCTGTCCATTGGGCAGCTGTTTTGGTTTGAGAAGCTAACATCGTACCCGTAGCATCACTTGAAGTATTAATACCAAACATCGTGGAAACAGCTCCATTAAAATTTGAAATGTTACAAGTGAAATTGTACACTCTCCCGCCGGTTAAAGTAACAGGGAAAGAAAACACATTATTATTCACCGGATGGGTAATCACACGCCCCACACCCAGATTATCTCTATACCGGTAAGCATAAGTATCATTGGTACTGGTAGCATCCGCCCATGTTACGGCAGAGCTACATGCCCAACCAAAAGTACTTGGAATATCGGTTGTTGTGCCCATGCCATTGCCAGCCCAACTATACATATAGTTGACTCTGACATTAACCGTGTACGTTTTGGTTGATCCATCACCGGCCGTTACTACTACTGTTGCTGTTCCGGGAAGAGCAGACGCCTGTGTAACCACAACCGTTGCAGCGGCAGTCGCAGTAGCCGTTGCCGAAACCGCTGGAACAGAAGCGTTTGTTGCAACATCATAGTTGTAATCATAAGTTATAGCGGAGAAACCAGCAATGGCAACACCGTTTACCTGCAGGTTTGACAAACTAGCATCTTTATAATTTGAAACAACTGTAGTTAAAGTATTAAAGGCCGCAGCCAGCTGAGCATCTGTAGCAGAAGAGTTATCCACCACAGCCTGTGCTGTTGCTATTTCAGCGCTTAGATAAGATTGACCTTTCGTGGTTCCTCCTGAGAGTAAGCCATTAGCAGTAGTAATCAATGCGACTAAATCCCCTTTAATATTTCTCCACTTGGCGTAGATGGTGGTACCAACTGTAACAGGTGTTGTAAAATCAAACGCATTTGTAAATCCAGCATCTGAATACCACCCATCGAAAACATAACCGGTTTTGGTCGGATCTACAGGTTTGCTTATTGTGTAAGATTCACCTTCCAGAAAGTACTGGCTGACGATTGTGCTACCGCCATTGGTTTCAAATGCGACAGGAACGGCATTGCCAAGTTCTGTGAGTTGCAAAGCCCAAAGGCCGGCATCATTCCAGCTACCACTATTGACATGAACATCCCAAAGGAAATATCCTGTTGTAAAACCTGCCGGCGCAGCCAACCGTAATCCACTGAATGAACTTGCCACATTATTTCCTGAAATAGTCAGGGTAGTCTTGGAAACAGGATTTGTCGCCAAAAGGTTGTTAGTCAAATAAAAATTGAAGGTCACGCTACCGGAGGTTCCGTTTCGCCTCCAGGCTTTACCTGAAAGCTGATACATCTTGCTTGCTGTCGGGGTTACAGGATAACCAAACTTAGTATCCGCCGCAGTGATATACAGCATCGGATCCGTGCCATTACTGGCAGGAGTTCCTACATTTGTACGGAATCTGTTACCGGAGGTGGCATTGAGTGCACCCCAGGTAACCGAAATGCTACCGTCAACACGCCAGCCCGCATCATAAGGCGTTCCGCTGGTATTATTCCAGCCTGTAAGCAGGCTTTGCGCCTGTGCGCTAAAAGTCCCTATGCCCAGCATAAGACCTATAAACAAAAATAAATAAAGTCTTTTCATTCGTAATTAAACTTAGATGGTTAATACTGTGATTTTAATTCTTAGTCGGGGGTGTAGAGAGCCTTTTCAGGACTCCCCAACTCCCCAACAAAAGAATATTTTCACCCTTAAAGAGTCTTACTCCGTCTTATCTTCGTCGGCAACCGCATCCTGCCAGTTGTCCCACTCTGGAATATTTGCATCATAACCGGTATAGCCAAAATTCTGATGAAGCTTACCCTTTAGATTTGCTGCGATCGATGAATTAGGGATAGGCCAGTAAAGGTTGCATTTGTCCATCTTGTAATAATAGGTCTTGTTGTTGCTATTTATTCCACCTTTATTATACATGCCACCATTGCGAATAACCCGTTTGTACCAATAACTACCTCCGTTTGCATCCGTTCCCGATTGTTTGTCGTAAGTACTTACATTGTAGGTATCACCCCATTCATCCGGTTTTCCGCTCAATGCCAGACAATAGGAAACACGGCTTAACTCCATGTGTCGCCATTCTTCGAGGTACAATTCGCGAGCACGCTCATTCATAATATCGCCAATGGTAACAGATGTATACAACTGGGTACACCTAGCCCTTCTACGGACTTCATTCACATCTTGATATGCAGTAGCATCGCCCATATAGAATTTAGCCTCGGCACGAAGCAGATAAGCCTCTGCTAACCGGTACAGGTACCAGTCGGCAACACTACCTGCGGAAGCACCTACGTATGCATTAGCCCCCAGGTTAGCTTCATTTACCGCATCATCAATAAACAACTTATAGTGCGGCCAATCGAACCAGCTACGAATGGTATCGGTGCACAATATTGCGCCATTAGTCGGACTATACAACTTAAGGCGTTGCCCACGGTATGTAGTAGTATTGGTCACATATTTCAATGAATCCATTTTTACCCAGTTACCCACTCTGCTGTTGTGACGCAAGTCTTCTGTATCCTCTGTACCATTGACAATCCACATGCCGCGCTGCGCAAAACTTGTAGGACGGATAATGCCAATACCCCGACCAAGGGCCCGACCATAATCCAGATCAGCCCTGTAACTGGAATTATTACGTGCATAGAGATCCATTGCATTTTTACCATCCGGCGATTTCAAAGCAGATGAATTATAGCCCGGGCCAAAAATACGCATAGTTGCAAATGCGATAAATGACTGGGAACCGCGGTTTGGCATCCCCATGATTACCTCCTTGTTCTCAGGAATAAGTTTGTTTTCACAGCGGTGCAGATCCCATATGACATTTCGGGTAATCGGCCATGTTTTCGGTTCGCCTCCATCGTTCCAGGCACCAAAGCTATTTTGCATCAATGAATAGCCCGAATTGTTAATCAACGTATCGGCCTGCAATTTGGCTTTTTCCCATTGGCCGGTCGCTAAATAGCATTTAGCCAACAACATGCGGCAAGCCCCTTTGTTGACCATACCCACATTCGTCATATTTTTCTGTTCAGGCACCCATTTCACAGCATATTCCATGTCTTTGGCAATCATGTCAAGAATGGCCTCTTTTTTCGTACTGCGATAGTTCTGCTTAGGGGCTTCCAGAATCTTGGTAACCAAGGGTACATCACCGTATTGAAAAACCAAACTCAGGTAACGGAATGCGCGATGGAAATAAGCCCGGCCTTTATAAGCATTCCGGGTAGCATCGTCTAATGCGGTAACCTTATCTACATAGGTGAGGACGGTGTTGGCATATTTAATGCCAGCATACGTTTCATCCCAATAGTGATTGATGTAGTTGCCATCATTACCATTTGGGCCAGCAGCACCACCCGTAGGCGACAACCCATCGGCGAAATTGAAATTGACGGAGTTTCCGTTCACATCTGTTTTTGCGTAAACAGCCAGGTCGGAAAACATATATTCCGTACCTATAACGACTGAATTACTATTGGCACCCACGTTTGTCCAATAGTTACGGACATTGATGTCGCAAGTGGCTAATGCTGCTTTCAACCCTGATTCCGTTGTGAAAGTTGCCGTCGGTCCATAGATTGACAGCGGGTCTGACGCCAAAAAATCTTTGGAACAACTGCTAAAAAAGCCAGAACCGAACAATAAGGCAGCAAAAGCCATAGCCGGCAACGTGCCTTTCCGATTTTTGTTCTTAATACTATATATCATTTTCATAACTAAGTAATTTAGAAGGTTACATTCAATCCAAGTGAGTAAATACGGGTTGCCAATCCTCCGGTTTCAGGATCACCGTACTCCCAGTCTTTATTCCATACAGCCACATTACGCACCGAGCCATATATTTTCATTTTCTCCACATTATATCTGGAAGTCATTTTTTTAGGCAATGTATAGCCCATTGAAATGTTTTCGAGACGGATAAAAGAACGGTCATAAAGCTTACCGGCCGAAGCACCTGTAGGCGCTTGCGCGTCTAAACGGGCATACTTGTTGGTCGGATTTTCAGGTGTCCAATACTCTTTGGAAAATGTGTTGAGGTTGGCAGTAATCATTGAACCCGCATTATCGCCATTCAGATAGTATCCGGAAAGACTCTTGTGTCCCATAAAAGAATAGATGTTGAACGATAAGTTCCAGTTTTTGTAGAAAGTAAAGTCGTTGCGCAATTGCCAGTTGATAGGAGGTGCCGTCTGCCCCTGAAACACTTTGTCGTTGTCGTTATACTGCGGAGTTACATTGCCATTCGCATCCACTTTGTCATCGGCAGTGTAAATATTAGCCACCTTAGGATCTCCGGGACGCTGGTTATACTTTTTAGCTTCTGCAGCTTCATTGGCCTGCCAGATACCCGTCACTTTATAGTTCCAGATTGCACTGATCGGATGTCCGATAAACCAACCATTAGCTCTATCGTCTCTTTCCTTAGTACCTATTATATTGCCGGTATTGTCCAATACATTCTCATTTTCGTAATAAAGATGCTTGATTTCATTCTTATTGTACGAAAAGTTCAGCGTTGTATTCCATTCAAATAGCTTATTCTTAATATTCTGTGAATTGATAGAAATTTCAAATCCTCTATTCTGGACTTCGCCAAGATTGGTGATAATGTTCTTAAATCCCATAAATATCGGCAGACTTTTGTACATGATCATGTCATGGGTCTTCATAGCATAATACTCAACGGTTCCAGTAATGCGGTCATTAAAGAAGCCAAAGTCCAACCCAAAGTTTAAAGCGGCCGTTTTTTCCCATTGCAAATTAGGATTTGCCATACGGTCAATAAACATGTATTTTACTTCGCTCATAGTGCCGCTGCTAGCAATGTAGCCATAAGATGTAGGATTCGTTGTAGAATTACTTGTTGTAAGGTTTGCTAAAGACACGTAAGGATCTTCAAGTGAACGGTTTCCGTTTTCACCATAAGAAACCCGCAATTTACCAGTGCTCATCGGAGTCCATTTAAAGAATTTTTCATTGGTAAACGCCCAACCCAGCGCCAACGAGGGAAAAGTCGCATACGGATTATCAAATCCGAAAGCTGAATAGCCATCGCGACGAACAGAGGCAGTCAACATGTACCGGTCGTCATACGAGTAGAAGGCACGTCCCAATAATCCGTCAGCTGTCTGATGAGAGTCGTAACTTGAGACAGAGTTGTTTTCTTTAGTTCCGTTCGATGTATTGTGAAAACCCAGCGCATCTGAAGGCTGGATGTTGCGGGCATTTATCACATCCTGCCAATATAGGCGTTCTTCCGCCTCCTGTACCAATGTCAGGGTCACATGGTGTTTCTTATTGAAAGTCTGATCCCAAGCAATGGTATTGTTTAAAGACCAGTCAAAACGTTTGTTTTGCTCACGATCCACCCCCCGACTTACAGCCGAAGATTCAGGCAGTTCGGCCGACATGAAATAACGATTGTAAAACCACTGAAAACGAGGCGAAGCATTGAAAGAATAAGTGATATTGAAAGGTAGTTTCACTTTCGCATTAAATATCGTATTCAGAACTGTATAGCCTTTTTCCAGATCCAGGTATTGTCTGTCGAAATCGTAGTTTGTACCTCTTTTTATAATTCCATTCCCCATCGGATATTGGGCGAGAGTACCATCCGCATTACGATAGTGACTGTACGGAGAGTTACGTATCTGATTGGCCACCCAATAATCTTCACCCAGATCAGGAGTCAGAGCGCCATCACTACGATTCTGGAAGTTTACATTTGTTCCTATCTCCAACCATTTATTCACCTTACCATTCAACTTCAGATTAGAGCGAATAGCTTGGTAATTATCATAATCTAAAGCACCTTCGTTACTCAGGTAACCAACTGACATATAGTAGCTCATCTTGTCACTTGCTCCCGACACACTCAGGTTATAATCCTGATTAAATCCTGTACGGAAAGTGTGCTTGTACCAGTCGAATGTATTCCCAGCCAGATAATCATTCAACGTCCCCCCTTCAAGGCCCAGACGTTTAGCATATATACTCGCATCAGACTCACCTGAAGCATTGGTAGTATAAGCGCGCCACTGATCCATCGAAATGCCGTACTTGCTTAGACTAGCAGTATTTTCATAATATCCTAGTGGAGCGACAAGTTTATTATTTTTATCCACAGCCTGATATGCTTCGTAGTTACCCGTAGTGGCATTTACTCCATAGGTATCTTTTTTGTACCAATCTTCCCTGTATTTCATGTATTCATCCGGGCCAAAGACTTCCCTGTAAGAACTCTTGTCCGTAAGTCCTACGTTTGAAGTAAAGTTTACGACCGGCTTTCCTTCTTTTCCTTTCTTGGTGGTAATAATGATTACCCCACTCGCTGCCTTGGAACCGTAAATAGCGGCAGCTGAAGCATCTTTCAACACATCAATCTGCCCGATATCGTCGGGATTGATTTCAGAGAGTTCTCCATAAAAGGGCATATTGTCGAGGATAATCAACGGTTCATTATGCCCTCCCTTAGTATATACAGATCTCTGACCACGCAACTGTATCGAACCACCGCCTTTGGCAGAAGCATCGTAACCGACAGACAAACCGGGTGTACCACGGAGAATGTCCTGCACTGTCTTCGGATTTTCATCGGCAATCTTCTCTGGACGAATCTGTGTAATCGAACCTGTCAGGTCCTTTTTTCTCATTGTACCATACCCCACTACTACCACCTCGCCTAAAGCCTTAGAATCATCTTCGAGGGTAATATTAATGATACGGGATTTCCCAATAGGGATAAGTCTAGACTGGAATCCTATATAGGAAACTGAAAGAGTTGCATTTTGATTAGGAACCTGAAGGGTATATTTACCGTTGATGTCGGTAATCGTGCCCACAGTAGTCCCCTTAATCACAACATTCACCCCAACTAAAGGAGAACCTTTAGCATCTGTTACGACTCCGCTAATTGCCGGACCTTTTTGAGTAACTGCTTGTATCGTCAGTGTTTCACTAGTACCCGGATCTGCTTTCAGAACCTGAACCGATGAAAACAAACACAAACAGAGCAAACCGGATGTAGCGGCTTTCCCTGACAATCCTTTGTAGGACAAAGGATGTTTGCTAAGTTTACAATTCATGAAATTAAAAATTAAGTGATTAGAAATAGTATTTATATTGAATATAAATCCGGAGGTTCAAGGCTACATCGTCTCAGGCTTGATGCAGGAGGACACAATCATTACATGCTGTTAAGGTCAGGCAAACAATACTGAAACAACAATATCGATTCATTACTAAAGGTAGTTTGCTTATGATATATTTTCAATCGATGTATAGATTGAAGAGAAAGAATCTGGTATTAAACTGGTTCAATCATTAAAAGTATCCGCAAATTCTTTATGTAGGTTATACATTTTTCTTATATAGTTTTTGATATTAAATCAGGTTACCAGATTGGCTTTATACCATCATGACAAAGATACTTTTCACCAACCTGAAAGCTCACCACAAACCACCCAATAAAGCACCACAAATCGTGCAAAACAAACTAGCAACTAAATGCTTAATCCCATTTCACTTAGTTTTACACCCGCTTACTGTTTAAACAGATTAGATCACTCTACCTGTGCTATCTATAAAGCCGAAACGACCTTATACTAAATATCTACAGGTGCAAAAGTATTTATCCAATATTGGGATTTGATGCGATTATCACATCTTGAGGATTTCAAAAAAAAGGAGAAGACAATTAAACGCAAAACAAGCAATGGGCTTAGGTATATATTGAAAGTTTGCTTAAGTAGATAGTAACTATGATACGAATTGATATCCCGGAAAATGCTCCGGCTGAAACTGCATTGAGAATGAAAAGTATTCTTAAAGAATTGACATCAAAAGAAACAAGAATATCGACTCATTGTTATTCTCCTTTCTTGGATTATAAAGACAACTTCCGAAAGGTAACAATGAGTCGTTTAATAGATAAGTCCTAAAGAGCTCAAAACACGTTTACAGAACGTAGTTTTCTAAACCGAAAAAACTGTCTCCATATCCATACTGTAAATACAGAAAGGGAATTTAGAGACAGTTCCAACCAACACCAGTTCAATTAAAATATTACTTTGAAAGTGTTGCGACAACCTGGTAGGTTACTGATGACTCAACATACCTGTATCTTATATAAAACGCTTTTTTTACCGGATCATAAGTCCCTGAGGCATTTAAAATTACAAGCGTACCCCAGCTGGCAATTGAAACCGAATTATCCGTTGGATTCACAGTTAATGTTATGCCATTTCCTGCGAGATTTGCAGAAGTTTCAGCAACATTTTTATTAAAAAACCTCACTACATACTGATTCACCGCCTTTAAAGTGCGGGTGGTAGATAGCGTTGTCTCTACATTGTTTGACAAATTTGTAACTGAAGCAGAAAGTTGATAAGACCCAGAATACCAGTTTGTAAGATTCAACGATAATAACAACACTGAATCTTTGGCATTGATTGGCAAATCAGAAGACTTTATCTTAATAGGAAGAGCATACAAAGAATCACAATTTAGAGTGGATGTATTTATTTTTACCGGAATACGGGTATATACATTACCTGCTTTAATAACAGTATCCATTGATGGGATTGCGTAAGTACCCGTTGGTAATAATTGATAACGAACGCCACCAATAGCAACGTACTTATTATTATATACACTCAGGGCTGAGTTACTCGCCAAAGCAATAGAAACCTGTGCATCCTTTGATATAAACCGGCTTCCACCAACAGCTACTGCAATAAAAGTTTGCTGAACCGTATCTTTATTGAATCGTACATCAGGCATATATACCTGATTAGCCGCTCCTACCAAATACACTTCCTCTTTATATTGCTCTCTATCAATAGGACTTTCGTAACAGCCTGTCACTAGTGTTGCCAGAACTAAAGTAATGGCCATAATTTTTAATTTTTTCATTTTCCTTTGATTTATAGGTTACCATCCCGGGTTCTGTACCAGTTTGTTATTCTTGTCTAAAACGGACTGCGGTATCGGATAAAAATACATTTTATACGTGAATGTACGTTGAGCTAACTTGGTCAGATTGCCCAAAGCCGTAGTAGAGTAAAAAAGCTGACGTTGAGTAGTTGAAGCATTAATATTACACCCATAAAGAGGATCACCGAACTTTTCGGCTTCGCCCCAACGTCTTAAATCATGGTATCTGCGGCCTTCGCAAGCAAACTCAACCATGCGTTCATGCTTAATAATATCTCGCATTACAGTCTGATCTGCAGCCTGTGCATCAGTTATCCCGGGAAGTCCGGCACGATAGCGGATTTGATTGAAATATTTTTTAATGTCATTAACATCACGGGAGACTGTAATTCCGCTAATTGTATCCGTATATGTCCCATTCATCTCGTTAATTGCTTCTACATAGTTCAGCAGTGTTTCTGCATACCTAAATATCGGGAAAGTTTTAGCCCGTTGTGTTGCTTTTAAATTATCTTCGGGATGAATATATTTTTTGCAAGTGTATCCACTCCAGTTATGATCATCGGGGAAATTATATGATGCAGCACCATTCCCATCTTTGTAATACGTTAAAGTCACATTTTTTAAAGAAGCATCCGTACCGGTATATGAAGTACCTGGCCAAAAGCATTCGCAAAAGCCAATAGACGCATAAAAACGCGGCTCTCTGTTTTGATACATTTTTGCGACAGTTCCTTTAAGGGTATAACCTGGATATATCTCGACTCCACTACCGCCAGTTGCGACATAAGCATTTGCAGCAGAGGGATAAGGATATGTAGTACTGGAGTTGTTGATGTCCCGTCCATCGACCATACCAAAGGCATCAACAATTCTTTGAGTTAAGCTTAATCCGTTTCCGCCTCCAAGCAGCCCCGGAAAAGCAATCCAACCTGTGTTATTATCAGTATTACAAGAATAGATAAGCTCAGTATTACTATAAGGCGACGCTTCTCCATTAAAAATATCGGCAAATGAGTGAAACGGGTCAATATTTGCGTTACCATTCGGAAAGCTACCAGCAACGGTTGCCGGGTAAGTGTAAGTAAAACCAGGATCTTTAGCGACCGAGTACAAGGCAAATTTATTGGAATCAATAATCCGTTTGGCAGCAGCCGCAGCTTTACCCCCATTTATCAGCATCTTTTATCTGAGATATAAAATTCTTACCAGAGGTCGTTATCCAATCATTGAAATAATTACTACCAGCCCCTCCGTTAAACAAAGGGCTTGCATCATATAGCCGGACACGGGATATTGTTGCCAGTTGCAGCCCATTTGGTAGGTTGATAGAAAGTAGATGATTCCCGCACGTCTGGCAGGTATTCATAAGCCTTCTCCATATTGGCACAGATGTATTCAACACACTCATCATAAGTATTGCGTTCATAGCAAAGAGAAGATGTTTCATCATCAACAGACATTGCCACTTCCGGGACAATTGGCACTGGTCCATACTGTTGAATTAACAGATAGTAGGCATATCCTCTCAAAAAATATGTCAGCCCCAGATACTCGCGTTTATCCATGTCAGAAAGATCTTTACATTCGTTTTATCCTATTCTGTACCAAATTAGCTTTCCGGATAATCTGATAATAGGATGGCCACTTATTGAAGTATGTGGAGAATGGAGTTATCTCGTCTTTCAATAGTTTCATCCCAGCATGACGATCATCGTTCCATGATATAAAATTTTCGTCAGAAGCTGTTTGGTATGGAGCATAACTTTCGGTCCACAATTTGCTTTCATTAGGCAATAATGCGGCTGCTCCATAAATGTATTTTTTGAAGCAGAACCTTACGACTAAAGACAGAATCTATGCTTGTCATGTCGTTAATATATTTATCGACATTTAAATAGTCGCAGGAATTTAATCCGATTCCAATGAGACAAATAAATACCAATACTACCGGTATATTTTTTTATTTTAGAGATATTCTTCATAGTTCTTTACTTTAAAATGAAAGGTTCAATTGGAGTGTAAACATTCGTTGTAATGGATATTTTTGCACCATTGCTTGAAGCTTGCCCCGGATCCCAAAGCTTCACCTTATCCCATACAGCCAGGTTATCACCTATAAGGCTAATGGTTGCAGCTTGGAAGCCATATTTTTTCAACATAAAACTATCCCCATTTATAAGAAATCTCAACATTTTTCAAACGCAGATAGCTAGCGTCCGCTAACCAGTACGTTGAATTCTGGTTATTATTGGCATTTGTGCCATAGGTTAAACGAGGGAAACGAGCATTGGGGTTTTCTGTGGCTGTAGTTCCGGAAAAAGAAGCTGGCGTCCAACGGTTATTCTGATCGGCTACAATTGAAAGTATATTTCCGGTCTCTCCAAAAGCAAATGGGTAATAACCAGCTCCACCATAAAAATAATTACATTTACCCGTCCCTTCAAAAAAAGCACTAAAAGTCCATTTCTTCCAGTTTATTTCACCAGCAAAACCATATTGTATCTGCGGTACATTAGAATAGGATATTGGGACGACATCGTCAGAGTTAATTCTCCCATCACCATTTACATCTTTGTATTTTATATCCCCGGGAAGAACATTAGCCATAAAGGTTTGTTTCGGGACTGCTGACAACATCAGCCTCATCTTTGAATAAACCAATAGCGACCAAACCGCGCATAATACCATAAGGCACCCCTTCATAAGCCTGATAAGGGTAACGGATACCAGACTGCTCCCAATGAGTTACTTCGTTTTCGCGAAAAGGTGAAATTACCTCTAAGGGTAAAACCTTAAATTTTTATTAATTGTTTTTGCATAAGATGTGCTTCCATCAATCCCTTCACCTCCACATAGATCCTACATTGGTATAGGGAGAAGAGACTGTCCCAACTTCATCAGGAATAGATACTCGTTCTTGAAATATCCCCGAACGGTTATCTCTAAATATGTCCACTGTCATATTTATGCGATCTTTAAGCAAATGAGCATCGATTCCAAAGTTGTATTTTGTAGCCGATTCCCATTTCAAATTCGCAGATCCGACCGTTGATTCAGTAATTCCATCACCCCATTGACTAGAATTGACCTCCTTCTGCTAATGTCAGATATGGAAATCTTTTTATTTGAGATGCGGTCATTTCCAACTTGCCCTACAGATGCTCTTATCTTAAAGAAGTTTATAAATGGCACCTTTTCTTTAACCCATTCATATTGAGTCGGAACCCATCCGAATGCTATTGCAGGGAAAAGGCCGAACTGGTGACCTGATTCAAAATTTTCCGAACCGGTATATCCGACATTACCCTCCAGTAAATAAGTATCATTATAAGAGTAGGTTGCCCTGCTGGACAAAGCCTGATACCTTTGAGGTATGGCAGCCAAATCTGTTGTTGCAGTAGAAGATTTATAATCCTGCATATAATAATGAATTAGCCCACTTACACGATGTTTTCCAAAGACTCTTTCATAATTGCTTCTTAACTCAAAATTAATATTGACGGTCAACATTACTAAGCCTTTTATAGGATACATCCTGTTTTTGTTACGGTTCGTCTGGTATCAAGGCTGCCATCGCTTAAACGACCATTTGTTGTTGCCATATATAAATCCGGCATCTTACGACGATAAATGTTATCAAAGCCATTTGAGGTATATGCAAACAAAGCGTTGAAGGATAAACCTTTGGTTATAACATCCAAATTTTGACGCCAATTAACATTCGCTTTAGTAGAACTGCGGTTATTTTGTTTGTACCCTGTATAATTCAATAATACATACGGAGAATACTGATCAGCATTAGTTCCATAAGAAGGAAGCTGTCCATTGGAATACCGGACTGGTACAGTTGCAGGAGTTAAGTTTGCCTGAGCTGCCCCACAAAGCGTTATTATCGTCTCCATAGCCAGGTGCATTATTATTTACAATTGTCTGATCTATTCCTAATGACAGCACTGAGGTTTTTTGACAAATTAGCATCAATATTTGCACGAAACGTATTACTTATGGTAATTTACGTTTACATCGTATTTGTTGGCTGATTTATCCTGATTAAAAACGGCATCTTTGTTTTGAATGCCTAAACTCATAAAAAAACGAGCAGCTGTTCCGCCTCCGGAAACATTCAGGTAATGTTGAGTATTCCAGGTATAATCCCTCAGAATCTCATCACGCCAGTTTACATTAGGATAGAGATCAGGGTCAAGACCACTTTTAAATAAAGAAAGTTCCGTGTCAGGTATATTTTGGCGTCAGCCCCCTTACAGCACGAGCTTCATTTGCGAGTGTTCCATAAGTGTAAGCATCAACATAATCAGGCTGACGGGCAGAATATGAAATGGTGGCATTGGATTTAAAAATTAATGTTCAATTTACCGGCCTTCCCTCTATTGGTTGTAACAAATGACAACCCCATTAGCACCCCGTACTCCATATACAGCAGTGGCCGAGGCATCTTTGAGGACTGAAAAACTTTCTATATCTGAGGGATTCAGATCGTTAAGATTCCCTTCTACCCCATCAATTAAAACCAGAGCACTTGAATTTTGCACCAAAGGTACTGATCCCCCGTATCCAGAATTCAGAAAAATCGTTTCCGGGTTCGCCACTTCGGGTTACTGCAACAATACCAGGAACGCGTCCTCCAAGCATATTGGTAACGGGATGTGGCCGGAACCTGTAGTGATTGAGGATCAACAGAGGTTATAGCTCCAACTACCGATACTTTTCGCTGGGGAACCTTGTCCAACAATGACAACTTCGTCAAATTCGCTGACCTTTGTCTTTAATGCTATTTTATGGATTTTCTTTCGAACCTGTTATGGTTAGTTCTTTGGGTTCAAATCCCAGATAAGAAAATACCAAAATGGTTTTGGTTGAAAGATTTTTTAATCTAAACTTACCGTTAACGTCTGTAACAGTACCTGCAACCGGATTGCCTTTAGGAAAAAATGGTTACGCCAACCAATACCTCACCCTTTTCGTCCATTACAGTTCCAGCTGCGATGATATTCACACCGGGCATTCTGGGCAGAAAGCGAGCCTGAAAGTAGGCAACCTAACAACAATGTAATATATAATAATTTTCTCATATAACTATATGTTAATATTTCAGATTACTCAACCGCATACTTCCGAATAGCATTACCCCAACTAGTTACAATATAATAGCTACCAGCTCCATCGGTTGCTATATCATATGGAGTATGAAATGTTGCTAATGTTGGAGGTCCGTCGTCAGCAGCAAATACACCTACCTTTCCGGCAATAGTTTTTTACCAATCCGGTTTGTATTGATATTTTCCTAATACAGTGAGAGCCGGAATCAATTATATAGAGGTTTCCATCGCTATCAACGGTCATACCCGACGGATTAGAAAAAATTGCGTCAGTAAGCAGTCCGTCCACATTACCAGGCGAAGCCGTTAAACCGGCATAATTGGCAGCAGTCCATAGCCCATCAGTGCCTTTTTTCACTTTATAAATGCCATAAGCGGCCTGTACCGACAGGTAAAAGCAGTCCTTCAACAGGGCTGTAGGAAAGGTATGAAATGCCATTTGCCCCAATTTTACCACACCCTGTAGCCATTAATGTTTCGATAATTGCCGGATTTGCAATATTAATACGACCAAACTTGCCTGTAGCATCCCCTAAAATAAAGCCACTGCTCTTCTTTGTCTAAAGCCGTAGCCCATATATCGCCTGTGAAACCACTTATTTGAGATGTTACCCGTTTAGGAGTCCAGAGGTTTTCTTTATCAAAGCGATAAACTGCATGAGGCGATGATTTGGCTATTGCAAATAGGGGTTTTTGCCATCTTTAGTAACAGTAGGTTTACCAGCTGCCAATGTTTTGGAAAGAGTGACCACCTGGTTTACCTGACAATGATACAAAGCGTACGTTATTATTCCATGACTCAAACACGATTAAGGCTATTCCCCCCATCAAACAACCCCTACCCCACCTAAGCGATTAAAAAGGGCTTGTTGTCAAAGTGCCCGTCGACTAAGTTTGCTTGTCCCATTTTCCCGGCAACTGTTGATACATTTTCTCTCAGATTATAACGGAAAGTTTTTTCCGAGTTTTTGAGATACTTTGAATGTATCTTTATCAACTACTACAGAGATCGGATTATTTCCATCTTCCTGAGTAGGAACCAAGCAATAAATCATGTCTCCGTTTGAGCCAATGACCGTCGCCTTTCGCCTGTTATTAAACAATACCTGAATTTTGGAAATATCAGACCCAAAATTGGCTCCTTTAATGACAAGTTTCGTTCGTATACCACCCGAATCGGGCGTAAACGTTTCTACCTGTAAAGGCAAGTTAGGATCATGAATCTTACTTTCTATCCCCCCGGAGTCTGTCTTTGAACAACTCATGAAGGAAATAGCCCCCTACCGCCATTACCAGCGGCCACAATCGTTTTTTCATAATGGTTAGTTTTAAGTTAATAACAAGATGCATCAGATTAAGTAGGCACATCTATTTATACTTGAGAATAGTCCTCTCAGTGTTTTCATGAATCCCTGTATCATCTCAGTTTTGATGCAGAAAGACGCGACCATTACTTACTGTAAAGATCAGGTTGACAATACAAGGAACAACCATATTGAATAATCCCTAAATGCATAGTTTGCTTATGTATGTTTTTTCAACCGAAGTATTGATTGAAGAGTAAAAAAAGAATCTGGTATTAAATTGGTTCAATCGTTTAAGGTATCACGCAAACATTTCATGCAGGTTATGCATTATAATTATATAAGGTTTTGATATTAAATCAGGTATCTTGATTGGTATTATACCATCGTTGCAAATTTAATCCTTCCCGACCTGGAAGCTCACCACAAACCATTCAATAAAGCACCACAAATAGCGCAATACGGACTGGCAATTAGATGTTTAATTGTATTTTATATAGCTTTGCACCAGCTTATTCTTTTAACAGGTTAGATCACACTCTTTGAGCTGTCTATAAAGCAGAAACGACCTTATAACTAATATCAATTGATGATGAAAAAATTATTTATCCTACTATGTGGAATAGGTATGATTATCATATCCTCTGGGTTTGCACCATCCGTCAAACAAATTAGAATTAATCAGGGGTTATCCAACAACTATATACATGGTATAGCGCAGGATCAAAGAGGCTATATATGGTTTAGTACCCGTTCGGGACTGAAACCGTTTTGACGGGAATAGCTTCAAGGTGAATAAAAAAGAGGCTGGGAATCTAAATACTGTCACGAGTAATGAACTTAATCAGGTATATGCAGATAAATTCAGTCCGATCATCTGGATCGCAACTGAAAGAGCAGGGCTATCCGCATTTGATTATTTAAAAAAACAGGTTCACTCATTACCGTTATGACAGAAACAGCCCATTGGGTTTAAGCGCAGATGGTATCACAGGGATGGATAACGACCCCAAAGGCAATTTGTGGATTGCAACCTATCAGGCCGGGATTGATTATCTGGATCAGAAGACACAACGTTTTACACATTACAATATATCAAAACACCCAAGGATTAGTCAGCAACTATTGCTGGTGTGTCAAGGACGACCGACATGGCAAAGTTTACATCGGCCATGTGAATAGCGGACTGAGTATACTTGACCAAAAAAAAACGTACAGCTATTAATTATCCTTACAATCCCAATGATCCGAATGGATTACCTAGTCCAGAGGTATCAAACATATTCAATTGATTCCCAAAATCGGGTTTTGGATTGGCCACGAGTAGAGGCCTTGCCTTATTTGATCCTAAAACTCAAAAATTCATCACCTTCAGAAATATTCATTACACACGATCTAACAACAATGTAACCAGTATCTGCGAATCGATTGACCACACCTTATTGTTCGGGACTGACGGAGGTGGAGTGAGCCAACTGGAAGAAAAAACTAAACCACCCACTCAACTATAAGAACTTACATTTTAAGAATGTATCAACTCAATATCCCCATCTATCACATGCCTCTGTAAGACGTATTTTACAAGATTCTTATGGCAATATGTGGATTGGCACCCTGGGGGAAGGGTCTTTATGTAATCCCCGGTAAATCCCAATTCTTCCAATCCATGAGTTATTCACCAGTGAATATGGATAAAAAACTCTGAAAATGCCCTGATCGTATCGGATCTTTTGTATGGACTCAAACGGCTTACTATGGACTGGAACTAACAACGGAGTCGATATTTACAAAGGAAATTACAAAATAAGAAGCCTCAACACCCAAAATAGTCCGTTAGACAATAACCGGATTATATCTATTATCAATGATCAAAAGAACAATATTTATGTAAGTACCTTCAACGGTAAAATATGGAGCATCAATGCAAAAATCCGGCCAACTGATTGAAAAAAAGAATCTAATCTCAACCGATGAAATTGGTCGATGTTTTTTTGTTGATTCCAAACAAAGGCTATGGATTGGAACTGACTGGGGCATTAAAGTATATAATCCGGAAAGTGGGCAGATTACGATATACAACCGAGCTAATAGTCAAATACCGGATAATGCAATTCGCTCTATTGCAGAAGACCCACTGGGTAATATCTGGATCGGAACTTTAGGAGGGGGGACTTGGTGTATTCAATTCTCAATTTAAACCCATACGATCCTGGAATAGCGATAAAGGATTTTACGGTGTGACACATATTTACAAAGACCACAAAGGACGTATGTGGGTGGCAACACGTGAAAATCTCTATCTGTTTAAAAGATGTACAGGACGACTCATTCATTAGATTCGGATTGCAGGAAGGACTTAAAGACAACACTATATCCGAGCAATCATAGAAGGCCTTAACGATCAGTTCTGGATAAGCACAAACTCAGGTATCAGCTATCTGGATCTCAAGAGTGGCAAAATCCAAAACTTCAACGAACATGACGGTGTACCACGCGGTAACTTCATGAGCGGCGCCGTTGCAAAAGCGGAAGACGGGACCATATACTTTGGTTCGGAAAGCGGAGTTTGCTATTTTAATCCCCACACCCCCCTATACAACTACCCAACACCACCAGTTGTTATAACCGGATTTAGCATCATAGATAAAAATAACATACACACCGGAAACTTTACGGATGTTCCTTTGTCAGACGATAGAGTCGAATTAAACTATGACCAAAGCACTATCAATATTTCATTCAACGTATTAGACTTCTCTCTGAATGATGTAGTCGAATTCTCATATCAGCTAAAAGGGCTGGATGATGCCTGGTATAATATACAAAACGACAAACAGCTGGTGTTTCGAAATCTGCGCCCCGGGAAATATACTTTCTCAATAAGAGCCCGTATGCGCCATCAGGAATGGTCAGACAACGTAACAAAGTTGGTGATCGTAATAAATCCACCCTTCTGGCTTTCCTGGTGGGCAAAGACAATTTACGGGCTTCTTATTTTATTGATTATCTATTATGTCATTCGGTTCTACAAGAATAAACTTGACCTGGAACATTCTTTATATTATGAGAAGAAGACCTTACAACAGGTTCAGGAACTCAATGAAGAACGGTTACGTTTTTACACAAATATTACACATGAATTACGCACACCACTGACTCTTATCATTGGTCCTCTTGAGGATATTATATCCGACTCAACAGTCCAGCCTCCACTCTCCCGCAAGATAAATGCGATTTACAGGAGCGCTAACCGCTTGCTGGGTTTAATCAATCAAATATTGGAATTCCGTAAAGCGGAAACAGGAAACAGAGAACTGGAACTGATCAATGGAGATCTTGGCGCAACAGTTAGGGAGATTGGACTTAAATACCAAGAATTGAACCTGAATAATGAAGTAGAAATTATTATTCAAGTTCCTGAGAATCCAATAAATCTCTATTTTGATCCGGAAGTAATAAGCATTATACTGGACAATTTGCTATCAAATGCTCTAAAATACACCCCCAAAGGGCAGGTTCATTTGGAGCTACATTATACAGAAGAAGAGGAACTCGTTCAGATCATTGTGCGAGACACGGGTTATGGCATTTCAGCCAATGCCCTGCCCCGTATCTTTGACAGCTATTATCAGGAAAAAGGAGAGCACCAAATGTCGGGTACCGGTATCGGATTATCGTTGGTGAAATCAATGGTGAAGCTTCATCAGGGGACGATCCAGGTAAATAGTCAGGTCAATCAGGGGACGGAATTTACGATTTCTCTATCGGCATCCAATACATATCCGGACTCCATACATCGGGATAGCCCTGTCATTACAGAGACCGAAGGAACATCAAATAAGGTAATGCTTATCGTAGAGGATAACAAAGAGATCCGAGAATATATCCGGGAAAGTTTCATGGATACATTTGATATTCACACGGCATCAAATGGAAATGAAGGTCTTCAAAAAGCGATAGAGTACAGCCCTGACATTATCATTAGCGATGTAATGATGCCCATTATGGATGGTATCGAACTGTGTAAAGCATTGAAAGAAGATCTTAGGACATCCCATATTCCTGTAATATTGCTTACTGCTAAAGATTCCATCCAAGACAAAACGGAAGGATATAGTGTTGGAGCAGATTCATATATCACCAAGCCTTTTAGCGCCAGATTGCTGGAGATCCGAATAAATAATCTGTTTGATCTCCGGAAAAAGATGTACAATTTGTACACAAATCCTATTGCTCAGAAACAAGGTCTATTAAATGAGTCGTTTAAACAAGCTTGACAAAGAATTCATGGACAGACTTACCTCTTTTATAGAAGAAAATCTGGAATCAGAACAAATCAATGTAGATTTACTTGCAGAGCAAATGTTTATGAGCAAATCTACCTTATACCGTAAGTTAAAAGCGATTACGGGACAATCGACAAATGAATACATTCGAAAAATAAGAATAAATGCAGCTGAAAGTCTCTTGATTACAGGGAAATACAAGATCAACGAGATTGTTTATATGGTAGGATTCAACAGTATAAACTATTTTAGAGACTGCTTCAAAGAAGAATTCGGCGTAACCCCGAAAGAGTATTTGCAGAAAATAAAAGGCGGAAGTTGATTTTTTCCTTCTAAAGATAAAATCTCAGATTGACCAAGGGAAAATGAAAGCGCTGAGAATTGAATATTTGAGATTGTGTTCAGAAAGTAAGCCGAATATGAAGAGGATATGCGATTATATAGAACTATTATACCCCAAAGACTATTTCTAATCTTTGGGGTATAATTCATCTGAGAGGTATTGCGCTAATTTACTTATTCAAGCATTTACAGAATATCTATACTGGAAAATACTTTTAAAAATTCAACTCATTATAAGAGATCTATGCCCCCTTTATCATGGCACTAACCACATTTTTTAGTAAACCTATTTCAATAATTGCCGGATTGGAACTTTGTCGAGTTCACAATCCGGCTGTTGGTAAGTAAACCATCAATTTTACCAACTAATAAACCTATTGAATAACCTTATTCAATAGTGCAATCCCAGACAGGAAATCTATTTAGCACCTATATTGTACAACCAAATACCATAGGTGAATGCATCCGAACCTTTCTGCGGTTTCTGTTCTCCCGGTCGGAACCATTGTCCGATATTGGCAAACGGAGTAAGGACTACTTCCACGTCATTGCCACTATAAAGCGCTTTAGTCTTATAAACAGGTCCCAGCATATTGACTTCCGGTTTATTTACCAGTGTGGGGGTTACATCCACATTCATGCGGATGTCTTTATTCATGTCCACGTCATCATTGCTGAGCTGTTTGTTCCATACCATATCCAATGCATAAACAATGGGGCCACGCGTGAAGGCATAAGGGACTTTATTGGTTGCTTTTTCTTTATACATTATCTCTCCGTCTGGCAATGTATAAGATACATAATCACTGTGATGAGGACGTAATACCCATTTCTCTTCCATCGGGAAAGTAATTTCAATCTTATCACCTTTTTTCCATGTACGCGATAGTTTCAGATATGTGCCGGACTGTACTCCTGAGATATCTTTATCATTGACCGTAACCCTGGGATTGTTGCACCAAGAAGGAATACGTAAATTTAACGTCTTATCAATAGCCTTAACCGAAGTCACTGTCAGAACCAGATTTTCTGACTCCGGATAATTGCCGACAATCTCAAATGAGATATCTTTTCCTGCATATTTCGAGGCCATATACTGATTGATATAAAATTCATTTCCTTTTTCTGCATAAATAAAGGTCGGCAGCATAGAAATGATTCGGTGTCCGCTGGCTGTACAACAGTCCGGTCCGTGAAAATAACCTTCTGGTTTTGCCCCATTGGGCGCGGTATGATACCGGCAAACACCTGTCTCACAATCCTGAGCTGCAAAAACGTGATTAATCATCAGTCGCTCCATCGCGTCAGCATATTTTGCTTCACCTGTCAGCTCCAGCAGCTGTTGTGTCAACTGCATCCACGACATTGTAGCACAAGTTTCCACTATATTTCCCGAAAGTGGTTTTACATAATCATGCTCGTAATGCTCAGCAACACTCACACCACCGGTAATATACATCTGACGTTCGTGGATATCGTTCCAGGCTCCAGCGACTTTACGAAATAAAGATTTATCCCCCGTTATACGATACAGACGAAGGAATCCCATAAAGTTCATGTGGAATGTGTGCGCATGTACATAAGGCTGAAGTTTATCGACTCCTAAAGTTCCATCTGCAACGGAATCTAAGCGGGAAAATGCATCCCATCCCCCCCATTTGTCGATATTACTTACCACCCATTTACTCCAGTCGAGATATTTTTTCTTTCCGGTTACTTCATAAAGGCGAGCAACAGGGTCGCAGAGCAAGGTGCCTTCCCAAGCATAGTGGACACTATGTCCAGCAAACTCAGAATGGCCATTCAATATTTTGTGCTTATTCTCAGGCTCTCTTAGATTTGACGGCCAGAATTCCAGTTTACCGGGACCAAAGTATTTCAAGAAGTAATCAGCCAGCTTCTCTGCAGCTGTCAAAGCCTTCATATCACCGGTTTCTTCATATACAGTAATGAAGGCATGAAATACAAAATAAAGCTCATAAGGATCCATTCCGCGGATAGGCTTTACATCCGAACGGAAACTTTTAGCTGTAGCGCCTAAATACCCACTTTCTTCCTGTGAATCAATAATACGATAAAGTTCGGATTTGGCCTTCGCAAGCAAATCTTTGTCGTTACCTTCAATTGCTGATAAATAAGCGGATTCTATCCACTTTCCGTGTTGTTCCGCCTTAGTCCAGTCCCATGCCGTATGTTGTCTGTTGACAACAAAATCTACGTATTTATCAATTGGAAAGTTTTTGAGATAAACATCCCGGTTTACCTCCATACGGTGACCGAAAAATCCGGATATGTTTTTCACAGAAGAAACCGGCACCGGCTTTTCCAATAGTCCAACTTTGTCATGTGTTTGAGCAATAGCAACAAATCCTGTCAAACAGGATGATAAAAGAGCAAAAATCAAAGTTCTTCTTCTCATACTTTAAAATAATATTAACGATTACCTATTGAATTAATATCAAAATAGAGGAGTGTAGATTTAAACACCCACACTCCACTTAATTAGATTCTAGTTTGTAGTATAGCTTGGGTTTTGAACCAACTTAGGATTTGAAGTTATTACACTTTGGGGTATTGGAAATACAGAACGATAATTCCCCTGAGGAGTATGGGATAACCAGCTCTTTTTAGTGAAAACACCAAACCGGATCATATTTCTTCTGGTATAACCTTCCCACGCAAACTCCCAATTCCATTCGTCAAACATACGTCCAAACTGAATGGTAGTTTGATCTCCCTGATCTGCTATTACATAATTTTCAACGGTACCCCACACAATGGAAGAGTTTGCTTTTAGCTGATCGTCTGTTACAACGGCCTTCGTTGGATTGGTTTTAAATGCTCTTTGTCTTACCGCAGTCACTAATGCTCCTGCACCTGACTGATTTGTTCTCAATAAACATTCAGCTTTCATAAGTAAAACTTCAGCATAACGGAAAAGAGGAACATCACCATCGCTACTCCAATTAGATCCGATTGGCACTTCATATTTGTTCATTCGATAACCTTCCATTTCATTTGTATATTTTCCGTTAGGAAGATCTTTTGAGAAAACCAATGGTTTTCCAGCCATATCATATACACCATACAACGGATTACCGTCATAATCATATTGTTGACCCATCATCCATGAATCGGCTAAACGAGAGTCTCCATCCTGATATGTATTAATAAACTGTGTTACCCCTTTTGGACCACCTGCCATATTAGGAGGATAAACTGTTTTGTATTTCTTTTGGAGCTCCGAATGCCACGAATTCATATACAGATAGTTCCCAACCACTCCCCTACTGTAATCATAAGGGATAGTAAACAAAACTTCTTTAGAAGACTCGACACCGGTAGCCCTAAAAGGATCTTTAAAGTTTGCTGACAACTCACATTTTCCACTATTTATAACTTTATCACATTGTTGAATACATTCGTTCCATTTTGGGGTACCCGTGTAAACCTCTGCATTCAAATACACATTAGCCAGTAATGTATATCCAGCCCATTTATTAATCCGACTATATAGAATACCTCCTTGTATTTCACTCAAATCCGGAATTACCTCAGTCAATTCTTTTACAATAAAATCGTAGATTAATTGTCTTGAACTTTTTGCCGGGAGTTCAAGAGAAGTTGACGTAACAAGAGGTGCATCTCCGAAATTATCGCAAATCATCCAATAGTAATATGCACGCAGAGCACGGAGCTCAGCAATACCTTGCTTTTTTGCATCAGCAGAAGGAGCCGGAATTTTGTTACTTTCAATTCTTTCAATAGCACTGTTACACAATATTACTCCACTGTAATATTTATTCCATAAGCTGCCAATCTGAGGGGATTCTGCATTCCAAGTATGAAACATCAGTTTTTTATAGATACCACCATCGTCCCACCCAGTTACATTTGCAGGCAGACAAATGCAACAGCCTGTTAGCTCTTGTGTTTGCCAACGTGCATAAATATCATTATCCACTATTGGGGCATAAGCTCCACTAATATTTGGCGCGAAATCATTTACCGAGTAACTGAAGTTCTTTTCAGTAATAGTTGAATAGACCACTTCATCCAGACTGTTATTGCAACTATAAATACTGAAAATCAGAGTCGCCAGAAAGATATATTTTGTTATTGCTTGATAGTTCTTCATCGCTTTAAACATTTAGGAATGATTAGAAATTCATATTAATACCAAGTGTGAATGTTCTGGCAGATGGATACCGGTATCTGTCATCAGTACCGGGAGTTAATCCTGTTACATTTACCTCTGGGTCAATACCGGAATATTTGGTTATTACGGCGATGTTTGAAACACTACCATAAAGCCGTAAATTTTTAATCCACTTGATCGCTTTTATATCAGGTGTATAGCCAATAGTAAGATTATCGATCTTCCAATAGTCGCCTTGCTGAACATAATAACTGACATATTGAAGCTCCTGATCGTTTGCCAATGCCCGTTTACCGTAAACTTTATCAAAAGCTTTCTCCATCACATTACCATTTCCAAGCCCTACAGGCAGAGCGTAATTCATCTCAGCCATGTTAAGTATCTGAAACCCAAAAGCACCTCTCATAGTTACCCCCAAGTCAAATTGCTTGTAAGTAACGAAGTTATTCCAGTTTAAATATGCTTTAGGCAATCCATTCCCTATTACTTTTTTATCGGTTGGGAGCTGTTGTGCTATTGGTTTCGGTTTACCATCCGCTCCTTCTATGATCCAATGTCCATTATCATCAATATCAATTGATTTGTAGCCATAAAAGTTTCCAATCGGTTGGCCTTCCTGAATCCTGTGCGTTGTTTGTTGGATTGGAGCAAGTGTATTTCCTGCGTCAGCATAACCAGCCGAGACGAATTTATCATTTGATAGAGACAACAACTTATTGCTATTGGTAGAGAAGTTTAAATTTGAATTCCACTCAAAGTTTTTGTTTTTTACCGGAACCAAACTCAGAGCGATCTCAAGTCCCTGATTTCTTAGAGAACCGGCATTCGCAATTATCGTAGAATATAAATAAGGAGGAACCGGCACGGTATAATTCCAGATCAGATCTTTTGTATCTCTTTTATAAAGGTCAATGGAGCCTGATATACGATTCTGGAAGAAGCCATAATCAATTCCAATATTGGTTTCTTCTTTTTTCTCCCAACGTAAATCCGGATTAGCATTTGATCCCGCTTTGAGCAGGTTTACCCATTCTCCGTTATAATAGCCATAGCCCCCAAGGTTCAACGTATTTAAAGACAGGTATGAACTACCCGGCTCTGTACCTGTTACACCAAAACCACCTCTCAATTTCAATGCGCTCAAGTAAGTTATATCTTTCAGGAAAGATTCACCCTTTAAATTCCAACCCACTGTAAAAGACGGGAAAGTTCCCCATTTATGATCAGCTCCAAATCTTGAAGAACCTTCATATCTCACACTTGTTGATAAGTAGTATTTCCCCTGATAGTTATAGTTCATCCTGCCAAAATACCCAACTAACTTATTTTCGTTTTGGTAAGATGATTCATTGGCCAATCCTTTCTTCAGCGCTTTACCTAACCCCATATTGTTGTAACTATAATCATCAGATGGAAAATCATAGTTATCCATAAAAGCTGTTTGATAGTTGCTCTGGTTCCAGCTATATCCTGCCAATACAGCAATATTATGTTCGTTATTTATCTTTTTACTGAACTGAGCAGTTAATTCCATCAGATCATTCTGCGTACGATCCGTAGTACGTGAAGCATATCCGTTTTTGCCCTGAATCGTTGTTGATCTATGCTGCTTAGTTTCATAGTATCCGGCAAAATGATTGTATGTTTCTTCTGAGATAAGATATTTAATATCCAATCCCTCAATTGGAGTAAACGTAACAGCCGAATTCATCCTCAGGTTAGTTGTTTTATTCTCGCCTCGTGCTTCAGATAGAAGTGCTAACGGATTTAAATACATGTCTCTGGCACTTTCAGTCCATTTTCCATTTGTACCCTTGGTAGGCGCTGTGGGATTGTAAACAATTGCACTTTGATAAACCGCACTATTGTACGGAATCCCGTAGTTCTGTTGGTAACCACTCAGGTTTGCCTCAATTTTTAATTTGTTGTCAAACATACGGTGAGTAACATTCAATCGGGGAAATATCATATCAACCTTTGACTTTCTAACAATACCTTCATTAGAAGTATAATCAATACTGGCGATATAACCTGTATTTTGTGAACCGCCCTTCAGGTTTAAGCTGTAGGTCTGATTAAGAGGAGATTGAAGCATTTCATCAACCCAATTGGTTCGTCCACCCTGATCAATAGCCCCCGGTACACCCTGAGCCACCTTCTCCAGATATTGATCAGTGGTCATCATAGGCAATTTCTTAACAATCCTCTGAGTAGAGATATACGAGTTAAACTCAATTGTTGGTACAATCTCCCCTTTATTCTTCTTTGTTGTAATTAATATTACTCCATTTGTCCCCCTTGTTCCATAAATTGCAGCCGCAGATCCGTCTTTTAACACGTCTATCTGAGCGATATCATTAGGGGATACTGAATTAAGGGCTCCCGGAATACCATCAATCAGCACCAACGGACTAGCCCCTGAGCTAATTGTTGTAACACCGCGCAATGAGATCTGAGATGTTGAAAGTGGATTTGCGTCAGGTGAAACAATTGTTAGTCCAGCAATCTGACCTCTGATGAGCTGAGCAGCATCAGGAGAGGATACTTTTACAAAGTCTTTTGATTTAATACTGGAAATAGCACTTGTAACATCTTCTTTTCTTTGCGTACCATAACCGACAACAACCACTTCATCTATTTTCTTCGTATCCTCTTTCAGAATAATCTTAAGAGTTTTTTTTCCACTTACAGGTATCTCTTCTGTTATATATCCGATATAAGAAATTCGCAATGTTTCCTTTGCTACATTGTCAAGAGAAAAACTACCATTCGTGTCAGTAACAGTCCCAATTGTTTTACCTTTTATTGTAACACTAGCCCCAATTACTGGTTCTCCATTTGAATCAACAACCTTGCCTTTAAGAGTACCGGCTTGTTTGTCTTCTTGTACAAAGTTTTTATTCGCCAAAATAGATTGCGGATAATTAGTCCAGAGAAAGGAGGCCATCAATGTAGAAAAAAGAATCTTCTTTGATGACGCCTTAAAATAATAGTTCTTCATAGAATTAAGAATTAAGATTAACACTACATTATCAAGAAAGAATTACGGCCGCTCATCTTTCTGGATGCAAAAGAAAACCAATCTGAGAAAAACCATTCATGATAATAATCCAAATCAAAGGGGGTAATTAATCAATGCTAATTTGATTAATTACCCCCTTTGATTTGACCTGTTTTACCCGTATCAGAGAAATCTTTTTTCTTTACAACTATTCAGCAGACTTTTCCGATTTATCCCTTATCTGTTTTTGATATTCACTTGGAGTCATACCAAAAGCCTCCTTAAAAGATAAAGTGAAATTTTTATAGTCACTATACCCCACCGCCAATATTACATCTGCTACTGTTGCAGTCTTATTCTCCAGCAACCGGCGAGCATGCTGCATCTTGATGTCTTTTATAAAATCAAGCGGTGTTTTTCCCGTTATCATCTTTATTTTTCTGGAAAGTGTTGAACGTGACATATTCATTGCCTCTGCTAATGTTACCACATTAAATTCAGGATTACCCAAATGTTCTTCTACAATCTTTGCTACCCTATTAATTAGTAATTTATCAATCTCGGCAAATTCAGAAATAGAATAATCTTCTGTACTATCTAAATATTGATGCATTTTTACTAATTCCGCACTATCCAACCACTTCTCATCACTGCGACGTTTCATGCGTTTCAAATAAATTTGAATACCATATCCCGAAGCACCTGTAATAATTACAATATATATCAGATAAGCCCACCAGGTCTCATACCATGCAGGTAAACGATCAATGGTGAGTTCCGTCACTTTATCACTCCATAAACCATTTTTATCTGTCGCCTTAACCTGAAATATATATTTCCCTTTTTCTAAACGATTATAAAAAGCCGAATTATCACCTTCATTCAGATATATCCAATCCTTATCGACTCCCTTCAAACGATATGCATAGCGTATTTGATCCAGATTATGAAAATCCAGAGATGAAAACTCGATTTCCAGATTCTGATCATCAGGTAAAATACGAAGAATTCCGTTAATTGGATTTTTATCCTGCTTATCCTCCCATATACTTCGCCCCATGATCTTAACATCAGTAATATGTGTTGTCACATGTTCTGGAATACCTTCTAGTTGTTGTGAAGGTGGGATGGTAATTACACCAGATGTTCCACCAAAATATATCTCTCCTTTTTTATCATTATACACGGCATTGGAAAATATACGGGTCAGTAGATAATTGGGATTACGAGTTGAATAACTTTTGTAAGCTCCGTTACGAGGGTTATACTCTTTAATCATTTGATTGGTAATAATCCATATATGATTAAATGCATCAACTGTAATATGATTAACGATATCACCGTTCATACCACATTTTAAGCTATGTTCTATCAATTTTCTCTTCCCAGAGTCAAACATAAAAACTTCTCCCTGCCCCGTCCCAAGCCACAAATTTCCATCACTAGTTGCATCGACACATACAAAGTCCTTTTTGAAAGAATATATCTTTAATTGTTTATTTGAGTCCACTAAACATATACCTCTGCTCTTAATAACAACCCATATACGACCGTCCGAAGTTTGAGTAATACATGAAACACATCCGGGTCTGAAATGTACAGACTCCAAAGTTCCAGACTGTATGTGGTAAACAAATAGACCAGTCGTAGTACCAATCCATAAGTTATTTTGGGTATCTTCAAATATTGAAGTTATTGTTCCAGAGTTATTGAAAACATCATTCAACTTAATCTGAGTAGCAACTTGCATCTCCAGTCCTGACCTTGTCAACCCTAAAACAACAGAGCCATTAGATATTGCCCATACTTTACCCGGAATATTCGAACCGAATAGCTCCGAAATATTATCCAGAAGCAGATGCATTGTTGCCTTACATTCTGAGTAATGTTTTAGTTTATTCGATTTTGGATCATAGGTACAAAGACCATAACGCTCCTGAGAAAACCAAAATATACCATCACGATCGACGTATAATGCAACAATTGCAGGATTTGCCTTTATTCGATTCCTTAAATCAGGCAAAGTATATTTCTTAACAACATTATTGCCAATATCTACAATAAAACTCTTCATATCAAATGCCGATACCCAGAGCTTACCAAACTTATCTTTAAAAATTTCATATAGGATTTTGTTACACGGAATAAGGAAAGGAGATGTATCCACTTGTTTTAGCATTCCATCTTCTGCTATTCGAAAGGCAAACAAGTCCTTAGGGGTAGTCACCCAGATGTAATGCAAAATGTCATCTTGTACCATGTGGAAAGTATTGTGGTTGGACAGACCGGTTATGTCAACCGGAAATGGTTGAGGTATATATTGACGTTCAGGAGATTTAATACGCGGATCAAACCGGACAATCCCCTTCCCCCAGGTTCCTAACCAATAATATCCATGTGTTTTATCTTGCACTATCCGCTCAATATCCATGTAATCTTTATTATGATAGTAGGCTTCAAAGGTATCTGTATGTCTGTTAAGTTTATACATTCCTCCTCCAGTAATAGAAATCAACAAGTTGGCTGATTTATCTTCATAAACAATATATAAACATTGTGGGGTATTATTGTATTCAATGGTATATCTTTTTATCAGTTTCTCATTAGATTTAAATCGAAACAAAGCCCCAGGAACACTAATCCATATTGTTCCATCACGAGTTACATTAATTGAGTACACATTTCTATCGGAAAATCTGCCTAAATCAACCGGAGTAATTCTATAGGTTGCTTTGTCTAGAACATAAGCACCTTTATATGTTCCAAACCAGATTTTATTTTCATGGTCTTCATTTATATAAGTTATGAAATTGTCAGACAATAAAGCCGGATGAAACAAATCAGAACGAAAAGTACGAATGTTATATCCATCATCCCGACATAGCCCGTTAAAAGTACCATACCACATATACCCTTCGCTATCCTGAAATATTCGATGAATAGCATTAACCGGCAATTTATCTAACGATGGAATATCTCTTACTGTTATTGTTTGAGATAAAAGTAATGACGAGAATACAAGAAAGACTGAGAGGAGGGAAATTTTGCGCTTATGAGGAGCCGTAATGTAACTTCTTCCGTTTGACATAGTACTAAGATTAACACACAAAGATAGAAATAATTCTCATTAATTCCATTTGTATCAAAAAGGCAACCCAACCACATAATACACTATTAAACAACACATTATCAAGTAGGAGTATATCATTTCAGATTAACACCCTAGTATAATTTTATTTTAGCCAATCACTTCATAATTATCCACCAAAGGTCATTTCTTACTTTGGCTTTCACTTCAGCAAAAGTGGTTTCTGCAAAAACGGAGAGATTTATCGCTTAATCTGATAGCTTTCCTTTACTTTCAACCCTATCAACCACCATATATACTCACAGCGAAAATACAAAAACAAGACAATTAAAATACACTCAATTGAGGCATAACACTACCACAAAACTGTCTATTACAAAGCACACAACCGTAAATTAGAAAAGTGACATAAAGACAATCGCAAACGATCGACTGTATCCAGAAGAAAATTGCCCCTAAACCTTAAAGAAGCCTATGGTATTTGTGAAACAACAGAAAGGGAAGAAAATATAATCATATCACAGTGGAGGTGGGACATAAGAGAAAAGAAACTCATACTTTTCCGCAACTCAGATTGACTCTGGGTACAATGCAGAAAAATATGAGTTTATATATGGATCCTCATATCTACATTTTATCACCCAATAGACTTCTTGGCTATCACCTGACTCTTATTACCAAACTTCTCTTTCAGTATCCTCATATCATCACTGACCTTCAAATCCAGAATCTTGGCATAATGCTGGGTGGTCTTGAGATTCTTGTGTCCTAGCATTTTGGAAACACTTTCAATGGGTACCCCATTGGAGAGTGTCACGGTCGTAGCGAAGGTGTGCCGGGCTATGTGAAAAGTCAGTTCTTTGTTTATCTCACAAACATCGGCTATTTCCTTGAGATAAGCGTTCATTTTCTGATTACTCAGAACAGGCAAAAGCTTCTCTTGGTTGACCACCTGCGGGTGATCTTTGTATTTATCCAGGATAGCGGTAGCAATTGGAAGCAGTGGAATATTTGAACGGGTATCAGTTTTAGTCCGGTTAATAAATATCCATCTCTCACCATCAATACCCAGTCCAATATTTTTGTAGGAAAGCTTTTTGACATCGGAATAGGCTAAGCCGGTGAAGCAACTGAACAGGAAGATGTCTTTGACCTGGTTGAGGCGTTCTGTCTTAAATTCTTTGCTGAACATGACCTCTATCTCCTCCTGAGAGAGAAATGGCCGCTCAACCTCAACAAGCTTGCTTTTGTAGTTGATGAATGGATCACGTGTAATCCAACCATTAGCCAGACATATTCGGATGATCTTGCCAAAGTTCTTGATATACTTGGAAGTTGTGTTCTGACAACAATTGCACTCGCTCTTCAGGTAGAATTCGTAACTAGTTACGAACTCGTGATCGATCTTCCGGATGTCAATATCGGATACCTTGTATTTCCACTGTATAAAATCGACTGTGTGCTTTAGGGAGGTTTCGTAACGGGTATGGGTAGCCGAGGCGTAGTCTTTTCCAACCAGAGCTTTAATCTCATCGTTATGCTGCTGGAAAATGGCAATAAGCATGTGTCTGCGTTTCTCAACACCCAATATCTTATTGCGCATATTCTCGGCATTAACAAACTCATCCTCACGGATCAGCTGCTGCTGATATTCGTAAACTTTGGCTTTGAGGGAATCCAGGTAAGTATTGGTAGCTTTGGCTTCGGCACTTGTGCCTTTCATTCGATTGCCTTCAGCTGACCATTTGTCGGGATGGGTGTAGCGCTTGGTTGCTAATTCGATGCGCTCTCCATCGACTGTGACACGAAGATAGATGGACAAAAGGCCATCGCTGATTGCTTTGCTTCTCTTTACGAAAAAGAGAATTGACAGTTTTGTGTTCATTGTGGTAACCTTTAAAAGTTTCAAAAATACTTTTTATCGGATTCCCAATCAAGATGTTCAAAGATTGAACTACTTGACTATAAACACCTTAAATCCAAATTCGGTGGACTTAACCGGCTTTCTATTCAAGTCCACCGAATTTGCCACCTAGAATTTGATATCTATTGCAAATTTTGCGATGTACCTAAAAAGAAAAAAGCCTGTAAATCAGTGATTTTACAGGCTTTTGCTTAACTTTGAAATTGTTATTGCGGAGAGAGAGGGATTCGAACCCCCGGTACCTTGCAGTACAACGGTTTTCAAGACCGCCGCATTCGACCACTCTGCCATCTCTCCAGACGAAGTTTAGGTCGCTGCTTTATTTCTAAAGCGTTGCAAAGGTACGGCTTTTTTTTATTCCTGCAAATTTTCAACTGAGAAAATTGCATTTATCTTTCAAAAAATCTAATTTTACAAATAATCAAATCTGACTTTTCATGAAAAAGCATCTTCCCATCCAGCATACTCACCAGCTACCAACCTGCATATCAACACATAACACTTAAATAAAATCAAAACAAAGCCGTTATAGTTCTGAACAAGGCCGGACTCCTGAAAAAAGTAAATATTTTTTGAGAAAACTGCCAGAAATGGAAATACATGAGAAATAAATCAGACCTAAAAGATATATTATGCCCGGGAATACAATCCATGCAGCATCTAACGCAAAAATAGACCTCACCCAATCTTAAATCAAACCTTTAAATTAAACCAACAATGTTTTCATACAGAATAGCCACCAACAGCGATATTCCACTTCTACAGAAACTGGCAGATGAAATCTGGCACCAACATTACCCCGGCATTCTCAGTCTGGAGCAGATCGATTACATGCTCAAAAATCTCTACGATCACGAAACAATTAGCCGGGAGATCCGGCAAGGATTTTATTGGGTAATTTTGAGATACAACAACGAAGCGGCCGGCTTCATTGCCTGCGAAATGGAGAGCAATAAAATCTGCAAATTGCATAAAATCTATATCTACCCTCACCTTCACGGATTGGGCATCGGACGTAAAGCCATTGATCTTGCGAAAGAATTTGCACGTAAACAAGGTGCTGATACTTTGAAACTTAATGTCAACCGTGGAAATAAAGAATCGATCAAGGCTTATCAGGCAATGGGCTTTTCAATCGATAAAGAGGAGGATTTATATTTGGGTGATTTTTTGCTCGACGACTATGTTATGAGTCAAGAAGTTACGATAAGGGAAATCTGACACCTCAACAAAAAAGGATATATAAAACCAATGCCCTATATATCCTTTTTCATTCACAGCAAATCGCTTCGAATTACATATTTTCAATTTTATTCAGCATCTTCACCGTCGCTTTGATTGCAGCTTCAGTTTGATCACCATCCAGACCGCGGGTCTTAAATTCGACTCCATTATATTGCCAGGTAATAACAGTCTGAACAAATGCATCTGTCCGGCCTCCGGGAGGAATACTTACACTGTAATTGGTCAACATGGGGAATGACCGGTCCAGTTTCTTGTAAATCTTCTTCAAAGCTTTCATAAATGCATCATACTGCCCATCACCGTTGGAAGTTGTTTCGTAGTGCTGACCATCAATCTCAATCTTCAGGGATGCCACAGGCTTTAAACCCTGAGCTAGAGAAAGTGAATAATTCAGTACGTGGATCTTATTTTCCTGCATATCCTGCTTCAGCACGTCGGAAATGATATAAGGCAAATCTTCTTGTGTCACAATCTCCTTTTTGTCCCCGAGTTCAATAATGCGCTCAGTTACTTTACGGATTGATTCTTCATCCAGATCAATACCCAGATCTTCAAGATTCTTGCGAATATTCGCTTTTCCCGAGGTTTTACCTAAAGCATATTCACGAGTTCTACCGAAACGTTCCGGCAACAGGTCATTGTAATAGAGATTATTCTTATTATCGCCATCAGCATGAATACCGGCACATTGAGTAAAGACATTTGCCCCGATAACGGGTTTATTTGCGGGTATGCGCACTCCGGAATAAGACTCCACCACCCTGCTCACATGATTTACGCTACGCTCAATAATATTGGTTTTCACCTTTAACTGATCATGCAACACAGCTATCACACTCGACAAGGGAGCATTTCCTGCCCGTTCTCCCAATCCGTTGATGGTGGTATGAACTCCTTTCACACCGGCTTTTGCAGCCGAGAAGACATTTGCAGCAGCCAGATCATAATCATTATGAGCATGAAAATCAAAGTGCAATCCGGGATAACGCTTCACCATCATGCGACAGTAGTCATACGTATTGTACGGATTCAGAACACCCAATGTATCAGGTAACATAAAACGCTTCACAGGCATATCCTGCAGACCATCCATCATGAAAAAGACATAATCAACAGAATCATTCATTCCATTCGACCAGTCTTCCAGATAAAGATTTACATCAATACCCATTTCAGCTGCCATCTGTATGGTTGCTTTCACATCTGACAGATGCTGTTCCGGAGTCTTACGCAACTGGTATTCACAATGTTTCTGCGAACCCTTGCAGAGTAGATTTACTACCCGGCAACCTGCATTTTTAATCCACTGTAATGAGACTCCACCATCGACAAAACCAAGCACCTCTATGCGATCCAGAAAACCGCGACGAGAAGCCCATTCTATAACTTTGGCTACTGCCTCATACTCACCATCAGACACCCGCGCCGAAGCAATCTCAATACGATCCACCTTAAGCTCTTCAAGCAAAAGGCGGGCAATACTGAGTTTTTCCTGAACAGCAAACGAAACCCCTGAGGTTTGTTCCCCGTCACGCAAGGTAGTATCCATTATTTCAATTTTCATGCACTTCTCCTTATTTATCGATTCAATTCAAATGTAGGGAAACCGGCTAAACAGCTGTGTTTGCTTTCTAACCAAACCGGATCAAACCGAATAGTTTTGTTAAATGCAAAAATGTGCCGGCATATAGCTACCGGCACATTTTATATACAAGATATTCAATTAATCTCTGTAAAACGATAAATTATGCAATCGAATCAGATTTCACACAGATTACCGGTATGATCTTATTTCTGCTCCCAGGCCTCAATCTGAGCCTTGTTGCTCAATAAGTAATCGATATCATCGAATCCGTTCAACATACAACCTTTTTTGTAAGCATTGATGTCAAATGATTCTTTTTTACCATTTGCATTATTGATGATCGTTTGCTCTTCAAGATTCACAGTTACAGTTACTCCTGCATCAGCTTTGATTGCTGCAAACAGTTCAGCCAAAAACCCTTCGCTTACAACAACAGGAAGGACACCATTGTTCAATGCATTTCCTTTAAAAATATCAGCGAAGAAGCTTGATACAACAACTTTGAATCCGTAACCTGCAATAGCCCAGGCAGCATGCTCACGGCTTGAACCGCTACCAAAGTTTTTACCGGCAACCAATACTTCACCAGTGTAAGTAGGGTTGTTTAATATGAATTCTTGAATCGGTGCTCCGCTTTTGTCATAACGCCAGTCTGCAAACAGATTGTCGCCGAAGCCTTCGCGAGTGGTCGCTTTCAGGAAGCGAGCCGGTATGATTTGGTCTGTGTCCACGTTCTCGATTGGAAGAGGCACACAAGTCGATGTTAATGTTGTGAATTTTTCCATTGTTCTTTGAATTAGCCAATGTGCTAAATATGTCAATTTAATTTAGCCCTGGACGAATTAATGAATTTACAGTTTTCTCGGGTCAGTGATTTTACCTGTGATCGCAGCAGCAGCAGCTACAAGCGGACCAGCCAGAATAGTGCGTGCACCTGGTCCCTGACGACCTTCGAAGTTACGGTTAGAGGTAGATACTGCATATTTACCTGCAGGAACTTTATCTTCGTTCATTGCCAGACATGCTGAACATCCCGGCTGACGAAGTTGAAATCCTGCTTCAGTAAGAATTTTATCCAGACCTTCAGCTCGGATTTGTTTTTCTACCATCCATGATCCCGGAACCAACCAGACAATTACATTATCCGCCTTTTTCTTGCCTTTTACGAATGACGCAAATGCACGGAAATCCTCGATACGGCCGTTGGTACAACTTCCCAGGAATACATAGTCAATAGTTTTTCCTTCAAGTTTCTCACCCGGCTGGAAGCCCATGTAATCCAATGATTTCACATAAGATATTTTACCTGCCTCGTCAATAGTATCTAAAGTTGGAATATTTCCGGTAATGCCCATACCCATACCCGGGTTTGTACCGTATGTTACCATAGGTTCAATGTCAGCGGCCTGATAAGTCACTTCTCTGTCGAATACAGCATCATCATCGCTTTTCAATGTTCTCCAGTAAGCAACGGCTTTTTCCCACTCTTCACCTTTAGGTGCGAATTCGCGCCCCTCAACGTAAGCGATAGTTGTTTCGTCCGGAGCAATCATACCACCGCGTGCTCCCATTTCGATACTCAGGTTACATACAGTCATACGCTCTTCCATGCTCATTGAGCGGATAGCCTCACCTGCATATTCCACAAAATATCCCGTCGCACCACCGGTAGTTTGTTTTGAGATAATATAAAGAGCTAAGTCTTTTGCAGTTACACCTGCGCCCAATTTACCTTCGATGTTGATACGCATCGTTTTGGGTTTCGGTTGAAGGATACATTGTGATGCCAATACCATTTCCACTTCGCTGGTACCGATACCGAAAGCAATTGCTCCGAATGCACCGTGAGTCGAAGTGTGGCTATCGCCACATACAATAGTCATACCCGGACGGGTCAACCCGTTTTCCGGTCCTACTACGTGAATGATCCCGTTTTTCTCATGACCCAGTCCCCAAAGAGTAACACCAAACTCGTTAGCGTTTTTGGTCAAGGTCTCTACCTGAAAACGTGAAACCGGATCTTCGATTGGTTTTTCCTGATTCAAAGTAGGAATGTTATGGTCAGGTGAACAAGTTGTTTTCTCCGGGCGGAAAACTTTCAAACCTCTTTTACGCAATCCGTCAAAAGCCTGCGGACTGGTTACTTCGTGACAGAAATGTCTGTCGATGTACAATTGAGTGGGACCATCCTGCACTGCAGTTACTACGTGTGCATCCCAAATTTTATCAAATAATGTATTCATAATTTTCTACTTTGCCGGAATAGAAAATCGTTATTCCGACGGATTTTATGATTTAATTAAATACTATAGAACGATGTCAGATGACAAACTTATTGATTGCATCGATATAAGCTTCAACTGAAGCAGCAATAATATCGGTATTCGCTCCGAATCCGTAATAAACAGACCCTTCGTATTCTACCTGCATATGCACCTTGCCTACATCATCACTTCCTTTAGTGATAGCCTGAATCAGGAATTCTTTTACAGTAGTCTGGCGGCGAATAATTTGTCTGACAGCATTAATAGCTGCATCTACCGGACCATTTCCCGAAGACGCGGCTTCGAAAGGCTCTCCGGCTATGCTCAGGCAAACGCTTGCTACCGGCTTGATACCAACACCTGAGCTTACCTGTAAATATTCCAGCTTAATACGTCCGTTTTCCTTACGCTCTTTGCCGACCAACATCAAAACATCATCATCGTTGATATCTTTCTTCTTGTCAGCCAACTTCAGGAAGTCTTCGTATGCCTGATCCAGTTGTTCTTTATCCAGCGTTACGCCCAACACTTCCAAACGGTGTTTTAATGCAGCACGACCACTGCGGGCAGTAAGCACAATTGAGTTTTCATCAACACCCACATCTTTCGGATCGATGATTTCGTAGCTTTCGCGATTCTTCAACACACCATCCTGGTGAATACCCGACGAGTGTGCAAAAGCATTACGCCCCACAATTGCCTTATTCGGTTGAACCGGCATATTCATCAGGCTAGATACCATACGGCTGATACCGTATATCTTTTTGGTATTAATATTGGTATCAATTCCAATATCTTTGTGGCTCTTCAGGATCATAGCCACCTCTTCCAGAGATGTATTACCTGCACGTTCACCGATACCGTTGATTGTCACCTCTACCTGACGGGCACCGTTCATTACCCCGGCAATAGTATTGGCAGTTGCCATACCCAGGTCATTGTGACAATGTGTCGAAAGGATTGCATTTTCCACACCTCTAACGTTTTCCATCAGATATCTGATCTTGCGACCATATTCATCAGGCAAACAATATCCGGTAGTATCAGGAATATTTACCACAGTTGCTCCTGCTTTAATTACCGCTTCTACTACACGGGCCAGAAATTCGTTATCCGAACGGCCGGCATCTTCAGCATAAAACTCCACATCATCAACAAAACGGCGTGCATATTTTACGGCAGCAACGGCACGTTCGATAATCTCTTCGCGGGTTGAATTGAATTTATGCTTAATGTGATAATCAGAAGTACCGATACCGGTGTGAATCCGTTTGTGTTTAGCAAAACGAAGCGCATCAGCAGCGACTTCGATATCTTTTTGAACGGCTCGGGTCAACGCACATATAGTCGGCCATGTAACAGCTTTTGAAATCTCAATTACAGAATTGAAATCTCCCGGGCTTGAAATGGGAAATCCGGCTTCGATCACATCAACACCCAACTCCTCCAATGCCTTAGCGACTTCAATCTTCTCGATGGTATTCAACTGACAGCCGGGAACCTGTTCGCCATCTCTCAATGTTGTGTCGAAAACATACAATCTATCAGACATAACTATTTGTTTTAAATTATTTGCAATACTTTATTCCCCGAAGGGTAGTTTTTCTTTGATTTCAGTATAAAAAAAGCCTTTTTCACCAGGAGTGAGAAAGGCTTTTATATATTGTGACACATCACCATATTACATACCAACCTTTCTTCTGCCTGGGTTACCCGGGAGAATAATAGAGCTTAGTAGTAGAATATGTAATGAAGTTGTGTTCATATCTTTAATTTGATGCTACAAAGATAGGGATATTTTCTTACATCCAAAATAAATCAACATTTTTTTCAGCCCACAACTTAGAAAGTATAAGATTTTCAAGCAAAAAACATTCAATCTATAACATCAACAAAGAATAAACTTACACATTCATTTTTCCCAGGAAAAAGCACACCAATATCCGGCCGACATTCACCACGGCTACATCCATCATTATTTATATATACCGGCGAATTCAGTTATCACAAAACCATCACCCTCTTTCAGGGGAATACAACCTATCAGAAAAAGAAAAGGCACCCCGAAAACCGGAGCGCCTTTCAATATATAAATTACGTTGATTACACGTATTCTTCCCATTTGACATTACGCATGTCTCCAGACTTATTAAATTCAGTGTGGAAAGCCAGACACGCATTCAGGTTGTGAGGCGTGTGCCCTTTACCCAGCTTCAGATAATCCCACAACAATTGTTTGTAATCAGGGTGAGCTGTTTTCTCAATGATCTCCTGAGCGCATTGGATTGGCGATTTACCACGCAAGTCAGCCACACCGTACTCTGTAACGATGATCTTTACCGAGTGCTCACTGTGGTCGTGGTGAGAAACCATAGGCACAAAAGCACTAATCGCACCACCTTTAGCCACAGAAGGGGTAGTAAAGATAGAAAGGTACGCGTTGCGCGCGAAGTCGCCCGAACCACCAATACCGTTCATCATCTTATTACCAATAATGTGAGTAGAGTTAACATTTCCGAAAATATCAGCTTCAATCGCTGTATTGATAGTGATCAATCCGAGACGGCGAACCAACTCTGGGTTATTAGAGATTTCCTGCGGACGAAGAACGAGTTTATCTTTGAAGAACGCAAGGTCACCATACACCTCATTCATACATGGAGTACTCAATGTCAATGAGCTACCGCTGGCAAATGCAATATTGCCTTGTCTCATCTGATCGATTACCGAGTCCTGAATTACTTCAGTAAACATGGTAAACGCAGGAATATCAGGATTAGCACCTAAGCCGGCCAATACTGCGTTTGCAATATTACCTACGCCTGATTGAATTGGCAGGAATGAAGCAGGAATAGTACCTCTTTTGATTTCAGTAGCAAGGAAGTTTGATACATTTTCACCAATCTTCAGTGTAACGTCATCCATCGGAGTAAATCCACCAATTTCATCATCAAGGTCTGTTTCAATTACACCGATGATTTTCTTAGGATCCACTTTCAATACCGGAGAACCGATACGATCACTTACAGTGTAAAGCGGAATTTCTTTGCGGTAAGGAGGGTCAAGCGGAATATAAACATCGTGCAGACCTTTCAATTCCTTTGAGCGACGCTTATTGCGCTCCAAAATAATTTTATCAGCCAACATACAGAATGTAGGAGCGTTACCTACAGCTGAAGTCAACACCAACTCACCGTTTTCATTATAGTCAGCAACTTCGATAACAGCGTAATCAACTTTTCCGAAGAAACCATAACGAAGATCCTGCGCCAATTGAGATAAGTGATAGTCAAAATAATGAGCTCTGTTTGCATTAAGAGCCACGCGCAAATCTTTGTTCGACTGATAAGGAGTCCGGAATTTGATTGCATTGGCGCGTGACATTACACCATCCAATGATTCTCCGGTAGAAGCACCGGTAAACATACCCACCTGAAAGGGTTTTCCTTCAGCATGAAGTGCTTCTGCTTTTTTCGCCATCTCACGACCGATAGCCTTCGGGCAACCTACAGCGGTAAAACCACTGAACCCTAGGTTGTCTCCATGATTGATCATACCAGCAGCTTCCTCTGCTGTAATTATTCTAAATGCCATAATATATAGTGTTGTAGATTAGATTCTTCAGACCTCCTTACAAATAAGCTGCGAATTTACAAAAAATACGAAAGACAGACAGTGAACAGGCAAAAAAATCAACCACTTAACCTGAAAATGGATATTTTAACGGATATAAACCCAACAAAAAACCTTATTCCGAAAGAGCATCTTCTGCACCCATCGGAATAAGGTCCCTTTCATACAAAGCCTGTTTATCAAAAATATTTTCTTTTGAATATCTCAGAATAAATAATTGCTTTTCGTATCTCTTCCTCATCATTAAAGTTAAACTCTACAGTTGGCCCATCTGAATCAGATACAAGCCCGACTTCCGGTTTCGGCAATACATTATCCATCAATGCCGCCGCCCCCTCATCAACCAGCCCATTATTTCTTTGATCCTGCACAGGTCGAACAGGCTCGATATTTCCTGATGATTTGGTACGCTCCGGAAAAAAAACCGGCGGAAAAGAATCCTCCGGCCCCTTATCGGTCGGAAGCATTGGCCTTTTCTTATCTTTACTCTTACTAATGCTCCCGATAATCGACAGCACAACCATAATCACAAAATAAATCCAGGAACCATTATCACTACTCATCTCCCAAGCATTTTGATTATTTTATACTGAAAGTCGGGTAGAATCGAATCTCAAAAGAACAGCTATCAACGATCAGACCCTACTATTTCACTTTTGTAAAGATAATCATTTCCTGAGAAATACGGACACCTGCTTTACAAGCAACACCCAATCTATTAGTTCAACATATGATCAGCCATCATTTCACGAATTTCATCGGGAATTGGCGCTGACTTTTGAACCTTGAAATCAAAATGCACCAAAACAGTCTTCCCTCTCGTACAAAGTTTACCGTCTTGCCATGCTTCCTGATGCACATCAAAAGAGGTACGACCAATCTTGGAAATATAAGTTCGAATCTCAACATCCTGGTCAAAATAGAGCTGTGACACAAAATCCACTTCATATCTCGCCAAAATCAGATTCCAGCCATCAAATTTAAACTCGGGATTAAAATAGCGGTATATCGGATTACGGGCTTGTTCAAACCAACAAGGCATTACTGTATTATTCACATGTCCCAGTCCATCAATATCTCCGAATTTAGGTGTTACCTGCATTGAATACATAACTACATAATTTTAAATGCAAATATAAAGAGGTTAAAAAGATCAGCCTGAAGAATATGATTTTTTTAGCCTTTGTTTAACTTTAGATGCAATACAAGAGATAAAAAAAACCGGACAAGCCTAAATAGACATTATTTTATTAATACTAATACATATTTTGCAATCAACACACTACAATACATATATTTACATACAATAAGCTTTCGCCAAATACAAACAACAATCCCTAAATCCATCCTAATATACTCGAAATAACGAAACATCCAGATTAATGAAGAATAAAAACGGAAGATTTAACACATATCCCTACAGATAGCCATAAAAAAATTGAGGGCCGCTTCACAGCGCCCCTCAACGATTTAACCTAAACCTTAACTACGAAATGTTTCATCCATAGTTATTCTATGCAAATATGATATTTTTCACTCAATCTGGCAAGAAATATTAATAGAAATATGCCTATATTATCTGTAGTTTTTATTATTTCACTTTTTATAACAATCTGGTTATATTTAATTACCCACACTCCCACCTAAGAAAATCAGAACTATCGCCAACCCTATTTAAATCAAGACTAAATAACAATTAATTCAGCTAAAAATAACTATCTTTGCGCCGGTTTTAAGCTCAGGTTCACCATATTCGATTTCAACCCGAACTTACTCCAGTATATTTCTGATGTTACTTCTCAGAAATTAAAATATACTTATCTCTTATTTCTATTCGCTGAAACAAACACGACTTTATCGAATTTAGTTAACATAGTTATTTTCATCTATGGCATTTGTAAATAATGTATTAATCGTCAGAAGAGTCTTACTCGAAAGACTGGTGAAACTCTGGAAAGAAGACAAATTAGTCTCTGATATCGATCGTCTCCCACTCGAATTAACCCCCAAAAACGCAAAAGTAAGAGGCCGCTGTTGTGTACACAAAGAAAGAGCGGTCTGGAAATACAAAGCCTTCCCGCTACTTGGCTTTGACGTTTCTGACGAAAAAGACGAATTAGCACCTCTTTCCTATTATGCAGAACAAGCGACCCATTTAAACCGCAAACCAAAAGAGAATCTTCTCTGCGTTATTGATGAAGCCTGCACCTCATGCGTTCAGGTCAATTACGAAGTCACCAATCTATGTAAAGGTTGCGTTGCACGCCCTTGCTACATGAACTGTCCGAAAGACGCGATACGCTTCCGCAGCAATGGACAGGCAAAAATCGACCATGACAAATGTGTCAGTTGTGGGATCTGCAAAGATGCCTGCCCCTACCATTCTATTGTATACATCCCTATCCCCTGCGAAGAAGCCTGCCCGGTCAAAGCCATATCCAAAGACGAAAACGGCATTGAAGTAATTGATGAAACTAAATGCATCTACTGTGGAAAATGCATCAACGCATGCCCGTTCGGTTCAATATTTGAAATATCACAGACCTTCGATGTACTGACTCAAATCAAGGCCGGCAAACCGGTTGTAGCCATTGTGGCACCTTCTATCTTAGCCCAATACGAGAACGATTGGAAATCAGTATTCTCGGCCATCAAAGAAATCGGTTTTTCGGATGTAGTAGAAGTCGCCCACGGAGCAATGGAAACGACCCAACGCGAGGCAGAAGAGCTCAAAGAAAAGATAGAAAGCGGACAGAACTTTATGACCACTTCATGCTGCCCATCCTACACCAACCTGGTAGACAAACATATCCCTGCGTTGAAACCTTATGTTTCTCACACCGGATCCCCCATGTATTATACAGCAAGAACGGTTAAGGAACAAAATCCGGACACTATCATCGTATTCATCGGCCCGTGTGTAGCCAAACGCAAAGAAGCCCGCAACGATGAAGCGGTAGACTTTGTACTTACCTTCGAAGAAATCGATGCCCTGTTCAACGGATTAAGCATTACAATTGCCCGTACAGATAAAAGCAGCTTTGCCCCTCGGGCACAAAAAGAAGGACGGGGATTTGCTCAGTCTGGAGGTGTTATTGCAGCGGTTAAATCGCTCAACCTGATCCCCGACCTAAAAGCCCTTCAGGTTTCAGATATCAATAAAAAGAACATCGGACTGCTTCGCGCTTTTTCCAAAGGTAAGGCTCCGGCACACTTTATTGAAGTAATGGCATGCTCAGGAGGTTGCATCACCGGCCCTTCTGCAAATGTATCAGGAAACATCAGCCAGAAATATTTCAACCAGAATATGGCTGACGCACCCGAAGGTGAATAACCCAACATTCCACAACTATACATATCTATTATAAATGAGCCAACAGATTATCATCAGTAAAAATCTTCAGAAAGATATCAACGACACATTATCCAATATGGCATATGATCGTATCTTCATACTAACCGATGAAAATACGCAAAGCCATTGCCTGCCACTTTTAGCCGGCATCCCGATACTGGAAAAAGCCCAATATATCAACATCAAGGCAGACGATACTTTTAAAACCCTTGAGGCACTTGCAGACGTCTGGACTTATTTAAGCCAAAACGGAGCTTCCCGCAAATCAATAATGATTAACCTGGGTGGTGGCATGGTGACTGACCTCGGAGGTTTTGCTGCATCCACTTTCAAACGCGGCATTCAATACATAAACATACCCACTACCCTTCTGGGTGCTGTGGATGCTGCCGTGGGAGGCAAAACCGGTATCAATTTCAACGGACTTAAAAACGAAGTAGGTGTATTCAACCCTGCTCATACCGTGATCATCTATACTCCGTTCTTTAAAACACTGGATCACACTAACTTCCTGTCCGGGTATGCGGAAATGTTGAAACACGGACTAATCAGCACCGAGCAAGAGTGGTCAAATCTGCTCAACTTTGATTTCGACAATATAAACTATGATTACCTGACACAATTGGTAAGTGAATCTGTAGCAATCAAAGAACGCGTGGTTACAGAAGACCCTTTTGAAAAAGGGATCCGGAAAGCCCTTAATCTGGGCCATACCGTTGGCCATGCTTTCGAAAGCCTCTCTTTTGAAGAAAACCGGCCGGTAATGCATGGCTATGCCGTTGCCTGGGGTCTTGTTTGCGAACTTTACCTCTCTCAAAAACAAACCGGATTCCCAATGGATAAACTTCGTCAAACCATCGATTTTATCCGGAAAAATTATGGCACCTTCACCTTCAGCTGCAAACAATATGACCGCCTTTACGAATTGATGACACACGATAAAAAGAATGAAGATAATATCATTAACTTTACTCTATTAGGTAACGTCGGCGACATCCGGATCAACCAAAAAGCCTCTAAAGAAGAGATCTTCGAGGCACTTGATTTTTACTGTGAATATTTCGGACTATAACTTTCTGAATTTCTTATATTTGTCATTTGCTCTAGTAAATAAATTCATTTTTACATTCACGAACACTTGACAAATCAAAAAATACAGTTATCTTTGCACTCGCAAAACGGGGTGTAGCTCAGTCCGGTTTAGAGTACTCGTCTGGGGGGCGAGTGGTCGCAAGTTCGAATCTTGTCACCCCGACTACTGAGCATCAAGGTCTTACAGGAAACTGTGGGGCCTTTTTTATTTGGCCGAATTACACAAAAATTACACAACAGCCAAAAGATAATTCATTTCATTGATCAGAGTCAATGGTCAACCTCTTTGCAAACCAAATGAAAAACCGGCTCTCTGAAACATCGGGTATGACCATTCCATTTATGCACCCCATAACAAGCTTAGCGGTTATGCTAAAAATCCCTGACAAACATCAAAGCCTGTCAGGGATTTTCCCAAAAGATATTATTCTTCGCTTTTCGCTTCCGGATTATCCTCCTCTTTCATTGACTGTGCCACAATCTTACGCATATCATGTTTATCATAGGCTTCCACAATACGTTGTACCAATCTATGACGTACAATGTCATTTTTATCAAACTCGACCTTACCGATCCCTTTGACATTCTGTAGGACCTGCAACGCCTGTATCATACCCGACTTTTGCATCGGAGGTAGATCTATCTGCGTGATATCACCGGTAATAATCATCTTGGCATTCAATCCGAGACGGGTAAGAAACATCTTAATCTGATGCGTAGTGGTATTCTGCGCTTCATCGAGGATAATAATCGCATCGCTTAGAGTACGCCCGCGCATAAATGCCAGGGGAGCTATCTGGATAATGTTGTTTTCCATATATTCTTTGAGCTTTGCACCGGGCAACATATCCTGCAGCGCATCGTAAAGCGGTTGAAGGTATGGATCAATCTTTTCTTTCATATCTCCGGGCAGAAAACCGAGCTTTTCGCCTGCCTCTACAGCCGGGCGACTCAGGATAATCTTTTTCACCTGCTTGTTTTTCAACGCCCGTACGGCAAGCGCAATAGCCACATAGGTCTTCCCTGACCCCGCAGGCCCCAGGGCAAATACCATATCATTTTTATCAAACTCTTCTACCAGTTTCTTTTGATTAGGCGTACGAGCTGTGATAGACTTACCGCTTACACCGTGAATGATCAGATTATCCTGCTTCACTTCAGCAGGTTCCATTCCTTTTACGAAACTGATAATGACATTTTCATCCAGCAAATTAAATTCCAGACAGTAAGCTTCCAGTTTTCGGATCATTTTCTCAAAAGTATCCGTTTCCTGTACATCCCCGATTACCTTTATCACACTGCCACGGGCAGCCATACGCAATTTCGGATAAAGGGATTTCAGCAATTGAAAGTTACTGTTATTCACTCCATAAAAAACAACCAGATCGACACTGTCAAGAATTATTACTTTTTCAATCATTAATTTGCTGTTAGAATGCGTTTTAGGGTATATGTTTTTTCACTATAGCACAAAAGTAATCAATCGTACCTAAATCTTTGAAAAATGATTGCTATTTTTAGGGCAAAATAGCCTTATGTACAACCTTATCCTATAGCTATGAATAAATTTGGACTCTTTTTTGCATTACTCTCGCTTACTTTACTCTTTTCCTGTCAAAAAAAGATAAAACGGACATTTCACATCAATGATTTCCATAACTTCTCACGCACGTTTAATGACATGAACGAAAAGCAGCTTCAGGCTGCGCACCAGATTGGTATTTCACCCATCGCATCACGCGATGAGGCGGAAAAAGAGCTGGATAAACTGAAGGAGATAAAAAGCGGCAATTTGTACCAGGTAGACAGCCTGACGAACTCAGTCCCGTTTTTGGTCAATAAGGCAGCATGTTTACTCGATACGATCGGGACAAATTTTCAGGATTCACTCGAAAAGAAAGATGCCCCCAAATACAAACTGATCATCACTAGTGTACTGCGGACGCATGACGATATCAAAAAACTTCATAAGAAAAACGGAAACTCATCGCTTAATTCTGCGCATCTTTTCGGGACAACCGTTGATGTAGCTTATACACGTTATGAAAAGCAGGATCCGGAACATGAGTTAACCGATGTACCGGAGGATAAACTAAAAGCTGTATTGGCAGAAGTATTACGCGACCTGCAAAAAGGCGGGAAATGTTACGTTCGCTACGAAGTGAAACAGGGATGTTTTCATATCACGGCACGACCGTAATCGGACGCAAAGACGCGAAAACGCAAAAGGAAGAATATTACGCACAAAAGAAAACACGATTCATCCTGCACGTAAGATTTGAATTATCTGATTCTATAAAATAATAAAGGCGCAAATACCGCCAAAAGAACAACCATCGTGTCTTCGCACCTTCGCGTTTAAACAAAAAAAGCGCCGGATTTGATCCGGCGCTTCTTATTTATATTGGTCTGAATTATTTTACAGAATCCATGTGTGCGATCAAATCCAACACTTTGTTAGAATAACCCCACTCGTTATCATACCAGCTAACCAGTTTAACGAAGTTACCGTTCAATGCGATACCTGCACCTGCATCGAATACAGAAGTACGAGTTTCGTGAACGAAGTCAGTAGAAACTACTGAATCTTCAGTGTAACCAAGTACACCAGCCATTTCGTTTTCAGAAGCAGCTTTTACAGCAGCTTTGATTTCTTCATAAGAAGCAGCTTTTTCCAAACGTACAGTCAAGTCAACTACAGAAACGTCAGCTGTTGGTACGCGGAATGCCATACCTGTAAGTTTACCGTTCAATGAAGGGATAACTTTACCTACAGCTTTAGCAGCACCAGTAGAAGAAGGGATGATGTTACCCAGGATAGAACGGCCACCTCTCCAGTCTTTAGCAGAAGGAGCGTCAACAGTTTTCTGAGTGTTGGTTGCAGCGTGTACTGTAGTCATCAAACCTTCAACGATACCGAAGTTATCGTTGATAACTTTAGCCAAAGGAGCCAAACAGTTAGTAGTACAAGATGCGTTAGACACAACGTCCATGTCTTTAGTATATTTGTCAAGGTTTACACCGCAAACAAACATAGGAGCGTCGTTAGAAGGAGCAGAGATAACAACTTTTTTAGCGCCACCTTTCAAGTGAGCACCAGCTTTTTCTGTTGTAGTGAAAACACCTGTTGATTCAACAACGTATTCAGCACCAGCAGCACCCCAGCCAATGTTAGCGGGATCTTTTTCAGCGAAGAAAGCAACTTCTTTACCGTTTACAAACAATTTGCCATCTTTGTTTTCAGCAGTTCCCTGGAATTTACCGTGTACTGTGTCATATTTCAACATGTACAACAAGTAATCGATATCCAAGAATGGGTCATTTACTGCAACGATTTGAACATCGTTTCTTTCTTGAGCTGCACGGAACACCAAACGTCCGATACGGCCGAATCCGTTAATACCTACTTTAATCATTGTAATAAAACTATTTAAGGGGTTTTAAAAACTGTCGCAAATTTACCTTTTTTCTCTTGTATGATAAAATAATAGCGCAAAAAAATATGCCACAAAGCATTTTTTTTTCAATACGACTGTTTTAATTCGGAATCAGACTAAAATACAAAACCTTTCGTCTTCATTTTCAAAGGTATTTTACCGAAACCATTTGGTTATTTACCTCAAATATTGTACGTTTGTATGGCATGAAGAAGAAAAAAACCAACAAAACGGAATCCAAAATACTAACACTGAAAAGAGAAAACAGGATTGCCTTTTCACTCAACGAAAAGGAATATAACATGATGCGCCAATACCTCGACAAACACAAAATCGAAAATCAATCCCGCTGGGTAAGGGAGGTTATTATGGGCTACCTGTGGCAAAAGGCTGAAGAAGCATACCCATCATTATTTGACGAATCAGAAATCAGGAAATAAACAAATCCGGCAATTAAATTCCACACGCCCCATGCTATCAGATGAACATTTTATGAAACAAGCTCTTCTGGAGGCCAGATATGCTGAAGAAGACGGAGAGATACCGGTTGGCGCCGTAATTGTATGCAAAGATAAAATTATCGCACGCGCTCATAACCTCACTGAAACCCTGAACGACGTAACCGCTCACGCCGAAATGCAGGCTATTACGGCCGCTGCAAACGTACTGGGCGGAAAATACCTTACAGATTGCACACTTTACGTAACACTAGAACCCTGCGTAATGTGCGCGGGAGCTCTGGCGTGGTCCCAAATCCCAAGAATTGTATACGGTGCATCGGATGATAAACGAGGATATTCAAAATACTCGGAACATCTGCTTCATCCAAAAACCAGAATCACAAAAGGCATTCTGGAAAAAGAATGCTCCGACATTATCAAAGCTTTCTTCATAAAAAAAAGGTAAGTTATTTACTTACCTCTTCAAAATCCACATATTCGCCCTCGTTTCGGTCAAATATTTTATTTCTTTCTTTACGGCCACCGGCATTCTCCGTTGGACCAAAGTCGTTATGCTCTGTATAATTCTGAGCATGGCCGGCATAGCTATGAGAGCGCCGTTTACCGGGAAAAAACAACCCCAAAATACCTCGTATAATACTCAATCCGAATGAAAGCACTGAGAAAAAAATTATCAGTACCAGGGCAAGAAGAAAAATGAAAAAGGCGGCCATATTAATTCAATTTGAGATACATCAAAATCAAACACTACAGGATCGAATTTGTTCTAGCGTTTAAATACATTTAGCAAAACCGAGCTTAAAATGTAAATCAAAATGGATAATGAAATACCCATAAAGCCAAAGAATACGATCAGGCAGGCTGCTGATATCAACAATGAAAAAGGAACAATATTCGATTTAAAAGACAAGTTCTTAAATTTCAAAGAAAACATGGGCAACTCTGCAACCAGTAACAATGAAAATACAACAACCATTACAACCAACACACCCGGCAACAGGAATGATAACGGATGATTTACGTTATATGCAGCCAGGCTCACCCAAAACAGGGCATTGGCCGGTGTAGGCATCCCTATAAATGAGGTCGTCTGTCTTTCGTCAATATTAAAAATTGCCAGGCGTAATGCAGAAAAAATAGCCAACAGAAAAGCAATATAAGGAACAACACCTGAAAGCTCCTGCAATGCCATCTGTTGCCTTAGCAAAGAAAAAACCACAACAGAGGGTACAAAACCGAAACTTACCATATCAGCTAAAGAGTCTAGCTCTTTTCCTATGGCTGAATAGGCTTTTAATTGACGGGCTGCCAATCCGTCACAAAAATCAAAAAACGCAGCCAGAAATACCAGCCCGGCTGCCAGAACGTAATTAAATTCCAACGCTGCAATAGCTGCCATACATCCTGAGAAAAGATTCAGGCAAGTGATTGCATTGGGAATATGTCTTTTAATTTGCATTATTTTAAACGCGCAATTTGTGTTTGGTTACCAACAACTGCCTGACCCATTTCAACCAATACTTCAGAATCTACAGGCAGATAAAGATCCAATCTCGAACCAAATTTTATAAAACCAAGAAATTCATTAATCTTGCACACATCGTCAATATCCGAATAGGTAACAATACGTCGTGCCATAGCTCCCGCAACCTGACGAACGAGGATCTCCACACCGTTCTCAGTTTCAATAACGATCGTCGAACGTTCATTCTCCGTACTTGACTTAGGCAGATAAGCTCCCTGAAAACGACCTTCGTGGTGGGTGACATATTTTACTTTTCCGTTAACCGGATACCAGTTGGCATGCACATTAAAGGGTGTCATAAAGACAGATATCTGTAATCTTTTATCATGGAAATATTCATTTTCCATTACCTCTTCAATTACGACTACTTTTCCGTCAGCCGGTGTAAGTACAATATCCTTCGTTTCACCGGTATAAATTCGTCGGGGACAACGAAAAAAGTTAACCAAGAGAAGGTAAATAACTGAGGTTACTCCAAACACAGAGTAAAAGATCCCTTTTGGAGCAACCACCCACAAAAGGATATCCAGCACAATTAAGAACAGAAGGGACAAAATCAATAAATCCCAGCCTTCTCTGTGGATTCTAATTCTCATATAAAAAGGGTATTAAGTATTTAGGCCACAAAAGTAGCGTTTTATTTAGAAATACACAATGAGGTTATGTAAAATAAAAAAGAGACTACACCAATAAGTGTAATCTCTTTTTTGTAGATTATCTATCTGAATATTATTCAGCAGCAGTTTCTGCAGCGTCAGCAGCGGGAGCAGCAACTTCTTCTTTCTTTTTGGAAGAACGACGGGTTTTTGCTTTTTTCGCTGTTTTATCAGATAACATGTTTTCGTTGTAGTCAACTAATTCAATGAAACACATTGAAGCGTTGTCTCCTAAACGATTTCCTGTTTTCAAAATGCGGGTATAACCTCCGGGACGGTCAGCAACTTTTGCAGCAACACCCTGGAAAAGCTCAGTCACTGCAAATTTATTTTGCAGGGAGCTAAACACTACACGTCTCGAGTGAGTAGTGTCCTCTTTAGATTTAGTGATGATGGGCTCAACGTAAATTCTCAAAGCCTTTGCCTTTGCAACAGTTGTAAAAATACGTTTGTGCAAAATCAAAGAAGAAGCCATGTTAGAAAGCATTGCCTCTCTGTGAGAATGAGTACGACCCAAGTGATTAAATTTCTTATTGTGTCTCATTGCTTTACTCTTTGTCTAATTTATATTTAGCTATATCCATTCCAAAAGAAAGATTCAGATTTTCGAGCAACTCATCTAACTCAGTCAATGACTTCTTACCGAAGTTTCTGAATTTCAACAAGTCTGCTTTGTTATACTGAACTAATTCACCAAGTGTTTCCACATCAGCAGATTTCAAACAGTTCAAAGCACGTACTGAAAGATCCATGTCAACCAGTTTCGTTTTCAGCAACTGACGCATGTGCAATACTTCTTCGTCAAAATCTTCGCCGCTTTCAGCATCGTTCATTTCGAGAGTAATTTTCTCATCTGAAAACAACATGAAGTGGTAGATCAAGATTTTCGCAGCTTCTTTAAGCGCATCTTTCGGATGGATAGAGCCATCTGTAGCAATCTCAATAACGAGTTTTTCGTAGTCTGTTTTTTGTTCAACACGGTAGTTCTCTACCGAGTATTTTACATTACGAATCGGAGTATAAATCGAGTCGATGGGAATTACATTCACATCGTCGGTAGCTGTACGATTTTCGTCTGCAGGAACATATCCTCTACCTTTGTTGATAGTCAACTCGATAGTAAAACTGGCCGAAGGGGTCAGATTGCAGATTACCAGTTCAGGATTCAATACCTCAAAACCGGTTAAATGCTTGCTGATATCACCCGCTTTGAACACTTCAGTTCCCGAAACGGTTATTGCAACTTTTTCATTTTCGATTTCTTCTACGATCTGTTTCAAACGCACCTGTTTCAGATTCAGGATAATGTTAGTCACATCTTCTATTACGCCCGGAATTGTAGAAAACTCATGTTCAACTCCGTCGATTTTAATAGAAGTAATCGCAAAACCTTCTAATGAAGAAAGGAGAATACGGCGTAAAGCATTACCAACGGTTATGCCATATCCGGGCTCCAACGGACGAAATTCGAATTTACCGAATGTTGCGTCCGATTCTAGCATGATAACTTTATCGGGTTTTTGAAATGCTAATATCGCCATGAAATTACTTATTATTTTGAATACAATTCTACGATCAACTGTTCTTTGATATTTTCGGGAATATCAGTTCTCTCAGGTAAGTGAAGGAATTTTCCTGACATAGATGATTTGTCCCACTCCAACCATGGATATTTGCTGTGGTTGAATCCAGACAATGCATCAACGATTACCTCAAGAGATTTAGATTTTTCGCGAACACCGATTACCTGACCCGGTTTAACCGAGAAAGAAGGGATATTTACTACTTTGCCGTTTACCACAATGTGTCTGTGTGAAACCAACTGACGAGCAGCAGCACGGGTAGGTGCCAGTCCCATACGGAATACTACGTTGTCAAGACGAGCTTCGAGCAATTGAAGCAACACCTCACCTTTAATACCTTTTGTACGAGAAGCTTTTTCAAATAAGATACGGAATTGTTTTTCAAGAACACCGTATGTATATTTAGCTTTCTGTTTTTCTTTCAGCTGAATGCCATACTCAGAGGTTTTCTTCTTTCTTGCATTCCCGTGCTGTCCGGGAGGATAATTCTTTTTTGAAAGAACTTTATCAGGTCCAAAAATTGCCTCACCAAATTTACGAGCAATCCTAGTTCTAGGTCCAGTATATCTTGCCATTTGTTATAAAATTAATTGTCTACTTAGAATCCCAAATCGGTGCAGCCGCGATTGCAGAGAGGATTGGTGCAATCTTTTCACAAATTCAGACTCTAAACTTCGGATTTTGAATTAAACTCTTCTTCTTTTAGGAGGACGACATCCGTTGTGGGGAAGTGGAGTAACATCAACGATTTCAGTCACTTCAATTCCTGTACCATGGATAGTTCTAATAGCAGACTCACGTCCGTTTCCTGGTCCTTTTACATAAGCCTTTACTTTTCTCAAGCCAAGATCGAATGCTACTTTCGCGCAATCTTGTGCAGCCATTTGTGCTGCATAGGGAGTGTTCTTTTTAGAACCGCGGAATCCCATTTTGCCGGCAGAAGACCATGAAATTACTTGTCCTTCGCTGTTTGCAAGCGAAACAATAATGTTGTTGAAAGATGAGTGCACATGAAGTTGGCCCTGAGCATCAACTTTTACATTTCTCTTCTTTGCTGCGACTGTTTTTTTAGCCATATCAATTATTATTTAGTAGCTTTTTTCTTGTTTGCAACAGTTTTCTTTTTACCCTTACGAGTACGAGCATTATTTTTAGTGCTTTGTCCTCTCAAAGGCAAACCAATACGGTGGCGTACACCACGGTAGCATCCGATATCCATCAATCGCTTGATGTTCAGTTGAACTTCAGAACGCAGATCACCTTCTACTTTGAATTCGGCACCAATTATCTCACGAATCTTAGCTGCCTGGTCATCTGTCAAATCTTTAACTTTGGTATCTTTGTCGATTCCTGCTTTATCCAAAATAGTAATTGAGCTACTGCGACCGATTCCGAAGATGTAAGTCAAAGCAATTTCTGCTCTTTTATTTTGCGGCAAATCAACACCAACAATTCTTATTGCCATATACTTGAATTTTTTTGCAAAATTAATAATTTATCCCTGACGTTGTTTGTATTTGGGATTTTTCTTGTTAATAATGTATAAGCGACCTTTTCTTCTGACGATTTTGCAGTCTGCAGTACGCTTTTTCAACGATGCTCTTACTTTCATATGTGTTTAATTTTATTTGTATCTGAATGCTATTCTTCCTTTTGATAAATCATAAGGAGACATTTCTACGCGTACTTTATCACCGGGAAGAATTTTGATGTAATGCATACGCATTTTTCCGGAAATGTGTGCAGTAATCTCGTGTCCGTTTTCCAATTCCACTCGAAACATCGCATTTGATAATGCTTCGATGATGACTCCGTCTTGTTCGATTGCTGATTGCTTAGACATTGACTTATTTTGATTGATTATTTAAAACTTCTTCTACAAACTCGAACGAAGATAATATATCCGCTTTACCTGGTCTTACAGCGACTGTATGCTCGAAGTGAGCTGACATTTTACCATCTTTGGTACGTGTGGTCCATCCGTCCCGTTCGAAAACGATATTTCTGGATCCTCTGTTGATCATAGGCTCAATAGCTATTACCATTCCGGATTTTAGCATTGGACCTGTACCTCTCCTACCATAGTTAGGAACTTCAGGTGCTTCGTGTAGTTTCATTCCGACACCGTGACCCACCAATTCTCTGACTACAGAATAATTGCTTTTTTCACAGTACTCCTGCACAGCATGACCAATATCTCCAATCCTGCGTCCATGAACAGCTTGTTCAATTCCTAAGTATAGGGATTCTTTGGTTACCTGAAGCAATCGTTTGGTGTCATCATCCACATTACCTACACAGAACGTGTAGGCCGAATCGCCGTAAAATCCGTTTAGTAAAACACCACAGTCAACCGAAATGATATCTCCATCTTTCAACGGAGTATTGTTGGGTATGCCGTGAACTACCTGGCTATTCGCTGATGTACAAAGTGTATTGGGAAAACCGCTATATCCTAAAAAAGCAGGAATCGCTTTATTATCCCGGATATACTTTTCAGCACATCTGTCTAATTCGAGAGTTGTAACCCCGGGTCGGATTAACTTAGCTATTTCAGCTAACGTTTTTCCGACCAGGAGTGAACTCTGACGAATCAGTTCTATCTCTTCATCTGTCTTTATATAAATCATCTCGATTAATAAGCCGCAACAGTTCCTGTTCTACCCTTGATACGGCCGGATTTCAATAATCCATCGTAGTGACGCATCAAAAGGTGACTTTCTACCTGCTGCAATGTATCCAACACAACTCCGACCAGGATCAATAATGAAGTACCTCCAAAGAATTGAGAGAATCCCTGACTTATACCGAAGATGCTGGCAAAAGCCGGCATAATGGCAATTAGCGCCAGAAATATTGATCCGGGGAAAGTAATACGTGACATGATTTCGTCAATATACTCAGCTGTTTTTTTACCTGGCTTAATACCCGGAATAAATCCGTTGTTACGTTTCATGTCTTCAGCCATTTGATTCGGTTGAATAGTGATCGCTGTATAAAAGTAAGTAAAAGCAATAATCAGTGTAGCGAAAGCGATATTGTAGCCGATTCCTGTGTGGTTCATGAAAGAAGCAAGGAATGATCCGGCAGTGTCAACTTTAGAAAAACCGATAATTGTAATAGGAATAAACATAATCGCCTGAGCAAAGATGATCGGCATTACACCGGCAGCATTAATCTTTAACGGAATATACTGTCTCGCTCCACCATATTGTTTATTTCCTACAATACGCTTAGCATATTGCACGGGTACCTTACGGGTACCCTGCACTAAAAGAATAGAAGCAGCAATCACAAACAGCAGGAATATGATTTCAGCCAGAAACATAACAAGACCACCGGTTTTTTCAGTAGTACGCAGGATAAATTCCTGAGTCATTGCCTTAGGCAATCTGGCAATAATACCTACAAGAATTATGAAAGAGATTCCGTTTCCGATACCTTTATCCGTAATTCTTTCTCCCAGCCACATAACAAACATACTACCGGCTGTAAGAATAATTGTAGATGAAATCACAAACCAGATACCACCCGGAAGAGCGGCACCTGCTTGTTTAAGCTGAACATTCAAGTTTATCAAATAAGAAGGAGCCTGGAACAAAAGAATCGCAACGGTCAAAAGACGCGTGTACTGATTCATTTTACGTCTTCCACTCTCTCCCTCTCTTTGTAACTTTTGAAACTTAGGAACAGCAATGGTGAGCAACTGAATTACGATAGAAGCAGAGATGTAAGGCATGATTCCCAGTGCGAACACAGAAGCATTTGAAAAAGCACCTCCGGAGAACATATCCAAAAGGGCTAATAGGCCGCTGCCTGTTTGTGACTGTAGGGCCGTCAGGGCCGCTGGATCAATACCGGGAAGAACTACATAAGAACCAAATCGATACACAACGACTAATAATAATGTAGTCAGAATACGACTTCTCAGGTCTTCAATCTTCCAAATGTTTTTTATGGTTTCAACTGCTCTCATTGTCTTAGAGTTTTGCTACGGTTCCGCCAGCAGCTACAATTGCAGCTTCTGCTGATTTAGAGAAAGCATTTGCTTCAACATCCAGTTTCAAAGTTAAAGTTCCGTTTCCGAGAATTTTAACCAATTGAGTAGATGAAATGAATCCTGCTTCTACCAAAGTATCGATACCGATTTTGGTTAATGATTTAGCCTCAGCTAATTGTTGCAAAGTTTCCAAATTGATCGCTTTGTACTCAACACGGTTGAAGTTTTTAAATCCGAATTTGGGCAAACGTCTTTGTAAAGGCATCTGACCTCCTTCAAAACCAACTTTTCTTGAGTAACCTGATCTAGATTTAGCTCCTTTATGACCTCTTGTAGAAGTACCACCCATACCCGATCCGGTACCACGTCCGATTCTCTTTCTGGTTTTGGTAGAACCTGCAGCAGGTCTCAAATTACTTAAATTCATATCCTTATAAATTTACTTTATTACAAACAATTATTCTACTACAGTAATCAGGTGCTGCACTTTGGTTACCATACCCATGATCTGGGGAGTTGCCTCATGCTCAACCACTTTATTCAGTTTGGTCAAACCTAAAGCATCCAAAGTTCTCTTTTGAGTTGCAGGACATTTGATTCTGCTTTTTACTTGTTTAATTTTGATAGTTGCCATTTTTGAGTCCTCCTAGATTAACCTTTAAATACTTTTTCTACAGGAATAGCTCTGTTTTGAGCTACAGTATAAGCATCACGGAGTTCGCTCAACGCAACCATAGTAGCTTTTACAAGGTTGTGAGGATTTGAAGAACCTTTTGATTTTGCCAATACGTCAGTAACTCCCACACTTTCAAGTACGGCACGCATCGCACCACCCGCTTTTACCCCGGTACCATGAGAGGCCGGTTTGAGGAATACTTCTGCACCACCGAATTTAGAAAGTTGTTCGTGAGGAACGGTACCTTTCAAAACGGGAACTTTAATCAGGTTCTTTTTAGCTGCTTCTACGCCTTTAGCGATAGCAGTTGTTACTTCGCTTGCTTTACCAAGGCCCCAGCCTACGATTCCGTCTTCGTTACCTACAACTACAATTGCAGAGAAGCTGAATGTACGACCACCTTTAGTAACTTTAGTAACACGGTTGATAGCAACCAATCTGTCTTTTAATTCAAGATCAGTTGTTGTTTTAACTCTATTATTAATTCCTGACATGATGATTAAAATTTAAGTCCAGCGTTACGGGCAGCATCTGCCAATTCTTTAATTCTACCGTGATACAGGTAACCGTTACGGTCGAAAACAACAGTTGTTACACCTGCTTCAGCTGCTTTTTTAGCGATAAGTTCACCAACTTTTGCTGATTGCTCTTTTTTAGGGGCTTTCTCAAGTCCTTTTGAGTTTGCTGCAGCTAAAGTTTTTCCGTCAGCATCATTAATGATCTGAACGTATATTTGACTGTTGCTTCTGAAAACTGACATACGGGGAATGTCGGCAGTTCCTGAAATTTTACCGCGTACGCGTTGTTTAATCTTCAGTCTTCTCTCTAACTTATTTAACATAGTCTTGCTTTTTTACATGAATTATTTACCCTTACCTGCAGATTTTCCTGATTTTCTGCGGATAATTTCACCCACAAATTTGATACCTTTTCCTTTATATGGCTCCGGTTTACGGAACGAACGGATTTTGGCACAAACTTGTCCGATGAGTTGTTTATCTGCCGATTCAAGGATAATCAACGGATTTTTATTTCTCTCAGATTTGGTTTCTACTTTAACTTCAGCAGGTAATTGCAAGAAAATGTTGTGGCTATAACCCAGTGAGAACTCGACGATCTGACCGTTGTTAGATACACGGTAACCAACCCCTACAAGCTCCATTTCTTTGCGGTATCCCTGAGATACACCAACTACCATGTTGCTAATTAAAGCACGATACAATCCATGTAAAGCACGCTGTTGTTTTTCGTCTGTCGGACGACTCAATACGATTTTACCATCTTCGATGGCAACTTCTACTCCGCCGGTAATCTCTTGTGTCAAGGTGCCTTTTGCACCTTTCACGTTTACAACACCATCAGTATAAGTTACAGTAACACCTGCAGGGATGGCGATAGGCAATTTTCCAATTCTTGACATTCTGTATTCCTCCCCGATTAATAGATGTAACAAATAACTTCACCACCGATTTTAAGGTCTGCTGCCTCTTTGTTGGTCATTACTCCTTTTGAAGTTGACAAGATAGCAACACCTAAACCGTTCAATACTCTCGGCATTTCTTTGTATCCGGTGTACTGACGTAAACCCGGAGAAGAAATTCTGATCAATTTTTTGATCGCGTTTACTTTGTTTACGGGATCGTACTTCAAAGCGATCTTGATTGAACCCTGAGGTCCTTCTTCTACAAACTTGTAGTTAAGAATGTAGCCTTTTTCGAAAAGAATTTTTGTAATTTCTTTCTTTAAATTTGACGCAGGGATTTCTACAACGCGGTGATTTGCTTTAATCGCGTTTCTTAATCTGGTCAAATAATCTGCTATAGGATCTGTCATAATAAAAAAATAATTAAATTGATCCGGCCACCCGGACAATATTTAACACTATAAAAATTACCAGCTTGCTTTTTTCACACCCGGAATTAAACCTGCTGATGCCATTTCACGGAACTGAATACGTGAAATACCGAACTGACGGATATATCCTTTCGGTCTACCTGTCAATTTGCAACGGTTGTGCAAACGGATAGGACATGCATTTTTAGGAAGTGCCTGTAAAGCTTCGTAGTTGCCATCTTTTTTAAGCTGCTCTCTTTTAGCAGCATATTTAGCAACCAGCTTAGCTCTTTTCACTTCGCGGGCTTTCATTGATTCTTTAGCCATGTCAATTAATCTTTTTTAGCGTTTTTGAATGGTAAACCAAATTCTTTCAGAAGTGCATAACCTTCTTCATCTGTTTTCGCAGAGGTTACAAAGGTAATATTCATTCCGAGAATTTTGCTAATGCTATCGATATTAATTTCAGGGAAAATGATTTGCTCCTGAATTCCCAGTGTGTAGTTTCCTCGTCCGTCGAGTTTGCCTTCAATACCTTTGAAGTCGCGGATACGGGGCAAAGCTACACGAACCAGACGCTCGAGGAACTCATACATTTGTTCGCGACGCAAAGTTACCATCACACCGATAGGCATTTTTTTACGCAACTTAAAGTTTGAAATGTCTTTACGGGATAATGTGGCTACTGCCTTTTGTCCCGTGATAGCAGTCAACTCGTTGATTGCAGTTTCGATAATTTTCTTATCTGCAACTGCAATTCCGAGACCCTGATTGATAACGATTTTTTTCAGAACGGGAACTTGCATTACCGAGCTGTATTCAAATTCTTTCATCAACACAGGAACTACTCTTTCCTTGTATTCGTTTTTAAGACTAGCAGTATTCATTACTTAATCTCCTCTCCTGATTTTTTAGATACACGAACTAAAACTCCTTTTTCGTCCAGCTTACGACCAATACGAGTCGGTTTGTTTGATTTCGGATCCAAAACGTTCAGATTCGAAATATGAATAGAAGCTTCTTTTTTTACAATTCCTCCTTGAGGATTCTGCGCATTGGGTTTCACATGTTTTGATACCATGTTGATACCTTCTACGATAGCGCGGCTTTTAGCGATCTGTACTTCAAGTACACGACCGGTTTTACCTTTATCATTACCGGCGTTCACGAAAACCATGTCGCCTTTTTTGATATGTAACTTACTCATTCTCTATGGGAATTAAAGCACCTCGGGTGCGAGTGATACAACTTTCATGTTTGTTGCACGGATTTCTCTGGCAACAGGACCGAAGATACGGCTTCCTCTGATCTCACCCGTATTGTTCAACAATACACATGCGTTATCATCGAAACGGATATAAGAACCGTCTGCACGACGGATTTCTTTTTTGGTTCTTACGATAAGGGCCTTAGATACGGCTCCTTTTTTCACATCGCTTGAGGGGATTGTGCTTTTCACTGCTACTACGATGACATCACCTACGGTAGCATAGCGTTTGCGTGTTCCACCCAATACTCTGATACAAAGAGCTTGTTTGGCTCCACTGTTATCAGCAACTACTAGTCTTGACTCTTGTTGTATCATGATTACTTAGCTCTTTCGATTATTTCCACTAATCTCCATCTTTTCAATTTGCTCAGCGGACGAGTTTCCATAATTTTAACTTTGTCACCAATGTTGCAATCGTTTTTCTCGTCGTGAGCGTGATATTTCTTCGTTTTGTTAACGAATTTTCCGTAAATAGGGTGTTTCTCTTTCCATTTTACAACTACAGTAATGGTTTTATCCATTTTGTTGCTGAAAACAACGCCTATTCTTTCTTTTCTAAGATTTCTTGTTTCCATCAGGCCAATTGGTTATTGTTGATTTGATTCTCTATCGCGCAATACTGTGTTCAGGCGCGCGATATCTCTGCGGATCTTTTTGATCTCTGCAGGACTGTCCAAAGGAGTAATGGCGTGATTCAATTTCTTTTGATCAAGAACTGCTGATTCTGCATCAATTCTCTCGATCAACTCCTTTGTGCTTAGTTCTTTAATTTCAGCTACTTTCATAGTTTTTTAAGCGTTTTCGTTAGCATCGTAGTCACGTCTTACAACCAGCTTGGTTGTTACCGGAAGTTTTTGAGCTGCCAAACGCAAAGCTTCTTTTGCGATTTCTGCAGAAACTCCTTCTACCTCAATGATAATTCTACCCGGTGTAACTGGAGCTACAAATCCTTCAGGTGAACCTTTACCTTTACCCATACGCACTTCGGCTGGTTTCTTTGTAATAGGTTTGTCAGGGAAAATACGGATCCAGATTTGTCCTTGACGTTGCATATAACGTGTTACCGCGATACGAGCTGCTTCAATTTGACGGCCGGTAATCCATTTTGATTGCAGGGCCTTAATACCAAATGAACCGAATGCCAACTGATTTCCACGGTGCGCAATACCTTTCATGCGCCCTTTCTGTTGTCTTCTGAACTTTGTTTTCTTCGGTTGTAACATTGTCTGTAAAATTCAGTGTTTGTAAATTACTTTTTCTTTCTCTTGAATCCACCATCGCGTCTTTGACCGCCTTGGTTTCCGCCTTGCTGACGACCTGATTCTTTTTGTTGGGTAAATGAAGGAGTAAGGTCTTTTTTACCATAAACTTCTCCACGGCAAATCCAAACTTTAACGCCCAACAGACCCACTTTGGTAAGAGCTTCAGCCAAAGAATAGTCGATGTCTGCTCTCAGTGTATGAAGAGGAGTACGTCCTTCTTTATACATTTCTGAGCGAGCCATTTCAGCTCCGTTAAGACGACCAGAGATTTGAATTTTGATACCTTCCGCACCCATTCTCATGGTTGAAGCGATAGCCATTTTCACAGCTCTGCGGTAAGCGATTTTTCCCTCGAGTTGGCGAGCGATGTTGTTAGCTACGATAACAGCATCTAACTCAGGTTTTTTCACTTCGAAGATGTTGATTTGTACATCTTTGTCAGTAATTTTTTTCAACTCTTCCTTGAGTTTATCAACTTCCTGACCACCTTTACCGATAATGATACCGGGACGGGCTGTACAAACTGTGATGGTAATCAATTTCAGTGTGCGTTCAATAACAATGCGAGAAACACTTGCTTTGGCAAGACGAGCGTTCAGATACTTGCGGATTTTGCTGTCTTCCAACAAAGTATCACCACAGTTTTTGCCACCGTACCAGTTAGAGTCCCAACCACGTACGATTCCTAAACGGTTGCTTATCGGATTAACTTTTTGTCCCATCTTGCGTCTATTATGCGTTAGTGTTTTTATTTTCCATTGTATCTACAAACAATGTTACGTGATTCGAGCGTTTACGAACTCTGTAACCACGTCCTTGCGGAGCAGGACGTAATCTTTTAAGCATTGTTGCTGAATCAACGAATACTTTAGAGATATACAATTCACCGCTTTCTGCTTTACGATCGTTTTTCTGTTCCCAGTTTGCGATTGCAGAACGCAGCAATTTTTCAATTCTGTTAGAAGCTTCTTTCGAAGAGAATTTCAATACGCCAAGTGCGCGGAAAACTTCCATGCCTCTTACCATGTCCGCTACCAGGCGCATTTTGCGCGGTGAAGTAGGAACGCCGGTCAGCTTAGCGAAGTATTGGGTCTTCAGGGCTTCTTTTCTATTATCTGCTGATATTTTTTTTCTTGCACCCATTTTAAATGTTTCTTTTAAAAATCAAATTTAATGTGTCCTGTAAACGGGATTAGCGTTTTTTGTTACCACCGTGTCCACGGAAAGTACGGGTAGGTGAAAACTCACCTAATTTGTGACCTACCATGTTTTCAGTTACGTAAACAGGAATAAATTTGTTACCGTTGTGAACTGCTATTGTATGGCCAACAAAATCCGGAGAAATCATGGAAGCCCGTGCCCATGTCTTAATCACGGTTTTCTTTCCTGACTCATTCATAGCCAGTACTTTGGTTTCAAGCTTCACATTGATATATGGGCCTTTTTTAAGCGAACGACTCATAGTTTAACTCTAATTAATCAGGTTACTTTTTTCTTCTTTCAATAATGTACTTAGAAGAGTGCTTTTTAGGCGCTCTGGTCTTAAGGCCTTTAGAATATAAGCCTTTACGTGATCTTGGGTGTCCTCCTGAAGAACGGCCTTCACCACCACCCATCGGGTGATCTACGGGGTTCATTGCCACACCGCGGTTGCGTGGACGACGACCCAACCATCTTGAACGACCAGCTTTACCTGAACTTTCGAGTCCGTGGTCAGAGTTACCTACACCACCGATCGTTGCTTTACAAGTTGCAAGAATTTTGCGAGTTTCGCCTGAAGGTAATTTTACGATTGCATAGGTACCTTCTTTTGAAGTTAACTGTGCGAATACACCTGCTGAACGTACCAACGCAGCACCTTGTCCCGGACGGAGTTCGATGTTGTGGATTACTGTACCGACAGGAATATTTTGCAAAGGCAATGCATTTCCGATTTCGGGAGCTGCATCTGCACCTGACTGGATACTCTGTCCTACTTCCAATCCGTTGGGAGCGATGATGTATCTTTTCTCGCCATCAGCATAATACAAAAGAGCGATATTTGCCGAACGGTTAGGATCGTACTCGATTGTTTTTACGATTGCGGGAACACCGTCTTTTTCTCTCTTGAAGTCGATTAAACGGAGTTTTCTTTTGTGACCGCCACCAATATAGCGCATGGTCATTTTACCCTGGTTGTTACGGCCACCAGTTCCTTTTTTACCTACAACAAGAGACTTCTCCGGTGCGGTTGCAGTAATGTTATCGAACGCACCGATAATTTTGTGTCTCTGCCCCGGTGTTACGGGCTTAAATTTACGTACTGCCATTTCTTATTAAATATTGCTGTAAAAATCAATTACTTCACCGTCAGCCAATGTGATCAGAGCTTTTTTGAAAGAAGCAGTTTTACCGCTGATCAAACCAGCTTTGGTATAACGGCTTTTTCTTTTGCCTGAATAGTTGATAGTGTTTACATCTAATACAGTTACATTATACAGATCTTCTACTGCTTTCTTAATCTGAATTTTGTTTGCTTCAGGAGCTACACGAAATCCGTAAACATTACGTTTTTCGGTAAGAACAGTCATTTTTTCTGTAACGATCGGTTTAATAATAATTCCCATTACTCGGTCTCCTTTACATTAAAAATTGTTGATTACGGCAAGTGAAGCTTCAGTAAGCACTAAACACTTAGCATCCAGCACTTTGAATGTATTGAGTTCAGGCACGGTAACTACAGATGTCTTCTCCAGATTTCGAGCCGACAAATATACGTTTTTATTTTGTTCCGGTAAAACCAAAACTAACTTTTTATCAGCCACTTGCAGGCCTTTGGTCATCGCTACGAAGTCTTTTGTCTTCGGTGATTCGAACGTGAAATCTTCTACGACTACGATTGCATTTTCTTGCGCTTTGTAAGACAATGCTGATTTACGTGCCAATGATTTCACTTTTTTGTTCAGTTTGAAGTGGTAATCGCGGGGTCTTGGACCGAATACACGTGCTCCACCTACAAACACCGGTGAATTGATATCACCACTACGAGCTCCACCTGTACCTTTTTGTTTTTTCAGTTTGCGGGTAGATCCTGAAATCTCGTTTCTTTCTTTCGACTTGTGAGTTCCCTGGCGACCATTCGCCAAAAACTGTTTTACATCGAGGTAGATAGCGTGATCGTTCGGCTCAATTCCAAAAACAGAATCATTCAGTACAACTGTTTTACCTGTAGCTTCTCCTTTGATGTTATATACGCTAAGTTCCATTATTTCTCAATTAATACGATTGAACCTTTACATCCGGGCACTGATCCTTTTACCAACAAAAGGTTGTGTTCCGAAATCACCTTTAACACTTGAAGATTTTGTACAGTTACGCGAGCGTTACCTGTCTGACCGGCCATTCTCATACCTTTGAATACACGAGAAGGGAATGAGCTGGCACCCACAGAACCGGGAGCTCTCAAACGGTTGTGCTGACCGTGAGTAGACTGACCTACTCCACCGAAACCGTGACGTTTAACAACGCCCTGGAAACCTTTACCTTTTGATGTACCTACTACGTCAACGAATCCGTTTTCTTCGAACATGTCAACTGTGATCACATCACCTGCTTTGTACTCGCTTTCGTAACCTTTGAACTCGGCCAAGTGTCTCTGTGGAGCTACTCCGGCTTTTTCGAAGTGTCCCTTTTCAGGTTTGGTAGTGTGTTTCTCTTTTTTCTCGATGAAACCTACCTGAACAGCTTCGTAACCGTCGATTTCAACGGTTTTAACCTGAGTTACCACACAAGGACCTACTTCGATAACAGTGCATGGAACATTTTTTCCCTCGGCACTGAAAACGGATGTCATTCCGATTTTTTTTCCTAATAATCCTGGCATTTCACTTTAAATTTAAAATATCAAACTTTGATTTCTACTTCTACACCGCTCGGCAATTCGAGTTTCATCAACGCGTCAACAGTTTTGGCAGTTGAGCTGTAGATGTCGATCAATCTTTTGAATGAAGACAATTGAAACTGCTCTCTTGACTTTTTGTTAACGAAAGTCGAACGGTTTACGGTGAAAATTCTTTTGTGTGTGGGAAGGGGAATTGGACCGCTTACAACAGCGCCTGTAGCCTTCACAGTCTTAACGATTTTCTCAGCTGATTTGTCAACCAGGCTGTGATCGAAAGACTTCAGTTTAATTCTAATTTTTTGGCTCATTTTTTAATATAGCTAATTTCAGATTTTACTCTTATAAAAGTTCTACTTTACCACCTACTTCTGCCAATACTTGTTTAGCAATTGAAGCTGATACTTCTTCGTAGTGTGAGAAAGTCATCGCTGAAGTTGCACGACCTGAAGAAATGGTACGCAATGAAGTTACATAACCGAACATTTCTGCAAGCGGTGTTTTAGCCTTCACGATACGAGCGCCTGAACGGCTGGTCTCCATGCCTTCAACCTGACCGCGACGTTTGTTCAAGTCAGAGATGATATCACCCATGTTTTCTTCAGGAGTTACCACTTCTACTTTCATCAATGGTTCAAGAAGTACAGGACCCGCTTTTTTACAAGCTTCTTTAAATGCTAAGTTTGCACAGATTTCGAATGACAACTGATCCGAGTCAACGGGGTGGAAAGAACCATCCACAAGAACTACTTTCAATGTATCAACTACATAACCTGCCAAAACTCCATTTTTCATTGCGTTCTGGAATCCTTTTTGTACAGATGGGATAAATTCCTTAGGAATACGTCCACCTTTTACTTCATCCACAAATTGCAAAGATCCTTCAAAACCTTCATCTACAGGTCCAACTTTCACAATGATATCGGCAAACTTACCGCGACCACCCGATTGTTTTTTGTAAACCTCACGAAGCTCTACAGTTTGAGTAATCGCTTCTTTGTAAGAAACCTGTGGACGACCCTGGTTACATTCTACCTTGAACTCACGTTTCAGACGGTCGATGATGATCTCAAGGTGAAGCTCACCCATACCTTCGATGATAGTCTGACCTGTATCCTGGTTGGTTGTAACACGGAAAGTAGGATCCTCTTCTGCCAGTTTAGCCAGACCGGTTCCCAATTTATCCATATCTTTTTGAGTTTTAGGCTCAACAGAGATACCGATTACGGGCTCAGGGAATGACATTGACTCAAGAACAATCGGATTCGCTTCGTCACACAAAGTATCACCAGTACGGATATCTTTGAAACCTACGCCGGCACCGATATCACCACAACCAATAAAATCTTTCGGATTCTGTTTGTTTGAGTGCATTTGGAACAAACGTGAAATACGTTCTTTTTTATCAGAACGTGGGTTGTACACGTACGAACCTGCATCGATCTGACCAGAGTAAACTCTGAAGAAGCAAAGACGTCCTACGAATGGGTCTGTTGCAATTTTGAATGCCAATGCTGACATAGGCTCATCAGAAGAAGGTTTTCTCAACAGGATCTTCTCTTCATCACGGGGATCGTGACCTTCAACAGCAGGAGTATCCAGCGGGCTTGCCAGGTACAAACATACCGCATCAAGCAGAGTCTGAACACCTTTGTTTTTGAAAGAAGAACCGCACAACATCGGGTTGATAGCCATTGAAAGGGTACCTTTACGCAATGCGTTGTAGATTTCGTCTTCAGTAATAGTTGACGGATCTTCGAAGAATTTCTCCATCAATGCCTCATCGAACTCAGCAACAGTTTCAAGCATTTTTTCTCTCCACTCTTGTGCCTCAGCCAATTCAGCAGCAGGAATATCTTCAATAGAATAATCCGCACCCATGGTCTCATCATTCCAGATGATTGCCTTCATTTTGATCAGGTCAACTACTCCTTTGAATGTCTCTTCTACTCCGATTGGAATTTGAATAGGACAAGGATTTGCGCCCAACATGTCTTTCAGCTGACGAACTACTTCAAAGAAGTTCGCACCTGAACGGTCCATTTTGTTTACGTAACCGATACGGGGTACGTTGTATTTGTCAGCCTGACGCCATACAGTTTCTGACTGTGGCTCAACACCACCTACTGCACAGAAAGTTGCAACGGCACCATCCAATACACGCAATGAACGCTCTACTTCTACAGTAAAGTCAACGTGTCCCGGAGTGTCAATCAGGTTGATTTTATATTTTTCACCACCGTAATTCCAGGTAGTGGTAGTAGCTGCAGAAGTAATGGTAATACCACGCTCTTTCTCCTGCTCCATCCAGTCCATTGTAGCACCACCATCGTGTACCTCACCGATTTTGTGAGATAGACCGGTGTAAAACAAAATACGCTCAGACGTAGTTGTTTTACCCGCATCGATGTGGGCCATGATACCAATATTTCTGGTATATTTTAGATTTTGATCAGCTGCTGCCATCTTATTTTTACCTTAATTTATTTGATTAGAAACGGAAGTGAGCAAATGCACGGTTAGCTTCTGCCATTCTGTGCATATCTTCTTTACGTTTGTATGCACCACCCTGATTGTTGAATGCGTCAACAATTTCAGCAGCCAGCTTATCAGCCATAGTCTTACCACCACGCTTACGAGCATAGAGGATAAGGTTTTTCATACAAATTGATTCTTTACGATCGGGACGGATTTCAGTAGGAACCTGGAAAGTAGAACCACCCACACGACGAGATTTAACCTCTACCTGAGGAGTAACATTCTCAAGGGCTTTTTTCCAGATTTCGAGAGAAGACAGAGTTTCGTTAGACAATTTAGCCTTAACGTTTTCAAGAGCAGTATAGAAAATAGTATATGAGGTAGATTTTTTACCATCATACATTAAGTGGTTAACAAATTTGGTAACCTTTACATCATTAAAGACAGAATCTGGCAATACCAGTCTCTTCTTTGGTTTTGACTTTCTCATTTTTTCAAAAAAAATTGTGTTCTTGTTTTTGGTTGCTTTATAAATCTTCAAATCCCCCCGCTGGGTTCATTTACTCAACCTAGATGAGCCTTACAAAAACTCAAACCAGCTTTAATACTAATTAATTTAATCTCAAGCCAGGGCGTTTAATTACTTTTTCTTTCCACCTTTAGCCGCTGCTGGTGCAGGTTGACCTGGTTTCGGACGTTTTGCGCCGTATTTAGAACGTCTTTGAGTACGTTTTACTACACCTGCTGTATCCAATGTACCGCGAACGATGTGGTAACGTACACCCGGAAGGTCTTTCACACGACCACCGCGTACCAATACGATTGAGTGTTCTTGCAAGTTGTGGCCTTCTCCCGGAATATAAGAGTTCACCTCTTTACCGTTTGTCAAACGCACACGAGCAACTTTACGCATAGCAGAGTTAGGCTTTTTCGGTGTAGTAGTGTATACTCTCACGCAAACACCACGTCTTTGAGGACATGAGTCCAACGCTGGAGACTTACTCTTGTCGATCAAGTCTGCTCTTCCTTTTCTAACTAATTGCTGAATTGTAGGCATTTCTTTAGAACTTTAAAAACTTTGTTATTTATACTATTGTTTTGAATATGCAAAATGGAGCGCAAAAATAGCCATTATTTTCGAATAATCAATGGATTACGCTTAAATAATTGTATTTCACGACCAAAAAGTGGTGCAAAGATAGTAAATTTATTCCGAACCGGCAACATTTTTCAAAATATAACATTTTGAGGGAGTTAGGTTAACAATCACACCACAGAGGCCCTCCGTCAAACAATGACTTCCCCTGCGTTGTTTCAATCTAATAAATCAGAACTATTCCCCATGAAGCAACCGATTTTACTGCTGGTATTGCTTTGGATCACGACATCTCTTTCCGGTCAGGAGAAGAAAAGCGTCGAAGCGCTCCGCATCACCACTCCCCTATCCATTGACGGGATGCTTGACGAACCGGTATACAAACAGATTGCCCCGGCGAAAGATTTTGTACAGCTCCAACCCCTTAATGGCAAACCGGCCCTGCAACGTACCGAAGTTTACCTTTTCTACGACCAGACGGCCATATATGCCGGAGTTCACCTTTTCGACAGCGCTCCCGACAGCATCTTCAATTTCCTGACCGAACGGGACAACACGGGCATGTCCGATTACTTCGGGATTTACCTCGACCCATACAATCAGGGACAACTGGCATTCGGATTTTTTATTACTCCCGCCGGGGTGCAGATCGATCTGAAAGCAACCAAAAGTGACGGGGATAATGAAGATGCAAGCTGGAATGCGGTCTGGGAAAGTAAAACCCGCATCACGTCCGACGGATGGACTGTTGAAATGCGTATTCCCTATTCCGCATTGCGTTTTTCTGAGAAATGCACCGGCGCCTGGGGAATAAACATGTTCCGGAATATCCGCCGGTACAATTCCAACAACTCCTGGAACTTCATCGACCGGAATATTTCCGGTTTTATCCATCAGGAAGGCTGCCTGACCGGAATCCGCGATATCAAACCACCGGTACGTCTCTCTTTCAGCCCATACCTTGCCACGTATGCCGAATCCAAACCGGGAAACGGATTTGAATTTCTCTACAAAGGGGGCATGGACCTGAAATATGGCATCAGCGAAAGCTTCACGCTCGACATGATGCTGATCCCCGACTTCGGACAAATACAGTCGGATGATAAAAAACTGAATCTGACTCCATACGAGCTTTATTACAGCGAAAAAAGGCAATTCTTCACGGAAGGAACGGAACTCTTCCAGCGCGGTAATATCTTTTATTCCCGCCGGATTGGCAACAGGCCCAAATTCGCACAAAAAGCCGACGACGAAGTGCGCAGCAATGAAATCATCGATTACAATCCTACCGAAACCCAATTGGCCAATGCGACCAAAATATCGGGACGGACAGCTAATGGCTGGGGAATCGGATTTCTCAACGCGATGTCCATCAACTCTTTTGCGGAGCTAAAAGACACTTTGACCGGCCAGACCAGAAAGATTAAAGTGCAGCCTTTCACCAACTACAACGTCTCGGTCGTTGACAAATCGCTGAAAAACAACTCCTACATCAGCCTGATCAACACCAATATCTCAATGGCCGGCAGTAAATTCATCGCAAATGTTACCGCCACCGATTTTCAACTGCGCGACCGCAAGATGAGATTTGCTTTAAAAGGCAAAGCTGCCGTTAGCGTCAGAGGTGAAAATACCCGCGAAACCGGATATTATGGTTATCTGGGACTGGAAAAGAACAAGGGAAAATGGCAGTTTGGCATCTCCCAGAATCTCTATACCGACAAATTCAACCCAAACGATCTGGGCTACCTGCAACGAAACAACTTCATGCTTTCCGAAGCCTGGACCTACTACCAGATCATCAATCCCTTCTGGATTTTCCGCGAAATGAACGGCAATATCTGGTGGAACTATATCCGCATTTACAATCCGTCCGCTCTCTTTAACCGGGAGATGGGATACAATGCCAACCTGATTTTCAGGAACAACTACAACATCAATGTTAACGGTGGAACCGGATCCGATAAGCAGGATTACTTCGAACCGCGGGTAAAAGGGCGTTTTTACAACACTCCTCACTATTACTGGCACAACTTCAATCTTTCGACAGACTCACGTAAACCGCTCTCATGCTACTTCTACATAGGCGGCAACAGTCAACCATCGACTGCCAACCACTCCTGGATGGGAACTTTTAATCCGACCCTCCGGCTGGGTCAGCATACCCAGATCGGTTATAGCTTCTCTTTCAACAACGCGTTCAGCAACATCGGTTTTACCGACAAAACCAACAACGACGATTCAATCTACTTCGCCAAACGTAATATCAGGACCCTGGAGAATATCCTTTCGGCCTCTTATACCCTGAACAACAAGTCCGGGGTTACATTAAGAGTCCGCCACTACTGGTCAGGCAACCGCAATAAAAGCTATTACAACCTGCAACAGGACGGCTCACTCCTACCCGCCCTCTCCTACTCCGACAACAAAGACCAGAATTACAACGCATTTACCGTCGATATGATTTTCCGGTGGATTTTCGCTCCCGGCTCGGAGCTTTCTGTTGCATGGAAGAACGCCGCCTATGACGACCGCAATAAAGTATTTCCCAACTATTGGGACAATCTTCGCAAATCATGGATCAGCCCCACCAACAGCCTCTCCGTAAAAGTTCTATACTATATTGATTACAACCGGATCAGAAAACGGAAAGGATAAAAAAATCGCTACACGAAGGCTGAAAGCCTGACATATCTCAGTCCGGGGCAACGTTCCGATAGGAACAACGCCCCGGGATAATGATACAACGAAATCTTATGCGCCCTGAAAGGGCAGCATAAACTCACATCCACAAATAATCCGGATATAATCAACACCATATTCTTTCTACATAAATATGCCCTGTTTCCTATATTAAACGATATTCCCAATACCCCAAGGCGTTGTCCTTTCAGGACGCTGCCATTGGGCTGGAATATACTGGGCCTTCAGCCCGAAAACAGGTTTGTGAAATGGCACACCTCCTGCTTGAGGAAAGGCTGAAAGCCTGACATATCTCAGCCCGGGGCAACGTTCCGACAGGAACAACGCCCCGGGATAATGATACGACGAAATCTTATGCGCCCTGAAAGGGCAGCATAAACTCACATCCACAAATAATCCGGATATAATCAACACCATATTCTTTCTACATAAATATGCCCTGTTTCCTATATTAAACGATATTCCCAATACCCCAAGGCGTTGTCCTTTCAGGACGCTGCCATTGGGCTAGGATATACTGGGCCTTCAGCCCGAAAACAGGTTTGTGAAATTACACACCTCCTGCTTGATGAAAGGCTGAAAGCCTGACATATCTCAGCCCGGGGCAACGTTCCGATAGGAACAACGCCCCGGGATAATGATACGACGAAATCTTATGCGCCCTGAAAGGGCAGCATAAACTCACATCCACAAATAATCCGGATTATAATCAACACCATATTCATCCAAAAATTGAATATATTCCTCCTGTATTGATTGTGTACGGTGATGAATCTTCTGATTCTCGATATATCGCTTCACTACTTCAACTTTTGACTGACTCACCGAATACCCGGCATAACCGCCCTGCCAGGCAAATTCCCGGTAATGTGACCCCAATGTTTTTATCCATCGGCTACTATCGCCTTTTATATCTTCCATCAATTTGGCCAACGCAATATTTTTCGACATAATACACAGCACATGAATATGATTTTCCGTCCCATTAATAGCTATTGGGATGGATTTTGAAATACCCAGAACACCTCCAATATAGGCATATAACTCTTTCTCGGCTTCCGGCCTGATCAGGCATTCATTATTCTTTACATGAAATATGGCATGAACATACAATTGGGATAAGGATTGGGACATAACAGAATGATTTAATTTGTTTATACAGCCTCTCCGTAAAAGTAATAACAAAACTAACATATAATTAACAGAACTCTTTCAGCAACAGAAAATCAGCAATATGCTTATGTTTAATCCCTTCAATGTTATCTTGCCAGAAATCATCCATCGTAACCACATATTTAGGGTAGTTATCCTGGATAGCACATAGTACCGAAAATTCCCGTTCTATGGTTTGAGGTTCGGTTAACTTATAGGCAACCTGAATATAGACCTTTTCCGAACGCCTTTCAGCTATAAAATCAACTTCTTTATCCTCCACTTTACCGATATAAACCTGATATCCACGGCGTTTTAATTCCAATAGGACAATATTCTCCAATAATCCGGCAATCAAACGATCCCGGTATCCCAAAACTGCATAAATCAACGATGGGTCACTGACAAAATATTTTTCGTTGGTTTGTAAAACCTCTTTACCTTTTATATCATAACGTTGGACCTTCTGTATGACAAAAGCACCTTCCAGTGCATTCAGGTAATGATATACTTGTAATCCTTGTCTTTCACTCTTAGGGTTATAACCACAATTATAGTCAATATACAGACACGCTTTAGGGTTATAACCCTAAAAACTTACATATTCAAAGTCTTTGTAGTTTTGTACATCAACTTTGATTATATCTGGCAGCTTTATCAAAGCATCCCCCACTTTTATCTTGATAAAAGTGTTGCTTGAATACATTTTTATCAAGATAAAAGTGTATCTTAGCAACAAATAAAACACCATATCTATGTTTCGGGAGAAGATCAATGAGTTAATACGGTGGAAAGAAGACCAGTTTCGTAAGCCTCTTATCGTAAGAGGAGCGCGACAGGTAGGAAAAACCTGGCTTTTACAGGAATTTGGCCGCACATCTTTTACCCAAATGGTCTATGTGAATTTTGAAGAAACCCCTTCATTACAAAATATATTTATCAATGATTTTGATATCCAACGCATCATAACCATCCTTCAAATACAGACTCAGACTACAATCACAGCCGGCGATACGCTCATCATCTTTGATGAAATCCAATCCGCTGAGCGGGGGATAACCTCCCTGAAATATTTCTGCGAGAATGCACCTCAATATCATGTTATTGCAGCCGGTTCATTGTTGGGCATGGGACTACATAGCAGCATCTCATTTCCGGTAGGCAAAGTGGATTTTATGGATTTGAGGCCACTTTCCTTTGCTGAATTCCTGTTCTCCATGGGTGAAACAGCATTGGTTGAAGCGCTTAGAAAGAAAGAGTGGAATATTATATCCATTTTCACGGAAAAGCTAAAGGAATATCTTCGTTACTACTTCTATGTAGGCGGAATGCCGGAAGTCGTTGACGCATTTGTAAAAACCAGGGACTGGCAACTGGTGCGGCGTATCCAAAACCGCATTCTGAGTTCCTATGAAGGAGATTTTTCCAAACATGCGCCCGGAGAAATAGTACCACGCATCAGAATGGTCTGGCAAAGTATTCCGGCTCAATTAGCCAAAGAGAATAAGAAGTTTATTTACGGAGTCATTCGGGAAGGAGCCCGTGCCAAAGATTTTGAGTTGGCTATACAGTGGCTGGTCGATTGTGGCCTTTTACTGAAAAGTCACCGGGTTACAAAGCCGGGAATGCCTTTAATAGCATATCAGGACTCCGGAACTTTTAAGCTGTTCCTGCATGATGTAGGATTATTAAGTGCAATGGCAGCATTGAATGCAAAAACCATTATCGAAGGGGATTCCATCTTTATGGAATTCAAAGGGGCATTGACCGAGCAATACATCATGCAGCAATTGCGTATTCAGAGCGAAAGGTACATCGGTTACTGGACGAATGAAAGAAGCACCTCTGAGGTTGATTTCGTTATACAGGAAGAGGGACTGATTATTCCTATTGAGGTAAAAGCCGGTGAAAATCTGAGAGCTAAGAGCTTTCGGCTTTTCTGCGACAAATACCATCCAACCCAAGCGATCCGCACTTCGCTCACCGATTATCATGAAGAGTCCTGGATGACCAATGTTCCACTGTATGCAATTGAATAGGTTGTTGCGATCATTTTAAGCCAATAAAAAGGGCAAACCCCTTTTTACGACTTCAGCACACGACCTTGTCATTAGATCAACTCATGCCACATTTTATTATCTTAGAAGCCTCAATCGTTCTATAAATCTAAATTCCATAAACATGAAACAAAAAATCAGATGGGGCATATTAAGCACCGCAAAAATTGCGACTCAAAAAGTAATCCCCGCAATACAGCAAGGTGAATATTCAGAAGTAGTGGCTATCAGCTCCCGGGATATTGCAAAAGCTCAGGAAGCGGCCGGAAGTTTAAATATCGGGAGATACTACGGTAGTTACGAAGAGCTGTTGCAAGACCCGGATATAGACGCCATTTACAATCCCCTACCCAACCACTTGCACGTTCCATGGACAATCAAAGCACTTGAAGCCGGAAAGCATGTATTGTGCGAGAAGCCAATCGGACTCAATACTGAAGAAGCGAAAAGTCTGATCAGGGAAGCGTTGAAATACCCGCATCTGAAGGTAATGGAAGCCTTCATGTATCGCTTTCATCCTCAATGGCAGCAAGCCCTATCCCTGATCAGGGATGGTGCTATCGGAGAAGTACGTTCGGTGCATACCTTCTTTTCTTACTACAATGCCGACCCCGGGAATATCCGTAACCAGTCGGAAATAGGTGGTGGCGCTCTGATGGATATTGGTTGCTACTGCATCTCCTTTCCCCGGTTTATTTATGGTGAAGAACCGGAAGCCGTAACTGGCATGATGGATATGGATCCGCAAATGCATACTGACCGGCTTACCTCCGGAATGATGAAGTTTTCTTCCGGTAAAACAGCCTCCTTCACCTGCTCTACCCAGTTAATGCCTTTCCAGCGGACGACTATTTTGGGTACAACCGGACAACTCAATATTAAAATTCCGGTCAATGCTCCTCCTACCGAAACAACGCAGATAGAGCTGATCACCCACGAAGGGATCAAGGTGATTTCGTTTGCGCCGGTCGATCAATACACGCTTGAGGCTGACGCTTTCTCCCGTGCCATTCTGGAGGACAAACCCGTTCCCACCCCATTGGATGATGCGATTGACAACATGAAAGTCATCGATGCAATCGTTGAAAGTGTAAAAGAAAATAAATGGATCTGGATAAATTGATGAATAGCAAATGAGCCGTGACGTCAGTTCGCGTCTCTTTGCAAACCTATGACAACAGCTATTAACCTTGTCAATGGATTTGCATTTCAACATCTTGAATTCCCGGATTTTATAATTACTTTTACACAATCTATTGTTCACCAATACAATAAACGAAAATGGATAAAGAAAGGTATTTCCAACACTTCAAAGGTGGAGTTTACAAACTATTGGCAATTGCCAGGGATAGCGAAACGTTGGAAAATGTGGCCGTATATCAGGCGCTGTACGGTGATCAACAAATATGGGTACGCCCGGAAAAGATGTTTCGAGATTCTGTTAACATTAATGGCCGGGAAATACCACGATTCAAAGAACTGACAAAAAATGACGCCTTATGCTTACTGAAGAAGACCGGGAATATTTAGTACGCAAACATCCGGGAGGATCAAATAGCAGTGTAATAAATTTCGCTTTGTGAATCTGGCAACTTATTGCCAAACTCGCAATATCTACAACCATAAACGGCGCTTACTCACCAGTTATCCAGTGATTAAGCTCCGTTAATATGTTATGGCCTTAGATTGTATTCACAAACTCTTCAATTACCCCTTTCGAATTAAGACGTAAGCATTCGGCAAACTGCATCTTGACTAGCGAATCAATAGCCCATAACTTTGCAGATATAAAAACCACAAAGATATGGACAAGAAAGAAGAGATGTGCCAGCATGTTCAGGAATGCATCAATAATAAAAATTTATCGTAAAGTAGGACACATATGTACGCCTTGCGTCCTGTACAAAAATACGAAGAATCAATAAGGAAATGGAGAGAAAAAAAGATAAAGATGGGAGAAGATGCTCATTTAGCATATCATTATAGTAAAACTAATTTTCCAGTACACTTCGCCATGACAAACTCATATTTCGTTGATTTCTATTTTATTCCCCAAAACGCCCAAAGGAATCGCATTTTGCGATACCATAAGCTCACCGCATTCCCGACCTACCCCTCCATCCTGCTATAGGCCCCGTGCGCTACAAATAACAGGCATAACGGGAGCAGCACATCATCTATCTCATGCTGAACACCTTTTCCTGCTTCGATCATCTTCCTGACGTCAGGAAAATGGTCGGCTACATCCTGCCCTGCATTTTTGCATGACTCTTTGGCTTTCTCAATTACTTTCGAGAGGTTTTCCCACTTGGTATACCCTAATAAGCCTTGCAACTCACGGGCACTCCGGCATTCCACACCATCATATTCTGATGCCGCTTGCTCAAATTGCTCAAACAGATTTTTGATCTCAGTTGATTTCATCTTTTACTGATTGATTAAGTAATGGACAAAATAGAATGTCATATTTGTAAAAAAGAATAGAACGCGGATTTTACGGATTAAGCGGATATAAACAGATTACATTTGAACAGATTGAAAACAGATTTCAGTCATGTAAACATGACTGATAATGCATAAGTCATTGAAAATCATTTCGACTTGTCGAAATTAAAATCCGTTTAAATCCGCTATATCAGCGTTTATCCGCGTTCCATTCTTATTCATTATGATATAATTATACGACATAATTTATTTCCTATTACTTAAAATACTTATTTCACTGATCGTTCAGTCGATTTAATAACCCGACTGTTCCTTTATCCATACGCTGAAACAATCCGGCATGACCCATCACCAGTTTACGCATCTCCACAAATGCGCTCATGATCCGAATGCTCACTCTCACCGCCGTATCGCTTCGGAGAACAGCCGACAGCATGGCTATGCCCTGTTCGGTAAAAGCATACGGTAGAGACGATGAGTGTATTAACGCATCGAACCGGTCACAATTTGTGACCAGTTCAGTTTCCTCGATGTTTAACGCTGTCAGGTGCAAGCACGCTGACAGGTTATAAAACCGCATTTACACTTTCCATATTGCTTAAGACCACCAATTGCTCCAAAGTAGCTTCATCGCGGATATTTCCTTTCGTTTCGGAATGCTCGTCCCGCCACTCTTTAGCGGTTTGTCCGAACAAGGCAACATTCAACAAGTCGGCCTCACTGGCGTAAACCAGGCTTGCCTGTACAGAAGTTATCTCTTTCGGTATGAGATTTTCCTTAATCGCATCAGTCTGAATCTTGTAATTAATCTTAGAGATAGTCCTTTGCAGATTCCAGTCCAACTGATTCCGACGGTTCTCTTCATCTTTTAACCGCTTAAATTCTGTAATCAGGTAAAGCTTAAACTCGGATGAAATCCAGGATGCGAATTCAAAAGCTATATCGACATGAGCAAACGTGCCACCATATCGACCTGACTTAGAGATTAATCCTTTAGCATTTGTGGCCTCAATCCATCTTTGAGGAGAAAGCACAAAATAATTACTCCCGGCTTCCATTCTAAACCTCTCGAATTCGATAGGTTTAAAATCAGGATTGTTTAATCTTTCCCACAATCCTACAAATTCAATTGTACTGCGATTTCTCATCCAGTTATTGATAATGGAAAAAGGCTCATCTGCATTGCGATATTTTGCGATGTCTGTTAGAGAAATATAATCTCCAGCCTCTTGACATAGCAGAGTAATTTCACACTCTTGAACAATGAATTTTCCAGTACGCTTCACCATTACAAACTCAATTTTTTATTCATTCCAAAAACCTTCACCACAACTACCTAAAGGAATCGCATTTTGCGATACCATAAGTTACCAGATGGAACCACTAATGAATCATGAACGAGTCGCCCCACCCCATTGTCCCGGACTAAGTACAAAACTCGGCAATCCTGCATTCATTTTAAAGTGGTCAAATTCGACCACTTTAAAATCCGGATTATATAGTTGCTCCCATGTCCCCAGAAATTCCAACGTTGTTCTGCTTCGAAGCCAGTTTTTTAATAATATCTGCTGCCCGCGAAGCCACATCTTTTGACTTTGCAATATCTGTAATACAGATATAGTCATTGCTATCAGAAGATTCTATCACAATATCAAAATCCTGAACTTTTAACACATTGACTTTTGGAGACATGATGATGATGTTATTATAGTGAAGCCGTTTTGAATTGCGAAAAACAGTACAATGCAATTATGCCAGCCAATATCACAATTCCTGGATTATCCGGTTTCACAATATTCTGTCGCCGCAATGCGGCTTTATTTGCGTTCTCTCATTATTTACTACCAAACTCATCGGAGCTATGCTCCTTTATAAGCCGTGTAACGGCGATGAGTTTGGTAGTAAAAAGACATTTATTTTCTCCTGCATCAAGCCGCAGAGCGGCGGCAGTTTGGTTATTTCAATGAATCAATATTCCTTGAAGATAGTATTTATTGAAGCTTCCTTTTTTTGCAATTCAAAACGCCTTGACTATAAAGTAAGGCAAACTGTCTTTATCGGATTAAACCCATCGAATTCGATGGATTTAGAACGTTGTAATAGTTATCAGGTAACCGCACTGCAACAGCGAACCAGCAAACCTGACAGCGTCGGAGACCTCTCAGCGTTTACCCCAATAAGAAATCACCTACTTCTTCCTCCCCAAGAACCGCAACAGATACAAAAACAGATTGATAAAATCCAGGTAGAGCGAAAGCGCACCGATGATCGCCAGTTTCTGAGTCTGCTCAGTATCTTCAACACTCACCAGCGCCTTGATCTTCTGGGTATCGTAAGCGGTCAGTCCCACAAAGATGAGCACCCCGGCATAAGTGGTGATCCAGTAGAGCATTTCGCTGTTCATAAACAGGTTCACCACCGAAGCGATGATCAATCCGAGCAAAGCCATAAAGAGCAGGTTACCCCACGAAGTCAGATCCCGCTTGGTGTAATAGCCATAGAGACTCATCGCCCCGAAAGTTGCGGCCGTCACCACAAAGGTGGAGGTAATCGAAGCCGAGGTATAGACCACAAAGATGCTGGATAGCGTAACACCCGTCAGGAAGGAATAGATGACGAAGAGAATGGATGCGGTATTCAGCGTCAGTTTTTGGATACTGGCAGTCAGGTACCACACCAGAGCCAGTTGTCCGAGCAGTAAGGCATAAAAGCTGATTTTACTGCTGAAGATCAGGCTAAGCAGGGCTTCCGATCCGGAAACCACATAAGCAGTAGCCGCAGTAATGAGCAGTGCAGTACACATCCACACATAGACTTTTTGCATCAGATTGATTTGTGCCGTTTGCACCCGGGTAAGAGAAGTTGTTGTCATATCACAAAATTTTAGATTTTAATTATATCATTGTTATTCAACTTATTACAATCAGGAATGTCACGCCAAATACAACATATACACTATTTTTTACACCTGAAAACCAAATTTAAAAATATATTTCTGAAATTACGGGTTATTCCTTCTGATAATTTCCGTTTTTCACTGATTTTATTTTTAAATCACCACATTATTTTACATTCCACAGGCCTTACTCTAAACAGTACTACATAAACGGTTCTACTGGATTTAGTGTGAGTTAACATTTGCAGAACCCGGTCATTTCTGATCTGCACTTTATCCGTTATCCGTTAATTGGATAATGTAACTTGCAGATAAGCTTCAAAACCTATACCGATAGGTAAACAAAAAGCTCCAGACTGCCGGGGAGCTGTTTGAGTGAGGAACCCATTCACTTAAGTTCAGATATGATAGTAACGGTGCATGGGCGAGCGAACGAGTTCTTCCCGGCTATGTTTTTGCTTACTTTTTGCGCCAAAAAGTAAGGCCCGCGGCAGGCGATAATATAAAATTTGAAAGCTCACGACTGCTTATTTTATAGAATTAGAGATCCCATATCAAGTGCGGGATGACATGCTGGATTTTTGCTCATAAATACTCAATTCTGAGATAAACAAGGCAAGGGGAACTCATTTCCACACTAAATCCAGTAGAGCCACATCAACTTTAAGCCTTTGATTCAAGGTTGTTCTGGGGTTGATATGGGGATAAACATACCTTTTCCCAGAGATATCCCAGTGATATTCCAGTGATGTCCCTGTGATATCCCAGTTTATATATATACTGGGTTATCTCAGGAATACCAATGATATATCCATATCACAAGGGATACAGATTATACAAACAACACCAGTACAACCACAGCGAAACTATTAAGCAAAACAAACAGGGGCAACAAAGATCTCAACCGTTATAAAAGAATGAATGGCATAAAAAAAGACGGAATACATACCTTATTTCAGTACGTATTCCGTCTTATGCAGTTCAGTGCAGGAAAAAAGAGATCAGGCTTTTCCCCCACCCGGGCCCAATACCGTAGAACCCACCGGGGCAGGCTCGTTGTCAAAGATGGGTATTTCGCCAAATTTTTGTTCGTATTTTCCGATATTATCGCCAAGAGCCATCAACAGACGCTTTGCATTTTCAGGCGACATAATAATGCGTGATTTGACCTTTGCCTTATCCACACCGGGCATCATTTGCACAAAGTCAACAATAAACTCGGAGCTGTTGTGTGTAATTACAGCCAGATTGGAATAGATGCCTTCCGCAATATCGTCAGGCAAATCGATTTGGAGATTGTCCATAAGAGTTATTTATGTTATTAGTTACAGTCACTATAATCAGTAATACAAAAGTAACAAATTCAGGTATCCGGACAACGTTCTGAAAAAGAAAAAAGGCACACCAGACGAATCTGATGCACCCTTTTCTTAAAACAATATATTTGTGGTCGATTACAAATCAGTAATAGGTTTGTGTTTGGGCACCAATAACTTGATAACCACCCACGCGATCAGGTAAGCAAATCCGCATAAGCCGAACATAATGGCATAGGCGCTTTGCACATGACCCTGAACCACTTTTTCAGCAGCATCACCTACGAGGTTTTGAGCAGCAGCCGCAGCTTCACCCAATCCTTTGTGATAGTCAGTCAGACGACCGGCAAATTGCTGAACCAATACACCACCGATACCTCCGGCCAAACCACCGATTCCGGTTACGGAAGCAACGGTCTTTTTGGGAAACATATCAGATACTGTGGTAAACAGGTTAGCCGACCAGGCCTGGTGAGCAGCAGCACCGATACAGATAACCACCAACGCCAGGATATAGGCATTGTCACCGAAACGGGCTACGTTACCGAAATATGGAGTAGAGATCAAAGCGAGTGGCAACACGGCAATGATAAACATAGCCAGCAAACGTGCCTTATACGCTTCCATCCCTCTGTTCATGAACACAATCGGGAATCCGCCTCCGGATACACTACCAACGATAGCAACACCGTAAACGATGAACAATGGAATCATGATGGCATGACCTTCCATATTGAACTGTTGTTTCATAAAGTCAGGCAACCAGAAAAGGAGGAACCACCAGATACCGTCGGTCAAAAATTTACCGCACACGAATGCCCAGGTCTGACGATAGCCCATTACTTTGTACCATTTTACTTTAGAAGCCTTATCTTCTTCTTCCGGAGTATCCAACACCTCATCATCGGCGTGAATATAATCGTATTCCTCTTTTGACAGACGTTTTTGTTTGCCCGGAGAAGAGTATAACCAGAACCAGAAGAATAACCACAGGAAACCTACCGCACCGGTAATGATGAAAGCCATCTGCCAACCGGCAATAGCTCCGTCAAACCAGACTGCGTAAGCAATAGCAGGTACTACCAACGATGCGATCATCGCACCCACGTTAGATCCCGAGTTGAATATACCGGTAGCCAAAGCACGCTCTTTTTTAGGGAACCATTCCGCTACGGTCTTGATGGAAGCGGGAAAGTTACCTGCCTCACCAATTCCGAACAAGGAACGGAGCAACGCGTGCCATCCTGCCATGCTTCCTGCAAAGGCATTCAGGATACCAAAAACAGACCAGATGATTAATGATAACGCCAGACCTATTTTGGTTCCGATTTTATCAATAACGAATCCGGCAACAAATGTGATAAGAGCATAAAAGAAGGTAAACCAGGAGGTCACCAATGCAAAGTCAGTATTGGACCATCCCAATCCTCCCTCAGAAACCGGAGAAGAGAATAATGGCTTCAAATATCCGATTACCTGACGGTCCATATAGTTGATTGTGGTTGCAAAGAACAACAAAGCAACGATGGTCCAACGGTAACCTTTGATTTTCTCAGCCGTCTGATTAGCTGTACTCATTGTTATTATGGATTAATGTGTTTTTCAAAAAAAGAACAGTGTAAACGCAACAACCCCCTCCGCCCTTCACAGGGCAGAAGGGGCATGTAACATCACTTTCTAACTTTATTTATTATGGCAAATGCATTTCTACATTTCTCGGTTATAGCTGCCCAGTTTTTATCCTTGATTTCGTCGGCAGGGAAAAGGTTTGATCCCATACCCACGCAGGTAACACCGGCATCGAACCAACCCTTCAGGTTAGCTTCCTCAGGTTTAACACCTCCGGTTACCATCAACAAGCTCCAGGGCATCGGAGCTTTCAGCCCTTTCACGAATGCAGGTCCTACCACATCGCCGGGGAATACTTTACAAAGGTCACAGCCCAGTTCCTGAGCGAAACCAACTTCTGATACAGAACCACAGCCCGGTGTATAAGGAACCAGACGACGGTTACATACTTTAGCGATTTCAGGGTTGAACAACGGACCCACTACGAAGTTTGCACCCAACTGAAGGTACAAGGCTGCAGTAGCAGGATCAACGATAGATCCGATACCCAGAATCATTTCGGGACACTCTACAGCAGCCCATTTTACCAACTCACCGAAGATTTCGTGAGCGAAATCACCGCGGTTAGTGAATTCGAAAGCGCGTACTCCGCCTTCGTAACATGCTTTTACTACTTGTTTTGCCACTTCCACATCTTTGTGGTAGAATACAGGAACCATTCCGGTTGCTGCCATGGCGGTTATTGTTTGGATTTTTGTAAATCGAGCCATCTTATAGGAAGCCTCCCCCAACCCCATTAAAAAGGAATTAAAGAGAGTTTGTTTTAATGTTGATATTCTAATTGCAAATAGTCTATTACCCCTAAATCCCCTGAAGGGGACTTTTGCCCACCACAATTATCTTGTTTTGATCGTTGAAAAACGAATAATGCACTAAAAATCATTGCGGCCTAGCCCCCTTTAGGGGGTTGGGGGTAAAAATATTGAGAAAGATATTATCACCTCCCCAAAAGCCTCCCCTTTGGGGAGGTTAGGTGGGGTTTAGCGTGAAACGCGACCTGAAGCGTCACCGCCCATCAGTTTCTCAACCTCGTCAACAGTTACAAGGTTAAAGTCACCGTAGATAGTGTGTTTCAGGCAAGAAGCTGCAACTGCAAATTCAAGCGCTTTCTGATCGTCGGTAGTGTAAGTCAGCAAACCGTAGATCAAACCACCCATGAAAGAGTCACCACCACCTACGCGGTCAACGATGTGAGTGATATCGTAGTCTTTCGATACTTTCAAAGAACCGTCAGAATACAAACAACCTCTCCAGGTATTGTGGTTAGCGTTAATAGAACCGCGAAGAGTAACAATTACTTTTTTAGCGCGTGGGAAACGTTTCATCAACTGAGTACATACTGATTCGAATTCAGCAGCATTCACTTCGCCACCGGTGTGGTGAGAATCGAAACCTTCAGGTTTGATACCGAATACCATTTCAGCATCTTCCTCGTTACCCAGGATTACGTCGCAACCTTCAACCAAAGCAGGCATTACCTCTGCAGCGGTTTTACCGTATTTCCACAGGTTTTTGCGGAAGTTAAGGTCAGTTGAAACGGGTACACCCAATTCGTTAGCTGTTTTGATCGCTTCAAGACAAGCGTCAGCAGCACCCTGAGAAAGAGCAGGAGTGATACCGGTCCAGTGGAACCAGTCAGCACCTTTCAACACCTCTTTCCAGTCGATCATACCGGGTTTGATGTCAGCGATTGAAGAGTTAGCACGGTCATAAACCACTTTACTTGCACGTGCAACAGCACCTGTTTCAAGGAAGTAGATACCCAGACGATCGCCACCGTAGATTACGTTGTTTGTGTTAACGCCATATTTGTGAAGGCTTGACAAACATGCTTTAGCGATATCGTTTTTAGGCAAACGGGTTACGAACTCAGCGTTCATACCGTAGTTAGCCAAAGATACCGCTACGTTAGCCTCACCACCACCATAAGTTGCAGTGAACTCAGTAGACTGAATAAAACGCTGATAGCCCGGAGTGGCCAGACGGAGCATAATTTCTCCAAAAGTTACAACCTTTTTCATTTGTCAATTATGATTTTTGTTTTTGTTTCATATGAAACCCGCACACATTGCCAGACATAGTATTGAAAGCCGCTGTATGCTTGTTACATTTCTGATTATTTTTTTGTCGTGAAAACCTGCAGGAAACCGGGAGGAAGTATATGATCTCCGGATTATAACGGTATTCCTACTCATTTATTTGGTTAAATAATTAGTTTTCTTGTTATTGGGTTGCAAAGATAGAAGATTATTCCTGAATTTGCGCAACCGATTGCACAGATTTTTATCTTTTGCCTGAAAAAAGCCCGCAACCCTTCACACCACCGGAAAATAAAATCATCGGGAGAGCCTTTTAAAACAAACTCTCCCGATAGAAATTTCATAGTTAACCGGGATTAAAACTGGAAGAAGTTTTTAGCGTTGTTGTAGCTGATATCCTCCACCATTTTGCCCATGAATTCGATTTCACTGGCAGGAAGTGCTCCGCGTTCCACATCTTTACCGATCAGGTTACACAAGATGCGACGGAAGTACTCGTGACGTGGGTAAGACAGGAAGCTGCGTGAATCGGTGAGCATACCTACGAAGCGGCTCAACAGACCCAATACAGACAAGCTGTTCATCTGGTTGATCATACCTACTTCCTGATCAAGGAACCACCAGCCGGAACCAAACTGAATTTTGCCGGCTACGCTTCCATCCTGGAAGTTACCGATCATGGTAGTGATCAGGTCGTTATCGCGGGGATTCAGGTTGTAAAGGATAGTTTTAGCCAATTGGTTGTTGGTATCCAGACGGTTCAGGAATTTAGACATCGCTTTAGCCACGGTAAAGTCACCGATTGAGTCAAAGCCGGTATCAGCACCGAGGTTTTTGAACAGACGGGAGTTGTTGTTACGGATAGCGCCGTAGTGGAACTGCTGAGTCCATCCTTTTTCACAATCCATGATAGCAAATTCAACCATCATGGCCGATTTGAATTTCAGGATCTCTTCGTGAGTCAGCTCTTTACCACCGTATACTTTATTAAAGATCGCGTCAATTTCAGCCTGAGTATAATCTTCAGCGTAGAACTCCTCGATACCGTGGTCGCTCAGTTTACAACCCACTTCAGCGAAGAAGTCGTGACGTTTGCGAAGAGCTGTGATTACATCGGCATATGCAGAGATAGTCACACCCGATACTTCAGATAATTTTTCGATATAAGCGCGGAATTCAGCAGGTACCTCAACCGCCATTGCTTTGTCAGGACGCCAGGTTGGCAATACTTTCACTTCGAAACCTTCATTTTTCAAAGCAATGTGGTGTTCCAGTGAATCGATAGGATCATCGGTAGTACATACCGCCTCCACATTATAATGCTTCATCAGGCCGCGGGCAGAATATTCAGGTGTACGCAATTTAGCGGTACATACATCAAAAATTTCTTTCGCTGTCTCAGGCTTCAGGATTTTATCAACGCCAAAACCGGTTTTCAGCTCCAGGTGAGTCCAGTGATAAAGCGGGTTACGCATGGTATAAGGCACAGTATCTGCCCATTTCTCGAATTTCTCCCAGTCCGAAGTATCTTTTCCGGTACAGAAACGCTCATCCACGCCATTTGTACGCATTGCACGCCATTTGTAGTGGTCACCTTCCAACCAGATCTGACCGAGGTTGTCAAACTTACGGTCTTTAGCAATAAATTCGGGATTTAAGTGACAGTGATAGTCAATAATAGGCATTTTAGCCGCGTGCTCATGATACAATTTCTGAGCTGTTTCATTTTCGAGAAGAAAATTCTCGTCCATAAATTTTTTCATTGCGCAATAAATTTGATTATTTGGTAAAATGAATGATAGCCTGAAGCGCCATATACTTACAATTCGTAAGTTGTTATGCTATAAAACACATTCGTTTAACAGTCAACCTATTACAAAATCACACAACCTTGTGTGTTTTTCATGTGTCCGCGCACAAATATACGGATTTATTTTCAGATACAAAATCTTTTAGTAATTTTGCATCGTTACTTTCGATTAGTAATTTTGTGGTCGCACACAGCGGGCAACTGTAAGTATATATGAATAAATCCACCGATAAAATCAGAATTGTAGACATCGCCAAACTGGCAGGGGTATCTGCAGGAACCGTCGACAGGGTTCTGCACAACCGTGGTAGCGTATCGGAAGAGAGCCGTATCAAGATTGAGAATGCGCTCAAAACCATGAATTACCGCCCCAATGTATATGCATCGGTACTGGCTTTGAAGAAAAAGTTCCAGTTTGTCTGCATTATACCTATATATAATAAAGGTGACTACTGGGAAAAAGTTGAAGAAGGCATCAGACAGGCAGCTGATGAATTTGCCCCGCTCAATGTATCGATACAATTTTTATACTTTAATCAGTTCGATGTTTATTCTTGCCGGCTGACTTTTGAGAAAGTCATACAGTTAATGCCCGATGCAGTACTGTTCCCGCCTTTCTTCAAACAGGAGTCAAAGATTTTCGCCGAAAGCATGGCCGAAAAAAATATCCCGTTTGTCCTGCTCGATTCCATGCTTGCAGAACCGCAACCTCTCGCCTACTTCGGACAGGATTCAATCCAGAGCGGTACAATTGCAGCCAAGCTCCTGATGCTGTCCCTGAAAGAGGATTCAACCATTGCGCTTTTCCATACCTACCGGATTGGAAATCTGGGCTCTAATCAAACACTTGAACGCAAAAAAGGGTTCGTGGATTACATTAAATTACATTTTCCAAAATGTAAAACCGTCTTGGTGGAACTTAATGCGGTAAAACCGGAACAGAACCGTATAGCACTGCAGGAATTACTGGAAAAAAATCCCGAAATCAGCGGTGCGGTTATCTTTAATTCGCTGACCTATATGGTTGCCGGTTTTATTGAACAGTTCAACCGGACCGATATCCAAATCATCGGATACGACCTGCTGGAAAGAAATGTTGAATATCTGAAGAAAGGTGTCGTTAATTACCTGATCGCCCAACGGCCTGAATTGCAGGGATACCGCGGTGTAAAAGCGCTTTGCGATTTTCTGGTATTCAAGCATCCGGTTAAACAGATCAATTATATGCCGATCGATATTCTGACACAGGAAAATATTGATTATTATACTTCTTTTTAAGGAGTTACAGGGAGTAAGATATAAAAGGGAGTTATAAGGAGTTATAAGGAGTTACAGGGAGTTATAAGAAGTAACGGGAAGTTATGGGAAGTAATATGAAGTAATATGAAGTTATGGGAAGTAATATGAAGTTATAGGAATATCATTCGCCCATTCCCTCAATCCCTCAAAAACCCACCCCTCAAATTTGATTTTTTCACTAACTTAACTATACTAAAAATGAAAGCTTTAAACAGACAAAACGTTAGCGCCAGCACTTATCCTGAGCGCATTATTCAGTTCGGTGAAGGTAACTTCCTCCGTGCATTCGTTGATTGGATCGTATGGAACATGAACAAAAAAGCGGATTTCAACAGCAGCATCGTTGTTGTTCAGCCGATCGAAAACGGTATGGTAGACATGCTGAACGATCAGGATTGTCTTTATCACCTCAACCTGCAAGGTCTGGACAAAGGTAAACAAGTGGACAGCATCGAACTGATCGACGTAATCAGCCGCGGTTTGAATCCTTACACTCAGTTTGACGAGTACATGAAACTGGCTGAAAACCCGGAAATGCGTTTTGTTGTTTCCAATACAACTGAAGCGGGTATTGCTTTCGATCCGGCTTGCAAACTGGACGACGCTCCGGCAAAATCATACCCCGGCAAACTGACTCAGTTGCTTTACCACCGTTTCAAAACGTTCAATGGCGCTGCTGACAAAGGTCTTCACATCATCCCATGTGAGTTGATCTTCCACAACGGTACTGAGTTGAAAAAATGTATCGAGCAATACATCGAATTGTGGAACCTGGGTGCAGATTTCAAAGCATGGTTCGAAACTGCATGTGGCGTTTACTGTACATTGGTTGACCGTATCGTACCGGGTTATCCAAGAGATACCATCAACGAAATCCTTGAAAAAGTTCAGGTTGAAGATAAACTGGTGGTTAAAGCTGAAATCTTCCACTTGTGGGTAATCGAGGCTCCGGAATCATTAGCTAAGGAATTCCCTGCTGACAAAGCCGGCTTGAACGTATTGTTCGTACCAAGCGAAAAACCTTACCACGATCGTAAAGTTACTTTGCTGAATGGCCCTCACACCGTATTGTCTCCTGTAGGTTACCTGTCAGGTCTGGATACCGTAAGAGAGATCGTAGAAGACGAAGTAACCGGCAAATTCGTACAAAAAGCAATGTTCGAAGAGTTGCTTTCTACCCTTGACCTTCCTGAAAAAGAGTTGGCTGAGTACGGCGAATCAGTGGTTGAGCGTTTCCGCAACCCATTCGTAAAACACTTCGTAACCAGCATCATGCTGAACTCATTCCCTAAATTCAAAACCCGCGACCTTCCCGGTTTGAAAATCTATCTGGAAAGAAAAGGTGAATTGCCTGCTGCGTTGACTTTGGGTCTTGCCGGTATCATCACTTATTACAAAGGCGGCAAACGCGGTGATGTGGAAATCGTTCCTAACGACGACAAAGCAATCATCGACCTGTTGGCAGAATTGTGGAAAACCAACGATGTAGCTGCAGTAGCTAAAGGCGTATTGGGTGCTGAATTCATCTGGGACGAAGACCTGAACAAAGTTCCAGGTTTGACTGAAAAAATCACCGGTTACCTGGCTTCTATCCAGGAAAAAGGTATGCTGGAAACAGTAAAATCTATTATCTAAGAGAGACCCCTCCCCGACCCTCCCCAAAAGGGAGGGAGAAAGAGAACCTGATAGAATAGAACCGCAGAGATTTTGCACGGAGAAACACGGAGTAAAATCCTCTGCGGCTCTTGTAGTAAAAGGAGAAGAGTCAATCGGAAGGTAGATGTTGAGCCCCTTCAGGGCTCGGGCTCAGAGGTCTCTGTTTCCCGTGGGTTTCACCCACGGTTATTGAGATAAAACCACTTCGTGGTTATGAACTACAAAGACTTAGAAGACTGCCCTGCCCTGAAAGGGCTAAATCTCAATAACCCCGGGTTTCAACCCGGGGAATAAGACAAGCCCACAAAACCGGGCCCTGAAGGGGTCCAACAACATCAAGCCCGTCTTGAAAATAGTAAATTGTAAATGTTTAAATAGTAAATAAACAAGATGCAAACCAAATATTTAAGAATCAACCCCGAAGACAACGTTGCGGTAGCTATCGTAACCTTGTCAGCCGGCGAATCGGTAAATGTGGACGGTAACGAAGTTACCCTGCTGCATGAAATTCCTGCCGGACATAAATTTGCGTTGCAGGATTTCGCTGCGAAAGATTTCGTGGTGAAATACGGATACGCTATCGGTCACGCTCGCGAAGCCATCGCTAAAGGCGCATTGGTAAACGAGAAAAATATCAAAACCAACCTCGACGGTGTATTGGAATACACATATTCTCCTAAACTGGAGTTCCCTGAAATCGCTAACCGCAACCTGACCTTCAAAGGTTACCGTCGTAAAAACGGAGATGTGGGTGTACGTAACGAAATCTGGGTAATCCCGAGCGTAGGTTGTGTAAACGGTACCGTAAATCAACTCGTTGAAGAGCTGAAAAAAGAGACTAACTGCGCCGGTGTTGACGCTATCGTGGGTTATCCGCACAACTACGGTTGTTCTCAGCTGGGTGACGACCATGAAAACACCCGCAAGATCCTCCGCGATATGGTGATGCACCCCAACTGTGGCGCAGTACTGATCGTAGGTCTGGGTTGCGAAAACAACCAGGTGTCAGCATTCAGAGAGTTCCTCGGCGAATACGATACTGAGCGCGTGAAATTCATGGAGACTCAGAAAGTGGGCGATGAATTTGAAACCGGTATGGAACTGATGCGCGAACTTTACGCCGTAGCATCTAAAGACGTGCGTACCGATGTTCCTTTGAGCGAACTGAAAGTGGGCTTGAAGTGTGGTGGTTCTGACGGCTTCTCGGGTATCACAGCTAACCCGCTGTTGGGTGTATTCTCTGACTTTCTGGTGGCTCAGGGCGGTACCTCGGTATTGACTGAGGTTCCTGAGATGTTCGGTGCTGAGACTATCCTGATGAACCGTTGCGAAACAACCGGTTTGTTTGACAAAACCGTTCACCTGATCAACGACTTCAAAGAGTACTTCATTAAAAACGAACAGCCAATTTACGAAAATCCGTCTCCGGGCAATAAAGCGGGTGGTATCTCTACTTTGGAAGAGAAATCATTGGGCTGTACCCAGAAGTGTGGTAAATCGGTGGTAAAAGACGTATTGATGTACGGTGACCGCATCCACACCAAGGGCCTCAACCTGTTGAGCGCTCCGGGTAATGACCTGGTAGCTGCTACGGCTTTGGCATCTTCAGGATGTCAGATCGTGCTCTTCACTACCGGTCGCGGTACTCCGTTTGGCTCTTACGTTCCGACGATGAAGATCTCTACCAACTCGAACCTGTACAACAACAAACCGGGCTGGATCGACTTCAACGCAGGCGTTATCCTCGAAAACAAAACGATGGAAGAGACTCACGAAGATTTCATCCAATACATCATCAAAGTGGCTAGCGGCGAACTCGTAAACAACGAGAAGAAAAACTACCGCGAAATCGCTATCTGGAAAATGGGTGTTACATTGTAATCAGCAAAGAACAATCTGCCCTATATGACAAATCCCGCTCGATGTATGTTGAGCGGGATTTTTTGCTAATAATCAACTCACAGTCAGATAGCCAATACTGTTATTTCACAGCCCCTTATAGTTAAATAGGCTTAGCAAAAACTATATATCATGGTTTAGGTGTTATATTTGTACAACATCATATTTATCATTCTAAATTCTATCCGAATAGAAAAAGAGAAAGAATTAATTTATTTTCCTTCAATCCCATTTTTCAGGGTAGATTCAAAACCGCTTTAATTGAAAACATTTTCAAAATAGCCAAGAGGGTCAAATTATTCAGCACATTGAAAATTAACGTATTTCATATTTGAAAACGGCTCATTTGTTTATATCTTCGTAATACTATTTTAAGACGAATCCCTATGCCAACTATTAGTCAATTTTTCGGTATTATCATCAGAATCATGTTTCTGGATCATAATCCACCTCACTTTCACGCACAATATGGTGACCAGAAAGTCATCGTAGATATTGAAAATGGAAAAGTGAAAGGAGAAATGTCAGAGCGTGCGTTACGATTAATCTTAGAATGGATGGAGTTGCACAGAGAAGAACTTAAAGAAGCCTGGGAGAAGGCTGCAAATGGAGAGCAGCCCAATAGTATAGAACCATTAAAGTGATGCAATATGTTTACAGAAGTTTTACATGCAGACTACATTAGTGAATACAAACTAAGTGTAGAGTTTAACGATGGGGTAAAAAAGATTGTTGATTTTCGCCCTTTGCTATTTGACCGGGACTATCCGGTATTCCGGCCATTGAAGGATATAAACGTCTTTCGCAATTTTGAGGTCACTGACACTCTCGAATGGGAGAATGGTTCCATTGACATCGCGCCCGAAACGATTTACGAAATGGGGGTATCTGCATAAGCCCCCCATTATCAATTACACCTATTCTACAACTCACTCATCTTCAGAAAATCGCGCAGATAAACGTGATGTATTCCCTGGTAATTCCCTCCCGCATTGAAGGCATCCATTGACACCACATACTTCGGGTAACTGTCGGCGATTTTCAACAAATTACCAAACTCCCTCTCGTGCGTCTTTTCATCGGGGATTATATAGGTGGATTGAATATAAACCTTTCTACCTTTTTTCACACCGACAAAGTCAATTTCCAGGTTATCAAGCTGACCAACATAGACTTCATATCCCAGGATCTGCAAATGTTGGTAAATACAGTTCTCCATCAACTTGTGTATATCGCGACTAAAATCAATATTTTGCAGGCAATTCCTTAATCCCAGATCTTCAAAATAGAATTTCTCTCCAATTTCAAACTTCTTTAATCCTTTGATATCTATGCGCCGTACTTTGTGAATGATAAACGCATTGCTCAGTGCCCGCAAATAGTTGATTATAAGATTAACGGAAATATCCACTTTCTGTGACTTCAGATATTTATGGATATTGGAAGCTGAAAACAGACTACCCACATTATCGGCAATATACTCAACGAGTGTTTCCAGGAAATCCACATTACGGATATTCTCACGACTAACCACGTCCTTGAGCAAAATGGTTGAATAAACATTCTTCAGATATTCAATCGCAAGTTCATCTTCAAGGCCAAGTCTGGACAAATACGGTAATCCGCCATAAGTAAGGAATTTCCGTAGCGCCGGATCATCATCAGTCAGATGATGAAATTCCAGAAACTCTGAATAACTCAGGCTATGAATCCGAAACTCGATATATCTGCCCGATAAATAAGTAGACAACTCACTTGATAACATTCTGGCATTACTACCCGTGCAGATAATCTCGCATTTAGCTTCTGCCTGAAGGCTGCGAAGTACATGTTCAAAGCCCCTGATATCCTGAATTTCATCAATGAACAAGTAATTATTCACCGACGGAATTAGTTTCTGATTTACATAAGCAAAAAGATCCGTTTCATCATGAATAGAACGAAATTCCTCCAGCTCTTTGTTGATATAGATAGTGTTAGCATCAGGATTCGCCTGCATAATATCTTTTATCAACTGCATCAGGATATAACTTTTGCCTACCCGACGCTGTCCGGTCAGCACTTTGATAATACCCTTATCCATAAACAGCATTATCTTATCACAATATAGAGAACGATTGAATACACGCATATCCTTTAATTATAATCAACACTCTACGCAAAAATACCACTTTCATTGATTATAATCAACAAACATACCGGATTTAACTATTTTATCATTTATAGTCAATGAAAATTATTCATTACTGATCAAAATCAGCCCTCCCTTCATAATTTTAACGATCTCACAATTTGATTCACATAAATTTGGAATACACTGAAAACCAAGTATATTTGTATTTATTATAAACAAAAAGCTCTATACAGCTTATTCCTCACTTTACCATTTAATTCAGTACCATGAAACCGCACCTACTCTACCGCGCCACCCAATGGCTGCTTATCCTTTCATTTGCTGTATTGCCTCTGTCCTGTAAGAAAGAACTGAAACCCCTGACCATTGATCCTGCCTTTGCGGCTTATGTGATCTCATTCACCTCGGGGGTAGTATCCAACGCTACTAAAATTCAGGTGCGCCTGGTGCAGGAAGCCAAAGATGCGGTTCCCGGGAAAGAATTATCATCCAATCCCTTTTCGATCAGTCCGGGAGTGAGTGGAAAGGCGGTATGGGTAGATCGTCAGACCATAGAGTTTATTCCGGACGAAAAGCTGGAATCGGGCGAAATATATACCGTTGACTTCGCCCTAGATGATTTTACCAGGGTGCCTTCTGAATTGGAGACGCTGAAATTCCGCTTTCAGGTAATGAAGCAAAGCATCTCTTATGAGTTTAACGGAATAGAGCCGGAGGATGAATCGGACATGAAGCTGCAAAAGATTCGCGGTAGCTTTACTACCGCCGATGTGGCAGACGGCAGCGAACTGGAAAAGATTATTAACTTCAGTGGAAATGCCGGTGAGCATATCAACTGGATCCACAGCAAAGACGGACATTTTCACAGCTTTACACTCGACAGTGTAGAACGCGGGGAAAAGCCTTACAATATCGATATTGAATGGGATGGCGAAAAAATTGGCGCTAAAGACGGCTCTGAAGCGTTTGAGATGCCGGCAATCAACGAGTTTAAGGTGATTCATGTCAAAACCGTTTCGGCTCCCAAAGCCCAGATTGAGGTCTATTTCTCGGATCCGGTAAGCCGGATGCAGGATCTCGATGGCTTGTTTAAACTCTCCGGCAATATACCCATGGGAATCATGACCAACGGGAATGTGGTAAAACTGATCCCAACCCAACCGGTCATGGGGGATGTCAATCTGATGGTGTACGGGGGAATCCGCAACGTATTTGAGCGAAACATGGGAGCCGGTCAGAACTTCCGGTTAAAGTTTGTCAGCCTGAAGCCTCAGGTAGAGCTTATCGGAGACGGAGTCATTGTACCTCACAGCGGGGGAATTATGTTTCCCTTCCGTGCGGTGAGTCTCTCAGCTGTGGATGTGAGGATTATCAGGATTTTTGAGAACAACATTGTCCAGTTTCTACAGGTCAACCAGCTCAACGAAAACAATGAACTGAAACGCGTGGGCCGGGTGGTGTACAATCAGGAAGTGCAGCTTACGTCTGACGAGAAGATCGATTATACCCAATGGAACAACTTCTCACTGGATTTATCCAAACTCATTGAGACAGAGCCCGGCGCCATTTACCGCGTGGAAATCAGCTTCCGGAAAAAGCATTCGCTCTATCCCTGTGCCAACAATCCGGAAGATAAAGAAGAGTACACCGAACCGGAAGATCCGAATAAAGAGTATAATCAACCGAACACCTGGGGGTATTACGAGGATGAAGGCGAATACGATTACGAAAGCTATAAATGGCAGGACCGCGATGATCCATGCAAACCCTCCTATTACATGGGCAACGCACACAAGGTGGCGAGAAACGTACTGGCATCGGATTTTGGGATCATCGCCAAAGCGGGAACGGATAATAACTATTTCGTGGCGGTAACCGACCTCCGCGATACCAGGCCTTTTGAAGATGTGGATCTGGAATTCCGGAATCTGCAGAACCAGTTGATCGGGAAATCGAAAACCGATGCTGATGGCTTCTGTAAAATCAGGTTGCAGGACAAACCCTTTGTCGTCATCGCTAGAAAAGACAAAGAAAGAGGCTACCTCCGGTTGGATGATGCGTCATCGTTATCGCTCAGTATGTTTGACGTAGCCGGTGAAGAGTTGAAAAAAGGGGTACGCGGCTTTATTTACGGTGAGCGAGGCGTATGGCGTCCCGGTGATCTGATTTACCTGACATTTATCCTGGAAGATAAAAATAAGTCCCTGCCGGCCAACCATCCCGTTATCATGGAACTGTATAATCCATCGGGGCAACTAATCAGCCGGATGGTAAAAACTACAAACGTAAATGGATTCTATAATTTCCTGTTCAAAACCAACCCGACCTCTGCAACCGGTAACTGGTCTGTTAAGATGCGAGTGGGAGGATCTACGTTTGCCCGCAATCTGCGCATCGAGACCGTGAAACCCAACCGCCTGAAGATTTATCTCAACTTCGGTACGCAGTTGTTGAAAAAGGGGGTTCCGGTAAGCGGTAAGCTTCAGGTCAACTGGCTGCATGGCGCCCCGGCTGCCAATGCTAAGGTAAAGATTGATGCTACCGTAGCAGCTGCCAATACTGCTTTTGCCGGTTATCCCGGATATATATTTGACGATCCGGTGAAGAAAGTGGCCTCACAGGATATTTCCGTATTTAACGGCACGCTTAATCCGGAAGGAGCCGCAGCAGTCAATACACACTTTGATTTTGCATCCGATGCACCGGGTATGCTGGCGGTACAGATGAAGACTACGGCCTTTGAAGGTGGCGGGGATTTCAGTACCGACCGGGCTATTTTCAATTATTCTCCATACAAATCCTATGCCGGGGTAAAAATCCCACAAGGAAAAGGATGGAACAACGCACTTAACTCCGATGAAGTCAATCTTGTCCCCATTGCACTGGTGGATGAAAACGGAAGGGGAAAATCGGGAAAAGTCAAAATCGAAGTTTATAGCGTTTACTGGCGTTGGTGGTGGGAACATCAGGCAGAAGAGAATCTGGCCGATTACGTAACCAACCAACACACCAACCTGATCAAATCGGATATTGTTTCCATTACCGGTGGCCGCGGTTTTTACCAGATGTATCTCGGCTCACAGGACTATGGCCGAAAACTGATCCGCATTACCGATCTGGAGAGCGGACACAGTACCGGGGGCATTTTCTATACAACCTATAAAGGCTGGTGGAGCAATGCCGGTAACGACAATCCCGGTGGGGCGGAAATGCTGATGTTCCAGACCGATAAGAAAGAGTATAAAACCGGAGAAAAGATTACCATCGATTTGCCGGTTACGCATAGGGGGAAAGCGCTGATCAGCGTGGAGACCGGCAGTCGTGTGCTGAAAAACTTCTGGTTTGAACCGGAAACGGATAATTCCCGCTTTAGCTTTGAGGCTACACCGGATATGGCTCCGAATATCTACATTCACGTCACCTATATCCAACCGCACAATCACGGTAAGAATGATTTCCCGATACGGATGTATGGAGTTCAATCGGTAAAAGTGGAAGATCCGCAAACCCACCTTTCACCCCGAATCTTGATGCCGTCAGAGCTGAAACCCATGCAGAAGTTTACAGTTAAGGTGAATGAAGCAACCGGTAAAGCCATGACCTACACCATTGCCGTGGTAGATGAGGGGCTGCTTGATCTGACACGGTTCAAAACGCCGAATCCGTGGGATGCTTTCTATACCCACGAAGCGTTGGGCGTACGCACCTGGGATTTATACAAATATGTGGCCGGTGCATTTACCGGAAAACTGGCCGGACTCTACGCCATCGGGGGTGACCAGTATTTTGACCGCAAAGGCAAAAACAACAGCAACCGTTTCAAACCGGTGGTTTTGTATCAGGGCCCTTTCACTGTAGAGGCTAAAAGCTCCCGCACCCATACCTTTATTATGCCCAACTATGTGGGCTCAGTCCGGGTAATGGTCGTTGCCGGAAATCAGGGAGCATACGGTTCGGCGGAAAAGGCGGTGCCGGTGCGACAGTCTCTGATGGTGTTACCCACTTTACCTCGCGTGATTAGTCCGACCGAAACAATTAAAGTTCCGGTTTCGGTATTCTCAATGAATCCGAAAGTAAAGAATGTGACCGTTCAGATTCAGACCGATAATAAGTTTACCATTGCCGACGGTGCTGTCCGCAAGATTGCATTTGACAAACCGGGGGAGAAAATGGCCGAATTTACCCTGAATGCCAAAAACACCACCGGAGCCGGAAGAATCATAATCAAAGCAATTTCGGGAACTAACGTTTCAACGTCAGAAACCGTACTGAACATCCGGCTACCGAATCCACCGGCGGCAAAAGTAATTACGGCAACGATCCAACCGGGCAAAAGCTGGTCGTCAGTCGTAAATGCGTTCGGTGTACCGGGCACGAATACGGGTGCTGTGGAGATTTCCCGCTTCTATCCGCTCAACCTGGATAAACGTCTGAGCTACCTGATTCAATACCCGCACGGTTGTATCGAACAGGTGACTTCGGCAGTATTCCCGCAACTCTTTCTTCCTCAGATGATGGATATGAACGATGCCCGCAAAGCGGAAGTGGAGAGCAATGTAAAATCTTGCCTGGCCAAACTGAAAAGCTATCAGCTGGTCAACGGGGGCTTCTCCTACTGGCCCGGTGAGTCAAATATCGCAGATGCCTGGGGAACCAATTACGCCGGACACTTTATGCTCGAAGCACAGTCAAGGGGCTATCAATTACCGGTGGGACTACTCAACACCTGGTTATCCTACCAAACCCGTGAAGCCAACAACTGGAAGCCTACCCGTAAAAACTACGGAACAGACCTGATCCAGGCTTATCGTCTGTACACCCTTGCACTGGCTAAAAAGCCGGCCCTGAGTGCCATGAACCTGATGCGTGAAACGGCAGAGATTGATCCTGCTGCCCGTTGGCGGCTTGCAGCTGCATATTGTGCAGCCGGCAAACCCGAGATTGGTGCGCAGATTGTTGCGGGCATTCCTCTCAAACCGCAGAAAAGGGAAGAGTACTTTGACACCTACGGAAGCTACGGTCGGGATGAAGCCATGATCCTGGAGACCCTTGTCTTGCTGAAAAGACGGTCACAGGCAGAGGCTCTGGTCCGCGATATTGCCAACGTCCTGTCGTCTGACGAATGGTTAAGTACACAGACAACCGCTTACATGCTGCTCGGTGTTTCCAAATTTGCAGGAGGTAGTGCGAGTGGCGGCAATCTGAGATGTTCGCTGGACATTGCCGGAAAAACAGTGCAGATAAACTCGCCGAAGGTGATTTCGCAAACCAATATCGGATTTAATACCGGCTATCAGAAGAAAGTTACAATCACGAACAATAGCAGTCAACCGTTATTTATCCGCGTGATCACACAAGGTGTTCCGCTAATGAAAGGTCAGGAAGAGACAGCGCAGAATCTGGCCATTACCACTTCTTATGCCGATATGAAAGGTCGTCCACTGAATCCGTTATCCATCAAACAGGGAACACAATTCTATGTCAACCTGACGGTGAAACACCCGGGTGTGCGTATGGCTTACAAGAATCTGGCGGTATCGATGCTGTTCCCATCCGGTTGGGAAATCCTCAACGCCCGTATGGACAACATCAAAAGTGCAGTCTTGAAAACCGACGAGCCGGACTACCAGGACATACGGGACGACCGTGTGTACATGTATTTCGATCTGGCGAAAGGTCAGACCAAGACCTTCAGGGTATTGCTACAAGCCGCTTACCTGGGTCATTACTATCTGCCATCCGTGCAATGCGAAGCCATGTATGACAACTCGGTGAGAGCGTACACCAAAGGCTATTGGGTGGGAGTTGTAAGATGATAAGTTTCAACATTTGGAAAAACCTGATGGATAGATATAGATCAACGGTTATCAGCGTCCTCAACAAAATCAAAAGCCGGTGCATCAGGCACCGGCTTCACTATCCTCATCCCCGCTTCTGGATATTGATGGCATTTGTTATATTCATGATCTGGTTTGCCTTTGCATTACCCAGACCTTTGTTTAAGCCGGTATATTCGACCATCATTGAAGACGAAAACGGCAACTTCCTTTCTGCCCGCATTGCCAACGATTTCCAGTGGCGCTTTCCCGAATCGGATACCGTACCCGATAAATTCAAACAATGCGTGAGGCTGTTCGAAGATGAGTACTTCTTCTACCATCCCGGCGTAAATCCGGTCTCTTTTGGCCGGGCCATTATCCAGAACATTAAAGCGAAAAAAGTGATCAGCGGGGGAAGTACGTTGACCATGCAGGTCATTCGCATGAGTCTGAATGATCAAAGCCGGAATATTATCACCAAACTGTACGAGATGCTCCTGTCATTTCGCCTCGAGCTGGGATACAGCAAGAGTAAAATCCTCAACCTTTACGCATCGCATGCTCCGTTCGGAGGAAATGTGGTGGGACTGGATGCCGCTGCCTGGCGTTATTTCGGAAGACCGGCCTCCCGCTTATCCTGGGGTGAAACGGCAGCATTGGCGGTATTGCCCAATGCACCTGCGCTGATCTTTCCCGGAAAAAATCACACGATCTACCTGAAAAAGCGAAACCGGCTGTTGGATAAACTTTGTGCCAAGGGGATCATCGAAAAAACGACCTGTGAACTGGCCAAAGCCGAGCCGCTGCCCGATAAACCGAAGGCATTACCTCAACTGGCCCCTCACTTATTGAATAAACTGATCAACGATGGAGTTTCGGGACAAACCATCCGCACGACCATCAACACGGATATCCAGCAATTTGCCGCAAACACTGCCCGCAAGTATGTTCGCTATTATGCCGGTAACTTTATCCGGAACATGGCAATCGTTGTTTTGGACACGCGATCGGGAGAAACCAAAGCCTATGTCGGGAACATTGATGTGGAAGGGTTGAAAAACACGCCTTACGTGGACAATGCCATAGCCAACCGCAGTTCGGGAAGTATCCTGAAACCCTTTCTGTATGCAGCCATGCTCGACGAAGGGGAATTGTTGCCCACTTCGCTGGTATCGGATATTCCGACGCACTTTGGCGCCTACGCCCCGGAGAATTTCGAGAAGACCTATGAAGGGGTGGTTCCTGCTGACATTGCGTTGGCTCATTCGTTGAATGTACCGGCTGTACGCGAACTGGACCAGTACGGAGTCGTGAAGCTGCATCATATTTTACATCAGACAGGATTTACCTCCATCGACCGGACACCCGACTATTACGGACTTTCACTGATCCTGGGAGGTGCGGAGGTGAATCTGCTTGAAGCCACCTCCGCTTATTCCGGGATGGGGAGAGCGGTACTTTCTTATTTATCCTCCGGGAATTACTATGCCGATGATTTTCGTCCGGCCCGGTTGGTCAAAAAGGATTATCCCGCAGATGACAAACCCATTTCCCCTAAAATAGGAGCCGGAGCATTGTGGTACACGCTCGAAGCGCTGACAACAGTCAACCGCCCGTGGGGAGAGATCGGGTGGGACTTTTTTGCCTCCACCCATAAGGTTGCCTGGAAAACCGGCACCAGTATCGGATCACGGGATGCCTGGTCTATTGGTGTTACCCCCGAATATACTGTCGGTGTGTGGGTAGGAAACTCATCCGGTGAAGGAAGGCCGGGATTAACCGGTGTGACTCATGCGGCACCCGTTATGTTTGAAATCTTCAAAAGCCTGAAAACGAAAAACTGGTTCGGACAGCCGACACAGGACATGCAAAAGATATCGGTGTGCAGGCAAAGCGGCTTCAGGGCTACGGATAAATGCGACGCTGAAGAGATGTGGGTGCCTAAAAATGGTGTGAAGGTGAAATCCTGTCCGTTCCACAACTCCGTTTTTCTGGACGAAACGGGTAAATACCGGGTTACCGGTGAGTGTTATCCGGTGAGTAAAATGCAGATACAATCCCGCTTTGTACTTCCTCCGGCCCAGGAATATTATTACAAGCAGAATCATCCGGAATACACGGCGCTTCCGCCTTACATGCCGGGATGTTCTTTGCCGGGCGAACAGACGATGGACATTCTTGTGCCCGACAACAACACGGCGGTTTACATTCCGAAAGGAATTGACGGTCAGTTGGGGATGCTGGTTTTCGAAGCGGTTCACCGGCGAAAGGACGCAACCATCTTCTGGCATATCGACAATGACTTTATCAAAGAGACGCACGGCATTCACAAGATCGAAGTTACTCCTACCATTGGCAAACACATCCTGCTGATCGAAGATGAGGAGGGGAATGTGGTGCGTCGGAGATTCAAAGTGCTAAACAACTAAACTAAAGTCCGGAATTCTGCGAATACTTTGACGGAGGCACCCCAAATGCCTCCCGGAAATATTTGGTGAAATATTTAGGTGTATTGAATCCCACCCGGTCAGCCACCTCGCTGACAGACATTTGCCCCTGGGCCAGCAGCTGAGCTGCCCGTTTCAGTCGGATGGAACGGATAAAATCCGAAGGGGCCATTCCGGTAATGCTCTGTAGCTTTTTGTATAAGACGGTGCGATCCATGCTCATCTCTTCGCTAAACTGCTGCACCGAGAACTCCGGATTATCCATATTACGTTCGATACAGGCCAATGCTTTTTCGACAAGTTGCTGATCCAAAGAGCTAATGGTTATCTCTTTCGGATTTACCTCGATCTTTTGAGAAAACTGATACTGACGACGATTTTGTTGCTCAATCAGTTTAGTGATGCGGAGCAACAACAGGTCAAGATTGAAGGGTTTAGATAGATATTCATCCGCTCCGGCTTCAAAACCTTCCAGCTTGTGTTCTTCAGAGGTCCTGGCTGTCAGCAGGATAACCGGTATATGCGAGGTTGTCAGGTCCGATTTGATTTGCTGGCAAAGTTCGAGGCCATTCATTTCAGGCATCATCACGTCACTGATGATCAGGTCCGGTTGGGATGATTTTGCCAGTTCATGTCCGGCCTTACCATCGGCAGCTTCCAATACATCATAGCTTTTGGACAACTCCCCGACCAGAAATGTCCGCAGATCTTCATTGTCTTCCACCACCAGAAGCTTGTACCTTTTCGTTGAATCAACAGTTATTTGCAGTTGTGTTATTTCATTGGTCATGGTTACATCGGTCTCAGCCACCTGTGAAGAAAGATTCATCGGCAGTAATATCGTAAAACAGGTACCTTTGTCCGGTTCACTCTCCACGGAGATTTCTCCGGCGTGTAATTTTACGTACTCTTTCACCAGATGCAAGCCGATGCCACTACCCTCTTCAGACCCGGCAGCCTGATAGAACCGATTGAAAATATCCGGCAATTCACTCTCCGGGATTCCTCTACCGGTATCAGACACCTCTATTTTCAGTGTTTTCTGTTCTTCCATTAGAATCAGGCTCAGGGTAATCTGACCTCCGCCGGGCGTATATTTAAAAGCATTGGACAATAAATTATTGAGTATGCGGTATAGCTTTTCCCGGTCAAAATAGATATAGGTCTCTTTCGAAGAGCAATTGACATCAAAGTTGATACCTTTCTCCAGGGCCAGTCGGCAGAAAAGCTCTTTGAAGCGTGTTATAAAATCCACAATGTTCCCGAAAGAGAGGTTCAGCTTTTCTCCGGTTACTTCCAGGCGACGGAAATCAAGCAACTGGTTTACCAGGTTCTGCAGATCCCGGGCATGCCGGTATATGGTGCGCAGTCTGGGTTCTAACGGTGAGTTTTTCACCTCTTTCAGCAGCGACTCTATCGGTGTGATAATTAGAGTCAGCGGTGTTCGAAACTCATGACTGATGTTGGTAAAGAAATTAAATTTCATCAGGTTAAGCTTTTCTTCATTCCGACGGGCCAGTTCACGCTGGGACAAACGCTGATAATACCGCAACGAGAAATAGGCTGTTAGGATAATCAGAATCAGATAAATCACATAGGCCAGTGGTGTTTTCCAGAAAGGAGCTTTTACCTCAATAATCATTTCAGAATAACCGTCGGTCCATTCCTTACTGTTGTTGGCCGACTTCACCTTCAACCGGTAAGTACCTGGAGACAGGTTGGTATACCCGGCTATTCCGGTTCCGTTCTGACTGTAAATCTCCCGCCAGTTATCGTCCACCCCCTCCAGGCGATACCGGAAGTAGGTCTGTGTGGGATTGATATAATTAAGCGCTGAAAACTCCACACCGATAAAGTTCTGATCATGATTCAGGGAAATCCGGCCAGTCGAGGAAACAGAGTGCTTTAGGATAATATTGTTATCATAGGATTGTCCTTGTTTTACTTTATTTCCAAACAGCATAAGATTCGTAAACACGGGTCTGGGCAGATGAATCTTTGCCCGGTGCTTCTGAAGGTCAATTACGTTGAATCCATTAACCCCTCCCATAAGTAAAAATCCCTGTTCGGACAATAATATTGAATTATACGAGAATTCATTCCCGAGGACACCGTCATAGTGATTAAAGTTGGCAATCGCGAAGTCTGGTTTATTGTTCCGGTTGGTTACAACAATACGGGAAACGCCACCCGCGGTAGTTACCCATATCCTACCCTGCCGGTCTTCAATAACACTCTTGATGCTGTTATTCACAAGGCCATCATCGGTGTAAAGTGTCTGTACCGAATTGCTTCCGGGTATCCACATACAGAGTCCGTCCTGGGTACCTATCCACACGCGGTTCGATTTATCTTTGTAAATACAGTTATACTGCTGATTGACTTTTCGTAACAATCCATTCAGGGAATTGCCGGATTGTTTTTTCTGTAAATTGTAAACAAACAGGCCGGTATTTCCTTTTCCCAAAAGAAGATTCTTATCGAGGGAAATTAACCGGGACACACTATTAAGTCCTGACCCGTTGATATACCGAACAGAGCCATCATCCGGATTAAACACCCCGAATCCACGATTGGTAGCGGCAAAAAGCACACAATCAGTCGTTTCACAAAGCTGTCGTATCGTTACCTGTTTCAGGTCATAATGCCGTACCCCATTATTTTGAATTGAATAGAGCCCCTGGTGATCTGTACATATCCAGATCCTTTGCCGGGAGTCTTTAAACAGGGAGTTGCAAACCGCATCATTCGGAATGCCGGGATATCGGGAAACCAGACCGGATGCTGCATGGTAAGTGTATAATCCACGGGAAGTTCCTACCAGAATACCGTTTTGCGGAATATCGGCAAAACCGGTCACTTCGATATTTTTAATTTCACCGCCAAAAGAAGATAATCCGATATTGCCAAATTTGAAACGATCGGGATGATAATAAAGCAGTCCCCGGTTAAATGTACCAATCCACAATCCCCCCTGTGAATCATGATACTGGGAACTGATCTCGCCGTTAATTTCCGATCCGTCAACTAATCTGAAAGAGGAAATAAACTGCTTATTCTGCAAGGATTTATCAAAAACCCACATGCCGGACCTGCAACTTACCCAGAAATTGCCGTATTGATCGATTGAAGGAGTATTCAGCCAATAATCCGTTTTCAATAAAACATTTACTTTCTTCCGGGGAATATCATAACTGGTTATCAAACCTTTTGCATCTGAGCTTGTCCACAACTGATAAATGACTGTTGGGGTAACCGCTAAAAACAAAGACCCGTTATAACGTCTTTCTTCAGGGGTGCTGAACTGATTGATTTTATAAATCTCCCGACGGGATCTCAAATCATAGCAACACATCCATCCGGAACGGTAAAATAAATACACTTTATCTTTTATTACGGTCAGATCCAGCAAATCATCTTTCTTACCTGTCGTATGAGATACCTGATTTATAAATAGATTTGTGTTTCCTGTGGTGGAATTTCTAAACAACAATTTATCCGTAACAGTCCTGACCCAGTAGTTCTTATACTGATCCATGAAGAAGTCGGCAATCGGTTCACGGATTCCCATTCGGGTAAGCACGCTGTCCGGGCGGGAGACACTTTGCTCCTGATTGATACTCATTAACAGAAGCTTTCCCTGATATTTCAGCCAGATATAGGATTGATCTACATATTCACGATGGAAATTCCGGAATCCGCTAAGCGGCATGGCATCGCTTCCCTTCAGATGGATGTATCTGAAAGTTGTACCATCGTATAGGTTAGTAATCCCCTCCGTACTGATAACCATACGTCCATCAGGGAGTTGCAGGATATAACGAACCCGGTTTTCGGAAAGGCCGCTTCGGGTATCAACCGGTGTAAACACAAAGTGTTGCTGTGCCTGTACAGCGGGAAAGCAGGCACTCAGCAAAATATATGTCAGGATAAAAAATCTTCTATACCACATTGGCCGACAAATGCTCTTGATTTGAAAACACTAAATTAGCAAGAAAAGAGATTACATCCTGCTTATTCTCTTAAAAAGAAAAATGCAGCAAATTTCCGGTTAGGATATTTGCTACATTTTTTCAGTTACAGAGTCAGACAACTCTTATTTCTTGGGTAAGGCAGGTACATTGGCTGTTTTAAGCAGACGGACAAAATAGATTCCTCCGGCTACATTTCCCGACTGGGGACGGAATGTAACTTTCACTTTACTTTTTCCTTTAATCATCGATTCAGGTATTGCGTATTCTACATTTCTGAATTCGTCCACTTTCCATTGTCCGGCAATATTCTCAGTAACCAGTTTCACATCATCAATCAGGATATCAAATGTGCGGTTTTTACTTTCATTCCCCCAATAGCGAACCATCAGGGTCAGGTTCTTTTCATTTCCGGTGTTCAGATTGTAACTGAAGTATCCTCCGTCCCGGGCATCACGCCAGAATTCGTCTCTGTATGTTCCGGTTGTTGAATTGGATTTTCCCATGGCATGATCCACCTCCGGTTGTTGTTGACCGGGTTGGACAAAGTCAATCGTACGGCTTTCCAGTTCCATTTTCCTGGCTTCTGCTTTTGCCAGTGAATCCAGTACATTTTTGTATTGGTCGTTTGATAAATTCATCCAGTACATCATATACCGGGCATCGTGTATTTTAAAGAACGGTTCAAGTTCAATCTCATTTTTTGCATTCACGATATGGGTTCCCGACAAAGTAAATGTCAACGGTTTACCGGCAACCGGCGCTAACTTACCGGCAAGCGCAGCACGATTATCATCCACAATGATCGGAGCCTGATCCACCGGAAGCATTTTTCCGCCTGCGATATGCCCCCAACGGCTATCGTCAGCCACTAATCCCTTCAGGTCCTCAGTACCTGTTTTTGCACCGAGTAAGATCGGGCCGTGCATAAAGGCAATGTAGGAAGGAATATTGTGCAATTGCTCAACAGTGTTGTGCATGGGAAGAAGAACTTCTACAACATCATTGGTCTTCCATTTCCGTTTAATTTCCAGGTAAGATGAAGGTTGGGAGGTATAGGATACCGGCTGTCCGTTAATCAGGATCTTCAATTCCCCGCTTGCCACCCACGACGGATAACGCACCAATAAGCTGAAGGGTTTTGCCGCACCTTTTACGATGGTCAGTTTTGTTTTTTCTTCATACGGGAAATTAGTCTCCTGTCTGAGTTTAACATCCTTTTCTTTCCAGTTCAGTTCTGATGCGATAAACAGATTGAGGAAGAGAGAGTCATATTGGTGAGTATAAATGAATTCACCGTATTTGCCATGATTCTCCATGCCGGTTCCCACGCAACACCACATAGCCTTTTCCGGTGCTGAATATACGCGGTAATGGCGGGGACGGGCCGGGGTAAAATAGACATAACCTCCATGCTCGGGATGTTGCGTGGAAAGAATATGATTGTACAATGCACGTTCATAATAGTCTGCATATTTTGCCAGGGGCTGCACTCTGAACAAATCTTCGGTCAGCTTCAGCATATTGTTGGTATTACAAGACTCCGGACCTTCCACCATATTCACATAATCGATCCAGGCTGACACCGGTGGAAAAAACTCCCGACGGCTGTTACCGCCTAACGCCAGACTACGGTTCTCTGTTACCGTTTCCCAAAAGAAGTTTCCGGCGGTTGCATAATCCTTATCCCCGCTTACTTCGGCTATCCGTTCAAATCCGACAGCTTTGGGCACCTGCGTATTCGCATGCATATTGTCCAGATTATCCTTTTGGACTGACATTGCATTAAACAATTTCTTGTGGGAAAATCTCTTAGCCGTATTCAGATACTTCACGTCACCGGTCATTTGATAAGCATCGGCAAACACCTCGTTCATTCCGCCATGCTCATTGCCCAGCATCTCTTCCATTTTGGCATCAGAGAATCCGGATGTCAGCGTAACTGCCCAATCACAGAATTTCAGGAAGATTGTTTTCGCTTCCTTATTTCCGCCATACACCCATGCGTCTCTCAGACCGGCATACGTTTTATGGAGGTTGTACCAGGGCACCCAGCTTTTCCAGACAGGCCCCATATTCCCGGTTTTAATTATAGGCCAGATCTCGTCACTTTTGGGCACGCCGCCGGCATATCCCACACCCCAATCCGGGTATTTAAGGCCATTAGCATCCTGACAGGCCTTAAACTCAGAAACCATATAATCCATTCGTTTCTTACATTCGGCATTACCGGTAGAAGCGTAATGAATGGCAAGAGCCGACAAATAATGTCCGGCAATATGACCATCCAGGCCATCACTCTCCCAGTTACCGTAGTTTTTTGCCTTAGCCGGCAAGCCAGCTACCGTGCGGTAAGGAGCCAGCAAACGGTCCGCATCATATTTGAGTAGAGTCGATACATTCAGATCCTGCGCATGCTTAAACGGACCATCCAGCAGTTTTACATCCGAAAGCGGAAAGGTGTTCGGATACAGTTTTTCTTGTGAGAATGCGGTTTGTTTCAACATAAACAAAAGCGCAATCGCAATCAGTGATTTTTTCATGAGAAATTATGATTTTTATTTTGGTTTCAGCAGGTATAAACAGATTGACAAAATTACTGAATAACCTTTTTTGATATAGGGACATTTCGTTGTTGAATTGAGGATATCTCGTTGTTTTTTGAGACGCAATAACCGGTATTGTCCGTTCTTTATATTTTATAAATAGGTTTAGTATAGGTTTACACATAGTTAATTCGAAAATATCAAAATAGAGATACAGTGGTATCACAGAGATAACACAGTCCTATATAAGACTGTGATATTACTGTGATATCTCCTTATCAACCCCATTTAAACCCCGTTAATACTACATGTATAAAAGGTCTTTCAAAAGAACAATTAAGATTTCTTCTGACGGCCATATGAGGTAAATTACCTTACTTTGTATAAGCATGTTCTTTTAGATGAAAGAAGAAATCCTCGGAAAACTCAAAGTACTGGCCGAATCGGCCAAATATGATGTGTCGTGTGCCTCCAGCGGTACCACGCGCAAAAACATGCCCGGCGGTATCGGCAATACAGCCGGTTGGGGGATTTGCCATACCTTTACCGAAGACGGACGGTGTGTCTCACTACTCAAGATCATGCTCACCAACTACTGTATCTTTGACTGCGCCTATTGCATCAACCGCAGGAGCAACGACATACCACGGGCGACATTCAGCGTATCGGAACTGGTGGAGCTGACTATCGAGTTTTACCGGCGGAACTACATCGAAGGGCTTTTCCTGAGTTCCGGTGTTGTGCGTAATGCCGACTACACGATGGAAAGACTGGTGAAGGTAATCAAAGACCTGCGTACCATTCATCGCTTCAACGGATACATCCACATGAAGAGTATTCCCGGAGCAAGCGAAGCTCTGGTTCACGAAGCCGGACTCTATGCAGACCGTCTGAGTGTAAACATTGAGATCCCAACCGAACAAAACCTGAAACTGCTGGCTCCCGAGAAAGACCATAAGAGTGTTTACCTCCCGATGTCGTTTATCCAACAGGGTGTACTGGAAAGCAGGGAGGAAAGGCAAAAGCATCGATATGCCCCCCGCTTTGCTCCGGCCGGACAAAGCACACAGATGATAGTAGGCGCCACCAATGAGACAGACAAACAGATCCTTCAAACATCTGCTGATCTTTACCAACGCCCCTCGATGAAGCGGGTCTATTATTCAGGTTTTGTACCGGTCAACAGTTACGATAACCGCCTGCCTGCATTGAAACAGCCGCCGTTGGTTCGGGAAAACCGGCTTTATCAGGCGGACTGGCTGATGCGTTTTTACGAGTTTAAGGTAGATGAAATCGTAGATGACCGGTTCCCCGACCTTGATCTGGAGATTGATCCGAAGCTGGCGTGGGCATTGCGTCATCCGGAGCATTTTCCCGTAGATATCAATAAGGCTGACTATTCGATGATCCTGCGCGTGCCGGGTATCGGGGTAAAATCAGCCAAACTGATAGTCGTATCCCGACGATACTCCCGGTTGAAAGCATCTGATCTGAAGAAGATCGGTGTGGTCATGAAAAAGGCACAGTATTTTATTACCTGCAACGAACTACCGGCTTTTACCATTCACGAGAGTTCACCGGAATATGTACGGCAAAAACTGACCGAAAAGAAATTACCTAAAAGTAAACAGGAAGATAAGCAGCAGTTGAAGCTGATTTTCCCGGAGTGATGGAATGATATGCTCGTTTTCCGATACGATAAAACATTCGAAGGGTTGCTGACCGTAGTATTTGATGCCTACAACCGCAAATCTTTTCCCGACAAGTTGTTGGGTGAAGAGGATATTGCCCCGTTGTTTACGGAAGAGAGTTTTACCGTCATAACCGATCCGGAAAAATCAGAGCGCGTGTGGAAAGGATTGCAAAATAAGGTTGCGCGCATCACACTGAATATGCTCACCTACGTCTGGCTGTCGGAAGAAACGGGAAGTGACGAATTGCTATTCCGCTACATCCGGAAGACATTTGACCACAAGCACTCCATTGAAATGAACTTTGCCGATGACGATGTGCTGCAACTTCGTAATGTAGCCAAACGGGTGAATCACGAACGTTGCCGCATGATCGAGCTGGTCCGCTTTCAGAAAGCGGCTGATGATCTTTTCTTCGCCCCTATCTCGCCTGATCATAATTGTTTGCCATTGATTCTTGATCATTTCACCGACCGCTTTGCCGACCAGAAGTGGGTGATATATGACACGAAACGGAACTATGGCTTTTACTACGATCTGAAAAACGTAGCGGAAATTACGCTCGAAGACAATACCCTGTTCCAGGGTGGGAAGCTTAATGAGGAGCTGATGGCCGAAGATGAAAAGCTTTTCCAGCAAATGTGGAAAGCCTACTACAAATCGTTGACCATTCAGGAAAGGATAAATCCAAAACTGCACCGCCAGCATTTGCCTAAACGTTACTGGAAATACCTGACGGAAAAACAGTGATTTTACGCCACCGGAGTCTCTTTCAGTACAAAAAAGTCCCATATTCTACCAAATAGTCCACCCTTTCCTGATTTTACTTTGTTATATTTGTAACGTTACATAAGACCACCTGTATCTCTCATTCGGAGAGATACCAGTGGCCTTCTTTTCAAACCTTAACCTCATGAGAAAGCAAGCATATTTAATCTTTTTTCTTACCATACACCTATCCTTTTTTGCCCAGAACCAGACTCAGTTTGCACACTATTCTGTACGGGAAGGATTGTCTGAAATCAATGTACTCAGCATGATGCAGGATCACAAAGGACAGATGTGGTTTGGTACCTTCGACGGACTGAACAAGTTTAACGGATATACCTTCAAGACCTACAAAGGAAATCCGGGTCAGGATATCGGATTGGTAAATTACCGGATCGACAAAATCAAGGAAGATAAGACTGGCTATCTCTGGTTACAAACATACGATGGACGGATTTACCGGTTTGATCCAAAAACGGAAAACTTTCTGCAAATCCCCCAATGCAAGGAAGAGTACAAAGAATACAAGCTACAGATCAAGAATATTAATATTCTGAATGACGGTACGGTCTGGCTGGCAAGCGAAGAAGATGGGTGCTTTAGAGTTGAAAATATCAATACTGCCGATCAGGTGAAAATCACCCATTTTAGCACCAGTAACGGACTTCTGACTTCCAACAAGGTGAATAAGATCTTTCTGGATCAAAAGAAAAACACCTGGATACTAACCACCAACGGACTGGATCTGCTTAAATACAATGCTCAAAAACCGGTTCAGCTCTTTAAAGAAAAAGAGGCCGGAGGATTGCTGTCTATTTCGGAAAGCTTTCCCTACATATGGATTGGAGGTGAACATGGGAAGCTCCGTGTTTACAACAGCCTGCGAGGAACATTCGACGGCATCATGACACCGGTTATGGCCGGTATCATTGACATTAAGTGTATTAATCCCCATGAAATATTTATTCTTACCGACAAAAGCGGATTTCTTCTTTACAATACACAATCCGGACAATTCACCACATTCAACAAGTCAAACAATACCGGAGTAAAAAGTGACAACTTCTTCTCCTGCTACCTGGACAAAAAACATAACCTGTGGCTGGAGACAGACAATCCAAGTATTGTCTACTTTGAGACCAACAAGCGTAAAGTCAACAATTTCGATGTATTTGTGGATAATTCAGCACCCTTCGCAGTCCTTCCCAATTTCTTTGTATTGGAAGACAAACTGGGAAATACATGGGTTCATCCCCGTACAGGAGGGTTCAGCAGATACAACACCGCACAGAATAAACTGGAATCGTTTTATAACGATCCCAATTCTCCTGACCGGAAATTCTCTAATGTCATGCACTCGGCTTACTCCGACAGCCAGGGTAACCTGTGGCTGTGTCCCTATTCTCACGGCATCGAGAAAGTAGTCTTCCGCAAATCGGCATTCACGTTTTTCAAGCCTGTCCCGGGTCAGAAATCATCTGCTAAGAATGAAGTCCGCTCTCTGTTTCAGGATAAGGATAACTGGTTGTGGGCAGGAACAAAAAACGGATTCATGTACCTATACGACGCCAGTCACAAACTGATGGGACGACTCGGTGCAGACGGTCGAATCAACAGCCCCAATCCGCTCAAAGCCTCGATCTATGGCATAACCAGTGATCACACGGGAGCCATCTGGCTGGCATCAAAAGGGATGGGCTTATTTAGGGTGATCAAAAAAGGAAACAGCAGCAATGCAACATTTGAAATTACCAATTATCAATACAATCCCGATGATATTTACAGTCTGAGCTCTAATGCCGTCTATTCGGTTTATGAGGATCACCTGCATCGGATGTGGGTAGCTACATATGGTGGTGGCATTAATATGCTGGAAAACCGGAACGGCCAGATTCGTTTCATCAGCAATCGCAATAAGCTTAAGAACTATCCCAGCCAACAGTGTCTTCGGGCCCGTTACATCACTGAAGATCGTAAAGGACAGATGTTCGTCGGTACAACGGGTGGTTTGGTTGCATTCCAATGCAATAACCAACGTCCCGAAAACATCATCTTTCACCATTACACACATAGTCCCGAAGATCCGAATACCATTTCCGGAAATGATGTGCACTATGTAATGCCTGCGAAAGACGGTAAGCTCTATCTTGCCATTTTCGGTGGTGGACTGAACGTGTTAGCTGACGGATTCAGTTTGAACAAGAAACCCGAGTTCCGGTCGTTTATGAAAAACAACGGAGCTCCTTCCAATGTGGTCTTCACGTTGAAAGAGGATCAGAAAGGAGATATCTGGTTTTCGACACAAACAGAAATTGTAAAGTTCTCCCCCGGGACAAAATCATTCGACACCTATAACCCCATTAATCCCATTGAGTACAGCCTCATGGAAGCTGCTGTATGTCAAACCCGTCAGGGTGATTTAATTTTCGGCACGACAGAAGGATTTGTTATTTTCAATCCGATGAAGACTATCAAAAGCCGGTATAAACCCCGCATTGTACTGACTCAGCTTCAGCTTTTCAACAAGACCATGGAAATAGGCGTGGAAGGTTCTCCTCTTTCACAGGTAATTGACGATACGGAGGAACTCCGGCTTACTCACGAACAAAATATCTTTTCCATCGGTTTTGCTGCACTTGACTATACCGATCCGCATAGCATACAATACGCATACAAACTGGATGGATTTGAAGAAGACTGGAATTACGTGGGCAACCAACGTATAGCAACCTATACAAACCTCCCCAAGGGAGAATACGTTTTCCGGGTAAAATCGACCAATGGCGATGGTGTCTGGGTAGAAAATGAACGCAGTCTCATAATCAAAAAGTTACCTTCATTCTGGGAATCTTCCTGGGGAATTCTCTTTTACATCTTGCTCTTTTTAGGAATAACAGCTTTAACTGCCTATATCTTATTTACCATTTACCGGTTGAAAAACGAAGTGGATGTGGAACATCGGATCACCAACATGAAACTGCGCTTTTTCACCGATATTTCACATGAGTTACGAACTCCTCTTACACTGATAGCCTCACCCGTAGAGAATATTTTACGCAACGAAACACTTTCAGATCCGGTAAAAGAACAGTTAACGGTTGTACAACGGAATACCGACCGGATGCTGCGGTTGATCAACCAGATACTCGATTTCCGCAAGATCCAGAATAAGAAAATGAAGCTGATGATCGAGGAGATTCAGACCGGCAGCTTTATCAAAGAGATCTGCGAAAGCTTTAGCAAATTAGCCGAAGAGCGAAAAATCAACTTCGTGGTATATGATGAAAGCCACGATGTAAAACTATGGGTGGATAAGGACAAATTTGAAAAAATATTCTTCAACCTGTTGTCCAATGCCTTTAAATTCACTCTGCCGGACAATCCGATAGAGGTAATCATTTCCGAAGAAAAAGAGACGGTCAGCATCACGGTCAGAGACCGGGGTACAGGAATCAGTAAAGACAGGCTGAAGTTATTGTTTAACAGGTTCGAGAGCCTCGCTTCTGCAAGCGTCTCGTCATTCCAACCGGGTACAGGTATCGGATTATCTCTGACAAAAGAGTTAGTCGAGATGCATCATGCCAGGATTGAAGTTGAGAGTGAACCGGGCAAAGGATCGTCATTCAAAGTCACCTTTCTGAAAGGACATGACCATTTTACCGAAAGCGAAGAATTTGTTTTACAGGATATCAGGGATAAAGAACCTGAAAATGCAGAAGTAACCGATTCCGAACCGGAAGAAGAGTTTGTCACAGAAGAAAATAATGTCTCTGAGCGGCAAACGATTCTGATCGCCGAAGACAATCAGGAGTTACGCACTTTTCTTAAAACGGTCCTGGGTCACCAATACGATGTACTGGAAGCTGAAAACGGACGTGAGGCACTCGAATCAGCCAAAGCAAATATTCCGGACCTGATCATTACAGACGTAATGATGCCCGAGATGACTGGGCTTGAACTGGCCAAAGCAATTAAGGAGGATATCAACATCAGCCATATTCCGTTAGTATTGCTTACGGCCAAAACTGATATGGAAAGTAAACTCGAAGCACTGCAATACGGCGCTGACGATTACATTACCAAACCTTTCAGTTCCGCCTACCTGGAAGCCAGAATAGAGAATCTGCTAAAACTTCGCAAACAATTGCAGGAGCTCTACCGTTCTTCGCTAACCAGCGGTGTGATTTCACCGTCAAAACCCAATGTTGTATCACAGGATGATATCTTCATCCAACGCATCATGAAATATATCGAAGACAATATCGATAATTCTGAAATGACCATCGAGGAGATTGTATCCAGCGTAGGATTAAGCCGCTCTGCATTTTTCAAGAAACTGAAAAGCCTTACCGGTCTTGCTCCGGTAGAATTCCTCAAAGAAGTGCGGGTTCAACGGGCAGCTCAGCTGATTGAAACCGGAGAGTTCAATATCAGCCAGATCACCTATATGGTAGGAATGAGTGATCCCCGCTATTTCAGTCGCTGCTTCAAACAAAAGTTTGGTATGAGCCCCCGGGAATACAAGGATAAATGTAGTAACCTGAAAGAATAAAAGTACGGATCAAAGTAAAAAAGAAGCCGTTTAAACGACATTTAATCCGTTGTTTAAACGGCTTTTTCTATATCTGTCTGACCTGAATTTATCCGTTACGATATCAAACAATAATCATTATACAATTTTCTCGCAAAAAGATAATCACCGATTTTTCCACAATTTCCGGCAATTATTCCACATCTGCGAACAGCGCGGGTATTATTTTTGTAGTATGGTATAACCCCTAAAAACTAAATTCTTCGAGAACTATGAGAATATCATCAAAAATTACCGGCGCTGTGGTTGCTGCATTTTTTGCAGTCAGCCTGTTTGCTCAATCCAAAACCGTAAAGACAAACCTGCCATGGTCTGTACGAATGGCTCAATCCGACATCATACGTAATCCGGAAGCCTGGATGCTTGATTTTTCCAAAGAGCTGAGATGGAACTATTGTAATGGATTAGGTTGCCAGGCAATACTCGATGTATATGATCGCTATGGTGATAAAAAGCTCTACAATTATGTGAAGGCCTATACGGATACAATCATTGATGCAAACGGACAAATCCGCACTTACAAGAAAAGCAACTATTCACTCGACCTGGTCAATCCGGGTAAAATCCTGTTCCGCATGTATGCCCGCACAGGTGACAAACGCTTAAAGATCGCCCTCGACACCCTCCGTTCGCAATTGGCGACTCATCCCCGCACACCGGAAGGTGGATTCTGGCACAAAAAAGTATATCCTCAACAAATGTGGTTAGACGGTATTTATATGGGATCTCCATTCTATGCTGAATACAATAAAACTTTCAATCATCCCGAAGATCAGGCTGACGTGGTGAAACAGTTTCTGCTGGTAGCGCAAAAAACGTATGATCCCCAGACAGGGCTCTTCCGCCATGCATGGGATGCCAGCAAAGCAATGCCGTGGGCTGATAAAACAACCGGACAGGCACCTCACGTTTGGGGTCGTGCTGTGGGTTGGTACATGATGGCATTGGTAGATGCACTCGACTTCCTGCCCAAAAATCAACCGGGTAGAGATTCCATGATCGTTATTCTCCGGAACCTGTCGAAAACGTTGGTTAAATATCAGGACAAAACTACCGGCACATGGTATCAGGTCGTAGATCTCCCTACCCGTACAGGTAATTATCAGGAAGCAACCTGTACCTCGATGTTCGCTTATGCGATGCTGAAAGGTGCCCGCAAAGGATATCTCGGACAGGAATACCGTACTGCCGGAATGAAAGCATACAACGGTATTATTAAAAATTTCATCAAGGTAGATGCCAACGGTCTGGTATCACTCACCCGATGCTGTGCGGTTGCAGGATTAGGCGGAAACCCCTATCGTGATGGCTCGTTTGAATACTATATTCACGAACTTATCCGCGATAACGATCCCAAAGGTGTGGGTCCTTTTATTATGGCCAGTCTGGAAGTGGAAAGACTTAAAAAATAGAGATCTCACCCGGCCTTTCCTTGAAGGGCTTCTGAAAATGATAAACAAAACCGGAGATGAAACTCAAATCAATACTAACACTTACCGCATTCGCTCTTCTGTCCGGAGTGAATTGCCCGGCTCAGAACTCAGGAACATTGGCATTCCCCGGTGCTGAAGGTTTTGGTAAATATACCACCGGCGGACGTGGTGGGAAAGTTATTTACGTAACGAATCTCGATGATGACGGACCGGGTTCCCTACGTGATGCTCTTAAGAAAAAGGGGACACAAACTATTCTGTTTAAAGTTTCGGGAACGATTTACCTGAAATCAAAACTGAACATTAGCAACAGCAACGTAACCATAGCCGGACAATCGGCTCCCGGTGATGGCATATGCATAGCCGGAGCCCCCACAGTCATTAGCACCGATAATGTGATAATCAGATATATCCGCTTCCGCATGGGCGATATCAATGCTTTTGAGGACGATGCCTTTGGAGCACGCTTCCATAAAAACATTATCATCGATCACTGTTCCATGAGCTGGAGTACCGATGAATGTGGGTCGTTCTATGGAAATGAGAATTTTACCCTGCAATGGTGCATTCTTTCGGAAAGCCTGAGAATGAGCGTACACCACAAAGGCGCTCATGGCTACGGAGGCATCTGGGGGGGCAAGAATGCCACTTTCCACCATAACCTGCTGGCTCATCACGACAGCCGTAACCCTCGTCTGGATCACCCGGGTATTACCCAGATCACTGGAATTACCGACCTGCGCAACAATGTAATCTATAACTGGGGAGGTAATAGTACTTACGGAGGCGAAACACATATTGCAAATGTAGTGGGTAACTATTACAAACCGGGACCGGCAACACCAGAAAACCGCAAGACCTATTTCTTTAATCCGTCGAATGAAACATCGGGCAAAGCGGTCGGATTTGGCAAGTTCTATGCTTCGGGAAATATCCTGGAAGGAAATAATGCAATCAACAAGGATAACCGGAAAGGCATAAAGCCCCAGTCACCTGTAAATCCCGACTCTATTCTGTTTACCAAACCGTTGGATGATGCCGGTATCAAAACAGAAACAGCGCAGCAGGCTTTCGAATCCGTATTATTATCGGCAGGTGCCAATCTGCACCGCGATGCGGTAGATACAAGAATAATAGCCGAGGTGAAAAGCGGTAAAGCCCCTTTCGGTAATAACGGTCTCATCAATTCTCAAAAAGATGTAGGCGGTTGGCCAGAACTTAAACAGCTCCCTGCTCCTGCTGATACCGACAATGACGGAATACCTGATCCCTGGGAAAGCAGCCATAAACTAAACCCGAAGGATCCTTCAGATGGAGTTATATTCAGCTTAGATAAAAACTATACAAATCTGGAAGTTTACCTGAATTCTTTGGTAAAATAAAATCCTTTCTCATTGAAAGGAATCAAAAAACCTTGTCCTGCAAATTCGGGCAAGGTTTTTTTTTCGATTATAAAATGTGAATTCTGATATCAGGCTGTATTATTACACACCATAAAAAACCCTGTCTGACAAAAAAATCAGACAGGGCTATCATTAACGGGAAGATATAAGATATTTATTCCTTCTCCTTCTTTCTGCCATAGAGAATATAACCGATAACCGACAACAACAGAATACCTATTGCCGAATATGCAATTGATTCCGTCATGCCGATAGATTTCGGATTGAACGTAAAGACAATTTCATGATCTCCGGCCGGTATAGCCAATGCACGTAAGATGTAGTTAACACGACTTATTTCAACTTCTTTACCATCTACAGTTGCCACCCATCCTTGCGGATAATAGATTTCACTGAAAACCGCTACACCTTCTTTCGAAGCATGCGATTTGTATACCAGTTTATTCGGTGCATAAGAGGTTAGCTTCACGGTTGAAGTGGAATCCAAAGCATTAGCCTTTGCCGGTAAAATACCTTCGAAACGTTTATCGGCTACCGCTGTTTTAGCAGGATTAAGATTGTTTATCGCATCGATTTCTTCATCCGGATTATTCACCCATTTCAGTTCACTTACAAACCAGGCATTACCTAACGCCCCCGGATTGCGTTGTGCCATTACGTTACCCTGTTTATCAGCCACAATCACATATTTTGTGTTTAGCATGTTCAGGGTAGGCATATGCCCCTTACTCAAATAGAAATCAATCATATCCTGATAACGACGCAACTTTGCCGCATGGTAACCACCAACCGATTTGTGATAGTAAGATGTTGAAGCATCATTAAACGGATCAACCGTTGTATTGAACACCCGGTAATCCGGATCTTTATCCTGGAGAATCTGCACATCAGCAGGAGTTTTCGGGAAGGGATTGGTAATCTCACGGGGATACATAAATTTCTCGCTATTCAGATAACGTTTGTTTACGCTACCCATATCGATCAGACAGAGTAATGCAATCAGACCCACCATTATCCCACTCCTGATCTTATCTTTGGCAAACAGGAAGAGAATGCCGGCACCAACCAATACGATGAAAAAGCTACGCCATGCATCAGCCGTGAAAATGGCTTCACGGACCGCTTTCAGATTCTCAACCACCGGTGCCAGCTGAGGATTCATATTGACCTGCGGCAAAATATTCTCAACCTCCTGCTGACTCAGGAAGTCAAAGAATACAGTCGGCATAAGTGCAAACAGAGCAGAAATACCTCCTGTCAGAGCCAATGACGATATAGTTGCTTTCTTATTTTCCAAAACAATGGATGGTTTTTCGATGATCTTTTTCAGCGCCAATATCGCTAATAAAGGAATTGTGAATTCAGCCACCACCAATATCGACGAAACGGCACGGAACTTGTTATACATCGGTACATAATCGAGGAAAATATTGGTAAACCACATCATGTTTTTTCCCCATGCCAGGAAAATGGAAAGTGCGGTTACCACAAACAACGGCCACGAAAGCGTTCCCTCAACGACAAACAATCCAAAAATAAACAGAGCCAACACGAATGCTCCGACATAAACCGGGCCGGATGTAAATGGTTGATCACCCCAATACTGATTCTGCTGAGAAAGCATTTGTGAATATTCGGGATTTAGCTTTTCACGGGCAATTTCATTGGCACCAAGCGCCCCGGTTGCACCACCCTTAGCATTAGGCACGAGCAACGACCACGTTTCACCTTTCCCATAACTCCACTGCACAATGTAATCGCGTTCCAGACCGGATTCTGTCTGGTTTGTAGCCGTCTTTTTAGCATCAACAACAGGGCTGTGAGTCAATTCCGCTTTTCCACGGATAGTCTGTTTACTATATTCGTAAGTGTGATACAAGTTAGTAATATTGATGGCTACACCGATAATTCCGGCAAACAACAGAATCACTGAAGCTTTGAAAAACCGCGGTAACTCTTTCAACCGGATAGCCTCAACAAAGAAAGAGATTACAAAAGCGGCAATCACGAAAAGGAAATAGTAGGACATCTGTACGTGATTTGATAAAATCTGCAGACCAATAAACAGGGCTGTAACAATTCCACCAAGCCAGTAACGACCGCGGTAAGTAAGAATCACCCCACCAATCACCGGTGGAACATAAGCCAGGGTCACAAACTTCCAGATATGGCCGGCATCTATGATAATGAAAAAGTAGGAAGAAAAAGTCCAGATGATCGCACCCAGCACTGACAAATCTGTACGGATACGCAAAGATTTCAGCAGGATAAAAAAGCCGATCATCATCAGGAAAATCAGACTGGCCGGAGAGGGTAAATGAAGCATCAACAGTTCGGTAACATTCCGAAACAGATTTGCGGAGCCGAAGTTAGGTGTAATCTGATAGGTAGGCATACCACTAAATACAGAACCTGTCCAACGGGTAACTTCTCCGGTTTTGTCAAAATATCCACCAATTTCATGCCCGTTAGCTAACCCCTGACGGGTATCACCCTGTAATAAAACTTTTCCTTCAATAATATCGGGGCTGAAATAGCCAATCGATATCACCAGAAAAACAACAATGGCTGCAAGATATGGCCAGAGTTTCTTGAAATCAATTTTCTTCATGGAATTAATTATAATTTGAGAATTTGAAAATTTGAAGATTTGCAAATTACACTACCGTGAAAATAGAAGAGACACAAAGCGGGGTATGCACCGATTTAATCAATGCAATACCATCCTTGTGTCTCTTTTCGTTTCAATGCGAGATTGAATTAATAACGATAATGATCGGGTTTGTAAGGACCATCAACTGAAATACCCAGGTAGTGGGCCTGCTTTTCGGTCAATGTTGTCAGCTTCACACCGATCTTCTCCAGGTGCAGACGAGCCACCTCCTCATCAAGTTTCTTAGGTAAAACGTAAACACCTACCTCATAATCGTTGGTGAAGAGTTCCACCTGAGCCAGAGTCTGGTTGGTAAATGAGTTACTCATTACAAATGAAGGGTGACCGGTTGCACAACCGAGGTTCACTAGACGACCGTCTGCCAACAGAATAATTGAGTGACCTTCGGGAAAGAAATATTGATCAACCTGAGGTTTAATATTACGGGATTTAATTCCCGGATAGTTTTTCAGTTTCTCAACCTGAATTTCGTTATCGAAGTGACCGATGTTACAAACGATAGCGTTGTCTTTCATCTTAGCCATGTGGCCGATGGTAATAATATCGCAGTTTCCGGTAGTGGTTACGTAGATATCGCCTTCAGCCAATGCATCTTCTATGGTAGTAACCTTGAAACCTTCCATTGCAGCCTGCAATGCACAGATCGGGTCGATCTCAGTCACGATTACACGCGCTCCGTATGAACGCATAGAATGAGCACAACCTTTACCCACATCACCATACCCGCAAACAACCACTACTTTTCCGGCGATCATGATGTCGGTAGCACGTTTGATACCATCAGCCAATGATTCGCGACAACCATAAAGGTTATCGAATTTCGATTTAGTTACAGAGTCGTTTACGTTAAAGGCGGGGAAAAGCAATTTTCCATCCTGCATCATCTGATACAGACGATGAACACCTGTAGTCGTTTCTTCCGAAACGCCACGGATTTCAGGCAACATAGCAGACCAGATTGTATTGTTTTCTTTGAGAACTTTCTTCAGAATTTTGTATAGCTCCGCCTCATCCTCTCCACCAGGAGTTTTATCCAATACAGAAGCATCTTTTTCGGCTTCATACCCAAGGTGAATCATCATGGTAGCATCACCTCCATCGTCAACAATTACGTTCGGGCCTTTACCGCCGGGAAAGCGTAATGCCTGGAGTGTACACCACCAGTACTCTTCGAGAGTTTCACCTTTCCACGCAAATACGGGAATACCCGCAGCAGCAATTGCAGCAGCTGCATGATCTTGTGTCGAGTAAATATTACAGCTTACCCAGCGCACATCAGCTCCAAGTTCTACGAGGGTTTCGATCAAAACGGCAGTCTGGATAGTCATGTGTAGTGATCCCATGATACGAGCGCCCTTCAAGGGTTTGTCCCTGCCGAATTTTTCGCGCAAAGCCATCAGACCGGGCATCTCAACTTCTGCCAATTCAATCTCTTTTCTCCCGAAGTCGGCCAGACTCATATCGGCCACTTTATAAGGAATTTCTGCAAATAATTTTTCTGACATAACTCTTTTGAATAATTAGAGTGCAAATGTAGAAAAATAATGGGAAAAATTGAGTAAAACGATTGAAGTTGATTGAAATAGGATTTCTAAAAGCACACGGATAACGCGTATGAGTATGATAATTCTCTTTTGCCCTGCTTCCGGATATGTCAGCCTGATCCAAAACCTGAATTGCGGATAAGAAATGCATGAATCCGAGTTAAACATATCTACTCGTTTGGTTGTTTCAATATTCTATGGAAGCAACAAATCTAAACCGATTATCAAAAGCCCGAAGCCCCTACCTGCAACAACACGCCAATAATCCTGTGGATTGGTATGAATGGGGTGAAGAAGCGTTGGCGAAAGCCAAACAAGAAAATAAACCACTGATCATCAGCATCGGATACGCAGCCTGTCACTGGTGTCACGTGATGGCACACGAGTCGTTTTCCAATCCGGATATTGCGGAGGTTATGAACCGACACTTTGTCTGTATCAAAGTTGATCGTGAAGAGCGGCCCGATATTGATCAGATTTACATGGAGGCAGCACAACTCGTTACCGGTCGGGGTGGGTGGCCGTTAAATGCCTTTGCCCTACCCGATGGAAGGCCGTTTTATGCAGCTACGTACTTCCCTCCTCTTCAATGGAGCGATTTGGTACGTCAACTCGCCGGGCTTTACTTGTCCGACTATCAACGGGTATTGGAAGCAGCCGTTACACTTACACAAGGAATCCGGACAAATCCGTTCATTATAACGGAAGACGATTCCTTAACGACTTTTTCAGAAGCGGATTACCATGAAACTTTTGCCCGACTGCTTTCTCAGGTGGATTTTGAACAAGGCGGATTTATAGGTGTACCTAAGTTTATGATGCCGGTCGGATGGGAATTCCTGCTGCAATACAACTACAATACGGCAAATGAAAAAGCCCTCGAGGCAGTTCTGGTCACCCTTGATTCCATGAGTAAAGGAGGAATCTATGACCAGATCGGCGGGGGATTTGCCCGCTATTCAACCGATGCGAAATGGTTAGTACCTCATTTCGAGAAGATGCTGTATGACAATGCGCAATTGATCAGCCTGTATGCTCATGCATATCAGATCACGCAGGATAAGAACTATGCAAATATCATCGAACAGACAATCTCTTTTACCGAAAGGGAGTTAATGAGTCCGGACGGTAGCTTTTTCTCTTCCATTGATGCTGATAGTGAAAATGAAGAAGGGAAATATTACATCTGGACAAAAGAGGATTTTGATGCAGCCATCGATCCCGAAACAGCCGGATTAATGGCTGAATTTTATCATATCACCCCTACAGGCAACTGGGAATCCGGTAAAAACATCCTCCATTACACCATCACCAAAGCCGGATTTGCAGAAAAGATGGGAATTGCCCCCGATTCGTTTGAAGAGTTGGTTTGCCGAACCGACAAACTGCTTTTACACAAACGGAATAAACGCATCCGTCCGGCTACGGATGATAAAATCCTGACCGCCTGGAATGCGCTCATGCTCAGTGGATATGTGGATGCTTACAAAGCATTAGGCAATCCGGCATACCGGTCATCGGCCCTTCGCCTTGCTGCTTTTCTTGAAGAGAAGATGCTTCAGGAAGGTAAGTTATACAGGAATTACAAAAATGGAATTGCAACTGTAGACGCTTTTCTTGACGATTACGCCTTGCTGGCAAATGCATTTATTCACTTATACGAAGTAACCTTTGATTTTCACTGGTTGCAATTGAGCTGTCAACTGGTGGATTATGCATTGAAGCACTTCATCAGCCCAATCTGCGAGATGGCTTTTTACACATCTGATCTCTCTGAGAATCTCATTGCCCGCAAAATAGATTTTATCGATAACGTAATACCCGCTTCCAATTCGGTATTTGCACATGTCCTGCATAAACTCGGCATACTTTTTGAAAATAACGACTATAGGGCACGGGCTGAAAGCATCATGCAAAGATTGGGAGAACAAATATCCGGAGGAGGAACTTACTTTGCCAACTGGGCATTACTGGCCGGAAAACTGCTTTTTCCGTCGTGTGAAGTGGTAGTTACAGGGGAGGATGCTGAAAATGTTGCTCTCCAAATCCAGAAGAATTATCTGCCTGATGTCGTTTTTGCAGGTGGTAATAAGATAAACCTTCCGCTTTTGAGGGATAGAATCGCGGACAATCAAACCTGCATTTACATCTGCCGCAACAAGGTATGTAACCTACCGGTGCATACAACAGAAGAGGCTCTGAATTATTTATTAGCCACTAAATAATAAGAATCGATTGGTATAAAGACTCATCATGCAATCATCAATTGCATTGAATGATAATTAGTTCCACCTGGATCTATCTGGTTCATATTGACAAAATTTATCCGATCATTTCCTTCAATATTAAAATTTATATTGTTTATTTTGCGACATAAAGATTATCAATTGCATATAAGCGGGATTATTGATAATAGAACACTAAATCTACAACTATGTCTAATAAATATACTTTCTTCAAAGAATTGTCAAAACACGAAACTACCGATTTATTTCTTACAGACAGAACAGACCAGTTACACAAAGAAAATTACCAAAACTCTATAGCCATACGCCTGACCACAGAACTGGCTAAACAGATATCCGCCGAAGAGATCATTGCGTTTCTCTCAAAAATTAAAAACAACAGACATAACCAACTGATAAACAGCAATCTTCAGAGCGATTTATTATATTATTTATGGTTCGATGAAATGGAGGCTCAATTAAGAATCAATTTTATCAACTCCAACCATTCTGCTCCACCCATCGAAGGAGATCTGCACTTTGTAGAAACTGAATATGAGGTAGTTTATCGCTTCCTGACTTCGCCATATTTAGACGGATTACTTATGAGCGAACAAAATAAAAAAGAAACGCAACCCGAAATAAATGATAATGAAACAGAAACCCGGGTATATAAAGAGAGAATTGTGAATAGTTTGAGAAGGGGATAAAATGATACTATACATACTCTTCAAACCATTTTTATCCACATTGTTGGATATTAGCGGAAACAAAGTTTTTTTTATAAATTTACATTTATACAATTAGCTTATATATACAATATTTACTATTTTTGCATGCAAAATATCCAAAATGAATTATGAAAAAACTATTTTTTTATTCAGTTGTATTTTTGCTTGCAATTATTAGCGTAACATCATGCAAATCGAAACAAAGTGTTTCTCAGACAGTCTTTGAAAAAGCGAAAGAGAATGAAACTGCCACTCAGACAAAAGTACAACTTCAACCTGAGATTACCGTAAACCGTGATACAACTCCTGCAATAGTTATTAAAAAAGAAGTTGTGACTCCGGTTATACCCGCTGATTCTTCAAAATTACGGAAGTATAATATTGTGATCGGTAGTTTTGTAAAACAAACAAATGCAACTTCACTGAAGACAAAAATGGAGAAAGAGGGATATAAAGCGATTATTGCTCAAAACGAGAAGCAGATGTATCGTGTGATTATAGCAAGCTTCGACACAAAAGAAGATGCTATTACTGAACGAAATCATTTTAAATCAAAATTTGCTCCCGGATTCAAAGACACCTGGTTGTTTGAGCGTCTGGAATAATGATAGAAATTATTTCGTTCTCATTACTTACCTGCTTTATAAATAGATTTCGTTAAAATTTAAACAAGCTCTAAGTAAAAATCCGGTTCGATTTTAGATTGAACCGGATTTTTAATATCCCAAAAGCATCCTATTTCTCCATCTGCATCACCGCCTCCACCAAACGGATAAACTCATGACGATAACCCTGACGGTCTTCACCCATACCTTTCCGGGCAAGATCGATCACCTGCCGGTAAGTTGCATCGCCTTTGAAATCGGAATTCTTCAAAAGTTGTCCAAACATAGCTACGGAAGCGGCAAAAGCATAATCCCCGCTCATCAACTTACCTTTATCACTGATTATGACGGGAAGTTCCATCTTCTGGCTTGTGTTGCTGTCGATCGGTTTATAGCGCAGTTTGACGTTCATCAGTTCATTATTGGCAGCTCCGGTCTGGACTGATTTGGTTGTTGATGCCTGGTATTTCAGTTCATCCACTCCGCCAAAAGTATTTTTTACCCCCACCGGTATAACTTCATAAAAAGCTGTTACCGTGTGGCCCGCTCCCAGTTCGCCGGCATCTTTGGTATCGTCATTAAAATCCTCCTTGTTCAGCAGACGGCTTTCGTATCCCACCAGACGGTAAGCATTCACATAAACAGGATTAAACTCCACCTGAATCTTTACATCTTTGGCCACTGCATACATCGTAGAACCGAATTCATTTACCAACACCCGGTTAGCTTCCTGAAGATTATCTATATAAGCATGATTGCCATTTCCTTTCTGGGCTAATGTCTGAAGTTTGTTGTCCTTGTAATTACCCATACCATAACCCAACACAGTCAGATATATACCGGTCTGACGTTTCTCCGAAATCAGGTTTTCCAGTTCATTAACCGAAGAAACACCTACGTTGAAATCACCGTCTGTACAAAGAATCACGCGGTTATTTCCGCCTTTCATAAAATTCTTCTCTGCAATACGGTAAGCCAGTTGAATACCCGCCCCACCTGCAGTACAACCACCTGCCTGCAGATTATCGAGCGCTTCCAGAATCTTTTGTTTATCACTTCCGGAGGTCGATGGCAATACTTCACCGGCTGCTCCTGCATATACAACAATCGATACGCGGTCTTTCTCCCGTAAATTATTGGCTAACAGTTTAAGTGAGGACTTCACCAACGGCAGCTTGTTGGGTTCATCCATCGAACCGGAAACATCCAGTAAAAATACAAAGTTTGATGCCGGCAGATTATCGGAGGGAATCTCTCTGGCCTTTACTCCGATGCGTACCAGCAGATGGTCATTATTCCACGGACAGGGTTGAGATTCGGTAAGTATATTTACCGGGTGATTGCCTTTGGGTGAGGGATAATTGTAGGAAAAATAGTTAATAAACTCCTCTACCCGTACACTCTCCTTTTCGGGCTTATGTCCCAGATTGATCATCCGGCGGGCGTTACCATACGATGCTGCATCCACATCAAGGGAAAAGGTCGAAAGTGGTTCGCTTTTTGTGTCCTTGAAACGGTTCTCTGGAGTTGCGGCATATTCTTCTTCATTCACCTCTTCATCGGGTTTGATAACAGGTGGACAGAAACGTTTGCTCTTTCGCATAACACCATATCCAACCACGGTTATATCATCGGTACCCTTATCAAAACTCACAGCGCCTATAGCTGCGGCAGACCCGGTCATCACTTCCTGTAAAACCTGACTTGAAGGTCTCATCGATATGTTATGCCGTTCTTTCAAAACTTTGACCTCCTTGCGTTCGTAACCGATGAAAGAGAAAACCAACGTTTTTCCCTTTTCTACAGCAATAGAATAAAAGCCTTTCGAATCAGAAACAACACCGTGTTTTGTTCCTTTGACCGTAATCGTAACACCCGAAAGAGCATCTCCTGACTCGGCATCCGTTACTTTGCCGGAGACATTCAGCTTTACCGGAACTGTTTGTGCAAAAACAAGAACAGCTGACAACAAAACGACAATAACGGATATTGCCTTAATAACTTTAGTTTTCATAATATAAAAATTTATGGGTTAGAAATCGTTTTCTCAATAGATGCAACGATTTCTGAAATTCCATAAAAGAATTTCTATTTTTGTAGAAATATTTTTCACAAACGTATTTTACTACAAACAAACAGTTCTCATCCCCTTGAAATTCAGGCAAACATATAGTGAGTATACTGATGAAGATTTACTGAAACGCTATGTAAATTCGTCCGATCAGGAAATATTGGGACAACTTTATACCCGATATATCCCGCTCGTCTATGGTCTTTGCTTGAAGTACCTGCAACAACAGGAGGATGCTGAAGATGCTGTGATGCAGATCTACGAAGAACTTTCACTGAAAATCCACAACTACGAAATCACCAAATTCAGAACCTGGCTCTATAGTGTAGCAAAAAATCATTGTCTGCAAATTCTACGGAAAAATCAGCCCTTCGTTTTTGAAGAAATCAGCGAAAAGATTGTGGAAACCGACCATTTTGAGCATCTAATTGAGACCAGCGAAAGCATCGAGAAGGAAAGTGCTCTGAATCACTGTCTGAAGACATTACCCGAAGAACAAAAACGATGCATCATTCATTTCTTTTTCGATGAATGTTCGTATGCCGATGTTGTCGAACTCACCGGGTTCGCATTAACCAAAGTAAAAAGCTATATACAGAACGGAAAGCGAAACCTCAAAATCTGTATGATCAAAGTTTTAAACAACTAACATGAGAATCAAACACTACATACAGGGCAAGAAGCGTGGCAAAGAAGCCAACCGGCTGGAGCGTGAAGCCATGAGCGATCCGTTTCTGCAGGATGCGTTGGATGGATTTGATTCCGTTGCAGGCAACCATACCAAAGTATTGGAACGGCTTGAGCAACAGATTCTGCATCAATCAGCTACAGCTAAACGGAAACTCCGGATCGTGTGGGGGGCAATGGCTGCAACCGTATTGCTGCTGATCGGATTGGGAAGCTATCTCTTTATGCTAAATGAAGAAAAAAATTCACCGGTTATCGCGACGACCCAAAGCATCAGACAGAATGCAAAAGGAGCTACAGATAAGGCATCCGAACGAGTTGAAAGGACCGATGAGATCCGGAAGAAGGGAAATGATCAGTCCTCTGTGAAATTCACCTCTCCTGTTATCAAAGCAGATGAAGAAGTCAGCGAAGAAGAGGATATAAAAACTCAACAGGAAGTCATGCAAACTTCAGCAGCTGTCGGAACTGTCGATTTTGACAAAGGAACTGATGATATAGCTGTTCCGGTGCAGGCTCAAACCGCAGAAACAACAGACCGGAACATAATTCACGGAAAAGTAGTGGATGAAAAAGGCCAACCATTAGCCGGAGTAAATATTCAGGAAAAAAGGGACGACTAAAGGAACCATTACCGATATCGAAGGTATATTCTCCCTCAAGGTCAGAAATGCCGATTCATCAAAGGTAACGGTAAGCTATATCGGTTATGACTCCAAAGAAATTAAGACATCACCCGATAAAGAAGCCTTTATTGCATTAAAAGAGGATAATAAGACTTTAAATGAAGTGGCAGTTGTGGGCTATGGTGTCCATAAAAAGTCTTTTTCAAAATCTAAAAAAGAAGAAGCAAGACCAACTTCCTTTGGACAAAAAGAATTCCTGAAATATGTCCGGGAGAATGCCAAAAAGGATCTCTGCGGAGAGCAGGAATCATTGGTTAATATAGAAATCACTCTCAACCCGGAAGGACGTCCTGTAGATATAAAATGGAAGGAATATTCCTGCGAAAAAGCCAAACTGGAAATGGCCAGACTTCTTAACCAGTCTCCTTCATGGACTACTGATTTTAATCATAAGGTACAGCTCAAAATAAGCTGGTAAGAATTTCTGTAAAAAGGGTCGACCATATTATTAAAAACCGGGGCCACATTCATGAATGCGACCCCGGTTTCTATCTGATGCTTATTTCTTTTTTTCGTAAATGCAAACACCCTCGTTTTCAATATGGTCTTTCAATTCATCACTAATTAATAAATCAAAGCTGACTACATCAAAACGATAAGTCATTAGCGTTTCTTCATTTAGCTCGTAAGCAATTTCTTTAGTAATTGCCGGTGTTAGTTGTTCGCCTTTTATAGCAATATCCACATCATCGGAGCATTTACAGTCGGCCTGGGTACGTGACCCAAATACTAAAGCCTCCTGAACGGCATCGTATTTCGATAAGATCTCCCGGATCAGCCGTAATTCTTCGTCTCTAATCCCAAACATAGTCGAATTTATTTAAGGTTTTAATCATTTTTCATGTTGATGCATAATTCTTCGGAATATTCATCCAGAATTCCAGAATCACGATCTTCTTACACAAATATAAAACATTGCCCTGAATATTTCCTTCACATTTAACAGAAATAATCAGGGCAAAACAATTAATATAATGGTAATTACTTATCCTCTCCGTTTGCCGTAATGTTTGGAATCGCCCCACTTTGAATACCCAACCTCATTGTCGGCCAGTTTAATGCGGACTTCGATGCAGTTTGTACAATCATCCGCATTTTCGTCGGTGCAGGGTTTATTCTCATAGAGTTTATAGTCGTTGCGGTAAATACCCGGTGTGATATTGGGCATAATGATATTTGCTCCGGTACGGATCACCTTCTCACGTCCCAGTTTTTCAATTGCCTGCAAAGCTGTTGTCGCGGCAATATTGATATCTTTCATCATAATGCGGAGAACGGCTATCATATTCTGTGTCATATCGAAACGTTTTTGTAACGGCCAAAGGGAATCCCTATACTCATAAAGGGGGGTATCGGGATGCTCTATGTAAGGTCCCATACCACACATGTCAATATCCAGTTCTTTCATAAAAAGCAAGTCGCCGGCCAGATCATCAACAGTCTGAAACGGCAGTCCCACCATTACACCCGTTCCTACCTGATAACCGATTTGTTTCAATGAACGCAGACATCCGACCCGATGCTGATAACTATGATTGCCGTCTTGTGGATGTATTTTAGCATAAAGGTCGGGATTGGAACTTTCAATTCGCAACAGATATCGATGTCCTCCGGCTTCGAACCAGCGGCGATAGGTCTCTTCGCTTTGCTCACCGCAAGAGAGCGTGATACCTAACTCTCCGTTTGACAGCTCCTTAATTTCCCGCAAAAGATTCTCTACACGTTCGGTAAATGCAGGAGAAACAATTTCACCTGATTGTAATACAATCGAACCAAATCGTTGCCCGTAAGCATATCTGACAGCATCAAGAATCTCCTCATCAGACACGGAATAGCGATGCACCGATTTATTGTCGTATCGAATTCCGCAGTAGAGGCAATTCTTTGCACACCGGTTAGAAAACTCGATGAGCCCCCGCAAATAAACAATATTGCCCACTTCAGCCTCTTTGACTTCAGCAGCCCGCCTTAACAGCAGCTGACGATCGTTGCCTTCAGCGTTGAGAAGTTCGATCAGTTCTTCACGTGAGAATGTATCTTTATAAAGGGTTTCCTGAATCATTACTATACTATGGGAAAAGGAATAATTAATCATTGATATAGCGGAACGGAGCTGTTACTCTATCGAAAATTCCGTGCAGATAAGCAATCGCCATACCATAATTAGTAACAGCAACTCCCTGGTCTGAGGCTAATTTCAGACGATTAATCACCTGCTTGCGTGTAACCATACAACCGCCGCATTGCAACACCAGTGCATATTGGCTTAAATCCTGTGGCAACGGCGCTGTTCCCGAAACAATATCAAATTCAATATTCTTTTTTGAGAACTCCCGGATCCAACGGGGCAGTTTCACACGACCGATATCGTCACAGGTTACCTGATGGGTACACGATTCCAGAATCAGAATCTTATCTCCGTCGTTAAGATGGGATAGCTTCAATGTCCCTTCCATATATCTGGAGAAAACACCTTTGAAGCGGGCAAATACGATACTGAAACTGGTCAGTGGAACATCTTGCGGTACGATTTTAGAAACAAAACCGAATGCCTGACTGTCGGTGATCACCAATACCGGACGAATCCCTGTTCTCAGGAAATCCTCTAACTCGGTTTCTTTGACCGTAACACAGATAGCATCATGATCGAGCACATCCCGCAGTGTCATAACCTGAGGCAGTATCATCCGGCCTTCGGGAGCTGCCAGATCAATGGGCGTTACCAACAGTACGACATCTTTGGGTTTAATCAGACCTTCCAGTAAATGCGGCTTAACAAAAGCGGTAGCAGGGATCACCGGCTTAAGAGCTTCAATGATCATATCACGCATAGCCGGATCAATCGTGTTGGTTTCAATAACCGGTGCATCTGTCACCAGTCTGATTCTTTGCAACGTTTCGGTCTGCAACTCTTCCAGATCACTTTTCTGATGAAGAATCAGGAAAGGGACGGTGAAGTTGTTGAGTTGTTCAATAAGCTCAATTTCTTCTGTATTAAACGAATTATGAGCCATTACGACCAGAGCTGCATCAAGTGTAGGCAAGACCTGCCTGGTACGTTCTACCCGTTTAGCGCCCAGATCTCCTTCATCGTCGATACCTGCAGTATCAACCAGAATAGCCGGTCCTATTCCAAAAATCTCCACCGATTTCTTCACCGGATCGGTGGTTGTACCCGCCTGTTCCGACACGATAGCAACATCCTGTCCTGCCAGCAGGTTAATCAGAGAGCTTTTTCCCAGATTCCGCCGTCCAAAAATACCGATATGTGGTTTTAAATCTTTTCCTTTCACGTTGTTAAGTATTACGTTATACGTTTTAGGTTATATGTTAGAAATATAAATCCCGCTCTCCTTTTGCTATTCTGTCCAGTCGTTCCTGTAACTGCTCCTGCATAAGAGGTTCCAGTGTTACCATGTTCTTCTTTATAACCCGCCATCCTTTTTCAGCAATTTCAGGTTTGGCATAATCGGTCAGATATTCAGCCAGTGTAAGAATTGCATTGGGAGTACAAAACCGTTTGATAAAACCCGGCACGGAGAATTCCATAAAATGTTCGCCCGTTCTTCCCATCCGATAACAAGAAGTACAAAACGAGGGTAACATATCCTGCTCCAGCAATTCTTCAACGATTTCACCTAACGAACGGCTATCGTTGATCCGGAACTGCTCTCTACGCAGGTCCTGAGGGATCTTCTCTACTGAAGCATAACTTCCCAGTTCAAGTTTAGTTCCCCCATCAATTTGCGAAACGCCGAATTGCAATAATTCATTGCGAAGAGTAACAGGCTCACGGGCTGTAAGAATCATCCCGGTATAAGGTACAGCCAGACGAAGAACTGCAATCAACCGGGCAAAATCGGCATCACTGACAAAATACTTGTCACCCAATTTCAGATTATTAGCGTCTTTGATCCGGGGAAAGGAGATTGTATGCGGACCAACGTTATAACAAGCCTCAAGGTGATTGGAATGACGAACCAAAGCCATAACCTCAAATTTCCAGTCATACAACCCAAACAAAGCACCAATGCCAACATCGTCAATGCCGGCTTCCATGGCCCGGTCTAGCGATGTTACCCGATAGTTATAATCAGCCTTTTTCCCACCCAGATGGTAAAGCTTATAGGCTTCCGGATGATAGGTCTCCTGAAAAATCTGATAGGTTCCGATCCCCGCATCTTTTACAATCCTGAAACCTTCAATTTCCATGGGTGCCGCATTGATATTGACACGTCGGATCTCCCCATTGCCCTTTTTTACACCGTACGCCACCTTCACGGTGTGTGCAATGTATTCGGGGCTGTAATCTTTATGTTCACCGTAAACCAGAATCAGTCTTTTCTGGCCATGATCCTCAAGAGCTTCTATTTCTCTGATAATCTCCTGATCTCCGAGAGTCATACGCACCGTCTCCTTGTTCGAAGCCCGAAAGCCACAATAGGAACAATTGTTCGCACATTTACTGCCAATATATAACGGAGCAAATAATACAATGCGGTTCCCATAGATCCGACGCTTTAGCTCCCGTGCACCCTGCTTGATTTCGTCAATTAATTCCGGATCATCAGCATTAAGTAAAGCAGCAGTTTCCTGCAGAGTCAACCTGTTTTTAGCTAATGATCTGGCGATTATTTCCCGCACACGGGCTTTATCGGGCTTTTCGGTTTCGAGAAATCCCCACAATTCGGCGGGATCGATGAAAGGTTTCACCGGTTCGTCGGGGATATTATATTTTTCAGGAGTGAACTTCATTATAATTAGCAATTTTGAGAAGATATAACCAAATAAAACAGGAATATGTTTAGTCTCAATCCGATTATTTCGAAAGAATGCCTAAAACAGCATTTCGTTTCAGGAATCTATAACGATTTCACATAAACCTATTCACAAATATATGTCAAATCGGATTCAACAATCCGAAATCCACTGTTAATCTATTGTAAGATTTATTTCGGTTTATACGTGTTGGGGGCTGAGAAATATCTTAATGACTATCCTTCTATCTAAACAGGGGCTATGTCCCGGTTGCTACTTTAATCCGGATTTTAGCAGCATCCTAATCATTTTGCAACCCAATTTTCATGAAATCTTAACTACACCGCAATATTCCGGAAATGATTCCTTAACACCTCATATCTAAATTTGCTTACTGAAAAACAGCACACTACATCGCTATTTATTGATAGACGGTATATCAAATCAAAGCGATAAACCTGAGTCTTACCGGATAACTACAAAATAGATTTCCATTATAAATATTAAACAATTATCTAGTTATTATGAAAAGAAATTATCTACGTTCAGCGGCTTTTGCTCTGGCTTGCGGCTTGTCCCTGACCTCCGGGGAGGCTCAGGCACAGGGCTATCTGAAGGGCGACTTTCACCAGCATACCACATTTACTGATGGAAGCTGGAGTTTTGCCCACATAATGTCTAAAAACAACCAGTTCGGTCTGAATTGGTGGGCCAACAGTGAGCACGGAGGAGGCTTCAACAGAAACGGTCGTTCATCAGGAACCGATTTAGGAACAACAGTTTACTGGGATCAGATGACTCCAAATCCGATTATCGGGAAAACCTCAACAAGCAGCGGTCACCAAAACATGTGGCGTTGGCAGACACTGCGCGACAGTTCGTTTGCTCAGATTCTAAATGCCCGCGCTTTGTATCCTTCAAAAGTGATTCTTCAAAGTTACGAAATGAACGTACCGGGACACGAACACGGTAGCATGGGACTTATCGCGAATCAGTTTGATGCAAATCCAAACTGTAACCCGCTGGCTCAGTTTGAATTCATGTTCGATAACAGTGATACTGACGATGCCGGAGGAGCTGCTCAGGGTTGGATAAAAAGCACCTTGTCAGGTCATGCCAAAGCGATTGAGGCAGTCACCTGGTTACAGACTAACTACCCCACAAAAAGTTATCTTGTACCGGCTCACCCGGAACGCCAGAAAACTTACAAAATCAATTATTTGCGTGACCTAAACAATGCAGGACCGGATGTATTCTTCGGTTTCGAAAGTATGCCCGGACACCAGAAAGAAGCTGGCCGCGGTGGTTACAGTAAAACTGCCGATGGCGGAGGTACTTTCGGTGGCTGCGGTATCTATGCTGCCAAAGTTGGAGGATTGTGGGATGCGCTACTTTCAGAAGGGCGTAAATTCTGGTTGTTTGCCAATTCCGATTTCCACGACATTGCCGGAGATTTCTATCCGGGCGAATATCAGAAAAACTACACCTACACTACCGGTAAAAATGCTCCGGCAATTGTTGACGGTCTTCGATCGGGTAATACCTGGGTGGTTGAAGGTGATCTGATAGACTCTTTGATTTACAAAGTAGAAACTGTGGGAACAAAAGTCAGCTCAGCTACAATGGGCTCAAGCCTGGCAATTTCAAAAGGACAAACAGTAAAAATAACCATCAAAGCCCGCGACCCACAAGGAGCAAACAACAATACTTACAGTGCATACACCAATCCGGTACTGGATCATATCGACGTAATCAAAGGAAAAGTAGGTAGCAGAATCGCTGCAACGGACAACAAATACACAGTCGACACAGTAGCCTCTACCTCTCTGATTGCGCGTTTTGATGCTGCAGGCGGTGTTACCGACAGCAGAAACCTGGTTAGTCAGGCATGGAAAAACCTGGGTAACGGTTGGGTCGAAATGAGCCTGACGATACCGAATGTTATAGACTCTGTTTATTTCCGCCTGCGTGGCTCTAACCTGGGATTAAATGTTGCCAACGAAACTGACGGAGCCGGCAATCCATTAGCCGATTCTTTGATGAATGCCAATAATGCAACCAAAGCGTTTGCCGATTTGTGGTTCTACTCAAATCCAATTTTTGTTTATCCGACGCAAACGCCACAGATTCAAATGATTTACACTTCGGACTCGCACTATGGCATCACCCGTTCTGCTTTCCAGGGGGGAGCATCTGTTTCAGCACAAACTGTAAACCAGGCTTTGGTTGGTCGCATCAATAGCATGTCATCTGCAACTTTCCCTTCTGATAACGGGGTAAATGCCGGTCAAAAAATAGGAGGTATAGATTATGTGATCAATACCGGTGATATTGCTAACCGTGCAGAAACCGGAAATCAGGCTGCTGCAACTTCATGGACCCAGTTCCAGAATGATTACCTGAATGGCATTACACTGAAGAACAGATTTAATCAGAACACTCAGTTCCTGTTGGCTCCAGGTAACCATGATGTTTCAAATGCTATTGGTTATTATAAAAACTGGAGTAAAAACGACACGACATCTTTCCTGAATATTTACAATCTGATGATGCCCTCACCGATATCACAAAGTAGCTTTAACTACAACACTCATAAGGTAAACTACTCAAAAAATATCGGAGGCGTTCACTTTATGTTTGTCAATATGTGGCCGGACTCTACGAACCGTAAATGGATGGAACAGGACTTGGCTACCGTAAACGCAACTACCCCGGTAGTAATCTTTACTCATGACCAGCCGGACATCGAGACCAAACATCTGCGTAATCCGAATGGAGATCATTCTATTAATGCCTCAAATATGTTCGAAAACATGGTGGAAGAGATCTGTAAAGACGGATTAACGACTTCCGCAGCCTCTACGATCGAACAACGTGGATTTGCCACTTTTGTGAAAAATCACCCGAACATCAAAGCGTATTTTCATGGAAACTCAAACTGGAATCAGTTCTACACGTATACCGGTCCCGACAATAACATCTCTTTACGCGTATTCCGTGTTGACTCACCGATGAAAGGTGAAGGTGAAACAGGAAACAACTCTAAAACTGATGAGACGAAACTTTCGTATCAGGTACTTTCTCTGGATTCAATATCCAAAAACCTAACCGTTCGTCAATGTTTCTGGAATCCGACAGCAATCAAGGATGCTCCGGTTCAGTGGGGTAAAAGCATGACGATTTCGCTGAATTCAACCGATTCACTGGTTAGTGTTGCCAATTCACTTGATGAGGTAAACTACACGACTCCATCATGGACTGCATTGAAAAAGGCCGTAGTGGCCGCTTCCGCAAAAGATTCGGCTTCAACATCCCGGTTACAACTGGCCTTGAGCCATCTTAAGGTCAAAGAGATGCCCTATAGCATCAACATGTCAATCAATGGCGATCCTAAAACCCGTTTAGGTTTCACCTGGTACACCAATCAGGGCATTGATAAAGGAAAAGTCCAGATTGTAGCCGGTAAAAATGTTGACGCAAACGCTTTTGCAAATCCACTTTTCTCTATTCCTGCTGACACGACCTGTTTTACTACCAACTACTGTGTTTCAGGAAATAGCCTATCTACTTTAGCCGGTATTGCTAACAATACTGTAAAAAGTTATTCAAACCACAAAGCCCTTGCAACCGGATTGACTCCAAATACCACTTATTCATTCCGTGTAGGAAGCGAAGGAGCATGGAGCGAAATCGGTTCATTCACTACTGCGAAAGATTCGAAGGAGCCGTTCTCTTTCGTTTACACAACGGACCCGCAAGCAAACACTGTAGAAATGTTTGACATTTCGCAAAAAACAACCCATGCGGCTCAGGATATGTATCCGAATGCAAACTTCTGGTTGAGTTGTGGTGACCTGATCGAAACGTCCGGATCGACCAACTCGGAATGGGAGTACGAGCAATTCTTCCAGACACAACAGGATATCTTCATGAAGAATCCTACGGCATACATCACCGGAAACCACGACAAATCTGTAAATAAGAACTTTACCCGCCACTTTAACACGTTGAACCCGGGATTTGACAAGACCAATTCTACCACTCCGGGAAGTATCTACTCATTTGTGTATGGCGATGCTTTGTTTATGGCAATGAGCTATGAAGATTACAGCGTAACAAATCAACTGGATTCTATTGCAAGATGGATGAGAGCTCAGGTTGCAGCAAATCCTGACACCAAATGGAGAATTGCATTTTTCCACAAAACCATGTACACCGGTAGCCAGAGTCACCAAAGCGATGCCGACGGCAAGGCGGTTCGCGATGCACTTGCTCCTGTATTCGATGAATTGAAGATTGACCTGGCTCTTCAGGGACACGACCACGTGTATGAAGTAATGGGACCGATCAGGAATAAGGCATTGGTTGCTAATGCCGTGAAGAATCAGATAAGTGTAACATTTGATGCACGCGCAAACGTTACGGCTAAATCCGGTGGTGTTTTCAACGTGGCAGACGGTACCTTATACTTTCTGAACAATTCTGCCGGGAAAAAGAAATATGAGCCACGTTCACAAGCTCAGATGACTACGGCTGAAACATCGTTGGGTGTTACCAACTACTTCGGGTTGTTCAGCGGCCGTTTTGGGCAAACCGGTCGTCCGACTTTCAGTAATGTATCAGTAAGCAGCGATACCATCGCCATTAAAACATACGAAGTTTATGACGATGGCACTCCGGAACTGTTTGACAGCTTTAAGATTGTGAAGACTGCAACCCCCCAGGGTAATCCTACCGACATAACAAATACCCGTTCCGGAGATGATGCAGTGAGTGTATATCCAGTTCCGGTAAAGGATTATACTTATATAAACTTTAAAAATCCGGTTACTGCTAAAGTTGAAATATTCTCCGCTTTTGGCACACGGGTAAAATCCTTAGTAATCTATGGTTCCGAACAACTGGACCTGAAAGATCTGAGCAGCGGAGTTTATCTTATGAAAATTACATCAGGCATCAGCAATTACTCAGTAAAATTCATTAAAGAGTAATTTTTCTACTTTCATCTTCAAAAGAGGTTATCGCGAGATAACCTCTTTTTTTATGTTTGAAAATTAACAATGGTTTATTATGAACAAAAAATACGTTATTGCGATTCTATTCTTATAGAAATTTCCCAATCAGTTATAACAATGAGATCCTTAATTATTTTGTTAATCTTTTGGTTTCTCAACCCTGAACCCGGATTTCCCGCCAGACCCAAAAAGCTAGCCTCTGTTCCATTTGAGATAGTAGGCAGCTATGTCATTATCAAAGCAAAGATCAACAATTCATCAACACTTAATCTAATTCTGGATTCAGGCGTACGTTCCACACTAATTACCGAACTTACTGCAGAAGATAGTATTTCCCTTAATTACTCAGAGAATATCTTTCTTAAAGGCTTAGGGAGTGGCACCCAACTCAGGGCATTAACCAGCAAAAACAACACACTCAAGTTCGGGAAGCTCAAACTCGACAGGCAAACCATATATGTACTTGAAGAGGATATTTTCAACTTATCGAAACATACCGGAACAAAAATCAATGGCCTGATGGGATCTGATTTCTTTCAGGGATATACAGTCAAGATTGACTATGATAATAAACGAATTACCTTTTATGAGAGCGCATCATTCACCCCACCCAAAAAATACACCCCGCTCCCCGTTCAGATAGAAGGCCAGAAAATGTTTATCCGCATTCCCATTGTCGATACAAGCAGTACTTCCAAGGAAGTTAAAATGCTGGTTGATACAGGTGCCGAACTGGCGGCCTGGTTTCGTGCATATGGCGAAGATCCGGTAAAGATTCCCCAACGGTCTATCCGGGGATTTATTGGCCAGGGGTTAAACGGTGAAATAAAAGGATACCTGGGCCGGATGCCCCGTATACAAATCGGAAAGTCTGTACTTCATTTTCCGGTAGTCACTTTTCCTGATTCAAGCTCAATAGCTGAAGTATTTACCGAATCACAACGTGATGGCACCATAGGTAGTCAGATTCTCTGCCGGTTCAATTTAATATTTGACGAGAGCAATAATCTGATTTATTTTAAACCCAACTCCAACTTCAGGAATAATTCATCCTATAATATTGCAGGCATTGAATTAATTCAGCAAGATCCGATTCTGCGATTATCGGAAGTACTTTACGTATGGGAAGGCTCTCCGGCAGAAAAAGCAGGAGTGCAAAAAGGCGACCGGATTCTGGAAATAAACGGCAAAAAAGGCTTCGATGTAAATATCAATGAAATAAAAAGTATGTTCGAAGTCAGTTCCCGCAGATCCATGAAACTGATATTGCTTCGGGGGGATAAGACTATCAACGTCGAGGTTGATATGAATAGTCAAATCTGAGGGAAGCCGGGAGAGGTCGGCTGATCATCTGGTAAAATACTATCCTACTCAAACTTCGGCTGATGGACTTTTCCGATAAATAAAATCGTATTACTGTTCTTTTCCCGAATCAAAAACAAGAATGGACGGTCGACGGTTATATACCCGGGACCTACCGAAGTAACTATAATTTCCACAGAGGTTACAGCAGCTGCTTCTCCCCCGTTCTCATCAATCTGAACAAACGTTTTTTGTTTTACCTTCGACACTGCCAGTTGCAGATTCTCTTCTTCAAAAAGGTTCGGGAGTTCGGCCGAGTCAGTAAACGCTCTCTTCATACCCATTGCCGATAGCAATGAGTTCATATCCTGTTTGCAGGAAAAATTAAACTTTGGCATTTTCAGCGAAACATAGTGAGGCTCACCGGTTGTAGCAGGTTCTTTAGCCAGAATTGCCTGTAGCTTGTCATTGTCAAATTCCCCGATAAATTCATCCAGTGTTTTGGTACCGTTTGGCATAACCACAGTAAATGCATATCCACCATTGCCAAAAGGAATATCGATAAACTGGACGGAGTTATCATAATACATCCACGCTTCCATTTTCTCACTCTGCATCATATCCACCTGTACCGTACGACCGTTATCCCTGTAGAAGTTAGCTTTCTGAGTTTTCGTTTTGTCAAACTTAGTTTTCCAGTCCGATTTGAAATAAATCGCATTCAACAGATACATGACCACATCCGACGCTATTTTCTGATCATCAATAATTGTTGGAATCCGACCTTTAGTCTGGTCACTGACCCAGTTATTAATGGTTTTCACTGCCAGCGGGCCGGCAAAATCGAGTGTGTGAACTTCTGCATCGTAATAGCTTTGAAGCGTAGCAGCAAACGGTTTTTTGATATGCAGCTCCTGGCGGGCCCATATTGAATTGGCAATATTCAGTGTAATTCGGTTATCCACCTGAAGCAGGTACTCTTTCAGGCTTTTGAAGGAGGAATTGATTTCGGAATCACTAAGAGCCGATACGCGTAGAGCATCCTTGATTTCCTGTTTGGTAACGCCGTCAGCTCCATTGATCAGCATGCTGAGAGCGGCATGGGCGCTAATCGGGGAGAAAGTTACATTGGTATCTTTTTCAGCGGCTGAAAGCAACCTGAAATAATCAAAGCAAAACTGGTTGGCAGATGCAATTACAGCTTTTTCACCTACCCGCATCTCTCTGGTGTTTGGAATGGAAACAGAATTATCTTTTTTATTATCACACGAATAGTGGCATAGACTCAAAGAGATCGCTATTACAAACAATATACTCTTTTTCATAATCTTGTTTTTATGGTAGTGGATTCAGATATAAAAAAGATGAGAATCAGAGTAAAAACGCTGCACAGGCTAAAATGAATCCTGGAAGAGAAAAGCAAAAGAAGAAAAAAACGGAAGATTACAGAAACAGATAAATTCAGGGCAAAAAAAAGAGCTGTTCAACTTTCAGATTGTGAACAGCTCCCTCAACTTAATGATGGATTGATTGTAAGGTTTCATAAAATTACTTGATTTCATTGATGTAAAATGCTAAACTTTCAGCGGTTAGATCTCTTGCTACTACTTTACCGTTTTCGTCAACCAAATAGTTACTCAAAGTTTTGCGCAATTTGTAGGTACTGTAAGCATCGCTATATATACCATCTTTTGAATCCTCTGACTTTTCGTAAGCTAACTTCAACGGTTCGAAAGCAACTGCAACTAAAGCGATCTTTTCTGATTTTGATTTCTTCAACTCTTTTTCAAGATTTGCCACACGGGCTTTTGAAGCTTCATCATTGCTTGCCCAGAAGTTTACCAGCGTATACTTAGCTTTCAGGTTTGACACTTTCAAAACAGGAGTTTTGACATCTAAGGCTTTTTCAGCTCTTTCTTCACTACTTGCTGCTAAAGTTACACTCAATGCAGCGATCACGACTAATAATTTCCCTAATTTCATAATTATAAATTTTAATTCAACATTTAACTCAGCCCTTTAGTTACCTTTCAGAACCGAATCGCAGATTCTCTGCTTTTTAATCTAATTCTCTGTTTATTTTTCTTTCTCTTTATTTACACTGCAAATATAGGGGTAAGTTGTTACAAAACCATTACATACTGATTCTAATTGCGTATCAAGCAAACATTTTAACATGTTTTTCAGCATATTTCAGCGCACATATATTATGTTATACAGCATATTCATAAAAACACATGCACAAACAATCAGTTCATCATAAATCATATTATCCTTACCGACACCTTACTTTCAGACATCTTAAACAACCATTTGCACTTCTTTTTGGAAGCTTATACTGTATTTATCACACCATTTTGACCACACAGCCTCATATTATCACCTTATTGAGTCAATATAGGATCCAACACCTCAGGAGAAAGATCTTCAGCCAAAACCCTACCATTCTTATCCAGCAGATAATTGCTCAATACCCTACGTAACTTACCGGTTTTACATGCATTTCGACATAAACCTTATATAGTATTTTCGCATGTCACATACCTATTTCAGGGACTCAAATAAGACAGCAACCAATGCGATTTTATCTGTTTTTGGCATGCACTTTTCTGATTTTACCAAAAAATATGCTATGTTTGTATACTATTTGTTTTCTATTTACCAGTATTTCCCCATAATGAAAAAAGGAGTTTGCATACTCTTCATATTATTCTCGCTGATTGCTTTCTCTCAAACTGAATACAAATTCAGGGTTTGGCTTAAAGACAAAAACAGCTCCTCCTTCAGCATTGTAAATCCGGAAGGCTTTCTATCCAGAAAATCCATAGAGAGAAGAGCCAGGCAGAATATCCGGATTGACTCTACCGACCTGCCTGTTCCGGAATCTTATTTGAACCAGATTAGCGAAACAGGTGTAAAAGTTATCTCCAAAAGCAAATGGATGAATAGCGTTGTCGTTGCAGTTTGCGACAGCAATGCGATGCAACTTGTCCGGAGGCTACCTTTCGTAAACAAAACCGAGTGGGTATGGCAGGGTGTAACCGGAGAAACATCACTATCACTCCGAAACGAAAGTACTGAAAGCCAATCCAAAGCGACATCACTGACCGATGAATACGGCTACGGATTTGACCAGATCAGGATTAATAACGGCCATATGCTGCATCATGCCGGATACCGGGGCGAGGGCATGGTCATTGCACTGATTGATGCCGGATTTCTAAATGCCAATGCAATCGGGGCTTTGAAGCAAACGACCATTTTGGGCACTAAAGATTTTGTTACCCCCTCCAATAACGTGTACAACAACGATCGCCACGGCGAAATGGTACTTTCAGTTATGGCCGCTGTTGACTCTTTCCGCTTTATCGGATCGGCACCCAAAGCCTCATACTGGTTGCTTAGATCGGAAGATTCAAACTCCGAATTCCCGGTAGAAGAAGACAACTGGGCCGCGGCAGCCGAATTTGCTGATAGCGTCGGAGTGGATATCATCAATACATCGCTGGGGTATTCAACATTTGACAATGCAGCGATGAATCATACCCACGAGCAGCTTGACGGTAAAACCATCTTTATTTCAAAAGCGGCACAGAAGGCATCCGAGAAAGGAATACTGGTGATAGTCAGTGCCGGAAATGAAGGAAACAAGCCCTGGGAGAAAATCAATGCACCGGCTGATGCACGGGATGTTTTAACTGTCGGGGCCATCAATACATCATCTCAGATCGCGTCATTCAGTTCTTTAGGATTTGCCGCCGACAATCGAGTCAAACCGGACGTTGTGGCTGTTGGTGAAGGTACTTATCTGATAGACCAGAACGGATCGTTAAGCACATCAAACGGTACTTCTTTTTCCGCACCTTTGATCGCCGGACTTTCGGCTTGTCTGTGGCAGGCTTTGCCTAACTTAACCAACCGGGAAATCCTTGACCTTATTCGCAGAAACTCATCTTTTTACAAACAACCTGATGTACGATACGGCTATGGGGTAACGGATTTCAGGGCTGCATACCAGAATCCGACACAGGTTTACCCTACATTTACTTCTGATAAGATTGAAGTGTTCTTCAAAACACCGAGGGGACTCTGCATTAAAAACCTGCCCCAATCGGACAGCACCTACACGACTCATCTTTATACAGCCTGGGGACAGATGGCACTTTGTGACAAATCCACGGGATCGGAAAAGCTATTAACAACAAACAAATTGCCTAAAGGCATCTACATCGTCTGTATCGAGAACAAGAACTTTCGTTTTATGACAAAAGTACTGAAATGAACGACATCCTATCCCTGCACGAACTTAACAACCTGATCAAAATGGCCCTGCGGGAATGTTTTCCCGACAGCTATTGGGTGCGGGCCGAACTGAGTGAGGTTCGTATAGCCGGTCCCGGACATTGCTACATCGAATTTGTGGAAAAAGAGACACGCAACGGGAACATAATTGCCAAAATGCGGGGAAATATCTGGGCCAATACATTCCGGGTACTGAAGCCCTACTTTGAAGAAGAGACCGGACAAAAGTTCAATAGCGGAATCAAGGTGATGGTAAAGGTTAATGTCGATTTCCACGAAGTTTACGGGCCGAGTCTCAACGTAATCGATATTGATCCGTCATATACGCTGGGGGACATGATGCGCCAACGCCTCGAGATCATCAAAAAGCTGAAGGATGAAGGTGTATTTGAGAGAAACAAAGAATTAGCTCTCCCTGAATTGCCCCGGCGGATTGCGGTGGTTTCATCACAAACCGCTGCCGGATACGGTGATTTTACTGATCAGTTATTGCAAAACAGCTCCGGATTTGTCTTTTATCCCAAGCTTTTTCCGGCCCTGATGCAGGGAAACCAATCGGAAGCCTCTATCCTGTCAGCATTGGACCGTATTGAAAAGTTCATCAATCATTTTGATGCCGTTGTAATTATACGGGGCGGCGGGGCTGTTTCCGAACTCAATTGCTTCGACAGCTATGCCGTTGCCAAACGATGTGCTGAGTTCAGGCTTCCTGTCATAACCGGAATAGGGCACGACCGTGACGAGTCGGTACTCGACATGGTGGCTCATACCCGCATGAAAACCCCAACGGCTGTTGCCGAATTCCTGATTTCAAAGATGGAAGAACAGGAAGATAATCTATTGCACATGCAGGACTTTGTACTCAACAAAGCCAAACAGCGAATACTCAATGAAACCTACCGGTTACAGAATTTATCTCACTACCTGACCGCTTCTACGCAAAAACAATTACAAAATGAGCATTTGCGGTTAAACAGGTTCGAGAGTCAGTTGCCTCTATTTACCCAAACACTGCTCATGCATCAAAAAAAGCTTTTACCTGAATTTGAACGGGGAATCGCTCAGGCTGTTCACCTGCGTCTTGACAACGAACAGAAGAAGTTGCACCTGGCAGAACAGATTATCCGGCTCTCTTCCCCCGAAACCATTTTGAAAAAAGGGTATTCGATTACCACCAAAGAGGGCAAAACCGTAAGATCGGCACAGGAGCTTAATGCCGGCGACAAACTGATCACAATCCTGGCCAAAGGTGAAGTTACAAGTATTGTTACAGATAGAAAATAAGAATGGAACGTTTCGAACTCAATATCCTGGGTACAGGTTCAGCGCTACCGACCACCCGCTTTAATCCGACTTCGCAGGTGGTGAACTTTCGCGAGAATCTCTTCATGATCGATTGCGGAGAAGGGGCTCAGTCCCAACTGCGGCGGATGCAACTGAAATTTAGCCGGCTCAGCCATATTTTCCTGTCCCACCTGCATGGCGACCATTGCTTCGGATTAATGGGTCTGATATCAACACTGGGCCTTTTAGACAGAACCGGTGATCTGGTTATACATGCCCATCCCGATGCAGAAAGAGTGTTCCGCCCGTTGCTTGATTACTTTTGCGCCGAATTGCCTTACAAAGTCGTCTTCAATCCCATTGTTCCTCAGAAGCATGAACTGATACTGGAGGAGCGTTCGTTGAAGGTCTATTCCATCCCCCTGAAGCACAGGGTACCGACCTGCGGCTTTCTCTTTGAAGAGAAGCCCCGCCCCCGTCACATCATTCGCGAAATGACGGACTTTTATCAGGTGCCCGTACGGGACATGAACCGCATCAAGGAGGGTGAGGATTTTATTCGTGAGGATGGCACAGTCATTCCCAACGAAAAGCTGACCCGCCCGGCTGAACCTTCGCGTAAGTATGCCTATTGCTCCGACACAACCTACCACAAGTCCATTGTTCCGATTATCGAGGGAGCAGATCTGCTTTTCCATGAAGCCACTTTCCTGGAAAAAGAGAAAGCCCGCGCCAAACATACCATGCACTCCACAGCATTGCAGGCTGCTAAGATCGCTCAGGCAGCTCAGGTGAAAAAGCTGGTCATCGGACACTTCTCTGCCCGCTATACCGACCTGAAGGTGCTGCTCGAAGAAGCAAAAACAATTTTCCCCGAAACAGTCTTAGCGGAAGAGGGCAAATGTTATCCGGTGTAGATTATCATTCTATCACTCAATCAGGCATATTTATTCAAATTTATCACCAATTCTGCAATATTCCGAATCTGACAACAACTTAGCCTGTATGTAATAATACCTGCCACAATGAGCTAAAAGACGTAGCTATAAGAAGATTCAGCCGAAATTAATTCTATTTTTGCATCGAATATCTACCCTATTACCGGGATGAAAGAAATATAGATCCCCAACATCAAATACACATTATTATGTCAGAAAAGAAATTCAGATTCGAAACCCTGCAAGTGCACGCAGGTTATCAGAAAGCGGACAAAACAACCAATGCCCGCGCGGTACCCATCTACCAGACTACGGCTTATACTTTCAACAGTGCGAAACATGGTGCGGATTTGTTTGAACTGAACGAATTCGGCAATATCTACACCCGATTGATGAACCCGACTACCGATGTATTTGAACAACGTATGGCGGCATTGGAAGGCGGTGTGGCAGCATTGGCTGTAGCATCGGGACATTCTGCCCAATTTATTGCCATGAACAATATCCTGACAGTTGGCGATAACTTCGTATCATCACCTTATCTGTATGGTGGCACATACAACCAGTTCAAGGTCTCATTTAAAAGACTCGGTATCGAGGCCCGTTTTGCCAAAAACGATTCGGCCGAAGAGATGGAGAAACTGATCGATGAAAACACCAAAGCTCTCTATACCGAGAATATCGGAAATCCATACTTCAACATTCCTGACTTTGAGAAGGTAGTCGCTTTAGCCCGCAAATACGACTTGCCGTTGATCGTAGACAACACCTTCGGCTGTGGCGGATATCTTAGCCAACCTATTAAATGGGGGGCCAATATCGTGGTAGAATCGGCTACAAAATGGATTGGCGGTCACGGAACCAGCATGGGCGGTATCATTGTAGATGGTGGTAATTACAACTGGGGCAACGGTAAATTCCCGCAGTTCACCGAACCGTCGGAAGGTTATCATGGCTTGGTTTTCTGGGAAAGATTCGGGGCAAACAGTCCGTTCGGCAATATTGCCTACATTATTCGTGCCCGTGTAGAAGGTTTACGGGATATGGGGCCGGCAATCAGCCCGTTCAACTCATTTATGCTGATCCAGGGACTGGAAACTCTTTCCGTTCGCGTAAATAAGATTTGCGAAAACGCGATGGCACTGGCCAAATGGCTGGAGCAACATCCGAAAGTAAGCTCTGTAAGCTACCCCGGTCTGGAAAGCCATCCTTACCACGAAATGGCGAAAAAATACCTGACCAACGGTTTCGGAGCGGTGCTTTGTTTCCGCGTAAAAGGAGGATTGGAAAATACCATCCGTGTAGTGGAAAGTCTTGATCTGATCAGCCACCTGGTGAACGTTGGCGATGTGCGTACATTGGTCACTCACCCGGCCAGCACAACCCACCAACAGATGACTGTCGGGGAACAAGCTGCTGCAGGTGTATTCCCCGACCTGCTTCGTTTGTCTGTCGGACTGGAACATATTGAAGACATCAAAGAAGACCTCGAGCAAGCTTTTGCCAAACTCTGATATTTCAACGCGAAGACGCTAAGACGCAAAGTTTTTTACTTTTTGCGCTTTGGCGTCTTCGCATTTATAATACTTATATCCCAACCTAAATCCCTCATGCCTTTAGGTATATCGATTTAATTTCCTAATTTTGTCGGCTTTTCGAAATAAAACAGCGTATAGATAACACGAATACGACTGATTTTACAGACAAACCATAACAATTCAAAACAACCGTAAACCCGCTATATGAAAGAGTTTATTAAGGTAATGCTCCGGCTGATTCCGCCATACAAGAAGTTTTTGTTCTTCAACATTTTCAACAATATACTATCCACCATTTTCAGCCTGTTCTCTTTTGGATTGATTATCCCGATCCTGCAGATTCTTTTTGGAATCAACAAAGGATCATATCAACTGATTCCTCTGGGCAGCACCAACTCATTGAAGGATGAACTAACCAACAACTTCTATTATTACATAACTCATATTATTGAGGTACATGGCGGAGGTATTGTCCTGATGTTACTCGGATTACTCCTGATTTTCATGACTATGCTGAAGACCGGAACCGCCTATCTGGCTCTCTACAACATGATTCCGCTACGTACCGGTGTGGTTCGCGATATCCGGAATAATATTTTCAATAAAATAGCGGGGCTTCCCATTGGATTCTTCTCGAATGAAAGGAAGGGAGACATCATTGCCCGAATGAGTGGCGATGTCAACGAAGTGGAAAGCTCGATCATGAGTTCGATCGATATGATCTTCAAGAATCCGATTATGATTATCGTTTACCTGACAACGATGTTTGTACTCAGTTGGCAGTTAACCTTTTTCGTACTGATTCTTTTGCCGGTGAGCGGATACATCATGGGACAGATCGGTAAAAAGCTGAAACGCACTTCACTGGAAGGTCAGCACCAATGGGGAGAGCTTATGGCTCAGCTGGAAGAGACCCTTGGTGGATTGCGCATTATCAAAGCTTTCAACGCTGAAGAAAAAATCAAGGCTCGTTTTGATAACCAGAATAACCTCTTTCGCCGTACAACTGTCCGCATCAACCGCCGCCAGTCATTGGCTCATCCGATGAGTGAATTTCTCGGCACAGTGACTATCGCCATTGTGCTTTGGTACGGAGGCACATTGATCCTGAACCACTCAAGCAGTATCAATGCAGCTTCATTCATCTACTATATCGTTATCTTTTACAGCATTATCAATCCGGCTAAAGACCTGTCAAAAGCCGTTTACTCCATTCAGAAAGGGATGGCGTCAATGGAACGTATCGACAAGATCATGAAAGCCGAAAACAATATCAAGGATCCTGAACAGCCGTTAGCCCTGAAAGAATTCTCAGAAAAAATCGAGTTTAAGAATATGTTCTTTAAATACAACAGCGAATGGGTATTGAAGAACATCAACCTCGAAATACCGAAAGGTAAATCGGTGGCGCTTGTAGGTCAGTCAGGTTCCGGTAAATCGACAATGGTCGATCTGATTCCCCGTTTTTATGATGTAGTGGAAGGTTCCATCCTGCTTGACGGAAATGATATCCGCCAATACCGTGTGCACGACCTGCGTGCTCAGATGGGTAATGTAAACCAGGAAGCTATTCTTTTCAATGATAGCTTCTTCAACAATATTGCTTTCGGGGTAGAAAATGCTTCAATGGAACAAGTGGTCGAGGCGGCAAAAATCGCTAATGCACATGAGTTCATCATTGCCTCGGAGCAAGGCTATGAAACCAATATTGGAGATCGTGGCTGCAAGCTATCGGGTGGTCAACGTCAGCGATTGAGTATTGCCCGCGCCATTCTGAAGAATCCGCCGATATTAATTCTGGATGAGGCTACCTCAGCGCTCGACACCGAATCTGAACGCCTGGTACAGGATGCAATCGAGAAGCTGATGCGTAACCGCACTTCCATCGTGATTGCTCACCGCCTGTCCACCATCAAAAACGCCGACCTGATCTGCGTAATGCATGAGGGTGTGATTGTAGAGCGGGGACGTCATGACGAACTGATCGCACTCGATGGTTACTACAAACGGTTATGCGATATGCAAAGTTTCTGATTTAAATGTATACGCGCTAAAACATAAGGTTCTATTTTACACGTAAAAAAGGAGCTATCCCATATCGGGACAGCTCCTTTTTTTATTCATTTCCGTTGTTATGAATGCACAGCCGGTGCATCTCCAACCGGTATTACATTTTCTTCAACAGCTTGTTATAGAGTTTATCATTACGAATGATTTCAACAGCTTTCCGGAAGCTATCGCTTTCTGAATTAACCAGCTTGAAATAAGCGGTCATATCAAACAGATCACGGGCAAGAAGAGCTTTTATCTGCATACAGATCAACGGTTTGGATTTTTCCAATTGTTCCGGATCCTGCTTGATCTTCTCTTCATCAGCTGCTGCCACCAATTGTTTCAGAATATCGTCGGTTACAGTAAACCCGGCTTCAAATGTTTCAGGCTTAGAATATTTCTGTTTCAACTCGTCACGGTGTTTGTCTATGTAGTTGATGCAGAACTTATAGATCACCCCTTTAGCCACAATATTGCGGTGATAATCGGTATAACGGGAGGTATCGATAGGTACAAAGAAGTCGGGCATGATACCACCACCGCCATATACGACACGACGATTCACCTTTGTGAAAGCTTTTAATGAATCGGGGAAATGTATGCTGTCGGCATGGATCATCTCGCCTTTATTATAACGTTCGATCAGATCTTTGTTGTATTTATCAATACCGTCTTCGTAAGGTTTCTGGATACAACGTCCGGCAGGTGTATAATAACGCGCAACAGTCAGACGAATCATTGAACCATCAGGTAATGGAATAGGACGTTGCACCAATCCTTTGCCAAAACTGCGGCGACCAACAATTACCCCGCGATCCCAGTCCTGAATTGCACCACTTACAATCTCACTTGCCGATGCGGTACTTTCGTCAATCATTACAACCAGTTTCCCGGTTTCAAAGTCACCTTTAGCGGTAGCGATATTTTCGTCTTTGGGCTGATGGAAACCCTGGGTATAGACAATCAGCTCATCTTTTTTCAGGAACTCATCCGCCATGCTGATCGCAGCGTTCAGATAACCACCTCCATTATCTTCCAGATCAAGAATCAGGTTCTTCATGCCCTTCTTCTGCAAGTCTTTCAGAGCTTTCATAAACTCTTCGTAAGTTGTTGCTCCGAAACGGTTAATCTTGATATAACCGGTCGTTTTATCGACCATATAAGAAGCATCCAGGCTATAGATGGGTATCTTATCCCGGACAATCTTGAAGTCTATCAGATCCTTCACGCCACGACGTAACACTTTTACCATAACAATAGAGCCTTTCTTGCCGCGCAGACGTTTCATGATATCGGTATTCTTCATCTTCACTCCCGCAATCACAGTATCATTTACCTGAAGGATACGGTCTCCGGCCATAATGCCAACCTTCTCGGAAGGACCTCCCGGAATTGTCTGTATTACAAACAATGTATCATTCAACAGATTAAACTGAATACCCACACCTTCAAAGTTGCCCTGCAAAGGCTCATTCATCTGCTTCACCTCTTCCACATTCATGTAGGAAGAGTGCGGATCGAGCTTCTTAAGCAATGCTTCGATAGCATCTTCGGTCAATTTATTCTCATCCAGCTTATCTACATAGAGATTCTGGATTGCAAACTGCGTCATCATAAGCTTTCGCATGGCAGGGGTTTGGGTTTGAGCCACCACGACCAGCGTAAAAGCAAATAATAAAGCAGTGTTCATTAAGATTCTTTTCATTCTGTACTTCGATTATGTAAATTCTTGATCGACTTGGTTAGATAGAGGGTATTAAACAGGGATTGTACAATCAGGGAAGAAACTGACTAACGTCTTTTCCATATCGCATTAGCTCGCGTACAACCGATGAGCTTACATGCGCAAATTCAGGTTCTGTAACCAGCAATATTGTTTCAATGCCCGATACTTTGCGGTTAACGTCTGCCATCAGCTTCTCATATTCCAGATCGGTAGTCGAACGTATTCCGCGCAAAATAATCTTCGCATTGTGTTCCACGGCAAAATCTATAGTCAGTCCATCGTAGGGAATTACTTTCACGCGGTCTTCATTGTCATAGATTTTGGAAATCGTTTTTAATCGCTCATCGAGCGAAAACCAGTTTTTCTTTGCTTCATTCACGCCTATGGCAATAATGATTTCGTCAAGGAAAGTCAGACCCCGACGCACTAAGGCTTCGTGTCCGATTGTATAGGGATCGAATGTACCGGGAAAAACTGCAATCTTTTTTGGCATCTTACTTGTTATGTTTGGGAAAAGAGCAATAATAGCTTATGGAGTGGATTCTCCGAAATATAAAACTCCGGAGAATCATTATGCAATTTAAGCAATATCCTCTTCTACCACCAGATTATCAATAATAAAGGTCTGGCGCTCCATGGTGTTTTTTCCCATATAGAACTCCAGCAACTCTTTCACAAGATCTTCTTTCTTGAGGGAAACAGGATCAAGACGCATGTCAGCACCTATAAAATGCTTAAACTCATCAGGCGAGATTTCACCCAAACCTTTGAATCGGGTAATCTCAGGATTAGCCCCCACCTTCTGTATGGCTGAAATCCGTTCTTCCTCCGAATAGCAATAGAAAGTCTCTTTCTTGTTGCGCACACGGAACAACGGTGTTTGCAGAATATACACATGTCCCTTCTTAATCAGTTCGGGGAAAAAGTTCAGGAAGAAAGTAATTAGCAATAGACGAATGTGCATACCATCCACATCGGCATCAGTTGCAATGATCACCTTACTGTAACGCAATCCGTCCAGCCCTTCTTCAATATTGAGCGCCGCTTGCAGTAAATTAAATTCTTCGTTCTCATATACCACTTTCTTGGTCAGGCCAAAAGTATTCAGAGGTTTACCCTTTAAACTAAAAACGGCTTGTGTCTCCACATCACGGCTTTTGGTGATCGAACCGCTGGCCGAATCCCCCTCGGTAATAAAAATGCAGGACGATTCACCTTTATCACCTTTGGCATCGCTGTAGTGAAAACGGCAATCACGCAATTTACGGTTATGCAGGTTTGCTTTTTTTGCCCGTTCGCGT
>CAXXPA010000029.1:0-80562 GCA_963662365.2 Bacteroidales bacterium
CACAAATCCCATTATGTCTATTCAAGGAAAGGTGTCGGGCCTTTCTATTACAAATACCGGGGGAAGTGATCCTAATTCCGGTCCCAGTATTCAGTTACGGGGGGTCTCATCCAGAGATGCCGGCTCCGGTCCGCTTATTGTAATTGATGGTGTTCCGGGTGGAAACCTCGAGAATATTAACCAGAATGATATTGCATCCATCGATGTATTGAAGGATGGAGCCGCTTCTGCCATCTATGGAACACGTAGCAGTGCCGGAGTTATCGTAGTGACTACCAAGAAAGGAAGTAGTGGAGCTCTTACCACATCATATAATGGTTACTCGTCAGTCGATTTTGCGAACCATCAGGTAAAAGTATTATCAGCAGATGATTATCTTAAGAATAATCGTGGTACAAATTATGGTGGCGCAACAGACTGGTTGAAAGAGGTAACGCGGAACACTGCTTTTGCTCAAAGTCATACATTGTCAGTGTCAGGAGGTGCCAATAATACCAATTACCGTGCAACGGTGGACTATCGTAATGCAAATGGCCTGGATCTTCGATCAAACCGTGAAGAGTATGGTGCACGCGTAACATTAAATCATGCTCCTGCAAATAATCTGTATAGAATATCGTTTAATCTGGCTCCCAGATATATCAAAAAGAATAATTCCAATTATGATGTATTTACCCAGGCTTTAACGCTGAATCCGACCTATCCGATTAAAGATCCGGCCAATCCCAATTTATATACGTCAATTACAGGTAACGACGGCCAGTTCAATCCTGTGGAGCTTTTGAAACTGGAGCAAAGCGGAACAGAGGGAAAACTTCTGGACTGGGATGGAACTTTCAGGTTAAATGTAACCAAAGACCTCAATACCCAGGTAACTCTGGCTCAAAGTTCAAATGATTATTATGACTTCTGGTTCCGTCCCTCTACGATGACCTCTGAAATACAAAACGGTTTCAAAGGTGAAGCAAGTCGTTCTTACAATAAGTATGATCAACGCAGTTTAGAGTGGTTAGCGAACTATTCTTTAAATATCGATCAGCATGCCTTGAAAACAATGGCGGGTTATTCCTACCAATATTTCCAATCCTCCGGAATGTCGGCTAATAATAAGAACTTTACCTCTGATGCGCTGACATATAACAACCTGGGAGACGGGCTTTATCAACAGGTAGAAGGCCGAAATGGGATGAGTAGTTATAAAGAGGACTCAAAATTAATCGCATTCTTTGGCCGCATAAGTTATTCCTATGCCGATAAATATCTGGCTACAGCTAGTTTGCGTTACGAAGGTTCATCGAAGTTTGGGGCAAATAATAAATGGGGTTATTTCCCGGCGGTATCTTTAGGCTGGAGAATAAGCAAAGAATCGTTTATGAAGGATATTACCTGGATTAACGACTTGAAATTACGTGCCGATTATGGTATTACCGGAAATCAGAATTTCGGAAACTACCTCTCATTATCTACTTATGGCGGATTCGGATATTATTTGTTCAATGGTAGCTATTATCAGGTTTGGGGGCCGGCAAATAATACCAATACCGATTTGAAATGGGAAAAAGGAAAGAACATGAATATTGGTCTTGATTTTGCACTGTTCAAAAACAAAGTAGAGGGTAGTCTTAATTTCTATAATAGAAAACAACAGGATCTTTTGGGTTGGTACAATGCCCCCGTTCCTCCCAACCCGCAGCCTCAAACTTATGCCAATGTCGGATCTATGCGTAATACCGGTTTAGAACTTGATCTAAGTGTAAAAGTCATCAATAACAAAGACTTCGCTTATCAAGTCGGATTTGTAGGAGCTACGAATGACAATAAATTCCTTTCGTTTTCAAACAATACCTTTAAAGGTCAGGATTATGTAGATATGGTTTATATGCCCGGCCCCGGTACTCCTGGCCCCGCTCAAAGACTGCAGGAAGGAAAACGGATTGGTAACTTCTATATGTGGAAATTTGCCGGAGTAGACCAAAATGGGAATATGTTGGTGTACGGCAAAGATGGCAAAGTGATTCAGGCGAATGCCGCAACCAATGATGATAAACGCGTTGTCGGAAATGGATTACCCCATTTTACCGCAAGTATGAATCATACTTTCAAATACAAAAACTGGGATTTAGGGCTCTATTTCCGCGGAGTATTTGGATTCGACATATTCAATGTGCATGAATTCTACTATGGTCTGCAATCGGCGACCGCCAGCTCCAATGTGATGGAATCAGCTTATAGCAAGAATGCTGTGATCAAAGGTGATAAAGTGTTGTGTGACTACTTCCTGGAAAAGGGTGATTATGTAAAACTTGATGTGGCTACACTGGGTTACACGATTAAGTCAAATTCAAAATACTTTAATTCGATTCGTATGTATGTTACCGGAAAGAATCTGGCAAGAATTACCGGATTCTCAGGTGTGGATCCGGAGGCTTATCCGATCAATGGATTAACACCCGGAATTACCGGATCAAAATCGTATTACCCGTCGACGGCACAACTGTTGCTGGGAGCTCAAATCTCATTCTAACCTAAATATTTAATACAGATGAAGAAAAATCAATTCATATCAACTCTATGGGCCTGTCTGTTCGGCTGTCTGACTTTCAGTAGTTGTACCGATCTGGAAGAGACAACCTATAACAAAATTGTCTCAGCAAACTTTTACCAAACTAAAGATGATGTTTATCGTTCTTTTTTGAGAACCTTCGAACACGGATACTGGACTATACAGGGAGACCAGTTTGTGCTTCAGGAGAATACGGCAGATCAAATTATGACACCCAACCGGCAGGGAGACTGGTATGACGGGGGTACTTATATCCGTCTTCATAATCATACCTGGACACCTACGGATGGTTTCTGCAATAACGCCTGGAAAAATCTATATATCGGAATATCACTGGCGAATAATTCGTTGGAAGATATCCGGGCTTTGGATGCTTCGAAATTTGATATGACACCGGACGAACAGAAAATGCTGGTCGCAGAACTTAGAACCATGCGCGCATGGTATTATCTCAGACTCTTTGATTTATATCGTAATATTCCGATTGTGGAGACGACAAAAGGAGCTGAACAGAAACCTTTGCAGGCGACACCCCAGGCAACATTTGACTTCATTGAAAAAGAGTTGAAGGAAGCGGTGGCTGATCTGGGCCAAAAAGGCGATGAAGGCATTGTGACCAGTCGGTGGACTCAGGCAGGAGCCATGGCTTTGTTGTCTCGTCTCTATTTGAATGCGGAGGTATATACCGGAGTTGACAGATTTAATGATTGTGCAACGGTTTGTCAGGATCTTATTGATGGAAAATACGGATCATACGGAATTGCATCCAGATGGGATGCTCCTTATGATTGGGACAATGATCAGTGTGAGGAAACCGTATTTGCTTTCCCGGGCACATTCGGTCGTACGCACTGGCAATATGATACAGGCATGTATCTTTGGGGATTGCCATATTATGCGAACAGATATCTGGAATTCACCGATATGGGTAACATGAATCCGAAATACGCATTACAACCGGGTCGGGATGTTGCTGGTAATTTGTACAATTTTACTTCAGGATTGGGGCAACCTTTTGTGAAATATCAGAAATATCCGGATGATGTGCGTTTACAGTTGTATAAGAATCTCGGTGACAATACCCGTGAAGGAATGTTCCTGTATGGATATCTTCCTTATACTGAGAATGGGGTAACTAAAAGAGTACAAACTACAAAAGGATATGACCTTTACATCAGGGATCAGGTAGGATGGTTTAATAATTTATTGCCGGGTGTGGTACCGAACGATCTTGAATCGAATATGAATCACGCCGATCAGAACTCAGGGGTTTATTTTGTAAAATATCCCTTCTACAAAACCTCGGATACCCATAAAATGGAGTCGGATTATGCAGAAATTCGTTTAGCTGAGGTCTATTATGCTTTAGCGGAATGTAAATTCAGAAAAGGCGATAAAGCCGGAGCTGAGCAATTATTAAACGTAGTTCGGATGCGCTATTATCCGGTAGGATCTGCCAGCCTGTATCCGGAAGACGGAAGCAAGCTGACCGAAGCAGAGTTGCTGGATGAATGGGGGCGTGAGTTCCTGGGTGAAGGTCGCCGGCGTACAGATCTGATTCGCTTCAATAAGTTTAATACTGCAACCTGGTGGGATAAATCGGCTGATGCGGATGATCATACCAGGATATTCCCTATTGGTCAGGAAGTATTGGGGGTATCCTCTCAATTAAAACAAAATCCCGGGTATGACCAGTAATGAATATAATAGGAATCTAACATTTAACATATTTGACATGAAAAATAAAATATTGCCATTGATAATGTTCCTGCTGGGGCTGGTGGCTTTTACTTCTTGCGAAGAGACAAAAGATATTCCCGTGTACAATCTCCCTGTCTATGAAACCCTTTATTTGGTTGGGGATGCAACACCGGCAGGATGGAATATTAATAATCCCACACCTATGACGGTAGATGCAGATGATCCGTTCACATTTACTTATACAGGTCCCCTGACTGTCGGACAATTTAAAATCCCGACAACAAAAGGGAACTGGGGATGTGACTATTTTATGCCCGTGAATGATGGTGAAAGTAATCTGTCCGTCACTACCGTTTCATTGGTGAAATATGGTAATCCTGATAAAAAGTGGAGAATTACGGAAGCCGGTAATTATACTATTACGATCAACATATTAGCCCCTGCTGCGTATAACATTCATATTGTTAAATTGTAGATAGTCTATTTATAGATATTAGTTGGGTCGGGTTATTTACCCGGCCCATAATTTAACTTTTTCAGGCAGACTTGAATGTTTGTTTGTAATGAATGTTGATCAAATCTTGAACATAACAAATATGATAATTAAAGAAAGAATATTGAAATTAATATTGCTGATTCTGATAATATTAAGTTCTCAGGAGAGTGTACAAGCGATATTGCAATCAGAAAAACTTATTGGAGAAAACATCTCAGTCTTTTATCCCGGTAACTACAATAAATCAGATCATTATCCTTCCATTGCCTTGTTAAAAGAGCCCCTGCCTATAGGAAATGTGCCGAAATCGTGGACTCTCAAACCTCATTTCTATACTAAAGGAGGCAAGTCATATGCAACGTTGCCTATCGGCAAAGGTACCAGCCTGTATGGTACGGGTGAAAATACCGGAAGTTTGTTACGTAATGGCAAGAAAGTGACGCTCTGGAATACCGACAACTATGAGTATAAAAAAGATGGCGGCAAACGTTTGTACCAAAGCCACCCCTGGGTGTTGGGAGTTAATGCTGACGGAACAGCGTTTGGCGTAATAGCCGATAATACCTGGAAGCAGGACATTGAGCTGACCGACAGTATCCGTTTTATCTCTGAAGGACCGGCATTCCGTGTCATAGTGATTCAGCGTAATTCACCGCAGGAAGTGCTAAAGGCATTGGCCGGTCTGACCGGTAAGATGGAGATGCCTCCGCTTTGGGCATTGGGGTATCAGCAATGTCGTTACTCCTACATACCGGATACGCGCATAAAGAGTCTGGCAGATACCTTCCGACTGAAAAAGCTTCCTTGCGATGTGATCTGGATGGATATCGATTACATGGATAGCTTCAAAATATTCACATTCGACAAGAATAGAATACCCAATCCCAAAGCAGTCAATGACTATCTGCACCAAAAGGGTTTTAAATCCGTATGGATGATTGACCCGGGTGTAAAGGCAGAAAAAGGGTATTTTGTCTATGATGCGGGACGTAAAGGCGACCATTGGGTACAAAATAAAGAAGGAAAGGAATATAACGGCAAGGTATGGCCGGGCAAATGTGCATTTCCCGATTTTACCCGTCCGGAGACCAGAGCATGGTGGGGAGACCTTTGCAAAGACTTCATGGCTCAGGGTGTGGATGGCGTGTGGAACGATATGAACGAACCCTCCGTTTTTGATGGCCCTGATGGTACCATGCCCGAAGATAATCATCATCGCGGGGGAGGGGAGCTTCCAGCCGGTTCTCATTTGCGTTACCACAACGTATATGGTACATTGATGGTGAAAGCATCCCGCGAAGGTATCCTGAAGGCTAATCCCGATAAGCGTCCGTTTATTTTATCCCGGTCCGGATTTCTGGGCAGTCATCGTTACGGCGCTACCTGGACAGGTGATAACTCCGCCACTGAAGATTATATGAAGGTCTCTGTTCCGATGTCACTCAATCTCGGCTTATCCGGTCAGCCATTCAGCGGTCCCGATATGGGTGGTTTTACGGGAAATACCACTCCTGATTTGTTTGGAAAATGGATTGCGACAGATGCATTCTTCCCATTTATGAGAGGCCATGCCAGTACCGAAACAATCAACAAAGAACCCTGGGCATTTGGCGCCGAAATAGAAGAGGTTTCCCGTACAGCACTTAATAGAAGATATCGTTTGTTACCCTACTTATATACCCTGTTTTATGAAGCTTCCAGATCGGGAATGCCTATAATGCAACCTGTCTTTTTTGCAGATGTGAGTGATACTCTGTTACGCAAGGAAAATCAGGCGTTTTTAGTTGGTGGCGATTTATTAATTGTTCCTAAATGGGCTGATAATCCCACTTTGCCTAAAGGCAACTGGCGCACCATTTCCATTAATGGAGAAGATAGCCGAAACGACCGTTATCAAGCGGACGTGAAAGTCAAAGCAGGTGCGATCATTCCTCTGGCCAACTTAATCCAGAATACCACTGAGTATAGTGCCGACTCGCTTACGTTAATAATCTCTCCGGATGCAAACGGAATGGCAAAAGGTACGATGTATCAGGATAAAGGAGATGGTTTTGAATATCATAAAGGGCAATATGCTATATGGGATTATATCGCTAAAATAAAAAACAATATGGTTACTGTGAATGTACGAAAAAAAGAAGGACTTCTTAACGCAAGCGCAAAGTGTTATAAGTTGATTCTTTACACCGATAATGGTGTTGTTGAGAGTTCATGGCAGAAAGGTGAAACTCTCTCTGTATCGGTAAAATTTAAACAGGCTCCAAGTGTATTCAGGTAAAATATAATACGAAATCAATAACCAGTTGACAATACCATTTGATTATGAAAAAACTCTTTTTCTTTTTTCTTATTCTGATTTTTAGTGTTGAGTCCTTTTCTCAGATTATAACCAGTAATCCCGCTTTTGTGACTGAAAACGGTGTAATCGAAATCACATTCGATGCCAGTAAAGGGAATCAGGCCATGGTTGGAGCCACAGATTGTTATGCTCACGCAGGGTTGATTACCAGTAAAAGTACTGGTAACACTGACTGGAAATATGCTCCTTCCTGGGGTGACAACAGTGCCAAATATAAAATGACTTCTGTCGGCACCAATAAATGGAAATTAACCATAACTCCAAATATCCGTACTTATTATGGAGTTACTGATTCCAATGAGAAGGTCTATAAATTGGCGTTCGTCTTCCGCAATTCCACAGGAGACAAGGTTGGAAAAGAAGCAGACGGTGCCGATATTCTGGTTGATGTTTACCCTCCGGGTTTGTTTGTCGATTTTTCCTCACCGGCAAATAACATAATTGTTAGTCCCACAGCATCAGTATCATTTACTGCGAATGCTTCACAATCCAGCGATATGAAGCTTTATCTTAACACAGTAGCTTCGACACCTGTCGCTACAGCGTCAAATGCTACGAAATTAACCTACAGCAAGACATTTCCGGCAGGCAACTATTACTTAATCGCTGAAGCTGTCAGCAATGGCTCTACGGTTCGCGACACTACCTACTTTTGCTCTACTGCCAAAGGGTTACGCGTAAGTGAAACACGCCCTGCAAATCTACAGGAAGGAATTACCTGCAATGCGGATGGAAGCGTTACATTGTGCATCTATGCACCTAAAAAAGAATACATCTATGTTTTAGGTGATTTCAATGGCTATAGGCCCGATAACGACTATTTGATGAAATATGAGGAAACAGGAACCATAGCCGGCAAAAAACGCTATTTCTGGTTGACACTTTCCGGTCTGGATGCAAGTAAAGAATATGCTTTCCAATATCTGGTAGATGGAGCAATACGTATCGGTGATCCTTATTGCGAAAAAATTCTGGATCCATGGAATGATAAATGGATCAATTATGCATACTCAATTTATCCCGACCTTCGCAGTTATCCTACAGATAAAGCACAGGATGTGCTTTCCACATTCCAGATCAATTCCCCGAAATACCAGTGGCAAGCCAGTGGTTTTCAGGCTCCGGATCAAAATAAGCTGATGATCTATGAGTTGCACTTTCGCGATTTTACCAAAGAGGGTTCGGTTAATGCCGCACTTGAAAAACTCGATTATCTGCAATCGCTCGGGATCAATGCTATCGAGCTGATGCCCATTATGGAATTTGATGGCAATGATAGCTGGGGATATAATCCAAACTACTACTTTGCCCCGGATAAGGCGTATGGTACGAAACAAGATTATCAACGCTTTATCGATGAATGTCACAAACGCGGCATTGCTGTTATTCTGGATATTGTATTTAATCACTCATATGGATTAAGTCCGTATTGTAAGCTGTGGTGGGATGCAACCAATAATCGTCCGGCTACAGATAATCCTTACTTCAATCCTGTGGCTCCTCACCCATACAGTGTGGGCAACGACTTTAATCATCAATCGGAGCTGACACGTAACTTCCTGAAACGCGTACTCGCCTTTTGGCTCACCGAATATAAAGTTGACGGGTTCAGGTTTGACCTTAGCAAAGGGCTTACCCAGACATTCTGCAACGAATCTACGGCAGGTAACTACGATCAGTCGCGAATTGATAATATCAAAGTATATGTCGACAAGATAAAGGAAATCAATCCGAAAGGATATGCTATTCTGGAGCATTTCTGTGCAGACAGTGAGGAAGATGTTTTGTCTGATTACAGAGGAACAATGCTCTGGCGGAATATGGTTACTCAATACGAGCAGGCCGCTATGGGCTGGAATTCCAACAGCGATTTCGGCAGAATGGTTGGCTGGAACCGTGTTGGGTATCCCGAAAGCCACGATGAAGAGCGATTAGCCGCTAAAGCATTTGCCTTCGGACAGGAAGCTGTAAGAGATACGGCGAACTGCATGAAACAATTAGGTGTATGTGCTGCTTTTGCCTATCTTAATCCGGGGCCGCGCATGATGTGGCAATTCGGTGAGTTGGGATACAATACATCCATTGATCATAATGGCAGATGTGGCCGTAAGCCGGTTCGCTGGGATTATCTTAATAATCCATATCGTAAAGGCTTGTACGATACTTATTCAAAGATATTGAATTTCCGCAAGCAATACGGCGATTTGTTTTCAAGTCCAGGTAACTGGAGTTGGCAAGTTGGGAGCGGTGATTGGAATAACGGACGCCGTATTTTTCTGACTAATGGATCTGTTACAGCCGTCATTCTGGGGAACTTTACCACTACAGGCTCAGTGACAGCCTATCCGGGCTTTGATAAAACAGGAACCTGGTACGAACTATTGTCAGGTGAGACTCTTACCGTGACCGATCCGAACATGAGCATAACACTGCCCGCTTTTGGCCTGAAAATTTATACTGATCAAAAAGTAACGACTGGAATTGAGCCTGTACTGAAAAATCAGGATCAGGTAAATGTATATCCTAATCCGGTTTCCGATGTGCTTAACATAGCAGGTGGGGAGGTTACTGCAATTGAACTGAATAATCTGAGCGGAGCTACTGTGTCTAGACACGCTATAACCGGCAATACGGTTTCCTTTTCAGGGATGCCTTCAGGTATCTATATCGGCAAAATTCAATTGGCCAACGGTACTACCCAGGTTGTGAAAATCTGCAAACAATAAAAAATACTCTCCGGACAGTCTGATTTTGGCTGTCCGGTAAGTCTATTTAGCATTCTGTAAACCTTTAATCTTTATTATTATGAGAAAATTTAACTTGTTGCTTAAATGTTTTGTGGCATTTTTCTTACTTAGTACAACTGCTGTTTACGCGGGAGCCGGTTGGGCAACCTCTGCTGTTGTTATTTCAGTTAATGGCGAGTCGCCTTATCTGCATGTATTAAATAACGAAGGATGGACAGATGGCGACTACGGTTCCAATACAACTTTTGACGGAAAAGATTTTGGCACCCCTACGTCTTTAGTCATTAACGGAGGAGCTGGTAATGCCTGGGCAAGTGACGGTGATTGGTATGATGCTACTTCATTCGTTATTAACTATCGTGTTTACCCCGAAGGAGAAACTCCGGGTTCCTGGTCATCTTTCGTGCTTGATCAGGGGGGGTGGCTTAAAGGCAACAATTGGCTTTACATCAAAGAGAATGCAAATATTGACGTGCTGGCGCTTGTGAATAGCCGCCCCGGTATATACACACTGGAAGTTGTGATGTCAAAAAAACAATTCTATAACGGTGGCAACTGGAATAGTATGATTCCCGGTGGTCAGGGAACAGCTTACGATGCAGTTAATGCCGGGTATAAGGCCAGGTTTAATATCAGCGTGCCTACCGGGGTAAGCCGCATCAAACAGGATTACCCGGTCTCTGTATCAAACCGAACGCTTACTGTTCAATTTCCGGGACAAGCTTCCGTAGAGGTTCTTACATTAGCTGGACAGCATTTAGTGCAGACTAAGACTACAGGTTTCTTCTCTGAAAAAATGGATAAAGGAATTTATATTCTTCGTGTAAATGGAATTTCCAGAAAGATTGTGATTGAATAATCTATGTTTTCTTTTCAGGGCATCTTTGGTTTATGGTTTAAATTATTAGAATAAATGACAAGACTAGTCTTTACGCTTTGTTTTTTAATTGTTCTTGTGCAAGGCCTGTTTGCATGGAACTGGCCTCAATGTAGAAATACCAACGGTTGTTCACCGGAACAACCCACGACGATTTTTTTGGGAGATCAAAAAGATTTTGGTTGTGAATCATGGAGTACCGTTAATGGCAAATGGCCAAAATGGAGGGTCGTGATAAATAAATCGGCTGATATTCATAATGGTATTAATGGATCTTGGTCCGGTTATTCAAATGTTGACCATAAAATAAATACCTCTCCACGATTTACGTCAACAGGAATCTGGTACTGGGGAATGCAGGTTGAATATACAGATGCCGGAACTACAACAGGTTGGTATTGCCACAATAATACATCATGGGATAATATGTGGGGCACTCCTACATCTAATTTATCTGTTATTGTTTCTCCCTTGAATAATCCTGAAACACAAGCAGCATCCTCTGCATCCGGTTCTCAAATCAATTTATCATGGGCAAAAGATGCCCAAAATCACAATGTAATGATTGTCCGGAAATTGTCCTCTGATTCCTGGACAGAACCAACGCAGGGAACTGCATATTCTGTTGGCCAGAATATTGGGAGTGGAGTGGTTGTTTATAATTCTAATGGAATAACTTTCTCAGATACCCAATTATCGGCATCGACCGCATACGATTATAAGTTGTATTCTGAAAATTATTCATACTACAGCACAGGAGTAACCGCTTCGGCAACAACCTGCCCTGCATCTCAGGTTAATGATTATTTTCGGTCAAAAGCGTCTGGGAACTGGAGCAATACCGCTACATGGGAATCTTCTTCGGATAACGTAAATTGGTTATCAGCAACCTTAGTGCCAGGGGGGGCAGCAAAAGCGATTACAATACTGTCAGGTCACACAGTTACACTAGACCAGGATGTCAGTGTAACCTTACTGACAATTAATAGTGGAGCTGCATTTATTGCCGGTGAAGCATCCCCAAGAATACTGGCCGCAACTACATTGAATGTAAATGCCGGAGCCAGGCTGACCAACAACGGTAACCTGACAGCCACAACCTTCAATATCTTAAGTGATGCCACCAATGGCACCGGTACCTTTACAGATAACGGAACAACAAACACAACAACAACCAATGTACAACAATACCTGACAAGTGGTAGAAACTGGTTTATTGCAAGTCCTGTATCCGGTGCAACCAGTAATGTTGTAAAATTCAACCCATCTAATAGGTTATGGAGATATAACGATGTAGATGTGACCTGGGATGAGATTACGAATACAGATACATTACTGGGTGTAATGAACGGTTACGTTGTAAAACCTGTTGCGAATGGTGTGATAACCTTCTCCGGAGGAGCATTAAATACCGGTGCGATCAGCATATCCGGACTTACACGTGGTACCTCTGGAACAAAGCGCGGATTTCATCTGGTCGGAAATCCATATCCCTCTTGTGTAAACTGGGAAGCGGCATTTAAAACGAACCTGCAATCGTCCATGTGGTACCGGACAAAAAATGCGTCCACTTATGTATTTGAAACCTATAATGCGGCAACACACATCGGAACTGATAATAGTGGAACGGCTGTAACAAAATACATCCCGCCCATGCAGGCATTCTGGGTGCGTGTGGATGCAGATGGTGCGATAGGTACGTTGGGATTTGACAACACAATGCGTTCACATCAGAGTGGTATCAGGCTAAGATCAGCTGAATCGGCCGAACAACAGGTATTACGTCTGAAAGTTTCAAATGGTGTAAACAGCGACGTCGCAATTGTAGTCTTTGAACCCGGGGCATCGGATGAATATGATAAATACGATTCTCCCAAAATGACGAATGATAACATTTTGATTCCCGAGATTTATACCATGGCAGGCAGTGAACAGGTTGTGATCAACGGTTTGAAGAGTGTAGCGGATAATACTCAGTTGTCTTTAGGATTCAAAGCAGGTCAATCCGATACCTATTCGATTCAGGCCACTGAGATTAGCCATTTTAATGCGGATATGAAAGTTGTGTTGGTGGATAAAGCACTGCATGTAGAGCAGGATATGACTGACGGATCAGTTTACAGCTTTACATCTGACGAAACAAATACAACAGATCGTTTCTCAATTGTGTTTAGAAGCTCATTAATCGAAACCGGCATCCAAAAGGTAGAGGACCCGGGTATTTCTATTTTCCGATATGGGAAAGGGCAGTTCCTGGTTAAGGTGAAGGGGCAAACCAATGAGGTTGGAACAATAACGGTTACCGGTCTTTTAGGACAACGAATCCTGACCACCCGAATTACCGGTGAGACGACAGTGCTTAACACAAATCTAGCCTCAGGCTCTTATCTGATTACTGTGAAATCAGATGGTAAGGAGTTGATTAGAAAGGTTGTAGTGTATTGAGTTGATATTAATATAATTGAGAATCCGAATATAAATAAATGTCATGAATTCAGATCTTATAAAACGATCGTATAACCCTCCTCAAGTTGAACGGGTAAAATTAGACAATGAGATTTCTTTGGTATTGCAATCAATAGATGATAATCCAATAATTGGTCCGGAAGAAGAGACCTTAGCTTCCAATAACCTCAATAACGATCCGTTTAATACAAATATGGTAGTTAGTTAATTGTTACTTTAATAAGCAATAAATATTATCACAATGAAGAAATTAGTTTTATTGATTTTGATGTCAATCGCCTCAAATGCTTTTTCTTAAAAGCATTTGAGGCGATGCAATGGTTTAACCAGCCGGAGAGATGGAAAGTTGGACAACAATCGCTTTCAATGCCTGTAACCAGGCATCCAATTGATTAATCTATTAAATCTTCTAGTATGAAAATTAAATTTCTACTTCCGGGCCTTACATTTATTCCATCCCTCTAATTATAAACTTCGTCAGAAACTTATTTTAGTTCCCTCCGTTTTGCTTTTATTTTGTCATAAAAAGAATATTACCAGGCAAGTTTCCTGAATAGCCTGAATGAAAAACCAAATATTGATCTATGAAAAGCAAACACCTACTCACGCTCTTATTGGCCACTGTAACCCTGATGGGTCAGAGTGTAACCCCGGCAAAAAAAACCCTGCAAAATCAACAACCCGATAAAAAGTGGTGGAAAGAGGCCGTAGTTTATCAGATTTACCCACGCAGTTTCAAGGATAGTAACGGTGATGGTATCGGCGATCTCCGGGGAATTATCCAAAAGCTGGATTATATCAAGAGTCTGGGTGTGGATGTGGTCTGGCTCAATCCGATATATTCCTCACCCAATGACGATAATGGTTACGACATAAGTGACTATCGCAATATCATGAAGGATTTCGGTACGATGACAGACTTTGATGCGTTGCTTAAAGGTATGCATGACCGCGGTATCAAACTGGTAATGGATCTGGTGGTTAATCACTCCAGCGACGAACATGAGTGGTTTAAACAGTCCCGGAGTTCACGCAATAATCCTTACCGGGATTATTACCACTGGTGGCCGGCCGAAAAGGGAAAACCGACTCCGCGATGGAGCTTTTTTGATGTAAACAGCGATGCCTGGAAATATGATTCCACAACCAATGCCTATTACCTGCACTATTTCTCCCGCAAACAACCCGATCTGAACTGGGAGAATCCGAAGGTTCGTCAGGAAGTGAAGGATATTATGAAATTCTGGCTGGATAAGGGTATTGACGGATTCCGGATGGATGCGTTCCAGTATGTGGCTAAGGATACCACCTGGGCTCCCCTTCCCGAAGGATACGAAAGGGACATTAACAAGTATTACGGCATGAGACCCGGGCTGCATGATTATTTGCAGGAGATGAACCGTCAGGTACTGAACAAATACGATATCATGACTGTGGCCGAGGGTGCCGGGAGTACATTGCAGGATGCCCACGATCTGGTTGATTCTGATCGTCATGAGTTGAATATGGCTTATCATTTTGAAGGAAATGGATTCAGTAATTATCCGAAAGGCTTCAGTCTGGTCGCTTTTAAGAAAAACTATTCCCGTTGGGACAGCGCCTTTTCACAGAAAGGCTGGCTATCTGTCTATCTGGCCAATCACGATCAGCCCCGGATGGTCAATCGTCTCGGAAACGACAGTCCGGAGTTTCGGGAAGTTTCTTCCAAAATGCTGACCACCTTTATCCTCAGTATGCGGGGAACACCCTATTATTACAATGGAGATGAGCTGGGTATGACCAACATTAAGTTTGATAAGATAGACGATTATCAGGATGTGTCCACTAAGAATGCCTATAAAGGGTTAGTGGAACGTGGAGGTGACGTAAAGCAATTCATAGAAGACCAGAAATATCAGGCCCGCGATAACGGACGCACACCTTTTCAATGGGATGGTACGGCAAATGCCGGATTTACGACCGGAACACCCTGGCTGAAAATAAATCCGGATTACACCTATGTGAATGAGGCTGCTCAGGATAAGAATCCCAATTCGGTGCTAAACTATTTCCGGAAAATGATTCAACTGCGCAAAAAGAATCCGGTGCTGGTGTACGGAACCTATCAATTGTTGACTCCCAACGATCCGCAGGTGTATGCTTACACCCGCACGCTCGATAATCAGAGGTTTCTGGTGATATTGAATTTCTCTGCCGGGAAAGCCGGTTTTGCTGCAGATCAAAATATCAATCCGGGATCAATTCTGATTAATAATTATCAGGGATTGAAGATATCCGGCAAAAATGTGGAGTTGAAACCTTACCAGGCAGTAATTGTCCGGTTGAATAAATGATGAGATGATTTGTAGCGCAAAGTCACGAAGATATAAAGGCGCATTTACGGCAATTCATATAGAAATAGAATGGAACGCGGATTTACGCAGATTAAGCGGATGTATACGGATTAACAATCTTTTATGATATAGATATTTGAGGATTTAAAATTGACTTCGTCAATTGATTTAGTAGAAAATCAAAAATGCCTGCATTTTTTCTTATCCGTTTTTCATCCGCCATATCAGCGAGAATCCGCGTCCTATTCTATGATTATCATTTGAAACATTAAAGTAACATCCACATTCAACAGATAGATTAACAGGTGGTTATCCGGATATTCAATTAAAACTTTGCGTTTTTATGCCTTTGTGTTCTTAGCGATCAAAATGATTCTTTTTCATGATTCCACGATTACTTTTTCTTTGGTAATATTGACTTCCCGTTTGATGGGCAAATGTATGACAAAGGTACTTCCCTGATCGACTTTACTCGTAAATGTAATATCACCTTCATGCATCCGGATAGATTCCCGCATAATGCTCAAACCCAATCCATTTCCTGATATCAACCTGCTGTTTGATGCCCGGAAGAATGGCGTGAACAGATGTTTCTGATCAGCTTCGGGAATTCCGATTCCACGATCTGATACACTGATCGTAATTTCGGTGTTTTGTTTTGTTATGCTGATATCCACCGGCTTATTATTGGGAGAATATTTTATGGCATTGGACACCAGATTGTTGAAAGCCTGTCGTATCAACCGTTCATCTGCAAAAAGAACAATCGAATCAGAAGAGCATTCAAACCGGATTCTATTTCCGGACGGGCCATCCTTGAATTCATCGGTTATCTCTTTACATAAAGCAACAATATCAATAGCCCGGGGCTTGAATTCAACCTTTCTTTCCTCAATTTTTGAGAGTTGCAAAATGTCGTTTACGATGTCATTCAGATGCAGTACGTTGGATTTTATTCTATCCAGCTTCGTATGAATCTGGTCTTTCCCCATCTTTTGCCAATAGTTGGTCAGCGAATCATTCGTAATCAGAATCTTGGCTAATGGTGTGCGGAACTCGTGAGACGCGTTAGCCACAAACCGGGATTTAATATCATTCAACTCTTTTTCTTTCTCAATACTTTTACGAAGAGCCTCTTCCATCTCTTTCCGTTGAGTGATATCTACCTTGATGGCGATAAAGTGCGAAATCTCCCCGAGATCATTTCTCACCGGGGTAATGGTGGTTTCCACATAGTACAGGCTACCATCCTTGCGTCGGTTGATAAGTTCACCGTTCCATACCTGCCCTGAAATAATTGTTTTCCATAATTGAGATATGACTTCGGGATCATGCTTGTCTGATTGAAGAATATCCGGTTTTTTGCCGATTACTTCTTTTAATGAATAACCTGTCAGTCTCTGGAAGGCAGGGTTAGCCCACTGGATATTACCCTTGTCGTCTGTGATAAAGATACTTAGTGCGAACGATTTAAATGCCTCGTTCCGCATTCTCAATTGAGCATCCCTCTCTTTCCTGTCTGTAATATCGATGGAGTAACCGGCAATACCGATAGTCTGATTATTTTGATCGGTTATCGGAAATTTGAGCTTTTCAAACCAAAAATCTTTTGTGCCTATTTTAATCAGCTCTTCCCGGATGATCACCTTCTTCCCCGATATAACCTCCTGGTCTTCCTTTAAAATAATCTGGGCTCCCTGAGCTGTACGTAAGTCAGATTCTGTTTTTCCGATTATTCCGGAATTGTCCAACCCCAAAGTTAAATGCATGAATTTATCGTTCAGACTATTTGAAAACAAGAATCTGCCATTACGATCTTTCATCCAGAACCTGCCCGGGTGATTGTTGATTACAGAGGAAAGATATGTGTCACGAAGCTCCAGTTCTGCGGTTCTTTCTTTTACCATTTGCTCAAGTTGCAGATGATTTTCTTTCAATATCTTTTCGGCTTGTTTGCGTGAGGTTATATCAGTGACAATGGATGCAAACTGGTTTGGGGCAGGAGAGAATGCTGATACCTGATAAAACCGACCGGTTTCCTTCGAATATTCTTCGAATGTTATCGATTTGCCGGTCTGTGCGACTTTTCCATATCTCTTAATCCATATTTCTTCAGTATTGGGTAAGACCTCCAATACGGTCTTTCCTATTAAGTCTTGTTTTTTTAAACCCGTTTGGGCCTCAAAAGCAGGATTAACAGCCAGAAAACGATAGTCGACAGGGCAATCTTCTTCATCGCATATTATTTCGTGCAATGCAAACCCCTCCGTCATTTGATTAAAAAGTGTTTTGTATTGCTTCTTCAGGCGAAGCCCTTCCGTTATGTCCCGGACAACGAATACCATTTGTATCGGCTTTCCTTCCGGATCCCGGATAAATTCACCATTCACTTCAATGTCAAAGATGCTGCCATCTTTTCGTACACCCCGGTATTCAGCCGGACCGGTCATTTTACCCTGAAACATCAGGTTGATATTGGATAATGCTCGTTCTGTATCTTCGGCTACAATAAAATCGGTAATACTATATTTTGTAATCTCCCCATTATCTTCATAGCCGAACATCTTATAAGCAACTGTCGAGGCCATAAGGATTCGCCCCTCCAAATCGGTGATCGTAATATCATCGGGAGAGGCGTTCATAATAGCCCGGTAAAGAGCTTCACTTTCTTTTTTTTCTGTTGATTTCCAGTTTCCCTGATTGGACCGACCGCCAGGTAACCACATATTTTCTTTGCCGATATGTGTTTCCAGGAGCGACAGACTAAGCTTGCCATCCGGAGTAAAGAGTTCTGGCATATATACCTGTAGCCGTTCGAGTGTATTGGAAGGCGAATTGTTCATGGGTTCGGTTTGTTGAAGCTGGTTTTAGATTTATTCGGAATACAAGTGATGTGTAAGGTGTCAGGTAACGTTCGGTACAAATATTGTGATTTTTTCTAATACAAGCAAAGGTTGCCTACAGATTTACTTTTTATTTCGAAAGGACGGATTGTGACTTATCATAAAGGTCTGTTTGCTCCGGTGTTGCTCTATGGTTTCGACCATGTTGAAATATGGTTTTACCATAGATATCCCATAGATATCCCATAGATAACCCATATTATATTATGATATGGGATATCTATGGATTAAGTATAGAATAAACATGGGAAATACCTTAATCAAGAACGGAACAATAGCGGAACAAGAGTATAGAAAGGCGGAGTGTTTATAACAGTCCGGTACAGTGTAGTCTGTTTTTCATTAATGTATTGAGGTATTGCCTTTCAGAAAGAATTCTTAGATTTAGTCCGGTTTTAGATTAAGGTAGACCAGAAACCTTGTTTTTCTAATGGTGAAGACAGAGGCTGTCGCTTAACGACTGACTACGGTCTCTTTAAGCTTGTTGGGAATATTGACAAGCTACGGAGAACGGAGAAGTTGGGATTTGTCTTGGTTGATCCGTTGCAATATCCAGATGATCGTAATCTAAATGGTTTGGCATCTATGTTAATACTGGAGATAAACGAATAAATAATAGTATATGAGAAGATTACTTTGTTTTGGATTTCTTTTTTTTGTTGTGGGGCTAAGCATTGCTTTGCCTCAAGCAAATTCAGAAAAGAATAATGCAAAAAGAATTGCACTTGAAAAAGAGCTTTTGAAATTGAAGAATAATGCATTTTGCAATTTGTTTTATAGGTCATTACGAGATGTCAATGGTGAAATAACACCTCCGGATGGATCTAGTTATGTTCAAATCATAAATCTGAGTCTTGATTATCTTAGAAATCCTTATCTTGATAATATTCTAAATAAATGGAGTAAAAAAGTATACAAATCATATGATCCGGAAGATAAACTCTATTTAATGAGATGCCTGGATTTCTACAATAGCAAGGATTTAGAACTATATATCGATTCTGTACGGCAAATAGAATTAAAGAAAATACGGTAATGTTCCGGATATATAGATGACGGTGAATATTCTGGAGCAAAGTGTACGGCTAATCAGGACGAAAGTGTATGTTTATTCAAATGCCCCGGTTCAGCGAAAGGAGTAAATCGTAGTTCGGTGGTCTGGCGAAAGCACTGCCGTCGTCATTACTAAAAGCCAGCCTCCCGGCTGGCAAGAGTGGCGGTAGCGAATATCAAAAGAAAGCGTAGGCAGAGCCATACGCTTAACGGCATACTGCGGTTTCTCAATGCCTGTTGAGGTGATTAACAGACTACAGGGTACGGGGGCTACATCTACAAACCAATGAATGATTTAAGATATGCACCTTTATATATTGACCAAAATGGTGAACCTTTTTATGGGGAGCCGAACCCAGCAAACGAATGGTGAAATGATAAGAATTTAAACTATATAAAAATTTAATCTATGGGTATATATTATCGAATTTGGGTGGATTCAATAACAAAACTACGGGAGAAAGAAACAAATAAAGACGATTGGCAGATAAAGGGAATGGTATCTATGTCTATTGCTATGACGTTCAATTTTATTCTCTTAATGGCGATTATGCAAAGAAATATATTGGGTTGTTATTTTTATCAACTCAGTATTCCTCTTCTAACTAGTTTAGAAAATAACATTTTAACAATATTGGTTTTGTTTTTCTTGCCATGTGTTTTAATAAATTATTTGTTGATTTTTCGAGGTAGAAGATATGAAAAGTTATTAAAGAAATATCCCTATTATAATGGGAAGCTTTTCCTTGTGTATTTTTTAGTATCTTTATTTTTGCCCTTTGTTTTATTGTTGATAAGTTTTTCTCTATACTGATGTATAAATTCACTAATCATCTGAAAATAAATACAATTAAATGTCTCGCTTTGTTGCTACTCCCGAGGTAAAAGATTTGATATTAATTAGGGTCTGCTGAAAAGAACATTATAAATCAGATAAACAGCGATATGTAACTGCCCATACATATGTAAATGCAAGGTTTTTGAACATCAACGTCATTTTTCTTTGCACTACATTCATATTGTCAGATGCTAGTGTCCTGAAAGGACTAAATCTAAATAACCGCCGGTAAAACCGGCGGCCAAAATCAGCAAAAGAAACAGAGCTCGGAAAGGGCTCAACAACAACGTATTAAAATGTTGTTCCCCTATTGGCGCGGGTTTGTAACCCGTGCCTTTTTTTAATACAGTTTGTTCACCCGATCTGTCGAATGAGTTCAACCGATACATGTATGCCCGGAATAATCCGATATGTATACTGACCCGGTACGTAAGCCTTCGGTAAACCGCATCTTGCACTCCTGTATTTTAGCCCATAACTTTGCAGAAACAAAATTCCCCTGTTGGTCGTAGGCTGGTGCTGAGGTAGTTGAGCGAAGACTCTGTCTTCGTTCGAGTTAAAAGCATGCTTCCCGGCTTGTATTAAGTATAAGAACAAGAATGAGAAAGCAGTTTCAGTAATAATTTCTGGAACTGCTTTCTGCATAATGTGGGTTATGAAGCGGAATAATAGAAAAGGAATGGCTATTTTTGGAAGTAGTTCTGAAAAGCAGATATTTCTTTCACTAAAGTAAGACCAGGAGGCCTTGATCGTTTACGGCATAGGCCGGAGCCATACGCCGAACGGCATACTGCGGATTTGTGTCTGTGCATCAGGTTGTTGAAAGGCTATGGATAACGGGGTAGGAGTAGTTAGTTGTTTTTTGCCAGAAGTTGGTTTGGTATATTTGATCCTGGATCAGTGTGGAGCTATAGATGGAGCAATAGATATAATATCTGATTTTAATAAATCTCATCCATCAAATTATCAGAATCCAGATTGCCCTCAGGATAATACAAGAGTAGTAACGCCATTATATTTACAATAAACTATTTTTATGTATAAAGAACTATTTTATCTGATTGTAAAGTTTGTAAAGAGATTTAAATCAGTAAGAGATCCGGAATTTGGCTCTTATTTATTTATTTCTATCTTGATATCTTTCAATATATTGACAATCCTTATGTTTTTGGGGTATTTTGTGGATGTTAATTTATATAGAGACTACAACATTGACTATAGGTGTATAATGTTACCTTTGACTGTTTTTGTCATGATAGTAAACTATGTATTAATATACTTAAAGAGAGAAGAGATTTTTGAAAAATATGATTCTCAAAATGGAATAAATAAATACAAGGCATTAGCATATAAGTTTTATATATTAGTTTCCTATATTTTACTATTCGTTTCTTTCGCGCTAAATCAAACATTATTCGATAATAAAGATAATGTCAAAGAGCAAGAGAGGATACAAATGACTATTCCTAAATTAGATTCTATACCAGATCTTTCTAAATCTTATTAGGAAACTCCGGTTGGCTCTACCTCTTACAACGGATCAGACTACGCAATACTATCCTTTCTGGCTGGAGTATTACTCCCATTTGGGTGATATACTGTCCAGCTCTAATCCCAATCCCTATCTCTACAACGGCAAGGAGATGGATCGGATGCATGGGTTGAATATGCTGGATTATGGTGCATGGTGGTATGATGGGACAATTGGTGGATGGGGTGTTGTGGATCCGCTCGCCGAGAACGCCGTTGGCTGTAGGCTGGTGCTGAGGTAGTTGAGCGACGACTCTGTCTTCGTTCGAGCCAGCCTCCCCGGTTCAGCGAAAGGAGTAAATCGTAGTTCGGTGGTCTGGCGAAAGCATTGCTGTCGTCATTACTAAAAGCAAAGCTCCCGGCTTGCAAAAGTACGCGATAGCAAAATAAGAATGCAGTTCAAGCCGAACGGCCTATTATAGTTTTATTTCTGTTGCAGATTTGGGAACTGTCTACGGAGAACGGAGGGATGGGTGTTGGAGATAGTGTAAATCATTTTTTAAACATGAAGAATTTTATATTAAAGGTTCTGTACTTATTGTATGGCTATTATAATAGCGGAAGTACAAAAAATATTGCTTATGAAAGTGCACTCTTTGCGCTATTAGGAATTGTCATATTAAATGTTTTTGCGATTCTGTTTTTTCTTGATTTAAGTAAGGTTCTGGGGATTCTTGATTATGATTCAAGATGGTTGCAGTATATCAGTGCATTTATTTTTATTGTTCTTCCAGGATATTTAATACTAATGAAGACGTTTACAAAGGAAGATGTTCTTAAAGTAGAAATTAAAGCAAAGCCAGCATTGATAGGTCGTTTTTTTATATTTGCTTATATTGTGCTTTCAATCATTTTACTTTTTGTCGTGATAAGATTGAAAAGAGGTGAGTTTCACGGGTGATCTCAGCTTTCATCGGAGTGCAAAAAACTGCACAGTCTTCGGCAAATAATTTTTGATCAGCTTAAATGCGGATAAACCGTAGTTCCCTCGTCGCACCGGATATAAAACCGAATAAAAGATGGTGAGCCGTTGGCGGGATTTGCAATCCCACTCTCAAATGCTGTATAAGTGATGGAAGACTGTTTCAGTATTGCAAGAAGAATCTGCCGGAGTCGAGCGAACAGATGACCGGAGTCTTCAACAAAGAGGGAACAGGTGCGGCCTTCCGTTGGCGACTTGCAGGGATAGCCAACAAACCGCCTTGCGGTGCTTTAGTCAAAAGCTAAGGTGTTGAGCGGACAAAGAAAAGGTGGTGTTAACCATCAGGTGAGAATAATGGAGACGAACACAGGTGAACCCTGCACGACGTAGGCTGTGGTAATTGCAGTTAGGTAACTCAGCTGTCGTTATTGCTAAAAGTAGGCCTCCGGCTGGCATAGTGGCGGCAGTAGTAATCAGGAAAGCGGCTTCAGGGAAAAAATCCTGGAGCCGCTTTCTGGTATTTAGATGATTGTTTATATTTGCTTACGCATTGATATACAAGCCAGAGGCTTGTTTATGAAGAAAGCGTAGGCGGAGCCATACGCTTAACGGCAGACTGCGTTTCTTTATGTCTGTTGAGGTAATTGACAGGCTATAGGGAACGGGGGATATTGACAGGCTACGGAAAACGGAGCAAGAGCTATATATAATTCAGAAAAGGAACTTGACTCTTATACAGAAGCAGAAGCATCTGCCTATGCAAATACACATTTATATCGACCAGAATTGAAAGTGCCATCTTACATTACACCTTATAGTGGTCCTCGAAATCTATATTGGTGGTCAGATAATCTTATACCTGTTCCCGGAAAATAATTGTAATAAAACTGTAGATATGAAATTTAAAATAGTAATTATTGTAATACTTGCTTTTTTTGTAACAGAAGCGAGAAGTCAAAATGAGGTACTGTATAAATCACTTAGAAATGCACTAGTAGTAAACACAGCCATAAAAAGATTTGAAATTTTGGGAAGTCCCAGAAGTGATACTGTTTTAACAGAACTTACATCAAGAAATGATGAGGAAACATTATTAACTGGATGGGTTGTGATTGATAACTCTAATATTACTTGTATTAATGGATCATATAAAGATACAATCAAGTTGAAGGTAATCGAAGAATACAAGCTGCGAGTACTTAATAAAAATCGTTTCTTTAAGAGAGGGGAAATCCTTTATGCAGAAACTGTATACAATGACGCTGGAATAATAATCCAATCAATGAACTGGGAAAAAGGGAAAAGGCATGGGATCTGGTATTTCTTTGCCAAAGATGGAGATAAGCAGATTTATTATGAAAAAGGCATAATTCAAAAGACAATAAATTTACCACATAGATAAACTGTTTTACTTTTTGTTGTTATAAGACTGAAAAGAGGTGAGTTTCACGGGTGATTATAAATAAATAGAAAATGAGAAGGTTATTGTTGTTATTTATCGGTTATTTATTTTCAACTCAAATAATATTGAGTCAAAGTGTGATTCGGTATAGTTCAGAAACTAAATATCTCGAAATGGATACGCTCATACACAGATATAGGATTGGGGGTCATCCGGTAGATGAGCTGATTGGCCAGACTGATTTGTCTGTCGGAAAAATTAATATCAACAATGATATTATAACATGTGTTGATGTGGCATATAAAGATACGATGAGGTTTGTTCAAATTGATAAATACAGATTACGTGTTGTTAGCGAAAATCGCCACTTTAAAAGATACGAAATAATTTCTGCATCCATTATATCCGATAGAAAAGGTAACGCATTACAATGGATGTATTGGAAGAATGGGGAAAAAGATGGACTTTGGCAATTTTGTTCTGATTGTGGTGTGAAATTTATTCGTTATGAGAAAGGAGTAGAAATAGAGGTTTATTTTAAAACATGGGAAGAGGTACGACGTGACGCAGCAAAACACACTCCTGGATTATAAGATTGAGAAATGCGACACCCTGGTTTTACTTTTGATCCAATATTGACAGGCTATGGAGAACGAAGAATGAAAATAATTGATCTGTTTTTTTACATGACATATAGGTTTGCATACAATAAACTTAAAAAAGATAAAGATGATGCAAAATGGAGTGCTCTGCTACACACTAGTCTATATCTTGGTTTTTTTTTTAATTACATTATTCTGTTTAATAGGATTGATATATGATAATGATATCTCTAGGATGATAAAGGCTAATCCTATTATTTCGAATATGGTGATTATTATTTTGTCCTCAGCTGTTTTGGGCTTGAGGTATTATTTCTTTATCGAGATTTCTTTTATTGAGAATCGGGTTAATCTATTTGAGGAGTCTAGAAAAAATAAAATAAAAACAACAACAATCTTTATTCTGATCCTCGTTCCAATCATTTGCTTCTTTTTATTTAGATTATATGTACTTGGAACTTGGTAGGGGGGTAATATTTAATCTTGCAAAGGCGGACTTTCGAATCCGCCTTTTATAATTCAGTAGTAGCATTATAATGGCAATTACGGTGTATTGTAGTCAGAATGGTTGGGGAAGCTTTTCTTGTAGGATGTATCAATTCTTGAATATTCTAGTGAAACAGATAATGGATTGACTGTAGGAAGGACTTTTTACATGAAAAACCCCAATATTAATCTTAGGTTATTTGCACCCAAATACAGGACAATCTACCCAGTACCTTTTTATATATGATTATTGCCAGCTTTATTATAATTTAAAACAACAATGATGAGAAGAGGAAAACAGTTGCTTGGTATAGTAGCTATCGTGATTATTATTGCAATCGTGTTTGTAGATCGATTTTTAAAAAGAAATACATTCGAAACAGATTGGCATTTCAATAAGAAATATTGTTGTGCTTTTCAAGATTCTGTCATACAACAAATTGATACGATTTGTTATACAAGTATTTATAAAAGAGATGTTTGTTTGTCTGTGTTTAATATATTACAAAAGAATTTGACTTTCTATATTTGGGATATTAAATCTATTCAATCAATTAATTATCAGAGTATTGTTTTTAAACCCAATGATAATCCTTCACTTTTTCAGTTGGGTATGGGGGAAACACAGTTTAAATACGAATGTCCGGAAATTAAGGCTCCATTCAAAATTCATTTTGAGAATCATTTAAATGTTAGTACAGATAAGTTTTCTAAGGTTTTATTTTCCGTTGAAACGAATTATTGTAAAGGTGTCTACGGAGAAATAAAAAATATCTCGTTTAATGATGGCAAGAATGATCCCATAGTAATGAATCTTGAAACGGAGCATGTGTATTCAATGATTCTGGCATATAAAATAAGGAATAAAACACTGTTGATATTAATTGTTTCAAGACATCCTTTTGATAAGAGTGTTTTGAATTTATTCAAAAAGGAGATTTGATTATTTAATGATTTACTATGTATCTACTTCGATTCGTTAAAAACCGGCCTCCGGTTGGCAAAAGTATGCAATAGCTAAATAAGAAAGCAGTTCGACTGAACTGCTTTCTGTATAATGTGGGTGGTAAATCGGAATAATCGGAAAGGAATGTTTATTTTTGGTGGTGGTTCTGAAATTTAGATGTTTTTTGAATTAAAGTAAGACCAGAAGATTTTGATTATTAACGTTTTGCTTTTCAATTGCAGGAAATAGCATGATAATCATTAAGGAATTTCATCCCTGCTTACGGAATGTCAAGAGGCCCCAAGTTCACATTCTGTTCTTTGCTGGTCATCTTCGGGATGAGACGAAGTATGTAGTTGACATTATGATCTGAGGCTTGAGCTTTATTCATTTGGAATCCAGGAGGGACTTGATAACCAGGCTTGCCGAACTGATCCATAGGAAAGTTCTTGAATCCGAGAGTCAATGCCGGCGAACTTTTTTTTACGGAATAATCACCCTTGGAGGCATTCATAAATCGAGGGTCGGCGATGACCGAATGATCATCGAGCTTATATTGTGTCCATGTTGATGTAGCGCTGATTATGCCGCCACCGTCACGTCCGGCATCTATTTGCATGACAACCGGAGCTCCATTGTTCCAAAAGACATTGTTATCGATGGTGCCAGTATTCGGCTTGAAATCTCTGGTTCTACAGTAATATGGGCTTTTGTTTATGATAATGTTATTTGAAATGGTTTTCTGCATGTCGGGCGTATTCCATTGGTGCAGTGTAGCCAGTGCATTGATAATGATATTGTTGGTGATGGTGTGATTGAAACCTAGCTGCGACTTGAATCCGCAGTTTACCAGCAGATTATTATATATCCGGTAGTTACTTGAGCCGTCATCGAGATCGATACCGTACGAATGCCTTCCTTTCGGATTGTGGAACCGGTTGTTGCGAATCGTAATGGGTTGTACAACATCAAGCAGGGCATATTTTCGAGCATCCTCCCCACTCATGCGTCCCCACCAACGGTCTCGTCCCCATGAGTTGAATGGTCCATGATCACCAGTCTCGCGCACTTGGTCGAAGATGTCGTTATACTCAATAATATGTCCTCCAAAAGTACCGTCCTCAATATTGATTCCTGACCGGGGTCCGTGATGCGCTGTGCAATGACTTACTGTAATAGCCTTGCTGATGGAGATCAGTACGGCTGCAGTTTGCTTCTCGAACATGCCATTGTCGTACATATAGCAATAGCTTATTGTAATATCCTTAGGATAGTTTTCAGTAGCTGGTCCTGCTGTTAAATTTGTAGGTATCTGTTTGTTGTTTTCCCATGTGCAGTAGTATTGGGTGGAGCTGGGGAGACCAACAACAGCAATTGCGGTTGCACCAAGGTGGACAAAATTACAACCGGTCACCGTGTTGTTTTGGTTATGGCCGCTCATGAAGATACCGTTCCCGCCAATATTTATGAAGTTACAGTTTTTAATCATAATATTCTCAGCATCCTGCAAATACGCTGTACCCTTTCTGGCAATGCTCCAATCTCCTTGAGACAGCCCTTCGTATGTACTGGTGAAGAGAGTTCGGTGGGTATGGGTAAAAGTAAAGTCAGAAAAAGTGAGGTGCTTTACCTTCTGTGTGGTTGATCCGACAACCCTGATAAGTTCATCTTGTGTTGCACCCACTAGAAAACACGAAGTCAAGTCTGTGCCTACGGGAGGGTAGAGGTAAAGTTTCCCGGTGACTTTGTCATAGAACCATTCTCCGGGATCATCAAGTTCTTCGAAAATATTCTCGGCCACTTGACGGTCAGGATTTGATTCTTTGCCTCGATTGTTATCGCCTACCCATGTTAACTCCAAAGTTGTACCAGTCTTGCCCATGATCTTGAAGGATTCTCCGCCCCATCCGTTTTTGTGCATGGCGCGAATATAACCTCCTGCCGGATTACTCCAGTTGCCGACACGGCTGGAAATATTCGCGCATCCTTGCAAAGGTACTTTAGTTGCATCATAATTCGGATAGCGAGCCAGTGTGAGTAACTTGTCTTCGTTGAGGAACAGCATATCGAAGTTGTAGTCTGTACCAATGTTGGCCACCTTAATGTTTTCATTACCTGACCATGAGGACCACGTTGGACTCAGTTTCACTCCGCCACTGATGGTCACGTTTTCATTGGGATATGCTGAATATTTGATCGGGGCATTCGCCGAACCACTATCTGCGGGTGTAAATACCAATGGGCAATTCAGATAGTAGATTCCTCCACGAATCCAAACATTAATGGATTTGCCATTGCGTTGCAACGCCCGCACTACGGCTTGTGCTTTAGCCAGTGTTTGAAAGGGTGCTGCTTTTGTTCCGGCAGCGTTGTCGTTGCCATTTGTTGCAACGTACAGATTCCTTTCCGAAGGAGTTTGAGCGTTAACAAATAAAATGTGAGGTACAATGGTGCACAAGGCAGTAAATATCAGTTTTCCAGCTTTCATTATTTATCTCTATTAAATTTTTAATTTTATCAAGTTGTAATTATTGGTTCCATGTCTAATAATGAGCATTTCAGCATAAGCCCACTTGTATAATACCTAAAACTCTCTGCCCTGTTTCTCATTTGATACTATTGTTATAGTGACGGGTTTATATATTTTGGCTAATAATGTGTAAACTACATACTTATACGCCCAACCTACATCGGCACAATAAGAATGAATAATTGTATCAGATCTTATTGTAAATACAATTTTGACACACAAAATTATAGATAGCGTTATTGCTTTCTATAGACAATCATTCAATAATATGTAATTATCGTATTATTCAGGAATCCGGCCCGGTTCAGCGAAAGGTGTAAACCCTAGTTGGTCGTAGGCTGGTGCTGAGGTAGTTGAGCGAAGACTCTGTCTTCGTTCGAGTTAAAAGCATGCCTCCCGGCTTGTATTAAGAATAAGAATAAGAATAAGAATAAGAATAAGAAGGCAGTTTCAGTAATAATTTCTGGAACTGCTTTCTGCATAATGTGGGTTATGAAGCGGAATAATAGAAAAGGAATGGCTATTTTTGGAAGTAGTTCTGAAAAGCAGACATTTCTTTCACTAAAGTAAGGCCAGGAGGCCTTGATCGTTTACGGCATAGGCCGGAGCCATACGCCGAACGGCATACTGCGGATTTGTGTCTGTGCATCAGGTTGTTGAAAGGCTATGGATAACGGGGTAGGAGTAGTTAGTTTTATTTTACCAGAAGTTGGGCTAGTTTATTTGATTCTGGATCAGTCTGGAGCAATAGATGGAGCAATTGATATAATATCTGATTTCAATAAAACTCATCCATCAAATTATCAGAAACCAGATTGCCCTCAGGATAACACAAGAGTAGTAACCCCATTGTATTAATATTGAATTTTATATGTATAAAGAACTATTTTATCTGATTGCTAAGTTTTTTAAGAGATTTAAATCAGCAAGAGAACCGGAATTTAGCTCATATGTGTTTATTTCCATTTTGATCTCTTTCAATGTAATAACAGCCTTTGGTCTTTTCGGGTATATTGCGAATTTCAACTTATATAGAGACTATAATATTGATTATAGGTATATTATGCTACCTTTGACTGTTTTTGTCATGATAGTGAACTATGTATTAATATACTTAAAGAGAGAAGCGATTTTTGAAAAATATAATTCTCAAAATGGGATTAATAAATACAAAGCACTAGCATATAAGTTTTATATATTAGTTTCCTATATTTTACTATTCGTTTCTTTCGCGCTAAATCAAACTTTATTCGAAAATAAAGATAATATCAAAGAGCAAGAGAAGATACAAGTGCCTATCACTAAATTTGATTCTATTCCAAATCTTCCCAAACCCCATTAGAGCCTCAGTTCAGCGTAGGTGTGCCATGAATTGAGAGAACCGCTTTAGCGAGTTCTCTCAAATGCTGTATAAGAGATGGAAGACTGTTTAGGTATTGAAAGAAGAATCTGCCGGAGTCGAGCGAACAGATGTCCGGAGTCTTCAACAAAGAGGAAACAGGTGTGGCCTTCCGGTATAATGTATTAAATTTGCCCGATACGATCCAGTTCCGTAACGGCAACCAGATACGTAACCTTTACGATGCGAGCGGCAAGAAGCTTGGGACGGAGTATTTTACGCAGTTGACCAACATCACACCACTGGCCGACGGGCAGATAGTCGCGCAGAGTTATCTGGCCGGGGCGGTCGATCAGGATGGTACGGCCTATATTGGTAACTTTGAATACAAAACTCTGAATGGTAATGCTTCGCTGACTGCCCTGACTCGTATTTATAATGACGAGGGGTATGTGGAGAGCCTGAATAGTCCGGTCTATTATTACTATCAAAAAGACCATTTAGGCAATAATAGAGAAGTATGGCTAGCTAATGCTAATACGACTGTACAGCGTACTCAATATTACCCTAGTGGACTACCCTGGGCTTCTCTGAATGGTGATAATCCTGATCAACAAACCCATAAATACAATGGCAAGGAGTTTGTGGAGATGCATGGGTATGATACTTATGACTATGGGGCGAGAGGCTATTATGCGGCGATAATGAGATGGGGTGCTGTCGATCCACTGGCTGAGAAGTCAAGAAGATGGAGTCCTTATAATTATTGTTTAGATAATCCGTTAAGATATATTGACCCGGATGGTCGTTATTTTTGGGAAGCTAAAAATGTAAGGGAAGCTAGGCAAGAGGCCAAAGCTACTGGTGGTGAATTTAGCAAATGGACTGGACAGAACGGACGCACATATGCATCTGTTGATTATTCTAAAGCAGACAATTATAAAGGTGATAATACAGTTGAAGTTAAAGTTTTTAACCCAGAAGGAAAAAGTATAGTTGAAAAGGTAACAGGTATGGGTAAAAGTGCTCAGAAGCTTGTAATAGATAACAAATCAGAGATTCTCGGTTTTGCTGACAAAATGAAAAATATGGGAGATAATGCAACAAAAGCAGGCTTAGGGATGGCTGCTGTTGGAGCTTGTTTTGAGGGTGTTGGTGCTGCTCCTGGTCTTGCTGTTGCAGGTACAGGAGGTGTAATGTCTAAAACTGGCGAATTTATTGAGTTTGTAACTGAGGCAATAACAGTAGATTTTACGACAGATAAAAGAACTATTAATAATGCAGTAGGAACAGTACAAGATAAAGTAATTGATCTTGTTGTTAAAGATATTGTTCCAGCACCCTCATTATCAATTAAACAATCAAGAGAACTATTACAAGAAATACTTAAAGCTAATAAACCGCAAAATGAATAATTTAATAACAAACATATTACTTCTTTTTTTAGGTGTTGGTTTATTATATTGGGGTATTTACTCCATAAGAATAGACAAAAAAGAAAATGAAGGTGTACCATATAATATTGGAACAGATTTAGGGCTTGTATTATTGGGAATCGGTTTAATCACAATGCAAATATTAAAATTTATAATATGCTTACTGAGTTATTTTTAGAATTAGGAATCTCGATATTATTTATAATTATCGGAGTGTTAATAAAACAATCGCTGATTATAGTCAACTATTCTCTTAGAAAAAGATGGTGGGTATTTGTGGTAATAGGAGGCCTTGGTATATTACTGAGAGTCATAAAACTTATATAGTGTATAAAAAACTACCGTTGGTATTATGTAAGCCTTCGGCAAACTACACCACACCTAAAAAATCCCGCAGTTTGATTAGAGGGCACTAAAAAACTTCCACTTGAAGGAGTTTAATAAAAAAGGACGAGCGGGTGAAGCAAAAATCTTCATCTGCTCGTTTTTTTCATCTACAATGTAAAAGAGCTTAATTTTACTTCAAAGATGCCCAGGAGGGCTTTTTAGAAGCATTTTTGGGATATTTGGACTTGGTTTCGCCTCTATTATGTAATATTCCGGAGCAAACACTATTACATCAATTTGAGGATTCTCTTCAGGTTTACGGTAAAAATGGCCATTGCCCCATGCATTTGTATGCAGGCAATTCCGTATAGGTATTATTCTTTCTTATTCTTGTGTTTTATTCTTGTGTGATTTATGGGCAAAGAATAGCTGTCTATGTTAATAAGTAAGTAATCAGAATTAAGCGACATAATGCGAGTAGTTAATGAACAATGTATTTCCAATCTCAGCCAACGCTCTGTTGGTTGTGTAGAAAAGCAAGTCTGTACTCATATAGTCCTGAGGTCTGATCCATTTTCCCTTCAATATCCTCCAGAGTGTTTCCGCAATATTCAGGTGCGGAGAATATGGAGGCAGATAGAAGAGGAAAAGCCCTCTTTTCTCCCATACGGGACGCAACTCCCGTATTTTATTATTACGATGAACCGTAGCATTGTCAAGCACCACAAAGGTGTCTTTGAGTACACGCAAGGAAAATGCATCGAGGAAATTCACGACCTTGTCGGCGTTGATACTTTCGGTGGTGGCGAATCCCTCATATTGGTTCTTTCGGTCAATCATTCCGAAGATGTTGAGCCTTGCGCTTCTTTGAGATGCAATGCACACATCCTCACCTGGCAACTGCCAGCCGTAAGGAACATATCCTTCGGTACAGACATGGCTCTCATCGGCAAAGTACAGGGCAATGCGCCCCTCACGTTCCTGATGTTCAAGTTCTTGCAACTTTTCGTACTTGTGCTCGTAAAGCTGCGGCGAGGGAACTCCCCTTGGGCGTTTTCTTATACGCTTATATCTTGCGCCAATGCGGATAAAAAACGCTTGAAGGTCAAGTTGCTTGCCTCTTTCCCTGTTGCCTGTTGCCAAGCAATTTTGGCTTTGCTTACACTTTGCCTGTCCTGTTCGATGGCTGCACGCACAGCTTGTTCGTCCGAGCAGTCCATTATTGGTTTTCGACCACGACCTTCCCGTGTCTGCAAGCCTGTTATGCCTTCCGAAAGGAAGCGTTTTACCCATGCATTAACTGACACCAAACTCATTTCGGTCTGTTCACCCGCTTTTACAGAAGACAGCCCTTCTGATTTGAGAAGAACCGCACGGCAACGCATGCGCAAACAGTGGCTCGTGCCATGGCGGAAACCATGCTCTAATTCTAATCGTTGGACACTCGTTAATTCTATCGTCTTTATTTTTCCCATTGCTAATCGTATTTACTTGAATACAAGTAGAACGGAAAATATTATCAATATTGTATAAACTAAATATGAACACTTACTTATAATTTTTATTTGCTAATTGGAGATGGTTATTTGATAAGCAAGTTAATCCCCGGCGATTATAGAGGAGGTGGGATTTTGGAATAGCAATAGGGGGGCTTTGTTTTCAGTAGTTGTAATTAACCATAGTGTTGTCGTTCTGTAAAGATGTGTATTGAAGTGAAAGCACAAATTTAGCGATAAAGAAAGCGTTTTTACTTCCTGTATAATAGATGAAGGGGACTCAATGATGGGATGATCCTTCGCAATAGCTGTACAGACAGATGTTGCAAACTGCCCCTGCACGACGTAGGCTGTGCTAATCGCAGTTAGGTAGCTCAGCTGTCGTCATTACTAAAAGCAAAGCTCCCGGCTGGTATCAAGTACATGGAAGCAAAATCAAGAAAGCAGTTTCAGTTCAAAAACTGGAATCGCTTTCTGGTATTTAAGATGATTGTTTATATTTGCTTACGCATTGATATACAAGCCGAAGGCTTGTTTCTAAAGAAAGCGTAGGCAGCGCCATACGCTTAACGGCAGACTGCGTTTCTTTATGTCTGTTGAGGTTATTGACAGACTACAGGGAACGGAGGAAGAGCCGCCATTCAATTTCCTTGGTTAGGAGGGAAAGTTCAATATTTTATTCCTGAGTTGGAAGATATAACACGAATAATGAAAAAATAGCCATGAGACTAAGAATAACAAAAACTAATTTTACCATAAGATATGATTGGCTCTTTGAGTTGACAAATGAGGAGGGTGATGTTTTTTTTATTATGAATGAGATATTCTATAAAATGCATAATCTTAAAAGCCCAATATCAAAAAAAGAATTGGATTATTTAGACAAAGGGCAATGGATAAAAGCAACTGTTAAACAGATTGACGGGATAAATGTTGTAACAAGTTTGTGAGATATCGGAAAATAATGTGAACTGCTTTCTGCATAGTTTGTGTCAGCGAAGATTTAGCAACCGGATAAAATCGTTATTTTAGATGATCGTTTGGAAAGTTAGTTTTTTACACTAAGGTAAGGCCAGGAGGCCTTGATCGTTTACGGCATAGGCCGGAGCCATACGCTTAACGGCAGACTGCGTTTCTCTATGCCTGTTGAGGTAATTGACAGACTACAGGGAACGGGGAGCGTTCATCTACTGTCGCACTCGAACAACCTCAAAATCTTTGCGTCATTGACGGAAAGAATCCCGGAGAACTGATTGCATATTGCGACGGCGTGCCCGGTGCTAAGTCTCTTATCTTCCAATACACGACTGACCCGCTTGGCGACAGCAATGTATGGGAAAGTGAACCGACTACCAAATCGGAGTTTACCTTCAGAAACATGAAGTCAGGACAAAAATATTGGATTCGCGTAATTGCTGTCGGCAGTAACGACCAGCGTACCGTTTCCATTGCGGTGTCCCGCATTGTGCAATAATTACTTTTTTCAGGCATGACGGATTAATATAGAACAACTTATAAACAGATTTCGACCCGGTAAGCGTAAAGGCTTATCGGGTTAATTTTTGAAATTACAGCTTGCTAAGTATATAAAGGAATGGAGAATATTTCAATTCAGATAAAAACATTACTTTTAGAGTGTTTTTAAACAAAGAATTGGCTAAACGCCTCAAATACGTAAAATCTCAGATCTCTGTATGTGTAACTGTTTTAAAATAGACAAAGTATCTATTTTGTTAAATAACAACAGAATAGCGTTACTATAAACCTTTTACAAGGCGAAAATATGCGCAATAGTATTGCGCATATTGAAATGAGTTGCGTATAGAGGAATGTTAGCACCAATGCTAAAAAAATAAAAAGACAGAAAATGAAGAAATTATTAGCAACTTTTGCAATCTTTTGCTCATTAACAGCAACAGGACAAACACCACAAGATTATATTAAAAGTGGACTATCAAAATCTGATGATCAACAAGATTTTAAAGGAGCAATCAAAGAGTTTGACAAAGCTATAAAAATAGACAACTCAAATAAGAAAGCATATTTCTATCGTGGAAATTGCGAACTTTCATTGGGTGACTTTAAGTCAGCATTAAAGGACTTAAATAAAGCTATTGAACTAGATCCGAACTACGTTGCTGCATATTACGACAAAGCAGTAGTCTATGCAAGTCAACAAAAATACACAGAAGCATTACCATTTCTTGATAAAGTTATCGAGCTTGACAAGACTTTTCCAGATGCACTAACTCTTCGTGGACAATTAAGATATTCAACAGGAAATAAAAGTGGTGCATGTGATGACTTTTTAGACGCAAAAACAATTGGTGATAAACAAGCCGACAAATACATAACAAAATTCTGTGGGAATACCCAACAACAAGGAGAATCTTTATTGCTTGACTGGCCAAATGACGAACATTGGAAAATTGGAGAAGATCAAGAAAATTCTCAACAACATGTGATTGACATAATTCATGCAAATGAAACAATTGACAAATGGACTGAACTAGGAAATATGACTTCAATCAAAGGAGTAACAAACGTTCCAATGGACAAAGCTATGAATATGATGTTCGACCAAGCAAAACAAAGTGCACCAAAATCTAAATTGACCTTCATTGAAAAAGATGAGAATACTAAATACCCTTGGATTATTTTCATGATTGAATCCCCAAGTTTTAAAAACGACAAAACGCCAGAATCACAATTATGGTTTATTATACAGGGTAAACAAGCACTCTACACAAATTTCAGAGCTATTAAACAGGCGACAATTTCGGAAGAATTAAAAGCAAAGTGGACTACATTCTTTAAAACAGGAAAAATTGTTTACAAATAGAAACAAAAGTACTGTGCTAACACACAACTCCTGGTGCGAGTTTAGCGAAAGCGTAACTCGTACCCAAAACAAAGACAGCTTGTAGCTGTCGAGAGTAAAGGATAAGCGATCGTAAAGTATCTGCATATTCAATGAAACTCAATATTTTAAAACAGCTACAAGCTGTTTGGATTTCCAGCACGAGTTACGCTGCGCTAAACTCGCGCTAGAGGGGACTTAAAAAACAGTTCAAACTAACAAAACAACAATATGAAATATGGAATTTTAGTTTGGATAATAATCGGAATTCTTGTTATTATTGGATTTGCAATATATTTAGACATTGAAAATGATAAAAACAAATTAATCAAGGACAAAGAGAAAGGCAAGGGAATTCTAGGTTCGATAAAATTCTTTTTATTCATTTTGTACATTACAACCCAGATACCTTCTAGTGATAGGTATGATTTGTACAATGAAAAAGAAGAGTTTGCAAAATACAAGACTCCTCAAGTTGATTCTACGATGTATCTTTCGAGTATAGATAAAAACAGAAAAATATATTACTCTATGAGCAAAGATTCTGTTTTACATTCTATGAAAAGAATTGATTATGATTGGCTGACTTTAGATAAAATCACCGATGAATTCTACAATAGAAAGACAAACTTGACATTCGAAGTAATTTATATAAAAGGAAGTCTATTCAGAAAAGAAAAAAGAATCAATCGGTTGATAGCACGAAAAGGGTGCGAAGATGTTGTAGTTGATACCTTTAATGAATCTCGAAAAGACAGCCTATTAAAAGCATGGGGATTTGATAACAAGTTATATAAACAAGACAACAGATTTTAATCCATGATCCGCGTAGTCACTCTTTCGCGCGAGTTTGAAAGGTAACTTCTGGTGCGAGTTTAGCGAAAGCATAACTCGTACCCAAAACTAAGACAGCTTGTGGCTGTCGAGAGTAAAGGGTAGGCGATCGTAAAGTATCTGCATATTCAATGAAACTCAATATTTTAAAACAGCTACAAGCTGTTTGGATTTCCAGCACGAGTTACGCTGCGCTAAACTCGCGCTAGAGTGGGCTTTTGAATGAATTCTTCATACGAAACATATTCTCCATTCTCTATTTCCTGAATTCCCAAAAGAATATCTTCCTGCTGTTCTTTGGATAAATCATCCCAGAAGTCATGTTTAGCAGCCCTGGCAAAGATTCTCTTAATTGATTTGATAATGCCCGGATTCTCTGTTTCGAGCAACAACTTCATGAGTTCTATTTTTTCTGCCTGAATATTCATAACACTACAGTTTGTAAATTCTTTTACAAAGATAATCTGAATCTTGATTGTTTATCTAATGGGTTGAATATTATATAACCGTTGAAAGATAAAACTGAAACCGGTTTATAAACAAAATACCCGCAGAAAAGAGTTTCGAAACTCACTTTCTGCGGGTATTTTTATGTCTAAGCCAATCGGAAGCAACAATCAGGCATTTTCCTAACTCGAAAAGTATTTCATAAACTGCGTCCTTTCAAACATGGCCGGATTGGCAATATTCTTGTAGCTCTTTTGTTATGATGTGAAGGGTAAAATCAAATATCGGTTTCGAATGAGTCGATGTGACGCAATCTTTTTTCTTCGAAGATGTCTTCAACCTTGATCAGGATGCCGGTTTCTTCCACTGCTCCAAAGGTTTCGTTGATGGCAGTGCCAAACACACGCATGGTGGGTGAAAGGCTCATGTAGGCGCTCACTAACGGCGGAATGTTGAGGCCGAGTTTGCGTACTTCCTGATTGAGGATCTTATAATCGTCTTTGAAGTTTCCGGTTGAGAATAACTTTTCCAGTTGTTCTACGTCGGTATCCCAATGAGGGGTGATCGGTGTGATCGGCCAGATCAGACGATCGGGATCCGGGAAATATTTATTCCAGAAGTGGAGGATCATATCGCGTGCCCCTTTGTGGTAGCCGGGGTACATGGTTACTTTACCGTAGTAGTACTCGATGTTGGTTTTGATTTTAGGCAGAGCCCCCAGTCCGTCCCACAGGTTGTCAAGGGCAAACAGAGCTTTTGCACCCGCTTTTGAGGACTGGTATTCGAGTGTCACAAACGAGCGTCCCAGTTCGAGGGTTTTGGGCAGATATTCTTTGATGAACTGATCGGACATCTCAAACATGTGTGCCGTAGCCAGCATGGGATGACCGTGTTCGTCAAAAGTAACCTCGTCGCCATACATAAAGCGGTAGCCGCCAATGATTTCCTGAGCCTCCGGATTCCATACAATCAGTTGCTTGTAGGGATTCTCCATGGTGTCGTATTCATCGATATCGATGGGCATACCTGTACCGCCACCTGCATCGCGGAAAGCGATCTCGCGCAGGCGTCCGATTTCACGCATGATGTGTGGTGAATCGTGGTGTGTAATAATATAAATTTCATTACCTCCTTTATTGGTTTTTCTTAAAAAACGCTCAGGAGTAAGTTCTCCGATAAGTAATTGTTTGTCAACCGGAGCAATAATATTTTCCATATAAAAAATGTGCTGGTTTTGGTTCACTTTTTTAATGCGTAAGCCTCTTTCTTAACAAATTCGGCCCAGGCTGTATGTGATTTGGTTTTGTCGAATGATTGCCAGGGAATCGGCTTTCCGAAGCGGATAGTGAAAGTCTTTCCATGTTGCTTAAATAATTCGCGCGGCAAAAGTAACATTTCAAGATTGATTTTCAGCCCGATTTTTTTGCGAAAAAGAGCGAAGTTGTAGAAAAAGTTTGTATTGCGGCCATCGAAATAGACGGGGACAACATCTCTCTGATATTGAATGGCTTTGGCAATAAACGCTTTTTTCCATTCCAGATCTTCAATTCTGCCTTTCTGGCGGCGGGATACCAGTCCTGCCGGGAAATAGGCTATCTGCACATCGGAGCTGAATACGGCATTGATGGCTTCGGCTGAACTTTTCCCTTGTGCACCGTGCTTGTTAACGGGGACAAAGACGGTACTGAGGTTCTTGATGTTCATCAGGATATCGTTGACAACGAATCGGACCTTTCCATTGAATTTTTTGCCGATTATACTGGTTAAAGCAATGCCGTCGAGACCTCCGAGGGGATGGTTCGAAGCAAAGACATAAGCCCCGTCTGTCGGTATATTGTCCAATCCTTCAATTTTAAGCGTTACTTCCCAGTGATCGATCATTGCATCGGCGAAATCGGTGCCGTACAGGTGCCCGCATTTGCGCAGGAATGCGTTGATACCTTCCTGGTAGATGGTTTTCTTCAGTAGTGAAACAATGAACTTCGGTAACTTCCGGGCTAATCCGGGAGCTTTATCCTGAAGTACTTTTTCAACATCGATCTGAAAAATCTTTTGGTTCATGGTTATTTATATTTCCCTGCAAAGTTACATCAAATATTCAAATGCAAGCAGATAGCTATGCTGATTAATGCTTATCGGGGTGTCCAGGAGCTGCTTTAGGGCAGTAATTTAACAATTAGACCGGGTGAAGATTCGCTTTATGTTTTTAATACTAAAGGTTTGATATATAAAATGCTAACTCTCAACAGGGGTGTTGATAACTTTTCTGCTTTTTTTGTATTTGAAACAATATTTATTTCTACTTTTACAGCTTCAAAAAGAACGAAAACAGAGTATTATCGGCAATGGACAATCAATCAGACTTTTATCATATTCCCGCTCTGCTGGAAGAGAGCATTCACGGTTTATCTATTCGCCCGGGTGGTATCTATGTAGATGTTACTTTTGGTGGCGGAGGCCATTCCAAAGAGATATTGAAACATCTGAGTCCGGGTGGAAAGTTATATGCTTTTGATCAGGATGAGGATGCCGAACAAAACATAATCGGAGATAAACGTTTTGTTTTTGTGCGTAGTAATTTTCGCTACCTCTACAATTTCATGAAATATCACGGGGTCAAGCACATAGACGGCTTGCTGGCCGATCTGGGCGTGTCGTCGCATCACTTTGATGATGCTGACCGGGGATTCTCGTTCCGTTTTGACGGGGCGCTGGATATGCGCATGAATAAACGGGCCGGTGTTTCGGCGGCCGAGCTGCTTAATACCTTGCCGGAAGAGAAGCTGGCTGATATTTTTTATCTGTACGGGGAAATGAGAAATTCCCGCAAACTGGCGTCGGTCATCGTAAAAGCCCGCAAGGAGAAAAAAATCGTAACGATTGGTGATTTCCTGGATATTATACGTCCCTGCATCAATAAACTGCAGGAGAAGAAAGAACTGGCAAAAGTATTCCAGGCTCTCCGCATAGAGGTGAATCAGGAGCTTGAAACCCTGAAAGAGATGCTGGAGCAGGCCAGAGAGCTGCTTAAGCCGGGCGGACGTCTTGCCGTGATAACCTATCATTCCCTTGAAGACCGTCTGGTGAAGAATTTCTTCAAGACCGGTAATTTTGAAGGTAAAGTGGAACAGGACTTTTTCGGAAATACGATTTCAGATCTTAAGCCTGTCAGCAACAGGGTGATTGTGCCTTCGGATGAGGAGGTGGAACGCAATCCCCGTTCCCGTAGCGCCAAACTGCGGGTGGCAGAGAAACTTTAATCTATAGAAAATGGCATTCGGATTTAAGAAAAAGAGTAAAAATACTACCGAAAATGAAGGCAAAAGCATTTCATTTCGTGATGTGGTAGGCGGTCAGATTCTGGCAAACGGATTCCTTGAGAAAAATGCAGGACTGATTGCCATGATTCTGTTCATGATCTTTTTCTACATCAGTAACCGCTATGAGTGTCAGCAAAAGATGATGGATATTGTGACCCTTCAAAAGAAGCTGACCGATGTAAAATACGAAGCGTTGACCCGTTCGGCCGAGTTGACGGGCGGTAGCAAACAGTCGCAGGTGAAATCATTGATTCTTGAGAAGGGAATTGAAATCGGGGAATCACAGACACCACCCTACAAACTTGTTAAACCCGCCAAAGAATAGATATGCCCATCGATAGAAACAGTATATTGAATCGATACGGAGTCGTTATCTTTTTGATCGTCTTCATACTGATTGCCATTATCTACCAGATCGTCAAGCTGATGTTTGTGGAAGGGGATACCTGGCGTAAGTTGGGCGAGAAAAATAAAATTGAGAATATTCTGATCGAACCTACCCGTGGGAATATTTATGCAGCGGACGGCCGGTTGATGGCGAGCAGTATTCCGCAATATGTATTATGTTTCGACTTCAAAGCCGACGGGTACAAGAAAAGTAAACAGGTTTCATCCAGAGATTCCCTGGATAAATACATGACCTCGCTGTGCAAAACTCTTTCTGAGGTGATCGGAGACAGATCGGTGGAGGGCTACCGGAATCATATCCGGAAAGGACTGCGCAAGAAGAGCCGGCAATTTATCATCTCACCCAAAAAGGTCTCCTATACCAATCTGAAACTGATTAAAGAAACCCCCTTCCTGAAACTGGCTCCGGGGGTCAGCGGATTTTACACCCGTACCTTTTTTCAACGCAGAAAACCTTTCGGTTCCCTGGCTTCCCGTACCATCGGAGATATCTATTCCGATAAAGAGAAGGGTGGGAAGAATGGCCTTGAGCTCCAGTTTGACAGCATTCTGAGAGGTACTCCCGGTATGGGTAGCCGTCAGAAAGTGCGTAATCACTATATCAATATTACCCGGGTGGAACCGGTGGACGGCATGGATATCATGACCACCATCGATGTGAACATTCAGGATATTGCCGAGAAAGCGCTGATTGACAAACTGACTGAGATTGATGCCGAATCGGGGACGGTCGTATTGATGGAGACTGCAACCGGAGAGGTGAAAGCAATAACCAATATGGCCCGCATCGAGGAAGGGGTGTATGGAGAAACGCGAAATCAGGCGGTTTCAGATATGAGCGAACCGGGCTCAACCTTCAAAGTAGCCTCTATGATGGTGGCTCTGGATAATGGAAAAGTGAATCCTACGGATACCTTTGATACAGGCAACGGAATCTGGATGTACAGGGGAAAGGCTGTGAAAGATCATAACTGGGACAAAGGGGGGTACGGACGTATCTCTGCAGAGCAGGTGATCTGGTATTCGTCCAATATCGGAACGGCTAAGATCATAGACCGGGCCTATCATGATTGTCCGGCTTCGTATGTTGATAAACTCTATGAAATCGGATTGAATAAGAGACTGGATTTTCAAATTCCGGGTTCCGGAAAACCCTATATCAAATATCCGACGGAAAAAAGCTGGTCAAAAACGACACTGGCCTGGATGTCATTCGGATATGAAACGCAGATTCCTCCTATTTATACCCTGACCTTCTTTAATGCAATAGCCAACAACGGAAAAATGATCCGTCCGTTTTTTGTGAAAAGCATCAATCGGAATGGTGTAGTCGTTAAGACTTTTGAACAGGAAGTGGTTAACCCGGCTATCTGTAAGCCGAAGACACTGTCTATAATCCGCCAGATGTTATTGGGGGTTGTCGAGAAAGGAACCGGTCAGTCCGTACGATCCAAGCATATCAGGATAGCGGGAAAAACGGGAACAGCGCAGGTTTCGCAGGGGCGCTCCGGATACAGTGGCCACCAGGTAAGTTTCTGCGGATACTTTCCGGCGGATAAACCTAAATATTCCTGTATTGTTGTCATCCGTTACCCCCGCATAGGATACCCGTCGGGAGGTCTTATGTCAGGAGCCGTGTTCAAGAGGATTGCAGAACAGGTTTATGCCCGTAGTTTGCTCGTGCCTTCACAGCATGCTCCGCTGGATACTGTGAACTCTGTATTTCCATATGTCAAGACCGGCCTGAGAACCGACATCCTGACGGTACTGAAACAACTCCGGATTAAAACCGTCAATATGGAAAGGACACGAAACTGGATTGCTGCCGATGTGAGCAATGCCGGGGTATTGATGAAGAATTATTCAGCACAACGACAGTTAATACCGGATGTCAAAGGAATGGGGGCGCGGGATGCCGTATACTTACTGGAAAATTCCGGATTGCACGTTCTTATATCGGGGAGCGGTACAGTCGTTTCGCAGAGCCCGGCGGCAGGTTGCCTCCTGCAAAAAGGGCAAACAGTAACCATTATAATGAAATAATATTTATCATATAAAGATGAAACTTCAACAAATCATTTCAAGACTGAAGCCTAAGGAAATAATTGGTTCGTCTGAAACGGAAATAACAGGGATCTGTTCCGATTCACGTAAAGCCGAAACCGGAAGTTTATTTATTGCCGTTCCCGGGACAGCTGTGGATGGCCATGATTTTATTGATTCTACGATAGAAAAAGGGGCAAAAGCGGTTCTTTGTGAAACCTTGCCCAAAGAGATTAATCCCAATGTGACATATATTCAGGTAGAAGACAGCGCCGAGGCATTAGGCCGGGTTGCATCGGCCTGGAATAATTTCCCCTCCGAAAAATTAAAGTTGGTAGGGGTAACCGGTACAAACGGAAAAACAACAATTGTGACCCTGTTATACAATTTGTTTCGTGGGTTGGGGTACAAAGCCGGATTGTTGTCAACGGTTTGCAATAAAATAAACGATACGGAGTATCCTGCAACCCACACGACTCCCGATCCGATATCGCTGAATCATCTGTTGGCGCAAATGGCAGAGGAGGGATGTGAATATGCGTTTATGGAGATTAGTTCCCATGCTGTGGATCAGAACCGGATTTCCGGATTGAGTTTTGCAGGTGGTATATTTACCAATCTGACACGTGATCACCTCGATTATCACAAAACAGTAGATGCTTACCTGAAAGCTAAAAAAGGATTTTTTGATCAACTGCCCAAAGGCACGTTTGCACTTACCAATGCTGATGATAAAACCGGCCATGTAATGTTGCAAAATACCCAGGCTGCAAAATACAGCTATTCGCTGCGTACACTTGCCGAATATAAAGGCCGGATTCTTGAGAATCACTTTGAAGGAATGACCCTTGAAATCAATCAGAAAGAGGTCGTTGTCCATTTTGTGGGTAAGTTCAATGCATCCAATCTGCTCGCTGTTACGGGGGCTGCTCATTTGTTGGGCAAAGATATGGATGATATCCTGTTGGAGCTTAGCATCCTGAAGCCGGTATCCGGACGTTTTGAGACATTACGTTCATTTTCGGGTTATACCGCGATTGTAGATTATGCACACACGCCGGATGCCCTGAATAATGTACTGGGAGCCATTCATCAGGTGCTCGAAGGAAGCGGACAGGTGATCACGGTAGTGGGCGCCGGTGGTAACCGCGATAAAGGGAAGCGCCCGTTGATGGCTAAAGAAGCGGTAAAGGCCAGCGATAAAGTAATCCTTACCTCCGATAATCCCCGCTTTGAAGATCCGGATGATATAATCAACGATATGATGGCCGGACTGGATATCATCGATAAAAAGAAAGTATTAACCATTACTGATCGTAAGCAGGCTATTAAAACCGCTTGCATGCTGGCCCAGCCGGGCGATGTGATCCTGATTGCAGGAAAAGGACATGAAGATTATCAGGAAATAAAAGGGGTGAAACACTATTTTGATGATCGGGAAGTTGTCCGTGAGATTTTTGCCGAATCGGCAAAATAAGCCTTTACCGATCACATTGATTGTCCTTACTTAAAACTGAATAACTTATATAACCGGTAACTCGTAATTTGTAACTCGTAACTTAAAAAGATGCTTTACTATTTATTTCAATACTTAGATCAACTGGATGTGCCCGGAGCCGGTGTGTTCCGTTATATCTCGTTCCGTTCAGGAGCTGCATTAATCTTGTCTTTGTTTATTTCAACCATAATCGGACGCCGTATTATAGACAAACTGCAAATGCTCCAGATTGGGGAACTTGTAAGAGATCTTGGCCTCGAGGGGCAGATGCAGAAAAAGGGTACTCCGACGATGGGGGGGATTATTATCATTATCTCAATCCTGATTCCGGTATTGCTGATTGGGCGTCTGGGTAATGTCTATATGATGCTGATGCTCATTACTACGGTATGGTTGGGCATCATAGGATTTCTCGATGACTATATCAAGGTTTTCAAGAAAGATAAAGAAGGTCTTGAGGGTAAATTTAAAATAGTCGGACAGGTCGGATTGGGACTGATTGTAGGTCTTATCCTGCTTTTTAGTCCGAAGGTAGTGATTCGCGAAAACTCGGAAGTACGCAAAGGAAACGTGATTTCGGCAGTCCATTACCAAAATCAGGACGTGAAATCGACCAAAACCACTATCCCGTTTGTGAAAAACAACAATCTGGATTACGCCGATCTGATGAAATTTACGGGTGAAAATTACAAAACATGGGGATGGGTACTGTTTATTCTGGTGACCATTTTTATCGTTACAGCCGTATCGAACGGGGCTAACCTGACGGACGGGCTTGACGGACTGGCCACGGGGACATCATCCATTATCGGCGTAACGCTGGGTATTCTGGCCTATGTGTCGAGTAACGTTAACTATGCATCCTATCTGAATATAATGTATATTCCCGGAGTAGAGGAAATGTCAGTTTTTGCCAGTGCCTTTATTGGAGCAACTATCGGATTTTTGTGGTTTAATGCTTTCCCGGCGCAGGTGTTTATGGGCGATACCGGCAGTTTGACTTTAGGGGGTATTATTGCAGTATTTGCCATTATTATCCACAAAGAATTATTGATCCCGATTTTATGCGGTGTTTTTCTGGTGGAAAACCTGTCGGTGATTATGCAGCGTTATTATTTTAAATATACCAAGAAACGTACCGGAAGCGGCAAGCGGATATTCAAAATGGCGCCGTTGCATCACCATTTCCAGAAACCCGGTAATGCCGGAATCGATGCAATCCTGCAATCTCCGATTCGTCCGGTACCTGAATCAAAAATCGTAATCCGTTTCTGGATTATTGGAATTATTCTGGCTGTAATAACTATTGTTACCCTGAAAACACGATAATATCCATAAACTTTAAATATACAGAAAACTAAAAGTCAGCTAAGTATGAGCAAAAGAATTGTGGTGTTGGGAGCGGGCGAAAGTGGCGCAGGTGCAGCTGTTTTGGCTAAAGTGAAAGGATTCGACGTATTTGTTTCTGATAAGTCTTTAATTGCAGATAAATATAAAGAACAACTTAATAAATATCAAATTGCCTGGGAAGAGGGAACTCATACCTATGAGCTGATCCTTAATGCGGATGAGGTGATTAAAAGTCCGGGAATACCTGACAAGGCCGCGATCATGAAGGCGTTGATTGAGAAAGGCATTCCGACGGTCTCGGAGATTGAGTTCGCTGCCCGTTTTACCGATGCTAAAATGGTATGTATTACCGGAAGTAACGGCAAGACAACAACAACGATGCTGACCTACCACATTTTGCGTAACGCAGGGTTAAATGTCGGTTTGGCGGGAAATGTGGGAAAAAGTCTTGCGCTTCAGGTGGCCGAAGAAAATTTTGAGTATTATGTGCTGGAGCTGAGCAGTTTCCAGTTGGATAATATGTACGACTTCAGGGCCAATATCGCTATTTTGCTGAATATTACTCCGGATCACCTTGATCGCTATGACTATTGCATGCAGAACTACGTCAATGCGAAATTCCGCATTACGCAGAATCAGACGCCCGAAGATGCATTTATCTATTGGAACGATGATCCCATCATTACCGAAGAGATAAAAAAACGCCATATTGATGCCCGTTTCTTCCCCTTTGCCGAAACCAAAGAAGAGGGAGTAAAAGGTTATACACAAAATGAGAACCTGATCATAGAAGCTAATGACAGTGATGTTTTCTCGATGGAACTGAGTAAACTGGCTCTATCCGGAACCCATAACCTGTATAACTCTTTAGCAGCAGGCATTTCGGCTAAATTGCTGCAAATCCGTAAGGAAAGAATCCGCGAGTCGTTAAGCGATTTTCAGGGAGTCGAGCATCGTTTGGAGAAAGTGACCCGTGTGCGTGGCGTAGAATATATCAATGATTCGAAAGCAACGAATGTGAACTCTTGCTGGTATGCACTCCAAAGCATGAAAACTCCGGTGGTTCTTATTCTGGGAGGGACCGATAAAGGCAATGATTATACAGAAATCGAGGAGCTGGTAAAGCAAAAAGTAAAAGCGATTGTCTGTTTAGGTGTGGACAATAGTAAATTACATAGCTTCTTTGATGGCAAGGTGACTACTGTAACGGATGCATCTTCGATGAAGGAAGCGGTTGATCAATGTTATCAACTGGCCGAAAACGGTGATACGGTTCTATTATCGCCATGTTGCGCCAGCTTCGATCTGTTTCAGAATTACGAAGACCGTGGTCATCAATTTAAAGAGTGTGTGCGTAGTCTGTAACAGACACGCACCTCACCGGTAAAACGACAATTTTCATCTCTCAAAAGGCAATCTATGGACTTAACCAAAGCGTTATTCAGAGGAGACAGGGTAATATGGGCCGTTTTCTTCTTTTTGTGCATGTTTTCGCTGGTTGAAGTATACAGCGCATCGAGTATGTTGTCGTACAAAGCAACAACCCGCCATTTTGATCCCATTATGCGCCATGCCACTTTTTTGCTGGGAGGGACGCTACTGGTGATTGTTATTCAGAATATCAATTACAGAAAGTTTTCAACCATTGGGTTTTATATCCTGATTCTGGCGCTTGTTCTTCTGGTTTATGCACTGACCGGCGGGATGACTGTAAATGACGCCCAGCGATGGGTGCGTTTAGGTGGTTTCAGCTTTCAACCTTCAGAGTTTGCCAAACTGGGTGTCATAATTACCACTTCATATATTCTGGCCCGTTTTCAGGATGAAAATCACGCTTCGAAGAATGCATTCAAATGGGTCATGTGGATTACCTGTTTTTATTGCTTGCTGATTGTAAAAGAGAACTTTTCAACAGCGTTCCTGCTTTTTGCGGTTGTATATATCCTGATGTTTATCGGCCGGGTTGAATTCAAAAAACTGGGTATTATTGCTGCCGTGGGGATTGGACTGATTTGTCTGACCTTGACTGTTTTGCCTCATTTGCCTCCCAAGTTTCTTAAAGAGACACGTCTCGAGACATGGGCCAACCGTGTAAAGGAATTTGGTAAAAAGAAAGAGGTGAAAATGGAAGATCTCAAGATCACCGATAAGAACAGGCAGGTTCTGACCGGAAAGATTGCCATAGCCAACGGAGGATCATCCGTGTTAGGGTTATTGCCCGGGAATAGCCAGACACGTGACTTTTTGCCTCAGGCCTTTTCAGACTTTATCTTTGCGATTATACTCGAAGAGACCGGACTGCCGGGCGGATTGTTTGTCCTGTTTCTATATTTTGTGCTGCTATTCCGGGTCGGGATAATAGCACAAAGATGTAAGCACACATTCCCGGCATTACTGATAATCGGTTGTGCCTTGCTGATCGTGTTTCAGGCTATTATCAATATGTCTGTTGCGGTTAATTTGATACCGGTGACGGGACAACCTTTGCCGTTGATTAGCCGGGGAGGAACTTCGACTATTATATCATGTATCTATTTCGGAATCATTTTGTCGGTGAGCCAGTATGCCAATGAGTGCGAAGCTGTCAAAAAGATGAAGGAGCTGGGACAGGCTCCCGTAGAGGATGTGACTGTAGAAGATCCCGACAACGAAGAATCTTATTAAATTCAAGAATACGCCGGTAAGGCATTTATCCCTATGAAGACAAAACCTCGTATAATGATCAGTGGTGGTGGTACCGGAGGGCATATTTTCCCTGCGATTTCCATTGCCAATGCTATAAAAGCGCTTCGTCCTGAAGCAGACATTCTCTTTATCGGTGCCGAAAACCGTATGGAGATGGAGAAAGTTCCGGCAGCCGGTTATCCCATTGTCGGGTTGCCTGTAAGCGGTTTTGACCGTAAGAATATGTTGAAAAATATACTGGTACTTTACCGTTTGGGTAAAAGTATGCTTAAAGCCTGGACTACGGTTCGCAACTTTAAGCCGGATGCCGCAGTCGGTGTCGGTGGCTATGCCAGCGGACCAACTTTGCGTGCGGCTTCTATGCAGGGAATTCCTACCGTTATCCAGGAACAGAATTCCTATGCGGGGGTGACCAATAAACTACTGGCCCAAAAGGCCTCGAAGATTTGTGTGGCCTATGACCGCATGGATCGCTTTTTCCCGAAAAACAAACTGATATTAACCGGAAATCCGGTCAGGCAGGATTTGTTGAGCGGAACCGATAAACGGGGAGAAGCGTATTCTTACTTTGGATTAGATCCGGAAAAGAAAACAATTCTGGTCGTTGGTGGTAGTCTGGGGGCCCGTACCGTGAATCAAAGTATAATTTCAGGGTTAACCGGGATTGGAAACTCGGATGTCCAGTTTATATGGCAGACCGGTAAGTTTTATTACGAAAATGCCAAAGCCGAACTGGATAAACAGAATAAAGGTAATATTCACCTGACTGCATTTATCAGTCGCATGGATTTGGCTTATTCGGTAGCTGATGTGATCATATCACGTGCGGGAGCGAGTTCGATTTCCGAGTTTTGCCTGTTGGGCAAACCGGTTATTCTGGTTCCCTCACCTAATGTGGCGGAAGATCATCAAACTAAAAATGCCATGGCATTGGTCGAAAAAGATGCAGCCTTAATGATACCTGATGCTGAAGCTCAGGGTAAACTTGTGCAGGCTGCATTACAACTAATAGAGGATCCCGGGAAGATGGCAGAGCTAAGCCGGAATGTTCTTGCCCTGGCACAGCATGATTCAGCCCGGAGGATTGCAGAAGAAGTATTAAAACTGATAGACTAATTCAGAGTATGAGAATACACGTTTTCAGACACCTTTCGTTCGAAGGATTAGGAATGATTCAGGACTGGATATATGAACGTGGATTTGCCTATACCGAAACGCGATTCTGGGAAAACAGCAAGGAGCTTCCGGATCCGGAAAGCCTGGATATGCTCATAGTAATGGGTGGTCCCATGAATGTTGATGAGGAGGATAAATATCCCTGGCTGGCTGAAGAGAAGGCCTATATCCGGAAAGCCATTGAGGCAAACGTTAAAGTATTGGGTGTTTGTCTGGGAGCTCAACTTATTTCGCGCGCTATGGGCAAGCAGGTTGTTCAAAGTCCGTATAAAGAGATTGGTTGGTTTCCGGTAAATAAACTTTTTGAAAAGCACGATCTGTTTCCGGCATTGAACGGAAAAGATGATGTTACGGTAATGCACTGGCACGGCGATATGTTTGAAATACCAGATGGGGCAGACCGGATTTTTGAATCGCAAGGCTGTCCGAATCAGGCTTTTGTTCTGAATAGCAACCGTGTGGTGGGGCTACAGTTTCACCTTGAATTAGAAGAAAAGCATATTCTGCCATTCTTCGAAAACGTGGAAGACGAACTTAAAGAAAAGGCGCCCTATATTCAAGCCACGGATGATATTCTGGCCGGATGCAGGCAGAATGTGGGCTTCGCCCGTTCGCTCCTGTTTGATCTGTTGGATAAAATGGCTGATTTGACAAAATAATATTCCGGGAATGAACATGAATCATAAACCAGACAAGATTCTTTTTCTAGATATTGAGACAGTGCCGCAAACTCCCTCGGTTACTGATCTGCCTGAGGCTCTGCAACATCTCTGGTCTGAAAAATTCGAGACTCAGAAGAGACGCATGCCTGACCGGTATTCAGAAGATATCGATGCGGCAGCAGCTTTCTCCAGAGAAGGTGGTATTTATGCCGAATTCGGACGGATAGTTTGTATCTCTGTCGGAATGCTTTACAACAAGAATGGAGAATCCCGATTTCGACTGAAGTCGTTTTCCGGAGACGATGAAAAAGCATTGTTGAATGATTTCGCGACATTGCTCAACAAAACCATGTCGCCGGAACACAATCTTTGCGGGCATAATATCAAAGAGTTCGATATCCCGTATATCGCCCGCCGGATGCTGATTAACGGAATTGCGTTGCCCGATGTGCTCAATGTGGCGGCCAAGAAGCCGTGGGAAGTCCGCTTTCTCGATACATTGGAATTGTGGCGCTTTGGCGATTATAAAAATTATACATCGCTGAAACTTCTGACGGCTGTGTTTGGCATTCCGACGCCAAAAGACGATATCGATGGCAGTCAGGTGGCTGAGGTTTATTATCAGGAAAAGAATTTGCAACGTATTGCTATATATTGTGAGAAAGATGTTTTGGCAACAGCCCAGCTTTATCACAGATTTTGCGGATTACCGCTTATAGACGAAAAAAATGTAGAATTCGTTAGTCGTTAATTTGCAATTGTTTACTTTTATTGTTATTTTTACACGAGATGAAAAATCTGAACGATATAAATTCGGTCTATTTTGTAGGAGCCGGCGGCATAGGAATGAGTGCGCTGGTTCGCTATTTTCTGGCAAAAGGAAAAAAAGTAGCCGGATATGATAAAACAGCAACGGAATTAACAACACGTTTGATTGAAGAAGGTGCTGAGATACACTTTGAAGATAATATAAGCCTGATTCCGGGTTATTGTCTGGATAAAGAAAAAACGATTGTGGTACGTACCCCCGCAGTTCCCGAAGATCATTCAGAACTAACCTACTTCCGGGAAAAGGGTTTCCGGATAATGAAACGAGCAGAGGTGTTAGGTGAAATTACCAAAACCGACCGGGGTATATGTATTGCCGGAACGCACGGAAAGACCACAACATCCAGTATGACTGCCCACCTGCTGAAACAATCACCGGTTGATTGTAACGCATTCCTGGGCGGAATTCTAAAGAATTATGGCAGCAACCTGATGTTGTCGAAAACAAGCGATCTTACGGTGATCGAAGCGGATGAGTATGACCGTTCTTTTCACTGGCTGCACCCTTATATGGCGGTGATCACCTCTTCAGATCCAGACCACCTTGATATTTACGGAACGAATGAAGAGTATCTTAAGAGTTTTCGCATCTTTACTTCGCTGATTCAGGAGAACGGATGCCTGATCATAAAGAAGGGACTTGACGTAGAGCCTGATCTGAAGCCATCGGTGAAACTTTATACCTATTCGATTGAGGAGGGGGATTTTCATGCCCGGAATGTCCGGATAGGAAATGGAACCATCATTTTTGATTTTGTAACGCCTACAGAAACGATCCGGGATATAGAACTGGGAGTTCCGGTACGCATCAATATAGAGAATTCAATTGCAGCTATGGCTCTGGCCTGGTTGAATGGTGTGGAAGCTGACGATTTACGTCGTGGTATGGCAACATTCAGCGGGGCAAAACGCCGTTTCGATTTTTATATCAAAACGGATAAACTGGTTTTGCTTGACGACTACGGACATCACCCCGAAGAAGTAAAAGCCAGCATTTCATCGTTGAAGCAATTGTATCCGGACCGGAAAATTACTGTGATTTTCCAACCGCACTTATACAGTCGTACACGTGATTTTTATCCTGAGTTTGCCGAAAGCCTTTCATTAGCCGACGATCTCATCTTACTGGATATTTATCCCGCGCGGGAGGAGCCTATACCCGGGATAACCTCCGGTATTATTTTTGAAAAAGTGACCAGCGCAAAAAAAGTATTGTGTTCCAAAACCGAATTGTTGAATCAACTGCGTGGGGGTAGTTACGATGTGGTGATGACACTTGGTGCGGGAGATATTGATACTTTCATCCCTCAGATCAAACAGATATTAACCGGCGAATGAAGCGTCTTATTAAAATATCCGCGTTTATAGTGCTTGCAGGATATGCTGTATTTGCAGCTTCCTGTTTCTATGGAAAGCCACGTGGCGAGGTCTGCAAAGAACTGGTGGTGGATATTGCGGATAAACGCGAGACACATTTAATTGATGAAAAGGAGGTCGTCCGGATGATCCGTTATGAAGAGCTTTCGCCAATAGGTGAGCCGATGGGGGATATCAATACCGAAGCCATAGAAGAATGCATCAAAAAGGATCGCCTGATCAGGAAGGTGGAGTGCTTTAAGACCACTGATAATAAGATTAAGGTGTTGATCCATCAGAGAATTCCAATATTGCGTATTATGTCTGTCCGGGGAAATTATTATGTAGATAAAGAAGGCAAGGCGATGCCTGTATCCAATAAATATACAGCCCGTTTGCCCATTGCCTCAGGATATATAGAAAAAAGGTTTGCTGAGACGGAGTTATTCAAATTTGCAGTATTTTTGCGTAATAATCCGTTTTGGAATGCTCAGATTCAGCAGATTGATGTACAACAGAACCATGATGTCGTTTTGATCCCCACCGTGGGGAATCAACGGATATTATTAGGCCAACTGACTGATTTCGAAATCAAAATGGAAAATCTGTTTGCCTTTTACCGCGACGGATGCAACTATTTTGGTTGGAATAAATACAAAACCATTAATTTACGGTACGATCGTCAGGTAATCTGCACACCCAATTAAACATTTAGCCTATGGAACCTAAAGAATATATAGCAGCCATTGACTTTGGCTCTTCCAAGATTGTAGGAATGGTCGGAACGAAGGGTCAGAACAACATACTGGAGGTTGTTGCCGTTGAAAAGCATGAAACGAGCAACTGCGTCAGACGTGGAAATATTCATAATATCGAAGATACAGCTGCTAATCTGAAACAGATTATACGTAAACTCGAGAACCGGATCCACCCCAATAAACTGGTAAAAGTATATGTGGGAGTTTCCGGCCAGTCTGTTATCTCTCAGAACAGCAAGGTGTATAAACGCCTGGACCGGGAGACAGCTATCAGCGATGAGGTTATTGATAACCTGATCGAGGAGTGCAGACTTCATAAAACGGATAATTATGAAATCCTGGATGTAGTCCCCAATGAATATAAATTAGACGGAAAGAAGACCGAAATCAATCCGATAGGAGTGGCCTGCACCGAAATTGAAGCCAATTTCAAACTGATTGTTGGCCGTCCGACTTTGCTACGCAATATCAGCCGTGTAGTTGAAGAAAAATCGGATTTATCACTGGCCGGATGTAAAGTATCTCCGATAGCTGCTGCTTCCGTTTTACTTTCGGATGCAGACAAAGTGTTGGGATGCGCATTGGTTGATTTTGGAGCGGGTACAACTGAAGTATCCGTGTATAAAGACGGACTATTACGCCATTTAGCGGTAATTCCCTTTGGCGGGCAGATTGTGACGCGGGATATCTGTAGTGCCAATCTGATGGAAGCAGATGCGGAAAAACTGAAATCGAGTTACGGTAGTGCGATCTTTAACCCGGAATCCGATAATAAAACATTCAGCCCCCGGGGTAGTGCAACGGGCGAAGGTCCCAAAATAGATCTTCACACTCTCAATAATATCATTGAAGCCAGGATGTGTGAGATTATCCAGAATGTCTGGGCGCAAATCGAAGCATCCGGATATGCCAAGCAACTGGGCGCAGGTATTCACATCACCGGTGGTGGATCGCAAATGCGTAGTATCACAGAACTGATTAAGAAAGAGACAGGAATCGAAGCTAAGAAAGCTCAGATTTCCCGCAATATTACGAATGCATCCAGTACGGCTGAATCGATGCAAAATCCATCTTACTCTGTAGTATTGGGTTTGCTGATGACGGGTACGCAGAACTGTGTAAAGACAATACCGCAGATTGTGGTATCGCAGGTTGGTAATGAAGACGAGGAAGATGAAGAGCCAGTTGTGGAGGTGAAAACTTCTAAAAATAAGAAACCCGGCAAACGAGGATTCGGATTGGGGTCTCTTTTTGGAAATATTTTCGGAGATTCGGAAAATAAAGATACCGAGATGGAGTAATTAAGATAATACTATGACAATTATGACAGACGAAATATTGGATTTTGTATATCCTCAGGCAAATGCTTCAATTATAAAAGTAATCGGTGTCGGTGGTGGTGGCGGCAATGCAGTTTCCCATATGTACCAGGAGGGAATAAATGATGTATCGTTTGTCCTTTGTAATACAGATAACCAGGCGCTTAACAAATCAACAATTCCCTATAAAATCCAGTTGGGCGTAAAGACTACTGAAGGGCTGGGGGCCGGAAATCGTCCTGAAAGAGCAAAAATGGCTGCCGAAGAGAGCCTGGACGATATCAACCGTATGCTGGACGACGGTACCAAGATGGTTTTTATAACAGCCGGTATGGGTGGTGGAACCGGTACGGGAGCAGCTCCGGTAGTAGCCCGTTTGGCTAAAGAAAAAGATATTCTGACCGTCGGTATCGTAACAATACCCTTTTTGTTTGAAGGAGAACCCAAAATCATTCAGGCCCTGAATGGTGTGGAAGAGATGAGCAAATATGTGGATGCGTTACTGGTTATTAACAATGAAAAACTGCGCAGCATATACCCTGATCTCAATATTCGCAATGCATTTGAAAAAGCGGATGATACCCTTACGGTGGCAGCAAAAAGTATTGCCGAGATTATAACCAATCCGGGTATTGTGAACCTCGACTTTGCCGATGTGAAAACCATTCTGAAAGATGGTGGCGTGGCAATCATGAGTACCGGTTACGGTGAAGGGGAGCGACGGGTGAACCTGGCAATCGAAGATGCATTGAATTCACCCTTGCTGAATAACAACAATCCTTTTGGTGCGCGTAAAGTGCTGTTTAACCTCTATTCGAGCGAGCAGAATCCCGTGAAGATGGAGGAGATGGCTCAGGTGCATGAATTCATGAATAAGTTCGACCAACAGAAGATTGAAGTTATCTGGGGGGTTGCTACGGACGACAGTCTGGGAGACTCTGTAAAACTGGCGCTGCTGGCTACCGGTTTTGAGATGTCCAATATCCCCGGGATGGTTGAAAAGAACGAGAAAATCCGTAAAGAGCAGGAAGCAATTAACCAGGAAGAACAACGCAAACGCGAAGAGATGATTCGTGTGGTTTACGGCTCGGCAGCTGTGGCCAACCGGGGTAAGCTGAGAGCCAAACCGGTTGTTCTGTCCAATGCCCAGCTTGATGACGATGCGGTTATTGAACAGTTGGAACAGAATCCGGCCTATAACCGGGATTCTCATTTTGCCAATAAATTTGTAACTCAGGCTCCCGCTGCGACTACGGCGACTACTGCTGCTCCGGAGAAAAAGGCTGATGATTCATCCAAGCCCAATAACAATAAAATTGTATTCTAATCTAATTAAATAAAAATGAATCTTTTTGATCAAATCAGTGCAGATATAAAAGCCGCGATGCTGGCTAAAGATAAATTGAAACTGGAAGCATTACGCGGAGTAAAGAAAGAGTTTATCGAAGCAAAAACAGCTAAAGGTTCCGATGGTGAACTTTCTGACGATGTAGCCAATAAAATTCTGCAAAAGATGGTGAAACAGCGCAAAGAAAGTGCTGAAATCTACACTACTCAAAACCGTCCCGACCTGGCAGAAAAAGAACTGGCGGAAGCCGCTGTTATTGAAGTATATTTGCCAAAACAGATGAGTGCAGAAGAATTGGAAGTTGCACTGAAAGCTATTATTGCCGAGGTTGGTGCGACAAGCGCCAAAGAGATGGGTAAAGTTATGGGAGTTGCATCAAAACAACTAGCCGGTAAAGCTGAAGGCAAAATGATCTCTGAAACAGTGAAAAAACTTTTGGCATAATTCCAAAAGCATATTCCCGGTAATTCTGAAAAAGAGATAACCGGGACACAATTAGAATATTAACGTTGCTTTGGCCTATTCTTGCCGGAGCAGCGTTTTTCTTTATAAATGCAAAACAGTTAGCTATGAAACGAACTGGTATTTTCTCAGGCTCATTTAATCCCATTCACATAGGGCATCTGGCTTTGGCAAACTACATGTGCGAGTTTGAATCGCTTGATGAAGTCTGGTTTGTAGTTTCTCCCCATAATCCCTTGAAGAACAGCGATGATCTGATTGATGACGGGACAAGGCTGGACTGGGTGAAGAAAGCGATCGGAGATTATCCGCATTTTCAGGCTTCAGACATTGAGTTTTCTTTGCCGAGGCCATCCTATACATTCAAAACATTACAGGCTCTTGAAGAGGAGTATCCTGACCGGGAGTTTATATTAATCATTGGTGCGGATAACTGGCTTTGTTTTGAACAATGGAAAGACTATGACCGGATTCTTGCCGAATATCCTGTCTTGATCTATCCGCGAAGAGGATCAGAGATAGACCCTCTTTCCTTACCGGCTGACGTGATTCTGACAGAAGCACCGCAAATGGAGATTTCTTCCTCGTTTATCCGGGGAGCCATCCGGCAAAACAGAGATGTCCGGTTTTTCTTACCCGGTAATATATCAAAAGAGGTCAAAGAGTTTTATGCGCAACAGTAATTTAGCGTACGAATATTTCAACTTCAGGCATTTGTCTGCAAGATAATAGCATTCTGATAAACAAAAAACAAAGACGCCCGTTTCTAATGTAGAGACGGGCGTTTCTTTTTAAGTCCGGTGTAATCTAAAAAAGTCATGACCACATTTCGTAATCTGATAACAGCTCTTGTTTTCATCTTGTTTTCCTGTTCCGGGATAGTTGCCCGGGATCCGGTAGCGAAAGAGATTATCCGAAAGGCTGATGAAAAATCGCGCGGGAAAAGCAGTCAGGGAACAATGACGCTTACCATTGTACGCCCCGACTGGAAGAGGAGTCTGACTTTTAAAGCCTGGTCGAAAGGCCGCGAATATTCGTTAATATACATCATGACCCCGGCAAAAGAAAAGGGGCAGGTATTTCTGAAACGGGGAAAGGAGATGTGGAACTGGATTCCGGCTATTGAACGGTTGATAAAAATTCCCCCCTCAATGATGATGCAGTCGTGGATGGGCTCTGACTTTACAAACGATGATTTAGTGAAAGAATCGTCAATCCTGGTGGATTATACGCATAGACTGACAGGCGAAGAGAGAATCAGGGAGCAGGACTGTTACAAGATTGAATTAACGCCTCTGCCGGATGCCCCTGTAGTGTGGGGCAAAATAATCGTCTGGGTAACGAAAAATGGCTTTGATACCTGGAAAGCTGTCTATTACGATGAGGATCTGATTCCGGTAAATACCATGAATGCCTATGAGCTGAAAGTAATGGGTGACCGTGAAATTCCTACAATCCTGGAAATAATCCCGGCCAATAAAAATGGACATAAAACTGTTATGCAAATCAATAACCTGATATTTGATATGCCGGTATCTGATAACTTCTTCTCACAACAAAATATGAAGAAAGTGAAATAGCCGTTTTTTCGAATGATCATATGCATGAATACCTGAAACTGGCCTGGAGGAACCTTTGGCGCAATAAACGCCGAACCCTGATTACCTCTGCATCCGTATTCTTTGGTGTGATTTTATCTACCATAATGACATCGATGCAGGAGGGATCGTATGCGCAATATATCCAGGCGATAGTCAACTTTTATTCCGGTTATATACAGATTCATCAAAAAGGGTATTGGGAGAATAAAACCATTAATAATCTGTTGACCTACACACCGGATCTTGAAAATAAGCTGAAAGCAATAAAGGAGATAACGCTCTTTGCCCCACGTCTGGAGAGTTATGCACTGGCATCAGCAGCTGAAGTAACCAAGGGGGTGATGGTAACGGGTATTGCCGCTGAAAAAGAAGACAGGATAACCCGTATTTCGAAGAAAGTTGTTGCAGGAAGGTTTCTCGAGAATAGAGACCGGGGTGTTATGTTGGGCAGCGCTTTGGCAAAATACCTTCATCTTAATGTAGGAGATACGCTTGTTCTGGTCAGTCAGGGATATCATGGTTTAAGTGCAGCCGGAAAGTATCCGGTACGAAGTATTATTCATCATTCTTCACCGGAACTGGACCGGAGTATCGTATATATGGATATTGCTGAATGTCAGGTGCTCTTTTCTGCCGAAAACCGGCTCACCTCTCTGGTTATCATGGTGGAAGATGATAGATGGACACAACCGGTTCAGGATAAACTCGTCGCTCTTTTAGGATCAGAGTATGAAGTAATGAACTGGCGTGTCATAAATCAGTTGCTCATTAAACAGATTGAGAGTGACCGGGCTGGTGGGTACTTCGAGAAAGGAATTCTCTATCTGATTATCGGGTTTGGAATTCTGGGAACGGTAATGATGATGATTGCAGAGCGAAAAAAAGAGTTCGGAGTCATGATGGCCGTGGGTACCCAGAAATTAATACTGGCTTTTATTGTTTTTCTGGAGTCTCTTTTAATCGGATTGCTTGGTGTAGTTTCCGGCATATTGGGTAGTTTACCCATAGTCTGGTATTTCATCTATCACCCGATTTACTTTACCGGACAGGCTGCCGAAGCATTTGAGCAGATGGGCTTTGAACCGATCATGTGGTTTTCTATCGAACCGGCGGTGTTTTATCATCAGGCGATTACTGTTTTTCTGATCGTCGTGGTTATCAGTGTTTATCCGGTGTATGCAATCAGCAGGCTAAAGGTCATTCAGGCCCTCAAAGCCTGATTCCCAATGCCTGTCAGTTACACAATTACTCATACATTCCCCTTTCAATGATACCACAATTAGCCTGGAGAAATATATGGCGCAATAAGTTGCGAAGTTCGGTGGTAATTCTGTCGGTTACGCTTGGCGTTTTTTCGGGCATTTTCCTGATTGCCTTAGCCAATGGAATGATCAAATCCAGGGTGGATACCATCATCCGCACAGAGGTTTCACATATTCAGATCCACCGTCGGGGATTCGAAGATAACCTGGAATTGAAATTGATGATGAAAGGTGCTGACCGGATTTTGCAGAATGTGAAAAAGACACCGCATGTAGTCGCCGCAAGTAAACGTTACATTGTCAATGTGATGGTTTCATCGGCTGAAACCGGTTCGGGTGTAAAGCTGACAGGGATAGACCCGGACGATGAATGCCGGGTTTCAGATATACATGAAAAGGTGGTTGAAGGAAAATATTTTGAAGGTTCCGGCCGTAATCCGGTTTTGATTGGCCAACGTCTGGCGAAGAAACTGAAAGTCGGATTGAAAAACAAAGTCATCCTTACGCTTCAGGATGCAGAGAATAATATCACAGCCGGAGCATTTCGGATAGCCGGGATTTTTGAGACCGATAATTACCTGTTCGATGAAGCCGTTGTCTATGTGAGAAATAAGGATTTAAGTAACCTGATAGCGTTACCGGAAAATGATGCTCATGAACTGGCTGTTATCCTGGATAATAATAATGAAATAGAGGCGGTCCGGCAAAATCTATCGCTTCAATACCCGGATTTAATGGTAGAGAGCTGGAGGCAATTAAGCCCCGAAGCCGGTTATCTTGTGAGTGCGATGAACCAATATCTGTTTATCATCATGGTTGTAATTCTGATGGCCCTCTGTTTTGGCATCATCAATACCATGCTGATGGTCGTGTTGGAGCGGGTGCGCGAACTGGGAATGCTGATGGCTATCGGAATGAACCGCTTAAGGGTGTTCCTGATGATTATGCTTGAAACTGTTTTTCTGTCGTTAACCGGAGGTCTGCTGGGGATTATATCGGCATATTTTGTTTCGGCATACCTCGAACGCAAAGGACTCAATCTCTATTTCTGGCAGGAAGCCTATGAAAGTGTCGGATACTCATCCGTTGTATATCCCGCTATTGACTGGATATCCATGTCCGGAACGGCAGTCATGATATTTATAATGGGCGTTTTATCGGCGTTGTATCCGGCCTATAAGGCATTAAGACTGAATCCGGCAAATGCGATAAGATAGGGTTACGTAAGGCGTAAGACATTAGATATAAGACGTAAGACTTTAGACAAAAGATATTAGATAAAAGATATTAGATAAGCTGGTCAAGAAAATTAGTTTGTATTATTAGTGCCGGGAAGAACAGGGCTGGAAGTATTTGAGCTTTAGTGCATTCTTCTCTATTCTGACCCCCAACCCCCTAAATGGGGCTGTAACGTAGTTTTTCTCATGATTATTAGCACTTTTATATGCTTTTAAGCCTGACTGCCATTGTGTTATCACCACTCCTCCCCACTTTGGGGAGGTTGGGAGGGGTCAGTAATCGAGTATTTAATTCACACTTTAATACAAACTAATTTGGCTCACCCATTTATAAGACAATAGATGTAAGATAAAAGAGGGAAAAGAGTATGAAAATTATTGAGATCAACCGGTTGCATAAAGTTTATGATCCGGAGACATTACCTGTTTATGCTGTCAATGGAATTGATATCAGTTTTGAGGAAGGAGAGTTTGCCGCGATAGTAGGGCCTTCCGGTTCGGGAAAAACGACCCTGCTGAATATTGTGGGTGGACTTGATAATCCGACACAGGGAGATGTGATCATTGATCAGGTCAATATTACTCATTTGAGCAACAGGCAGAAAACCAATTTCCGGATGAATAATATCGGCTTTGTATTCCAGTCGTATAATCTGATACCTGTTTTTACAGCACTGGAAAACGTTGAGTTTGTGATGCAACTTCAGGGAATATCGAAGAAGGAACGGGAACGACGGGCCAGAGAACTGCTGGATGCGGTAGGGTTAAGCGATAAAAAGGATAGCCGCCCGGCCAAACTCTCCGGTGGTCAGCAACAACGGGTAGCGGTAGCCCGGGCATTGGCCTCGAAGCCTAAGTTTATTCTGGCTGACGAACCTACAGCGAATCTTGATTCACATGCTGCTGAAAACCTGTTGGAGATTATGGAGAAGCTGAATCATGAAGAGAATATCACTTTTATTTTTTCAACTCACGATCAGCGTGTTGTGAGTAAAGCACATCGTGTCATAACGCTGGTGGATGGACGAATTGCTACAGATGAATGGCAAATACCCTGGTAAGAAATGCGCTACGTTTTCTGGCATAACCGAAAATTTATTCTCACCCTGATGGTGTTTATTTACCAGGGTTGGGGAGAGATCCCGAAGCTGATGGCTCAGGATAGTATTCCGTCAACTATTTCGCTGAACGGTTATATCTCCAATATGCAGTCGGTCTTGTTTGAGCGGTTTCAGGGAGACTGGATTTCCGATAATCTCATTCATAACCGGCTCAATTTAAAATGGCATACAGCGGATAACCGGTGGAATGCAGTTGTGGAATTGCGAAACCGTTTCATCTCAGGAGAGTCGGTGAAGTATATTCCCGGTTACGCTGATATGATAGAAAACGATGAGGGTTTGTTCAACCTTTCCCGTAACCTGGCTTCCGGCAGAAGCTATTTGCTGAACTCCCGGATAGACCGGGCTTATGTTGACTTTACGTATGATAAATTTGCATTGCGAATAGGACGCCAGCGTATCAACTGGGGTCAATGTATGGCCTGGAATCCGAATGACCTTTTTAATACCTACTCTTTCTTTGACTTTGATTATATTGAGAAGCCCGGTAGTGATGCCGTGCGTTTGCAGTATTATACTTCAGGAACATCGTCGCTGGAGTTTGCCGTGAAAGCGAATGTAGACAAACAGCTGACTACAATGGCCATGTACCGGTTTAATCGTTGGGGGTACGACATCCAGTTGTTGGGGGGAGTATTGAATGATCAGGACTGGGTAGTCGGCGGAGGCTGGTCAGGTAGCATTGAAGGGGCTTCGTTTTATGGAGAGCTGTCGTATTTTCATCCCCAAAGGAGTTTTGCAGATACCACAGGTGTGTGTATGCTTTCGATAGGCGGAGCTTATGTTTTCAAAAATTCACTTTCACTAGGATGTGAAGTTCTGTATAATCCAGGTAAAGGTTCTTCTAAAGCTTCTTTCAATGAGTTTTACCTCTCTAATCTTTCTCCGAAAACGCTTTCTTTTACCACATGGAATCTGTTATTGCAGGGAAGTTATCCGGTTACGCCACTATTTAACGTTTCACTCTCAGGTATTTGGTTCCCTGGAATAAAGGGCTATTATATCGGTCCGTCGTTGAGTTATTCGTTGGCAGAGAATCTGGATATTTCGTTGATTGCACAATCTTTCGGAGGGAAACTGGCTACCGATCAGGTAGAATATCATCATCTGGGATTTATCCGGTTGAAATGGAACTGGTAGATTATTTTTACAGGTTCTACTGGGTTTAGTGTGGAAAAAGGCTCAAATCCCCGTGAAAGAAGAGAATGGCTACTCTAAAATTCTGGGTATTCCGGTATCCCCTCCCTACAGTTTTGAGTTCCTGGATTGAACCATTTATCCTCTCAGCCCGGGCATTTGTTGCGCCTGTTTGTATCGCATTTATAATACCAGACTGATGACGGTCAAACATTTCCACTATTTTATTAACTTCTGATATATTGGTTCGCATTGCATCCATTCGCCAAAATGCGTACATAGAGATAGCCTCGGCTCTATCCTGTTTGAATTGAATATCCCGAAAATTCTCTTTTACCCGCCAGGCTCTGGATACTTCATAATTTGCGATTGTTATTGCATCAAACTTGATTTGCTGTTCATCGGTAAAATTCATCTTGTCTTTAAGAAAGAGGTATTTGGTGCGTTTTAAGTCCTGATTCTGTTTGACCTCTCTACGTCTGACTTTATCCACTGCTTTGTTGAGATAACCCACCAAGTGAAAATTATCGTGGCAGTGCAGGGCTTTATCAAAGTACTTCTTTGCTCCATAAATAAAGGCATCCCACATATCAGTACAGATGGTTTTTACATCATCCCTCTGTTCTTTCGATAAGGACGTACAAAGCTGATCTACACTCGATTTGGCACGGCCTTCAACCACGTCAATAACGACACCGGTTTGTTCATCGCTGAGAATACTGATATACTCATGTCCTTTTTTAACTGCTTTCTCATCAATGCTAAGGAAATAATACCGATCGTCTTTATCACGACGACAAAGTCCTCTTTCTACTGCTCTCTGCATGACCCGATGTACCTGGTCAAAACTCATCCGTAGTAATGCGGCTGTTCGGGTTTGACTTTTGGTATGAAGTAATACTTCTATCGTTTTTTTTCAAACAATTCGGTCATACGCTCTGAAACTTCTGCCCATGGAACTTCTACAGACAAGACTTTATCCCCTTTTTTGTAGCGTGGGATACAAGCCCGTAGATAGGTCTTGTATTGCCATAGGTCCAAATGACGCCAGGTACGCATCTTGCGGCGATCATAAATAGCGTAAGATTGACCATCAACCAAAACTGCTGTTTCCGAATATTCTAAGTCAACGTAGATGCTTGATTGAGACTCATCGACTTCTACGGTTTTTACTCGCCATGGGCTTCCTTGCGGAAGTAGAACATGCTCTAAAATCTCTTGTGTATTCATGCTACAAAGATATGTTAACTCACACTAAACCCAGTAGAACCTTTTTACACATTCATTCATGGTTACATTCACGGTTACACGGTTACACGGTTACACGGAGGAGCACAGAGAATTCACAGAGTTACACAGAGGAAAAATAAAATTATGTCGTTCGACGCGTCTCTAAAGCGCAACTCTGCGTAGTATGGTTATACACATTCGATTACACATTCGGTTACACGGATGACCACAGAGAATTCACAGAGTTACAAAGAGAAAAAGAAAAACTCCGTGGTTCTCAGTGTCTCCTCTGGGCAACTCCGTGTAATACTACTTGTATTTTATACTATATCGCCTGCATAGGCCCATCCTCATTATTATTCTGCATCCATTGTCGGATAGCATCATTCATTTCCACTCCATTCTTCGGATTTCCGAGATAGTCAATGGTTGATTTGATTGCGTTTTGTTTGATCCTGGCTTTGTTTCTTGCATCATCTTTCCCTTTATGCTCAAGTACATATTGAGTCATGGCTGCCATGTACGGACCGATCAGATCCTGATTGATAGAAGCCAGTCTGGCAACAGCTTCATCGAGTTCGAAAGTGTAGTCCGGAGTTCCATCCATCCAGCGGAATAAGAACTGAAGAGCATTCTTGCGACTCTCGTTGTCTTTATTCAACGGTGTTTTCAAAATAAATTTACAACATTCGAGTACTTTATTTTCAGCCTTGGTATAGTCTTTCCGTTCGATTAACTCAATAGATTTCAGCTTTGAGAAATTTTGGGAATACCCGGTGGTTGAAAGGCCTAGTAAAACTAAGCCAAATAGCAGAATTCTTAGTTTCATGATGTAATGTATTGATTAATAAATAGTATCGGATTGATGAATAATGCGTTATTCTGATATAACACATTTGATGGGGTAAAAGTATAAAAAAGAGATTGTTTTCCAATCAAAATGTAAAATGCAGTCGGGGTATGATTTAACAGATGGGTGATCTGTGATCAGGATGTGCAAAATTTATTTGCCATGCAGCCCCGGTTTGTTGAAATTGACCGTAAGTATAACGGGAATTTTTTCTAATTTTGCAGGAATCACCGATTTATTTATTCAGGTACATGCAACAGCGGGGTTTTACTATCCGTAGTTGCGTTAAGTAAGATAGTATGAACCATCTACGGGTTTGTATTCATTCGCATATAGATAGATAAGACGATTTTCAACATTTTCACAACAGTATAACTTCATATGTCTGACGAAACATTAGAGAACCTTCCGGAAGAAGAATTGAACGAGAATATTGCTGAAGAGAGCGAACATCCCATTCATGAAACCGCCGGCCATTCCCAATACAAAGTGCCTGCTTTGTCCAATGGTGTGACTAAATATCACCTTTCGGGAATGTATCAAAACTGGTTTCTGGATTACGCCTCGTATGTAATTCTGGAACGTGCCGTGCCTCACATCAATGATGGTTTGAAACCCGTACAGCGACGTATTCTTCACTCCATGAAGCGACTGGATGACGGGCGTTACAATAAAGTGGCGAACATCATCGGGCATACGATGCAGTTTCACCCGCACGGGGATGCCTCGATCGGGGATGCACTGGTGCAACTCGGGCAAAAAGATATTCTGGTGGATTGTCAGGGAAACTGGGGAAATATCCTGACCGGTGACGGTGCGGCAGCCCCGCGTTATATCGAGGCGCGTCTCTCCAAGTTTGCACTTGATGTAGTCTTCAATCCTAAAACTACCGATTGGAAGCTTTCTTATGATGGTCGTAACAAGGAACCTATTACACTACCGGTAAAATTTCCCTTGCTGCTGGCGCAGGGTGTCGAGGGTATTGCAGTAGGGTTATCTTCGAAAATCCTTCCCCATAACTTCAATGAACTGATTGATGCTTCTATCGCCTATTTGCAGGGGAAACCGTTTCAGCTTTATCCGGATTTCCTGACAGGAGGTTATGTTGATGTATGGAAATACAACGACGGGGAGCGTGGCGGTTCTGTAAAAGTGCGTGCCAAGATCGAGAAGAGAGACAATAAGACGCTTGCCATTACCGAGATACCATACGGTAAAACCACCTCATCGCTGATCGACTCTATCCTGAAGGCAACCGATAAGGGTAAAATCAAAATCCGAAAGGTTGATGACAATACGGCAAAGGATGTGGAGATTCTGGTGCATTTGCAGCCGGGCGTTTCTTCAGATAAGACTATCGATGCGCTCTATGCGTTCACCGATTGCGAAGTGAGTATTTCGCCCAACTGCTGTGTGATTGAAAATAACAGACCTCACTTCCTCACCGTCAGTACGGTGCTGAAACATAATACCGACCATACGCTTATCCTGCTGCGTGCCGAACTGGAGATCGAGAAGCGCGAGTTGCAGGAACATCTGCACTTTGTATCTCTTGAAAAGATCTTTATCGAAGAGCGTATTTATAAAGATAAGGAGTTTGAGAATTCCCGTTCGATGGATGAGGCGGTTGCACATATCGATTTACGACTGACTCCGTTCAAACCCAATTTTATCCGGGAGGTGACACATGAAGATATTCTTCGTCTGATGGAGATCAAGATGGGGCGTATCCTGAAATTCAACTCCGATAAGGCGGAAGAGCATATCGCCAACGTTAAACAGCAAATTGAGGTTATCGATAGCCACCTGGCTCGTATCGTGGAGTACACCATTGCCTGGTATCAGAAGCTGAAAGACAAATACGGCAAAAGCTTCCCGCGTATGACCGAAATCCGCAGTTTTGATACCATCGTGGCGACGAAAGTGGCTGAAGCGAATGAGAAGCTTTATATCAACCGTGAAGAGGGTTTTATCGGTACCGGATTGCGTAAAGATGAGTTCGTCTGCAACTGTTCCGATATCGATGATATTATTATTTTCTTCAAAGACGGGAAATACAAAATCGTTAAGATCAGCGATAAACAGTTCGTGGGCAAAGGAATCATTCATGTTAATGTATTCAAGAAGAACGATAAACGAACCATCTACAATGCTGTCTATCAGGATGGCAAAGGTGGTGCCTATTATATCAAACGTTTTGCCGTAACCGGTCTGACCCGAGATAAAGAATATGACCTTTCTCAGGGAAAACCCGGCACGAAAGTTTCTTATTTCACAGCCAATCCCAACGGAGAGGCTGAAGTGATCCGCATCGTATTGAAACCCAATCCCCGTTTGCGTAAAACGGTATTTGAAGAGGATTTCAGTAAAATAGCAATCAAAGGTCGTCAGTCTATCGGAAATATTCTGACCAAAAACGATATTTTCCGCATTACGCTGAAGAATCGGGGCGGCTCTACCCTGGGAGGCCGTCAGGTATGGTTTGATCCGGATGTATTGCGACTCAATTATGATGGCCGCGGCGATTATCTCGGTGAATTCCACAGTGAAGACCTGATATTGGTGGTACTTAAAAACGGCGAATATTATACCTCCAACTTTGATGCCGGCAATCACTATGAGGCCAACATTCAGCTTATCGAGAAGTTTGATCCCAATAAAGTCTGGTCGGTGGCATTGTTTGATGCCGATCAGGGGTATCCTTATGTTAAACGGTTTAGTTTTGAGGCTTCGGCCAAACGACAAAGCTTTCTGGGCGAGAATCCAAAGTCGGAACTCTGGCTGATCAGCAGCGAGGTCTATCCCCGTTTTGAGGTACAATTCGGCGGTAACGATAGTTTCCGTGATCCTCTCGAAATTGATGTGGAAGAGTTTATCGGTGTGAAGAGTTTCCGGGCAAAAGGTAAACGGGTTTCGACTTTTGCCGTGGAGAAGGTTCTGGAGCTTGAGCCCACACGTTTCCCCGAACCGGAAGAAGAACCGCAGGAGCCGGAGATACCGGACGATGAGACAACAGAAGAAGAGACTATGCCTGAACAGTCTGATGATGATATTATAGATGATTTGACCGGGCAGAAGAGATTGTTTTAAAGAGATAATCCAGAGGCGCAAAACCCGAAAATGAAGAATTCGGATCGTGGTTTTGCGCCTTTTTTATCTTTATCTTGCAGAATCTGTTCGGGAATCTCTTTAGTTATACGGTTTATTATTCGAACAACAACTTTGCGTGCAGGATCTCAAACCGAATGATATGAAAAAGAAAAAAATACAGTTGGCTATACTCTTAATCATGTTTTGTTTTCCAGTCGTGTTTGCACAGTCTGATGCAGATACGCGGGCAAAAACATATTCACTGATGGCAGGGTATGGGGTCAGTTCTGTGCTGGATACTTACCTGAGTCCCTATTATTACAACGGAGCAGATTACCGGTTGCTTGGTGAATTTTCCGGGGATAGCCGCAGTGGCCGTTTTTCCCGACAGCATTGGATTAGCCTTGATTATGCCCGGACGACCAACTTTTCCGGACGCGGACTTTGCCATGCAGGTTTTCTGCAATATTCCTTCTCTATTCTCCGGCAATATAAGCCATCCCAAAATTTTCAGATCAAGGTAGGAGGAGCATCCGATATATTGCTTGGTGGTATATACAATGTGCGAAACGATAATAATCCCGCACAAGCAAAGGTTAATCTTAATCTTGACTTTTCAGGTATGGTCGATTATCGGTTTCGTGTGAAGGAGACCCCTTTGCTACTGAGCTATCAGCTAAAGGTTCCTTTGGTTGGAGCCGGCTTTGCTCCGGAGTATGGCCAGTCCTATTATGAGATTTTCCAACTCGGGAATACATCGGGAATTGTACATCTTCTTTCCTGGCAAAATCAATGGGCATTTCAAAATCAGTTGACGCTGGAAGTACCTTTGGGCAAGCATTCCATGCGACTCGGTTATTTCAATAATTTCTATCAGACCCGCATTCATCATCTTGAGACATCGGTAATCTCTCATAATATTCTTCTTGGAATATCCGGTGATATTCTTCACCTCGATCGCCGCAAGCGTATTTCGGTCGGGAAACATTAATCTATAACCACGAACAATTCCATGAAGAAAATAATATACCTGCTATTCCTATTGATGATGGTGTCCTGTATCGAGGAAACCGAATTTCAGAATACACCCAAAGGAAACTTCGAAGCGCTCTGGAGTCTGTTGGATGAACGCTACTGTTTTTTTACCTATAAAAATATTGACTGGAATAAGATTCATGACAGGTATGCAGCCCGTATCAGCAACTCGATGAACGAAGAACAGCTCTTCGGTGTTATGTCGGAGATGCTTAAGGAGCTTAAAGACGGGCACGTCAATCTGTATTCAGCGTTTGATGTATCGCGTTACTGGGACTGGTTTGATAAATACCCGCCCAACTTCGACGATAGCATCCAGAAAAAATATCTGGGAGATAATTACAAAATCGCTTCCGGCATAAAATACAAGGTACTCGACGATAATGTGGGGTATATGTTTTATGAAAGTTTTTCAGATCCGGTAGGGGATGGGAATCTCGACCAGATTATCTCCCGGTTCAGTTTGTGTAACGGCATCATTATTGATGTGCGCAACAATGGCGGTGGTGATCTGACCAATGTCGATGTGATTGCTTCCCGTTTTATTAACGAACGACAGTTGGTAGGATATATCTCCCATAAAATAGGCAAAGGTCACAATGACTTTTCCACACCCTATCCCAAATACCTCGAAGCGACCGGCAGGCTCCGGTATCAGAAACCGGTAATCGTACTCACCAACCGCCATTGTTACAGTTCTGCAAATGACTTTGTCAGTGTGATGAAGCAGCTCCCGAACGTCACTATTATGGGGGACAGGACAGGAGGAGGCAGCGGTTTGCCCTTTCACTCCGAATTGCCGAATGGTTGGTCTATCCGGTTTTCGGCCAGCCCCATGTATGATGCCGGTATGAATCAGACTGAATTTGGCATCGACCCCGATGTAAATGTGCAGATGACCAAAACGGACATGATCAAAGGGATTGATTCCATTATCGAAGCTGCCCGTAAGCTGATTGCCGGGAAAAGTAGTGCCGGGATATTATGACTAAAAAAACGGTGATAAATTTGGAATCGCCCATATAAAATAATAACTTTGTAATTACATTAAGCTTTCGGAATATGCAAGTATCAGTTATTCAAATTGGAAATTCCAAAGGAATACGGTTAAGTAAAACCATTTTGGAAAAATACCACATTACAGACTCCGTTGAGCTTGTAATGGAAGAAGATGCGCTCGTGATCAAACCCATATCCTCCCCCAGAAAAGGATGGGAAAAGGCTTTTAAGAAAATGCATGATCGCGGAGATGACAAGCCCCTGATGCAGGATGTTTTTGAAGATGAAAGTTTTGACGAATGGATCTGAAGCAATATCAAATCATATTGGTTAATCTCGACCCGACAGTAGGAAGCGAGATTAAAAAAACGCGCCCATGTGTTATCATTTCCCCTGATGAAATGAATAAATATCTGCAAACGGTCATTATCGCTCCAATGACCAGCCAGTCAAAAAACTACCCTACCCGAATAGAGGTTCTACACAATAGCAAAAAGGGGTGGGTTGTCGTTGATCAGGTTCGCACAATTGATAAAATAAGAATCATCAAGATCGTAGATCAATTGAATAATAACGAGATCGAACGATTGAAAGCAGTCATAAAAGAAACCTTTGTAGACTAACTCTATTATTGGAATATCCGGATACTCACCTAAGCCACCTGGCGATACACATATTACAATTTACAGTGCGTTGCAGTGGTACTTCCATATTGCTACAAATTTAATCGAACCGAGGGGGCGACCTATTTGTCCAGAGTAAATCGAATGGCCTGCATCGGGGGAGGTCATTTTGTCGGAGATACTTTGCTTGTTTATGCAGCTTATATATCCGAAGATGGGACTAATGTTTCCACCAGTCAGTTTGCCGGAAGCTTTGTCATGGAATGATGAACAAAGAGCAGGATTAACCTGACAGGGTGTAGTAACTGTGTTTAAAACCCTGTTTTCAGATGTTGAAAACTATCTGTAAAGTGTTGGAATATTCAGGTTTAATATAGTTATCAACATTTGATAACTATATGTTGATAACTTTTGGAATTTAGCCGGATACATTGCAGGGTATTGATAATAGATCCTGATCTGTAAATTTTACAGGTCAGGATTTTTTTTTGTTTTTCAGCGATTCCCATTGCCAATAAAATTCGAGTTCCAGATATTTATTAATAGATTTGCAATGATTTTGAGTCGGTCGCGGATTTCGTGTGATTCAAAATAAAATTCCATTAACCCAAACTCAATTTTCAGTAGTTGCATGTCTATAAAAGCCCGTAAAGAAGAGATCTCCAGTAAATTTGAATTGCATTATTCTTTTCATGACAATTCCCATTCCATGGATGCTACCATCCGGAATAACAGCGAGAGGGAATTTCTAGCATTGATGAAAGAGATAGCCTCCATTCTCAAGGTTGATATCCGGATTGAGAATGAAGCTTTAACAAAAGCCGGATTTCGTCTGCGATTCAAAATAATCAAGAAGTCAGAAACCAAAAGAGCACCTATAACCGCGTCATTTGTTACTTCATTGATGCTGATTGTGCTTGGTGCTCCCCTGAATGCAACGGTTGATACGCTATTCCACAAAATGTTTGATGATGCCGATCCGGATAATCCTGAAATTGAAAGGTTAAGACAGGATATCGGGAAGATGTGCCTGAATAACCCGTATATGTCAACTCAATTGAACCGCAATAACAAGATTAACCGGCGCAAATCAAACTTTTACGAAACCCTTCTGGCTTGTTTTAAAATAAATAAGATCGGGTTGAAGACGCTGGATAAGAACGATAAAACGTTGTTGAAAGAATATACGATTTCCCGGAAAGAGTTCAGCCGGTACATACTTAAGACAGATGAGTTGCCGACCCTGGTCGATGAGAATGCGGTAATCGAAATTATTTCCCCGGTATTGAAAAACGGTAATTACAGCTGGAAGGGAATATACAATGGGCAAGTGTTGGATTTTGGCATGAAATCGACAGAATTCAAATCGCTGGTTCAGATAGGCGATGTAGAGTTTAAGAACGGGACCTGCATCAATTGCATTCTGGAGATGCCCCGCAAGATTGATAATCTGGGAGAAGAGGTGATCACGGCTTACAAGATTGCCATGGTAATCAGTTTTTATAAGAATGATAAGCCCATGGAAACTCCGGAAGGCAGAAAGTATAAACAGGAGTTAGAGGCGAGAGGACGACAACTCAGGTTGTTGTTCTAAGTGGGGTAGAGCTATAAACATTATCTCCTCAATTATAGAGCCAGCCCAATAGCATTAAGAAAGCTGTTGGGCTGGCTTTTTTTGTGGAATTACGAAATCATTGTTGCTGTAACAAGGTAAAAACTCTCCTTTTAAAATAAACTCAATTGTCGTTCCAGTAATTGAAACGTCATTCGGTGATAAGGGGTTGTGCCATATTCGGCAATAGCCTTGCGATGCGCTTTGGTGGGATAACCTTTATTCTTATCCCATGCATATTGGTTGTATTCATTATGCAACTGCATCATATAATCGTCGCGGTAGGTTTTGGCCAAAACAGAGGCCGCGGCAATCGAAAGCATCTTGCCGTCACCTTTCACAATACAAGTATGCGGTATGTCGGGATAAACCTTGAAACGGTTTCCGTCGATCAGCAAATGTTCGGGCTTTACCTTTAGCTGATCTATAGCCCGATGCATGGCTAGAAACGATGCATTGAGGATGTTTATCTCATCAATCTCGGCAGGGGATACAATGCCTACGGCCCATGTAATTGCCTGTTGCTCAATGATCGGTCGTAGCTCGTAGCGCATTTTCTCGGTTAACTTCTTTGAGTCGTTCAGGGCATCACACCGGAATGTTTCGGGTAATATTACGGCAGCAGCAAAAACAGCTCCGGCAAGGCATCCTCTGCCGGCTTCATCACATCCGGCTTCTATCCGGTTTTCATGCAAATAGGGGAGTAGCATTTTTGTCAATGTATAAAAGGAGTGAAATCGGGGGCGAAAGTACTATTTTTTGAAAAAATACCAGTCGTCATTCTGCATAATCTCGAATATAATGAATAATTTTGCAGTCTGAAACGAATAAATATACGGTATGAGTGTGAAATCCGAGAGGTTAAATGTGATCAGACGTATAGTAGCCCAGCATGAAATAGAGAATCAGGACATGTTACTCGATTTCCTTCGCAAAGAGGGTTATGAACTCACCCAGGCTACTCTATCGCGCGATTTAAAACAACTGAAAATAAGCAAAAATCCCGGTTATGCAGGGATTTATGTATATATGCTGCCCAATAATATCCGGACTATTGATATGCCTCAACGCCCTACTCCCAATTTTGAGTTTATGGCAGAAGGTTTTTTATCGATAGAGTTTTCCGGGCAATTGGCCGTAATGAAAACCCGTCCGGGGCATGCGAGTGCCATAGCTTACGAAATCGATGCAAAAGCACCGCATATTATTCTGGGGACAGTGGCGGGAGATGATACGATCCTGATCGTACCGCGTGAAAATATTTCGCGTCGTCAGATTATGGAAAGCCTGGCCATGATAATACCAAATTTGAAATAACTGTGTCCATATTCTTGATATAAAGAGGACTTGTAACAAGTTAATAACAGAGATGAACGAAAAGATTAAAGTGATGGTGGCTAATGAAAGCCACGTTCCTTATGTGCAGATTATTTTGGACACCATCGAAGCTGCAGCGAAAGTACGCGGGACAGGGATTGCACGTCGTACGAATGAATATATCGAACAAAAAATGCGGGAGGGCAAGGCAATCATAGCTCTTGCCGGAGACCAGTTTGCCGGATTCTGCTATATAGAGACCTGGGGCAATAAACAGTTTGTCGCCAACTCGGGGTTGATAGTCGTGGATACCTTCCGTGGAAAAGGGTTGGCCAAAGCCATTAAGAAAAGAGCCTTTGATCTCAGCCGGGAGCGTTATCCCGATGCCAAGATTTTCGGTCTTACCACTGGAGTTGCTGTAATGAAGATCAATACAGAGCTGGGTTATCGTCCTGTTCCCTATTCAGAACTTACAGATGACGAAGCGTTCTGGAAAGGTTGTCAAAGCTGTGTAAACTATTCTATCCTGCAAAGTAAGAACAGACGTTTCTGTATGTGTACGGGAATGTTATTCGATCCGAACGATCAAAAGAAGAAAGATATCCTGGATGATATTGACCCGGACATTATAATCGAATAAATAATAAGACATTATGAAAGAAAAGGTATTACTGGCATTTAGCGGAGGACTTGATACCTCATTTTGCGCTAAATATCTGACTGTAGAAAAAGGTTACGAACTTTATACTGCAATTGCCAACACCGGCGGTTTCAGCCCCGAAGAATTGAAAAAGATCGAGGAACGCGCATATAAACTGGGTGCGACCAAGCACTTTACCCTCGATGTTACTCAGGAATATTACGAAAAGAGTATCAAATACATGGTATATGGTAATGTGCTTCGCAACGGTACTTATCCTATTTCTGTAAGCTCGGAGCGTATTTTCCAGGCTATGGCAATCATCAATTGTGCCAAAGAGGTCGGTGCCGATTACGTGGCTCACGGTTCTACCGGGGCTGGTAATGACCAGGTACGGTTTGACCTGACTTTCGAGGTATTGGCTCCGAATATCAAGATCCTGACTCCGACACGCGATATGGTCTTGACCCGTGAATATGAAATCAACTATCTGAAAGAATGCGGTTATGAAGCTGATTTCAAGAAGATGGAGTATTCAATCAACAAAGGTCTCTGGGGTACCAGTATCGGTGGTAAAGAGACATTGAAATCGGAACAGACATTGCCGGAAGAAGCTTATCCTTCACAAATGACGGCAACCGGCGAAGAGACTTTGACCATCGAGTTTGAGAAAGGCGAAATAGCAGGCGTAAACGGTGTGAAATATGCCAACAAGGTTGAGGCGATTCAGAAGATTGAAGAGATTGCATCCAAATATGCTATCGGTCGCGATATGCACATTGGCGATACTATCATTGGTATCAAAGGCCGCGTAGGTTTCGAAGCTGCAGCTCCGATGATCATCATTAATGCGCACAAAATGCTGGAAAAACATACTTTGACCAAATGGCAACAGTATTGGAAAGATCAGTTGGGAAACTGGTACGGTATGTTCCTGCACGAATCGCAGTACCTCGAACCGGTAATGCGCGACATGGAAGCATTCCTGGAAAGTACTCAGCAAAACGTGACCGGAAAAGTAGTTGTGAATCTGTATCCTTATCGTTACGTATTGGTTGGTGTGGATAGCTCATTTGATCTCATGAAAACCGATTTTGGAGAGTATGGTGAGGTGAACAAAGCATGGACAGCCGACGATGTTAAAGGTTTTACCAAAATATTGGGTAACCAGATGAAAATCTACCACAACGTTCAAAAAAGAAACGGTAGAGAGTAGTTTTAGAAGATCTTGTAAATATTGCACTAAAGCCAAAAGCTAAAGGACATCACCTGAGGTTTTTGGCCTTTAGTTTTAATGATAACCAAAATGAAATGAGGATGAATGAAAACAGGATTCGGCGTGAGCAGGAAACCCTGACCCGTATGGTCAATATTTATTGCCGTCTGAAGCATAAGCATAAAGACAGTTTATGTGAAGATTGCGAACCCTTGCTTCGTTATGCTGAACAACGTTTACAGAACTGCCCGTTTAAAGGAAAAAAGCCTACCTGCAAGAACTGCACGATTCATTGTTATAAACCCGATTTTGCAATGAAGATACGCGAAGTCATGCGATATGCAGGTCCGAGAATGTTGTACTACCATCCCGTATTGGCTGTTCTGCATGTGTGGAATGCCCGGAGATAAATTGCAACAGAGATTTTTCGCAGGCTATCTGAAAATGGACAAAGAAACCCATAACCCTCTAAAATTCAACCCTCAAAACTTTTCAAAAAACAAACAATGATCAAAGTAGGAATCATAGGGCGGCGCCGGATATACAGCCGGTGAACTGCTCCGATTGTTAATCAATCACCCTGAAGTAGAAATTGTATTTGTCAACAGCAGCAGTAATGCCGGAAATAAGATTACCGATGTGCATGCCGGTTTGTTTGGTGAAACCGAATTGGAATTTACCGACAAAATGCCGTTTGCAGATATTGATCTGCTTTACTTGTGTATGGGGCATGGCGATAGCCAGAAGTTTATGGAGACATATAGCGCTGAGCTGCCCGCTGCGTTGAAAATAATTGATCTGGCAAATGATTTCCGTTTGAAAGCGGAAGGTAATAAATTTATTTACGGTTTGCCTGAGTTGAACCGCGAAGAGATCCGGGCCAGCCAATATGTGGCAAATCCCGGATGTTTCGCAACTTGTATCCAGCTGGCGTTGCTTCCGTTGGCTAAAAACGGTCTGATCAATGGCGAAGTGCATGTGAATGCAATAACAGGATCGACCGGAGCGGGAGTGAAACCCGGCGCTACCAGTCACTTCAGCTGGAGAAACAACAATATCTCTATCTATAAGCCTTTCAAGCATCAGCATTTGCCCGAGATTAAACAGTCGCTGGCTCAGTTGCAGCAAGATTATGATGGCGCGATCAACTTCATTCCCGTTCGTGGTGACTTTCCCCGTGGTATTTTTGCCTCTGTCTATCTGGATTGTGAATTGGAAGTTTCGGATGTTGTTCACTTGTATGAAGAATTCTATGCCGCGCATCCATTCACTTTCGTTTCTTCAAAAACTATAGATTTGAAACAGGTTGTGAATACCAACAAAGGCATTGTTCAGGTAGAAAAATACGGTAGCAAAATCCTCATCACCTCAATTATCGACAACCTCCTTAAAGGAGCTTCCGGCCAGGCGGTTCATAATATGAACCTGATGTTTGGTTTGGATGAGAAGACTGGACTGCACCTGAAACCGAGTGCTTTTTAATACGTTGTACGTATTACGTTCTACGTAATACGTCACAGGTGCATTAAAGGCAGATCGTATAATAACTAAAGTGCTTATGCAAGATTATAGGAAGTTGGCTGTATGGGAAAGGTCTCATAAATTTACATTGCAGATTTATCAGTTGACTAGTGGTTTCCCAAAGACAGAAGTATTTGGTATAACCTCTCAATTAGACGGGCTGCAGCTTCAATACCGTCCAACATTGCAGAGGGGTGTGGTAGAAATTCATCAGCTGACTTTGCAAGTTTTCTAAATATTGCATTAGGTTCTGCTAATGAAGCTTCCTATTTTTCCTTATTGGCAAAAGATCTGAGTTATATTAAGGAGGATGATTTTGCTCATTTAGCAAATGAAATTGAAGGTGTCAAGGCGATGCTGATATCCTTAATTTCGAAAGTAAGAAATAAGTAACAATAAAAACAAGTTATATATTGCGGCATAGTACGTAAAACGTATAACCTAAAACGTAAAACGTAAATGAAACTATTCGATGTATATCCCTTATTCAATATTACGATTGAAAAAGGAAAAGGCTGTCTGGTTTATGACAGTGAAGGTACAGAATACCTGGATCTTTACGGCGGACATGCCGTGATTTCGGTGGGCCACTCACATCCCAAATATGTAAAAGCTATTGCTGATCAGGCTGCAAAACTGGGATTTTACTCTAACTCAGTACAAAATCCTTTGCAAGTGGAGTTTGCCGAGAAGCTCGGAAAACTGTCCGGTTGCGAAGAGTATAGTCTTTTCCTGATCAATTCGGGAGCAGAAGCTAACGAAAACGCTCTTAAACTGGCTTCATTCCATACCGGACGCACCCGTGTGATTTCGTTTCAGAAGAGTTTTCACGGACGTACCTCTGCGGCTGTGAAGGTGACAGATAATCCTAAAATTGTAGCTCCGATAAATGATAATATCCCCGTAACCTTCCTGCCGTGGGATGATCTGGCTGCTGTAAAAGCAGAGCTGGAAAAAGGTGATGTTTGTGCTGTTATCATAGAAGGTATCCAGGGTATTGGCGGCATCAAGGTTCCGGCAGAGGGATTCCTTCAGCAACTTCGCGAAATCTGCACGGAGACCGGTACAGTGCTGATTCTCGATGAGATTCAATCAGGATATGGCCGTAGCGGTAAATTTTTTGCATATCAACATTCAGGAATTAAACCGGATATTATTACCGTTGCAAAAGGCATTGGCAACGGATTTCCCCTCGGCGGAGTATTGATCAGCCCGATGTTTACCCCGATTCACGGACAATTGGGAACCACTTTTGGCGGAAACCATCTGGCATGTGCGGCTGCAATCTCCGTACTTGATATTATTGAAGAGGAAAAGCTGATTGAAAATGCAGCAGAGGTAGGGGAGTATCTGATGACGGAGTTGAAGAAATTCCCGCAAATCAAAGAAGTGCGCGGGCAAGGACTGATGATCGGTCTCGAATTTGAACAACCGGTGAAAGAGATCCGTAGCAAACTGTTATTCGAGCAGAAAGTCTTTACCGGAGTGTCCGGCACAAATGTTATTCGTCTGTTGCCGCCCCTTTGTCTGACCAAAGAGCAGGCCGGTTTGTTCCTGGAACGTTTCGCCCGTTGCATCTGATCTGATTCAGGATAAAAAACTTATACATAAATAGTGGATCAACCTGGTTGGTTCACTATTTTTATATCCGCTAGTCCGATGAGATACTTTTTATACAAAACCTTCGTTTCAACATATAAATGATCTATGCCAACCATCTATGACAAACGCCAGAAAGGCGCACTTATCATCATTGTTATCTCTGTAATGCTTGTGAGTTCATTTCTCTACTTTTCCCGTAATCTGGTAGAAGAACTTTCGGCAGAAGAGCGAAATAAAGTTGAGATCTGGGCGGAAGCTATGCGCATACTATCCAGTGAATCCGGTGAAGGTGAAATCCCTTTGATATTAAAAGTGTTACAGAGTAACCGGACAATTCCGGTTTTGTTGGTTGATGAGCATGACAGTGTGTTGACATCAAAAAATATATCTGTTCCGTCTCGCGATTCGGCTGCATTTTTCAGAAAAGAAGTTGAGCGGTTGAAAGCCAAGGATAATAAGATTATCATTCGTTTGAGTGAATCTACCTATCAATACCTCTATTACGACGACTCTATTTTGCTGAAAAAGCTATCCTATTATCCTTTTATACAATTGCTGGTGATGGCGGTTTTTCTGTTGGTTGTCTATTATGCCGTGCGTAGTGCAAAGAGAGCAGAGCAGAATCAGCTCTGGGTTGGACTTTCAAAAGAGACAGCTCACCAGTTGGGGACACCTATATCATCCCTTATGGCCTGGACGGAATTGTTGAAAATGAAAAATGTGGATGCCGGTCTGCTTCAGGATATGAGTAAAGATGTCGATCGTCTGAGGATAATTGCTGAACGTTTCTCAAAGATAGGGTCAAAACCGGAAATTATTCCTGTCGATATCGTAACTACTCTTCAGAATGCAACAAACTACATAGCCAAACGAACCTCTTCTAAAGTAAAAATAGAAACACATATGCCGCAAGAGCCTGTACCGGTGCGTTTATGTGTACCGCTTTTTGAGTGGGTGATAGAGAATCTGTGTAAAAATGCTATCGATGCATGGATGGCGTTGGTCATATTGCCATTGCGCTAAAGCCGGATATCAGTGGATTGGTCTTCATTGAAATATCCGATACCGGGAAAGGAATTCCCAAATCGAAATTTAAAACTATTTTCCGCCCCGGTTATACAACGAAAGCACGGGGATGGGGCTTGGGCTTGACACTTGTAAAACGGATCGTTGAGGAATATCACGAAGGCAGAATCTATGTGAAATCGTCGGAAATTAATCGGGGAACAGTTTTTCGGATAGAGTTAAAATCAATGATCTGAGATATTTCATCCAAAAAAAGAAACTAAGTGTATTGTAAATCAGTTTTTTTTCGTACTTTTGCGCAGTTTTACATGTAGAAGCTTTGGGAAAATTTAATGCATATAACATTTCGCTAAAAGGGAACTTAGCTGATGTTCGCACGTTTGAATATCAATTGGATAACGATTTTTTCAAAAAGATCGACGGCAATGAGGTGCAGAAAGGCAAGCTCAATGTTTTGTTGACAGTGAAAAATTCGGGTTATACCTATGAATTCACATTTGCGATCAATGGTGTGGTGCAGGTTCCTTGCGACCGGTGTCTTGACGATGTGGAAGTTCTCATCGAGACTGAAGAAAAATTGTTCGTAAAACTGGGCAAAGAGTATTCAGAGGAGAGCGATAATCTGATCGTTATACCAGAAGAAGAGGGTGAGATAAATGTGGCATGGTTTATTTACGAATTTATTGCGTTAAGTATTCCTATGAAACATGTGCATGCTCCCGGAAAATGCAACAAA
>CAXXPA010000030.1:0-10408 GCA_963662365.2 Bacteroidales bacterium
TTGTATCTTTCGAACATCTACGCCGAATAAGAGTAGACAAAGATAGAAAATACACAGATTTAAAATTTAATAACATATTTAGAAAATGAAGCAAATGATCTTCGGGGTAGCTATTATCGCTGCTATGGCTGTTGCAGCCGGCTGGGACTTCAACCAGAGCAAAAATGAAGTGGAAGTATCGAACAATGCCCAATTCATCTTTTTACAACAAACAACCTTTAAAAATATAATTAAATGATTTATATAAAAGCCATATTGTCAAGCGTACTTTTTTTACTTATCTGTTCATGTAACGATATAGCAAAAAATGGAGACACAAATGAACGATTAATATCTGTCAATTTAGAAAAGATTAGTAATCCAGATTTTAAAGAAATTTTTAGTTCTATAGAAATTTGTCCTTTAGAAACAAATAGTTCCTCTCTCATTGGTAATTTTTTCAATACTAAAAAAGCCTTATATATACCAAATAAATATTATGTTGTCATTGACGGCAACTATGTAATTCATATTTTCAATATGAAAGGAGAATTTATTTCGAATTCATCCAAATGTATTGGTCAAGGTCCTCAAGAATATTCCATATTACAAGATGTAGTATATAACTATCATAATAACACATTCGACATACTTGATCCTTTTGGAAATATCTCTATTTATGACATAAATTTTAATTTTATCTCAAAGGATAAAATTAAAGCACAAACAAAAGATAGATTCAGAAAATTATTTGCGCTGAATAAAAGTCAATATATTCTTTTTGACAATGCAGAGAAAGGTGTTTTTACCATTTATGATTTAAATAATAATAAAACAATTAAAAAAATATCATACGCAGGATTAATTGCAGAATCAACAGCGATTACCTCTCCTTTCAATTTCTCAAAAGACATATCATATTTTACACCTCCAGAGGTTAGCAATTATCTCTTTATATATAAAGAAAAAGAGATGGAGTTAATACCTAGTTATTACATTGAAGGAGGGAATAAAAGCATAGACAAAATAGATTTAAATAAATTTAATTCGGTAGAAGAAAAATCGGAATTTATACTCAGAGACTCTCCTAAATATTCTCCTATAGACAGGCTATACAATGAAAAATATATTATTTCAACATATATAAAACAGAAAGAATTATTTATTAACATTTATAATTTAGAAACAAACAACAATAAGACTTTCAAAAAAGATAAAAATGTAAGTCCTAATTTACCTTCCTTCTTTTCTATTGAAGGAAAAACCGTCTATGCTATCATTTATCCTGCTGATATCGGTCAATTTATAGACAATGATCTAATTACAAATAAAAACATTCTTCAAACAATAAAAGAAGATGATAATCCATGCATTATTAAATATAAAATAAAACTATAACACCATGAGCAACAAACTCCAAGACTGTTTATCCTCCAATACACTTACAGAATACCCGAACGACGGGATATTAGTTCTAAACTCTGCTGATACAGTAAATAGCGAACAGCACGTCAAAGTAAAGATAAAGGGGAATGTTCGGGAATGATGGTAATATAACCGACAAACAGAATGAATCATATCATTCGACTTTCTGAGCTTAAAAACAGTAGGCAAAGGTAGAGAATAAACCAACTTACAATTTAATAAAAGAAAAAGAACATGAAGCAAATGATCTTCGGGGTAGCTATTATCGCTGCTATGCCCTTTCATTTTTTTAAACGTCATCGTAGTATGAAAGCAGTATTTTATATATTATCATCCATCATAGGTATTACTTCATGCATGGAAAGACCGGACAACTCCATGATAGGCTTGTTCAAAAACAAGAGTAATGAACAAATAAAAATATCCCAAATAAAAACTGACAGCGTCAGAAATCCTTACATAATGATTTATCATAATGGGATGTTGGTTTTTGGAGATATTTTTCAACCTAAATTCATATCTATATTTGATGGATACAACGGAGACTTTTTAGGTGATTTTGCTCCACAAGGAGTTGGCCCTGATGAGTTTGTTCATATAGGTAATATTTCTTGTATTAATGATAAAATAAGTTTATGGGATGCAGGGAAATCGACATTGACATTTGCAGGAATAGATCACAATAATATATTGTCCCCAACATTCCAAAATATAAAAATCAAAGAAGATACTACACTACTTTCGGTTTTCCAGGTAATACCTCTGCAGGAAGATCTGTTTGTCGCTACAGGCATAATCAAAAATCATCGTTTTGCTTTGTTAGATAAGAACGGAAATATTCTGAAACGATTCGGCAATTATCCTAAAGATTATAAGCCAAACAATACAGACATAGAAAATGGAGCAATATATCAATGTCTTTTGACTTCTCAAAATGAAAAAAAGGTATTTGCTGCGGCATGTGGAATTGGGGAATCAATCATGTTTTATGACTTAAATAACAAAAACAATCCACATCTAATAAGAGAGTTTACATTCGATCATCCCCAATATGATCTGACTGGTGATAATGAACAACCTGTTATTTTCTCTAAAGACAGCAAAAATGGATTTATTGACATTAAATCTTCTTCAAATTACTGTATTTGTCTTTTTTCTGGAGAAGTAAGAACAGAGGTCAATGATTATGGTGGGAATAAAATACTAATATTTGACTGGAAAGGTAATCCTATAAAATTAATTGTTTTAGAAAAACAATACACAAATCTAGCTATAGATGAGGAAAATAAGAGAATTCTTCTATTGGGTACGAGTTCTGAGACAAAAGATTACATCATATCTGAAATCGAATTACCCGAATAAACAAAAAAAGGATCAGCAAAACCAAACATATGCTTATTTAATGGGGAAAAAGCTGTTAAATCACATTGTAACAATCTAGAGATCTATTATGTAGAACACACAACCTTTATTTGAGATAATCTTTTTAACATCTTAAATCATGAAAAAAGTATCATTCATTCTTTCTATATTTTTATTTCTTGGATGCTCCAGTAAAAAAGAACATAATTCTAATTTCTCCATGGACCAAATAGAACAATTACAGTTAAGTAATGTCAAACCAATAAATATTCTCGATAAGGACAAGCTACTATTAGACTTCAATGTTTTTTTAACTGAAAAAGAGATCTCTATAAACGAACTTGTTGACAATGTAAAATTAATACCCCTTCAAACAACAGAAGAATCCCTTATAGCAGAAGTCAACAAGCTAATCTGTACGGAACATCATTATTTCATACTAGATTCAGATATCGGTAAAAATGTTTTTATCTTTTCCAGTGAGGGGACATTCATAAAAAGAATACCTACAGGTCAAGGTCCTGAAGAGATTTATAATCCAGGAGATATTGCCATTGATGAAGAGCAAAACCATTTGATAGTGTACAATCGAAAAGGACTTTCTTACTACGATTATAAAGGGAATTTTATTAAGAGGGAATTATTGCCATTCAATTTTAAAAATTTCAGAATAATACCTGATGGATTCCTATTCATTATTGCTCCAAATCAAAACAATCATCTCAAGGAGTTATCAAAAATGCAAGTTCTCATTACTGGCAGGAATTTTCGTATTATCACAGCCGGACTTCCCTTTCACTATTCAGAAAATATCAGTTATGGTATAACAGATTATACTAGCTCACTTATGAATGAGACAAATTTTGCCTTCAAATTTTCCAATAAAATATACCAATATGTGGATACGCTTAGTATACAAGAAAAATATCAATTAGACTTTTCGGATAAAGAACTACCTGACCAATATCTAGGAATAAACAGCAATGATATTTTTGATACTTTAAAAAACAATGACTTATATTATTTCATGGGGAATTATATAAAAAATGATACACATGAATATTTTGCTCTTTATAACAGATATAATAAAAAGAGATTCCAAACATTCATTTTTCGAGATAAGGAAAGCGGAAAACTTATAGGAGGAAATAAAATTACTCTGAATGACAGTATTCCTTTTTTCGGCTATCCGTTGACTGCTTACAAGAATGAATTTATTGGCGCCATCAGTCCACAAGCTATAAATCACTACCTCTCTGAAAATGAAGAGAAGAGGAAGGACAATACATTGTTCGATCAACTGGACAGCGATTCAAATCCAATAGTAATAAAATATACCCTGAAATAATTTACATAAATTAGATGGACATTATCCAAGTTAAACAAGTGAGGCTTCATTAAATGCTAAAAACAAATATACTCATATAATTTATACAACCCGGTATATGAAAATAGATGTCTTCATCTAAGTAATTAGCTCCGTTCAAGGCATAGATTAGTTGTTTTCATTCCATGGTTTACTTCTTATGGATTGATATTTGTAGCAATCATTCTCTTGATAGTATCTTTCATTGCCAATTTGAAACTGGCATCTTGAAATATCATCCGATAAAGATCGAATTCATTTTATTGTTACCTCCCAATAGCCTCGGGTTCCGCCGATACGGGTTAGGAAGCCGTTTTCTTTCAATAGGTCGATGTGCGATTGTGCTGCAGAATTATTAATGTTCAGCTCTTTTGCCAAGGATCTGACACTTATTCGGTTATTATTTATTATCAACGTCAAAACCTCTTTTTGTCTTTCGGATAACTCGATTGTACCACCTATTGTACCACCTATTGTACCACCTATTGTACCACCTTGACTGCTACTTTCTGGTATGGTTTGTGATTGTGCCAAAGCAGTCTCTTCCATATAAACCGGCTCGGACGAGGGTAGGGCTATGCGAATGAAGTTGTCGGTAATTCTAAAGCAGCTCCGATCGTAGGTTTGCAGAATACGGGGGATTCCCGATCCAAGGTACTCCACCAGATCAATATCCTTATAAATGCGCATAATTTCCTTGTTGCGGGGCAGCGAATAGCCTTCGTAGAATTCTTCTTCGTTTAAGCCATGTATCAATCCTCCGGCCGACGTAATTTCGATGCGGTTGGCAAAGATTTCGAATTTGGGAGGAGCTTCGTTGGAAAAATCGTTATGAACTATGGCATTGATTACTGCTTCGCGCAGGGCAATGGAGTTCCACAAGCGCGACTCAATCCGCTCTTTGGAAGTTATAAGGGTTTTCGTACGGTTCTCTACTTCCAGCTTATCCAGTATTCGTTTGGTTGCCTTTATCAACGAGCAATAACCATATTCGTTGCTTTCTATCAGATTCACCCGGTCTGTCCCGGCATATTTGGCTACTTTCATGGAATTACCGTTGTTGTCTGCCATTAGGTAAGCCACATAATTGTATTCTCGTGCTTCGGTTAGCAGTTCGAGATTGGCTGCAAACCGGTCAGTCAACGTATGCCCAGATTCATTGTAATAAATCTTAAGCTGCTCGAAGGTAAGGTCCTGGCGGGGCGATTTGATTTTACGTAGTGAACTCCGGGTACGTTTAGCAAACAGATCTTCGATCATCCGGTTAGACATAGGTTCGGCAGCCGAGCCTACCCGAAGGTAACATCCCTTTTCGGACATGCCTTGCTTGCGTAGATAGTAAGGCTTTTCGGGTCCGGAAAGGATTGTTATCTTTAAGATCTGGTAACCCTCTTTTACTTCTTGTACGATATCGAACAAGCCCATACAAGAGGGCAGTATATTGTTTTTTAAACGGTCCTTTACTTTAAGTTGTACCTCGTCTGGTTGAGGCACACCAATGGCACGTCCGTTATCGTCGACGCCCAGATACAGTATACCTCCTTCGCGGCTGTTCAAAAAAGCTACAATCTCTTTTTCGAGGCCGTCGTTTAGTTCACGTTTCAATTCGATACGGTTGGATTCGTTCATTTTAGTTCATATTTAGAATTTCACGAATCAATCCATCGCTCTGGTTCTCCAAAGCCAGAATATCGGCAGATGCGTCCAATCTTCGGAGTACAAACATTGTCAAAATTACATCCCGGTACTTACCACGTACAAATACATCACGCAGACAATCGTCTGCAATTGACCAGATAAAGGATACTATTTTGTTGTGTGCTGCAGTATTCATTGAATCATCTTTTAATTATCAACCTTGTATCTTAAAATTACAATAACTACAAAGATAGACTATTTTTCAAGAATAAATAAAATAGGGAGACTTCTCATTTTGTCTTACATCAATAAAGGATTTCATCTAAGTAATTAGCTCCGTTCAAGGCATAGATTAGTTTTTTTCATTCCATGGTTTACTCGTCTTCCCTTCTCCTACATGAAAAAAAAACTTTACTTAAGTATAAAAAAAACTTTACTTAAGGGAAAAATAAATTATACTTAAGGAAAGTTTTGTCGCTACTTTTCTTCTTATTTACCGGTACTTTTTATCTAAAATGTATATACATTTTAGATGATTTATTATGACTTTCGCTGTTCAAAGATATAAGAACAATTTTCCAAAGATATATGAATTGTTTCTCAAAGATATAGGAACTGTTTTCCAATCCTATAGGAATGAAAAAAACATGACAGATGACAGATGAAATGGATCTGTCACAGCCATCTGTCATTTCCAAAGCCCGCTTCAACAAAGGGTTTTGAGGGTGAAAATGATAGATGACAGATCATTTTACAGTTTATTGCTTATCCTTGAAGTAAAAAACGTAGTAGTACCATAAAAGCCCTATCCAGTTAAGGGCAAGGATGGTGAGAATCCACAATCCTTTCTGTCCTTTACTGATAAAAGGGTTCTGCAATACGGCGGTTACCCCAAAGATAACACTTGCAATGGCGATAATATAGCCTATTTCGGGCAGTCCTATGAGTGCGAGTGGGTACATGTTTCGTCGTCGTGCTTTTTCAATACCCGGTGGGGCAGGTTTCCATGCCCTATTAATTCGATGGGACATGCATACTTCTCGTTCAGCCAGTTTTCTGAGATATCGGATCCGGCATGGTAGTGGGCGGTTTCGTTCACACAAGCAATGTTCTTCACCATAGAAAGCACGGTGCCGATATCGTGCGAAACCAGGACGATGGCACTCCGTTTGTTTATTTCGTCGAGTAACCGGTAAAAGTGTGACTCGAACCGCTTGTCGACATACGAATTAGGTTCATCCAGAATGAGCACCTGCGGATCAGACACGATGGAGCGCCCCAGCAATACCCGCTGAAGCTGTCCGCCTGAAAGTTCGCCGATGGGGCGTTTTACAAGCTCTTCCAGTCCCATCTGCGCTACAACTTCGTCGATCCGCCTATGCTGCTGGTCGTTAAATCCGCGAATCCATCGCTTTTCGGACGCCAGTCCGGAGGATATCACATCTCTTACAGTAATGGGGAATTTCTTGTCGATATTGTTTAACTGAGGCAGGTATCCGATTCGCAGAAAAGGTACCTGTTTGCCGTCCTGATAAAACCGGATGGTTCCGGAGTTGGGTTGCAGCAGACCAAGGATAACCTTAAGCAGCGTTGTTTTACCACCTCCGTTGGGACCGATTATGCCCAGAAAGTCGCCTTCCAGTACATCCAGCGACACATCTTTCAATACGGTCTTGTTGCCGTATCCGGCCGTTACATCTTTTATCTCAATTAGCTTCTGCATCTTTTAAAGATTGGGCAATCAGAATCATCTCTTCGTGCCAGTTATAGGATAGCGGATTGATTCGCACAAGCTTACAACCGGTTTCGCGGGCAATAAGTTCTGCATTCTTCTGATCAAATTCCTGTTGGATAAATACAACACGGGTATTGTTGGCACGGGCGGTGTCTACCAGTTCTTTCAACTGAGCGGGACTGGGTTCTTTACCGTCCATTTCAATGCAAAGCTGTGTAAGCTGGTATTCGGCGGCAAAATAGCTTAAGGCCGGATGATAAATAATGAAGGTCCGGTTGCTAAGTCCCTCCAGCAATTGATTGATGGTTGCCTCGGTCTTTTCGATTTCGGCCAATAAGGCGTTGTAGTTGTCGAAGTAAAACTTGGTATTCTCCTTGTCGAGGGCGATAAACGCCTGCAGCGTATTCCAGGCTACTGCTTTGGCTCCAGCAACCGAGCTCCAGGTATGGGGATCGATTCCGGTGTGCTTATGACCGTGGTCGTGTCCGTGTTCTTCGCCTTCGTGATCGTGCTCCTCGTGCATCTCGGCATCCGGGTTATCAATTACGGCAATACCTTCCGACAGGTCGAACACCTTCAGGTTGGGATTATTCTTTACGATATTGTCCATCCAGGCCGTTTCAAAACCGATGTAGCCGATCTTCAGGTAAGCTACGCTTTGTCCCACTTTGATCATCTGCTGGGGTGTGGGATCGTAGGTTTCGGGGCTCTGACCGGCAGGCACCACACAGTTGATTGTATATTTATCGCCGGCAATCTTTTCGGCAAAGTATCTTTGGGGTTCTATGGTTACGGATACCATCTTTTCGGACGTCTTTTTTTCTGCACACGAGAATAAAAGAAGAGAGAATAATAGAAGTGTAATCTGCTTCATGTCTATATTGTTTTAAACCACAAATATACAGAATAATTTCTTTCTATCGCTGAAGGTTTATTTGACGGCATCAAAAAGAGAGGTATATCAGCCGGAATATGTATATTTGTAACCTCAATAAAGTTTTATATAGTTATGGAACATCCATTAAGCATTTACAACACGCTTACGAGAAAAAAGGAACAGTTCGTACCTTTGCATGAACCGCATGTGGGAATGTATGTATGCGGACCTACAGTGTATGGCGATGCCCATTTGGGTCATGCCCGGCCGGCCATTACATTCGATTTGTTGTTCCGCTATCTGTCGCACCTGGGATACAAAGTAAGATACGTACGCAATATTACCGATGTGGGTCACCTTGAAAATGATGCCGACGCGGGAGAAGACAAGATTGCCAAAAAGGCCAGACTGGAACAGCTTGAGCCGATGGAGGTGGTTCAATATTACCTTAACAGGTACCACAAGTCAATGGATGCACTCAATGTGCTTCCTCCCAGCATCGAACCACATGCCTCGGGGCATATCATCGAACAGATCGAACTGGTGAAGAAGATTATCGACAACGGATTTGCTTACGAAAGCGAAGGTTCTGTTTACTTTGATGTTGAAAAATACAATAAATCGCATAATTACGGCAAACTGTCGGGGCGTAACGTGGAGGATATGTTAAATACCACCCGGGCTCTGGACGGACAGGAAGAGAAGCGCAATAGCGTTGACTTCGCCTTATGGAAGTGTGCGGCTCCGGAACATATTATGCGCTGGCCTTCGCCCTGGAGCAATGGCTTCCCGGGATGGCATTGCGAATGTACTGCCATGGGTAAGAAGTACCTGGGCGAGAGTTTCGATATACACGGAGGCGGAATGGATCTGATCTTCCCTCACCACGAATGCGAAATTGCGCAGGCTGTGGCTTCGCAGGGAAAAGAGGCGGTTCATTACTGGATGCACAACAATATGATCACCATTAACGGACAGAAGATGGGTAAGAGTCTGGGTAATTTCATTACGTTGGATGAATTCTTTACCGGCAGCCATGCTTCATTGGCACAGGCTTACAGTCCGATGACGATACGCTTCTTTATCCTGATGGCTCATTACCGCAGTACAGTGGACTTCAGCAATGAGGCTTTGCAGGCTTCGGAAAAGGGGTTGTCGCGGTTGATGGAGTCATGGAGCCACCTGGACAAGCTGAAGGCTTCTGAGGTTTCGTCTGTCAATGTAAAAGGTATTCGCACCAAATGTTACGATGCTATGAACGACGACCTGAACAGCCCGATTGTGATTTCTCATTTGTTTGACGCCACCCGAAGCATCAATTCCGTACTGGCTGGACAAGCTACCCTTACGGCCGAAGATATTGAAGAGCTGAAAAGCGTATTCAAGCTGTTTCTGTTCGATATATTAGGTATGCAGGATCTGGCTGTAGTAGCTGCCGGCGCCAATACCGAAGCATTCGGAAAAGCGGTGGATTTATTGCTCACCATCCGTAAACAGGCCAAAGATAACAAGGATTGGGCTACGTCCGACAAGATACGGAACGAGCTCACGGCGCTTGGATTTGAGATAAAAGATACCAAAGACGGTGCAGAGTGGAAGTTATCCAACTAACAGTTTCTGGAAAATATAGAAAGATGAAGGGCGGCTTGACCGCCCTTCATCTTTGTACTAAAATGACGCTGAGGCTGACTTTATAGGCCGTTATGTCTTGTTATCTGGAAGGGATTACAATCCGGCTGGTCAGCGGATGGCGGTTGCCCGAAATGCTCCGGAACTTGACTTCGGCCGATCCGATTTTAAGTTTGGCCTTTATTTTAATGGGAATCTTATTTCCGTCGTCGCTCACCCACACTTCAATGGCCTCTTTGGTCTCCGTAAAGGCCTCGTCAAAGATATCCATATAGAAGCGTTTCGTCTTGAACTTCACATTGTCGCCATGCTCTACGATACTCTGACCCGCATACCGGAAGCGCACATTTACACGGTCGCGTCCAACGGCAATACGGAATGGAATCACATCTCCCAC
>CAXXPA010000031.1:0-51616 GCA_963662365.2 Bacteroidales bacterium
CCGCTTCCAGTTCATAACTTTCGAGTGCAAATTCAGAATAGGCTGTTGTGAAAATAACAGCCGGACGATTTTTTAGCATTCGCACGAGTTCAAGACCGGTCAGGTCGGGCATCTGAATATCGCTAAAGATCAGGTCCACTGTTTCGTTCTTCAGAAACTCAAGTGCTTCGAAAGCGTTTGCGCAGGTTCGGCAAGCGTTAATGAGGGTACTTTCTGTACATATTCACTCATCAGTTTTCGTGCCAGATGTTCATCTTCGATGATTAATGTTCGAATGGTTGACATAAATCAGTGTATATAATGATTTCGTTTATTAGTGTATTTGATATTAACCGTGTCTTCGGTTATTTTACCCTACCTGTACCGGATTTTCAGACGAGAAATTCAGGAAAAGTTTAACCGTATACCGTTCTCCCATCTCCCGGATTTCGATTTTGTGATTACCGGGATAGAGGAGGTCAAGCCTCTTCCGGACATTCGAAATACCGATGCCGTCGCGTCCGGATTTGTTCATTAGTGGCTTTTGTTGCGGAATCGTATTTTCTGCCGTAAACAGCAGTCCGTCATTATTTTCAGAAAGAGAGATAAAGATACTGGCTTCGGGATCGATCTCTATCCGGCTATGCTTAAAGCAGTTTTCCACAAAAGGCTGGAAAAGCATAGGCGGGATCTGGATCTGATTACTCTTAACCACCTTTGTAAACTGCACGCTCATCTGTTTTTCAGCCCTCATTTGCTGAAAATCGATATAATTCTCGATATAATGAATCTCTTTCTCAACGGGAATGGTCTCAGCCTGACATTCATCGGTTACATACCGCAGCATTTCCGATAATTTGAGAACGGAATTGGCTGCATTCTTATCCCCGGTGTAGATCATTGCATAGATGTTGTTCAACGCGTTGAACAGAAAGTGCGGATTGATCTGGGACTTCAGAAACTTTAGCTCCATCAGACTCTTTTCTCCCTGTAATTGCCGTGCCCGTGTTTCGTCGGATTTAGCCTTGGAGATCATATAGAAGAGTGTCGTCACCAGGAAAGAGCCGATAATAAGAAATCCGGATTTGAAAAACGGCATAATATCGATGCCCAGAGGAGGACGGTGGTGTTTATGCATTCTCGGGAACGGGGGCAGATATTCACGGATGATCTCCATATCGATCACCGAAAATACAAATATGAAAAAAAGTACTGTAATAACGGAAGCTGACAGATACAGATAATTTTTATGCATATTAAACAGCTTCGGAATAAGCAGATAACGATTCAGAAATGAAATCCCGATCATTCCGAGTAAACTGAAGAATGCCAGCAAAAGAGATGCCTGTAAGTTGAAACGGGCATTATTGACTGTCAATAGGATAAATACGGAAATCCAAAGCATCACTTCGCCTGACTTTCCTTCTATTAAATGTGAGAATCTTGATTTCTTCATACAAAGAGTTTATTTGATCGTAAAAGTAGAATATACCTCTTTTATAACCTAATCAATTCAACTAACAGTACATTTTGGCGTATAAACGACTCAATTTTACCGACCAATCCCATTTTCGGTTCGTAAGCGGTAATAATGGGTTTCATTGAAGGAAACCGATACTTGATTGAATAAATTTTGTCCTGAGGTGCTTGTGTGAGATATTTGTTGCATCAATTCAATGACCAAAAATCAGGTCTTGAATCAAACATTAAGCATAGCACACACAAACACACAAAAAAGATATGAGAACAATCGGTTTTTTACTTCTATTCCTGTTGACGACTGCACAGGTCATGGCGCAACAGTGGTCGGTAAAGGGTTCGGTGAGTGATTTCACTACCAAAACGTTTTTACCCGGTGCGAATATTTGCCTGTGTACAACTTCGGGGAACCCGAAGAAATATTATGCGACGACTAACCAGGCCGGTGAATTTGTTTTGAAAGTTCCCTCTGCGGGGAATTATGAACTTTTGGTTTCGTTTGTCGGATACGAGAAACTGGAGCGTAGCATAAAAATACAACAACCGGTGCAGAATCTGGGTAAAATGTCGCTCAAGTCACAATCGGTTAATCTGGGTGTCGCTGAAGCCGAAGGACGTGCAACGCGGGCGATTCAGAAAAATGATACGATGGAGTATAATGCTACCGCTTTCAAGACTCTGAAAGGGAGTACAACTGAAGATCTGATTGCCAAAATGCCCGGTATTGTGGTGAATAACGGTACGGTAAAGGCTCAGGGAGAAGAGGTGAAAAAGGTATTGGTGGATGGAAAGCCATTCTTCGATGGTGACGTAACAGCCGCTTTGCGTAATATTCCTTCTGATATTGTGTCTGCCATTCAGGTATTTGATAAAAAAAGCGAGCAGTCTCAGTTTACCGGATTCGATGACGGCCAATCGGCTAAAACGTTGAATATCGTTACCCGCGAGGATTCCCGCAAAGGCTATTTCGGCAAACTGACGGCAGCGGCCGGTACGGAAGATCGCTATCAACTGGGTGGAACGGTCAACAGTTTTAACGGTGACCGCCGGATCACGCTGACTGGTCAGAGCAACAACATCAACCAACAGAATTTTACACAGGAAGATATCATCGGGGTCATTGGTAGTGGAAACAGAACTCGTGGCGGTGGAGGCCCCGGTGGTCCTGGTGGACCGCCTCCGGGTGGAGGTGGCGCTCCTGATAATATGGTCGGCCAGTTGGGCGGACTCAGCACAATCAATGCACTGGGTTTCAACTATTCGGATGTGATCGGTAAAAAGGTAGAGATGACTGCCGGCTATTTTTTCAATGCCACCGATAACAAGGCTGCTAAAAGCCTGAACCGGACTTACTTTGATGAAACAGACGGAAAGCGTGTCTATACTGAGAACAGTTCATCCAATACGAAAACGTATAACCATAGGTTCAATTTCAAGTTTGATTACAAAATTGACGATAAGAATTCACTGACCTTTATGCCGCGGGTGAGTGTGCAGAAAACCAATTACAACAGTTTGCTGGATGCGCAGACTACTATGGACGGCATTTTAGCCAACCAGACTTCTACCGCATCAACCGGAACCGGCGATGGTTATAACCTGAACGGAATGTTGCTCTACCGTCACAGCTTTGCGAAAACGGGACGAACTCTTTCACTGGGTATCAGCGGTGGTGGTTCTGACAACGAGCGGGTGTATAACTATACGGCTACCGCTCCTGTCGAAAAGCAGGAAGTTTCCAATCTGAGTTCAGGATACAACTGGGGAACAAACCTCATGTACACAGAACCTTTAAGCAAAAAGATGCTCTGGATGCTCAACTATAATCTGAATTACAGCTACAACGATGCGGATAAGACCGTTAATGACCTTCTGACCAGCCGGATTGATACGGCTCTGTCAAATGTTTACAACACAAATTATCTGACTCATCGTGTGGGTACCGGCATTCGTTATGCAAATAAAAAGATGAACGGGATGATTAGCCTGAATTATGAACGGGCAGATCTGGATGGAAGCCAGGTATTTCCATACACGGGAATTACGTCTAAAAGCTTTTCGTCCATTCTTCCCATGGCGATGGCAGATATTAAGTTCAACAGCCGTAAATCGATGAGATTGTCGCTCTTCTCTTCGTCATCGGCACCATCGGTTAGTCAGTTGCAGAATGTAATCGATAACAGTAATTCGCTGGCAATCACCAGTGGAAACCCGAATCTGAAGGCTCAGATCAGCAGTGCGTTTAATACCCGGTATACATATACATCGCTCTCCGGACAGACTTTCGTGGCTATGATCGGTGTTTCAAACAGAATAAACTATATCGGGGATTCTACGTATGTGGCAAACGAGAATATGAAACTCAGCGATGGCATTACTTTGTACAAAGGCAGTCAGTTTACCAAACCTGTAAATCTGGACGGTTACTGGAGTGTAAATACGATGCTGACTTACGGTTTACCGTTTGATCTGTTGCGCAGTAATCTGAATCTGAGTGCTAATCTGAGCTACAACCGTTTACCGGGAATTTATAATGGCGCAAAACGCGTTACCGACAGTTACAGCATCTCGCCGACTATGGTGATGAGTAGTAATATCAGTCAGAATCTGGATTTTACTTTATCGTACAATGCTTCTTACAGCTCGGCAAGCAGCAACACAGGCACATCTTATGTCAGTCAGAATGCGGGATTCAAAATCAATGCGATTACCTGGTTGGGAATCACTCTCGGTAGTCAGATCAACTGGCAAAACTACACCGGACTAAGCCAGGGATACAATGAAAATTATTTTCTCTGGAACGCTAGTCTCGGTAAAAAGATATTTAAAAATCAGAACGGAGAAATCAGGCTGCAAGCGTATGATTTACTGCATCAAAACAAAGCGATCAGCCGCAGCGTTTCGACCGCATATTACGACGATACGACCACAAACGTGCTGAAACCTTATTTCATGCTGTCGTTTGTATATGATCTCCGTTCTTTCAGAAGCTGATTTCAAAATAGGTATAGAGGTAAATTAAGTTAAATTGTTTAGGTTAAAAAGAGAATCCGGCGGATAATTATGGGATACATGTTTCGTAATGTTCGCCGGATTTATGAGAAAAAGAGTTTATTGATTGATATCAGACATAAAACATAGCAAGAGACTGGCTACTAATAATTATAGAATAAAGGATTTATAATAAACCAAAATGAGAACAATGAAAAAAAAGATGATGATTGCTGCTATGGGCTGTTTACTCAGCCTGTGTGCAGTCCAGGCACAGAACAAGCCGTCGTGGATGGGCAATGCTACAGTCGATGGAAAACTTCAGGAGTGGGAGGGTGCCCTTCGCTTCTATGACAAAACAGCCAAAATGAAGTATGGCTATGCCAACGATGAAAAGTACCTTTATCTTGCCTTTCAGTCAATAGATCCCGAAGGGCAGATGAAGCTTATCCGTAGTGGATTGAATATCAACCTGAAAACGAAGGTTAAACCCAAACTGATCGGAACGCTTAAATTGTCAGGACAAAAACCGGATCGCGAAAGTATGGAACAACAACGTGGAAGCAGATCTCAGCAAGGTCAGGGACAACAATCCGAATTTCAGCAGATGGGCCCCAATGACCAGCAAAACAGCGGTCAGCAGCAACGGAAAGCCGGCCCCAACATTGATATGTTCAAACAACTTTATTTAATGGCTAAACCGACAATTGAGACGGAGGGCTTTGCCGAAAGTAATGAAATGATTGTAGCAGGTGAAGGTGGCGAAATTGCTTTTCAGGTTGCCTGGAATGATCAGAACCAAATGGTAATTGAGTGTCGGGTACCCCTGAAAGAACTGTTCGGTGCTAAATATTCGATGGATAAAATTGCCCAGAAAGATATCGCATTGATTATCAACCAAACCCAGGAACAAATGCCCGGAGGCCCGGGTGGAGAAGGACCTCAGGGAGGTATGCCCGGTGGTGGCCCCGGAGGTCGCGGCGGAATGGGAGGTGGTATGGGGGGCCCCGGTGGCGGTCCTGAAGGCGGAATGGGAGGCCCTGGCGGATCATTCCAGAACCGCAGCAATATGTTCGAGAAAGTAAACATTAAAAACAGCATTGTACTTGCTGTGAAACCAGAGTTGTAATGTCTTTTAATTTTCATAATCTTTTGACAATCCGGAAAGAGGGATGAGCAGAAAAGCGTTTCTGCCTCTCTCTTTTTTTCCGTACTGACAAGTAAGGCCTTGTCCTGATACTATCTGGATTGCAGATCCGGTAATGCGGTTATCGGATCCTGAAATACAAATCAACTATACAAAGATTTAAATAATGAAACGGGCATACATACGTTCGCCAAAGAGAATGACAGTATATGTGGGTTTCATATGTAGCGAAAACAAAAATTATTATTGAAATATGAAAGGATTACGATTTATACTTTTCCTTGCGCTATACGGATGCGTTCAGTTCATGAGTGCCCAGATCAAACTGGACAAGATTGAGATAAACGGATGGTATATTGGTACTATGGATGAAGTATTGGAGAAAATATCCAAAGAAAAAGGTGTGGTTTTCAAATATGACCGGTTGCAAGCGCAAAAAATAAAGATCGACTGCCCGCCATTTAAGCGAACACTCGAAAGCTTTATCAAAAATATGGTGTGCAACGGCAATAAACTGAAATACTATATTGCGGATGACGGAGTGATTTATATCATTAATCAATGGGAAAAACTGGCGGCTAATGAAGTTAAGAAAGAGGTGATCTACTCCGGAAAAGCGGAGAAAACCAATTTTAGTTTCTCCGGTACCGTCGTCGATAAAGATTCTCACGAATCTCTTCCTTACGTAAACGTAAAGGTAAAAGGAGTGAAGAGTGTTGCCTCGACGAATGTAGATGGCTATTTTACTTTGCTCAGAGTCCCATCGGATACATCTACGCTGCTGGTTAGTTACATCGGATATAAACCGAAGGAGGTGCGTTTAACGCCAAATATGCCCACCCGTAACGTAGTCCTGGAGCTTGAAGCTAACACCGAATTGCTGAGCGAGGTGGTGGTAATGGCCGATAAGCAGGATCTTCTGCAGACCAATGAGAAAGTGGGGATGATCAAAATGACACCTCTCAAAATGAATATTCTGCCCAGCCTTGGGGAGAAAGATATCTTCCGGACTTTCCAGTTGATGCCGGGTATCAGTGCTGCTAACGAGAATTCGTCGGGTCTTTATGTACGTGGTGGTACGCCAGACCAGTCATTGGTACTTTATGACGGAATTCCGATCTATAACGTACAGCACTTGTTTGGCTTTTTCAGTGCCTTCAACAGTAATGCCATCAAAGATATTCAGCTGTATAAAGGCGGATTTGATGCCAAATACGGGGGGCGATTGTCGAGTGTGGTCGAAATTACCGGAAAAGAGGGAAATAAAAAGAGCTTTGGCGGATTAGCTGATCTCAGTTTGATGTCTGCCAATGCTTATCTGGAATTTCCTTTAGGTAAGAAATTGACCTTCCTGTTTGCCGGTCGTCGCAGTTGGCAGAGTCCGCTGTATAATCTGATCTACCAGCAATCGACTAATCAGAATAGTGGCATGGCTGCTCCGATACGGGATGGACACGGTGGTGGTCCGGGCGGTAAAGCTCCAAACTCTACCAACGCAACCTCTTATTTCTATGATGTTAACTCTAAAATCACTTACCGGCCTTCTTCCAAAGATATTGTGTCGTTCAGCACATACAACGGGCAGGATTATCTCGATAATGCGTTTAGCCCTGGTGGTATGGGCGGACCTCCTCCCGGCAAAAGCGGCATTACGAGCATGAGCATGTCCAATACCGATAAAACCGATTGGGGAAATACCGGTATTTCGCTCAAATGGTCGCGTAACTGGAATAACCGCCTCTATTCAAACGCAATGGTCAGTTATTCAGACTATTTTAACGACAGGGATCGCACAAATGAGGGCAGTTATTATAACAGCAGCGGTACCTATACGGAATTCACCAACGGATATGTGGAAAATAACCGCATCAAGGATAAATCGGCTAAGCTTGACTTCGAATATAAACTATCCAACAAGCAGCTGCTTTCATTTGGCCTTGATTATACCTATAATGACGTGAAATACAAGTATGTGCAAAACGATACCCTGACAATTCTGGACAGGCAGAGCCATACTACGCTTACCAGCGGTTACTTGCAGGATAAAATCACATTGTTTAAAAATAAACTGGAACTGAACCCGGGTGTTCGTTATACCTATTACGACGCAACAAGCAAAAACTATTTTGAGCCCCGTATGACCGCTTCCTATAAACTCAGCAGCCAGCTTAAACTAAAAGGTTCTTTGGGTAAATATTACCAGTTTGCCAAGAAAGTGACCCGGGAAGATGTGATGCAGGGTAACCGCGAATTCTGGATGATGGCCGATGGCGACCAGATGCCGGTGAGTTCGTCTAACCAGATTGTCGGCGGTTTTGCTTACGAAACCAGGAACTACCTGTTCGATGTGGAAGCTTATTACAAAAAACTGAATGATATTTCGGAATATTCCATTCGTTTTGATCAGCAAATGGGTAGGGAGCCAGGCATGGAAAGTACAGGCTCACTGGTAGATGATATGGATTACGAGTCAAAGTTCTTTACCGGAAACGGGTATTCCAGAGGTATTGACTTTTTGCTTCAGAAGAAATACGGAAACTATACCGGCTGGGCGGGATATACCATCAGTGAGGTTGTTCATCATTTTCCTGATTTTGGAGATTATAACTTCTATGCTTCGAATGATGTGACGCATGAGTTCAAGATTGTGAATACCTATAAATGGCACAACTGGGATTTTGCGCTGAACTGGATTTTTGCTTCAGGAAAGCCCTATACCCGTCCTGAAGGCATTTATCAGCTCACATTGCCCGATGGCTCGGTAAAAGAGTATTTCAATGCTTCGGTCAAGAACGGATGCCGTTTGCCTTCGTACCATCGCATGGATATAGCGGCAACCTACAACTTCAAGCTTTCGCAGAAATACCCTTGTACGCTCAACTTCTCTATCTTTAACCTGTACAACCGGACTAATGTCTGGTATAAAGAGTTCCAGATCGTTGATAGCGAAGTGATCGAGACAGACGTGAATTATCTCGGCATTCTGCCTAACCTGAATTTCAGCATCAAGTTTTAATAGCAAAAGAGAAATACAATAATGAGAATACAATATTATCTGATAGCCCTGTTTATTGCACTCGGTTTGGTGTCGTGCGAGAAAGACAGCATTCAAACAGCCGATACCAATCAGGTGGTGGTGGAAGCCTATCTGAAGGCAGGGGATACTATCTCGCTGAATCTGACCCGACAATTTGTTATCGATTCGGACGATTCGATCTATGAACCGGTAAATAATGCCGATATCACACTGACTTGTGGTGAAATCTCCCGCCACATGACATTCCACAGTAAAGGGAAATATAGTCTGCCGCTTGTCGTGGAAGCCGGGAAGACTTATAGCATCTCATTTACCTATAATGGAAAACAGGTGTCGGCTGAAACCACTGTACCTACTGCACCTGAAGGCTTCAAAGCTTCGAAGGATACGATTCAGGCAGTTGTCAGGGATGCAGATGTAGAGACTACCTATTATGCCGGTTACAGCTGGAATAATCCGGATGAGATGTACCATTATATGACAGTTGAATGTCTGGAGAGCAAATTGAATCCGATTAATACCAGTTATAAAACGACAACGATTCGCCGCTTAAATCCGACAAAGAATACCTCTTACTCGCTTTCTGATCAAAGTTTTACCTATTACGGATTACACCGGGTTATACTGTATAAGATTCCGGATGAGTTTGCAAAGCTCTACGAGCATTATTCAACCAATGCCGAAAGTCTGACCTCGCCTCCCACAAACGTGACTCACGGTTTAGGTATATTTACTTCATATAGCCCTGATACGCTTTACCTACAAGTAGTGAAGTAGAGCAATTCATCCAAAAAAAGACGCGAAAACATTAAGTAATTCACTTAGTGTTTTCGCGTCTTTTTTTGACTTTCAATGAATGTTTAGAATCCACCGCCACCGTCAGGTCTTCCACCTCCGGGGAATCCACCGCGGTCAGGTCGGGGATAATCACCATCGGGACGTTGGAAATCGCGATTACGGCTTCCGCTTCTGTTACCCATTGTATTGAAGCGATAGCTGAACGAAAGCATGTAGTAGGAGGTAAGGGTATTGTATTCTGTATCAGTAATAGCAATATCCGATACACTTCGGCTGATATTCAACTGCTGACGTAAGATATCGTTCATCTTAAAACGGATAGTTCCTCTTTTATTCAGGATTTGTTTGCTGATTTCAGCATTCCACATGGTTTCGTTTTTATTATATCCGGTAGATAATCCGGTTTGTCCGGTATATCGTAAATCACTGGCCAGTGTGATACTGTAAGGCAGGTATATCTGGGTGTTGAAAGAACTTCCGTAACTCAGATTTTCCTGACCTTTACGTGCTGTAACACTATTGTCTACCTTAGAATAACGGATATTACCTCTCACCTGTGCATAAATGAAATCGTTGCGATAGCTGAATCCCAGATTCTCATTTAAATTGATGGTCTTTGATATATTTCGCTGAATATCACCTTTGCCAAGAGAGATATAACCGATATTGTTATTGAAAGACGCATTTGAAAAGGTGTTTATCTGAAATTTACTTTTTCCTATCGGTGTATTTACCATCAGACCTGCATTCATGTTCCAGTTGCCGTTTTCATTTACAGGACGGGTTGTTTGAGCGCCTGTATTTGCATCATAGGTCGATTTATTGATAATGTCATTTACCACAAACCCTCCCTGAATAGTGGCCATGATGGAACGCATAGCTTCGCGGTTATAGTTGTTATATCTCGCAGAAATAGTATTGGAATAAGTTGGGAGCAGGTCCGGATTACCCAGTCTGATATTTAGAGGATTCGAATTATCCGGTGTCGGATCGAGCTGGGTAATACTTGGCTGAGATGTACGTCCACGATAGTCAATGCGCAGATTCTGCTGTTTGCTGAAGCGATAAGTGTAATTCAGATTAGGAGAATAATTAATGACAGTTCGCTCTTTGCTAAAGTTGACTTTATCTTCTACATAGCTTTTACTTTTGCTGTAAGAAGGCTGAAGATCCACCCCGATTGTATATGAATAAGCGGCTTCTGTAGCACGGAAACTTAATCCCAATTGCTGGTTGATAAAGTTATTGGATAAACTTTTACTATAAGCAGTATCAAGAACATTGTACAATTCCGATAAAGCATCACGGCTATAGGTCATCTTATCCGACTGAGTGATATTTCTGCTTATAGAATAGGAGAGTTGCAGAAAACGGTTAGTTCTGAGCGGCTCCATATAAGATGCGTATAAACGGTAATTCTTACTTTCAGAGCTATTGTTGATTTGCTGATTCAGATTGGAAATTGAATCGGCTCTCTGGAAAATCATCTGAGAAACGTTATACGCTACTCCGTCACTGTTGTTATATCCACCACTCAGGCTCATACTCAATCGGCGACCTTTCTTTTTGAACTGATAGGCCATGTCTAATTGTCCGTTCAGGCTAATACCATCGGCATCACTAATGTAAGTGCCAGTTTTGCTATTGATAGAATCTCTGATTTCACCGGCTAAAGTTGCAGAGGTTGATTCTGATTCGCTGTGTGATTTATTGTAACTGATCGAAGGTGTAAAAACAAACGTCCAGGCAGAATCGGGATTGTATTCCATTCTCATTTGTACATTCAGGTTATTGCTGCTATTTATATTATTACCTGTGGAGTTGACAAAAGAGGTACTGTCTTGAAACAGCTTCTGAGTACTGCTCCGGGTCTTTGCATCAGTATTGAAATGGTTATACATCGCACTACCACCGATTTTCAGCTTCTTGTTCAGTTCTGTGGCAAAGTTTGTTCCAAAAACGTCAGATGTAGTAATACCATTACCAGCACCTCCACCGCCTCCGCGACGACCCATTTGCTGTCCAAAGCCCGAGCCCCAGTCACGGGAACCACGCTCATTAATATTGTTGGCATTTTCAATAAAGGACAGCTGGCTGTCATTCAGGAAACGGTTAACCATAGCACGCGACTGGTAACGGGTACCATTATCGCTTTCCATAACTTCATGACCTAAACCGGCTTCGGCATTGACCATCCAGCCTTTCTTCATCCCTTTTTTGATGGTCAGGTTGATTACTGTTTCGCTTTCACCGTCATCTATGCCGGTCAGCAATGCTAAGTCAGACTTCTTATCTACCACCTGGATTCTGTCGATGATGTCCGTAGTGAGGTTCTTAGTAGCTACAGTCGGGTCATTGCCAAAGAACTGTTTGCCATCCACATATACCTTTTTGACCTCTTTACCGGCAACGGTAATCTTGCCTTCAGAGTCAATCTCCACACCATTGATACGTTTGAGCAAGTCTTCTACTACAGCTCCGGGCTGCATTTTATAAGCTTCCGGATTGTATTCGATAGTATCCTCTTTGACAATCATTTCTGTGATTTTACCCACAACGGTTGCTTCTTTCAACATTACCGAGTTTTCGCTAATTGAAATGTCTCCTAAGTTGATTATAGGTTTGGATGAACCAACAACCCGTAAAATACGAGTTACATTGTTATATCCCAGGAAGGTGATTTGAAGCACATAATTGCCCAACGAAATGTTTTTCAATGTGAACGTTCCGTTCTTGTCAGTCGCAGCTCCACTAATCATAGCTGTAGCTCCTTGTTTCATCAGACGGACTGAAGCACCTTCAATTGTTGTCTTTGTCTTGAGATCCAACACGCGTCCGGTAGCGGTAAATGTTGTTGCGGTTTGAGCATTCAATAATATGCTCCATAGCACTGCACAAATGGCAGTAAGTACAAATTTTTTCATGTCAAAATGGTTTTAAAAAAGTGTTTTCACTAATCTTTAAAAACGTTTGACAGGCATCTATAAGAAAGGTTTAGTGAGGAGGTGAATTTTTATTAAGTTTCGACCATAAGAAAAGAATTTACAGAAGAAGAACAAGCAATGTTCCAAAAAAAAGGGGATCTTCAAGGCATTTGAAGATCCCCTTTTTTTGGAACATAACTACTATTTTATATCAAAATCATTCATTCACCCGAATTTGGTTTTAACCAACTCTTCAAGTTTGATTAATTCATCACGATATTGCGCAGCCTCGATAAATTCCAGTTTTTTTGCTGCTTCCTGCATCATTTTACGCGTTTTATCAATCGCTTTTTCCAGTTGTGCTTTGCCCATATATTGAATAACCGGATCAGCAGCCACCTCAATGGTCTCTTTTTCTACATAGACATTCGGATGCGATTTACTAAATTCTTCCCCTAATATAGACGTTCTAGCTTTCTTAATCGCTTGTGGAATAATTCCGTTCTCTTCATTGTAAGCTAATTGTTTTTCACGACGACGATTGGTTTCGTCTATCGTTTTACGCATGCTATCGGTAATCTTATCGGCATACATAATCACTTTACCGTTCAGGTTACGCGCAGCCCGTCCTGCCGTTTGAGTAAGTGAACGGTGGGAGCGGAGGAAGCCTTCTTTGTCTGCATCCAGAATAGCAACTAACGAAACTTCAGGAAGGTCAAGGCCTTCACGTAATAGATTCACCCCGATCAGGATGTCATAAAGTCCATTTCGAAGCTCTTCCATGAGACGAACCCGGTCCAGCGTATCTACATCAGAGTGGATATAGTTACAACGGAATCCCAATCGTCCGAGATAGGAATTTAGCTCTTCGGCCATACGTTTAGTCAACGTTGTAATCAGGACTCTCTCATCGACTTCTATACGTTGCTGGATTTCTTCCATAAGGTCGTCTATCTGGTTCAGGCTCGGACGCACTTCAATGATCGGATCAAGTAATCCTGTTGGGCGAATAACCTGCTCCACAACCACACCTTCCGATTTATTCAGTTCATAATCAGCCGGAGTTGCACTTACGTAAACAATTTGTTGGGCTAATTGCTCAAATTCCTCAAAACGTAGTGGACGGTTATCAATTGCAGCTGGTAAACGAAACCCATATTCTACAAGATTTACCTTACGCGAATGATCGCCACCATACATCCCTCTGATTTGAGGGATAGTCACGTGACTTTCATCAATCACAACCAGAAAATCTTCCGGAAAATAATCGATCAGACAGAAAGGCCGGGATCCGGGTTCCCGACCATCGAAATAGCGCGAGTAGTTTTCAATGCCAGAGCAATGACCTACTTCCCGAATCATTTCAAGATCATACGTAACACGTTCATATAAACGTTTGGCTTCATATTCTTTGCCTATAGAGCGAAAAAACTCCACCTGTTTACCTAAATCAAGTTCAATTTCGCCAATTGCACGATTTAACCGCTCCTTTGTTGTAACAAAAATATTTGCGGGATAAATATTGTAACTGTCTTGTCTGGATAAGGTCATTCCGCTGATAGGATCAACTGTTTCAATAGTTTCGATCTCGTCCCCCCAGAAGATTATTCGCAGAATAATATCTGTATAAGCAAGAAAGATATCAACAGTGTCTCCTTTTACCCGAAAATTTCCATGCTTTAATTCCACTTCATTTCTGGAATACAGACTATCCACCAGAGAACGAAGAAATGCATTGCGGGTGATCCTTTGTCCCACATTCACAACAACTACATTACTATGAAAATCCTCCGGATTACCAATACCAAACAAACAGGAGACAGAAGAGACTACCAATACATCTTTTCGCCCTGACAACAAGGCTGAAGTAGCTGATAGACGTAACTTTTCCAGTTCCTCATTGATAGCCAGATCTTTTTCTATATAAGTATCTGTTGTGGGGATATATGCCTCAGGTTGATAATAATCGTAGTATGAGACAAAATATTCTACCGCGTTATGTGGAAAGAAACTCTTAAATTCGCCGTATAATTGAGCAGCCAGTGTCTTATTATGGCTTAATACCAGGGTTGGTTTATTTACTTTCTCAATTATATTGGCTATAGTAAAAGTCTTTCCCGATCCGGTTACCCCTAATAGGGTTTGGTAAGGTATATCATCAAGTACACCCTTTGAAAGCTGAGCAATAGCTTCAGGCTGATCACCGGTGGGTTTATATGGCGATTCAATTCTAAACTCCATTATTCTTTTTCCGGGATTATTAACCAAAGTGCAATATAAACTAATATTCCCGGAAATCCTGCCGAGAAGATTGTCAATAACGCATAAGCAATACGCACTAAGGTTGGATCTATATTGAAATATTCTGCAATACCGCTACACACGCCACCGAGCATTCTATCGCTTGATCGGCGCAGTTTCTTCGTTTCATTCATAGGATAATGTATAAAGATTGGTCTTCTTTCACAAAAATAGCACTAAATCCTGTTTTTTAGTCCATTTTATCATCGAATTATTGGTTTAATTCAATGATAAAATGGAACTTTGTATAGTCAATTTGTTTGAATATTATTGAAAGCAAAATCAAATAACATGTACTTATGGCTTTAAAAATAGGAGATAAGGTTCGTTTTCTTAATTCCACAGGTGGTGGCATCGTAAAACGTTTTATAAATAAAGATCTTGTAGCAGTAGAAGAAGAGGATGGATTCGAAACTCCTGTTCTGATTCGCGAATGCGTTGTTGTAGAGGGTATATCAGAACAAGCAAAAACAGTATCCGTTCAGGTTGCACAAAAGCAGGAGGGGAGAAAACCTGTTATTGAATCACCTGCACCAAAGGTAGTCGAAACACGTGAGGGGGATAAAATGACTGTCCTTTTGGCTTTCTTACCGCTAGATTCCAAAAATTTACAAACAACAGATTATGAAGCTTATATAGTGAATGATAGCAATTATTTCCTGCAAATATCATACTTAAATAAACAGGGTAATGAGTGGAAACTTCGCTATGCTGGATTAATTGAGCCAAATCAACAAGTATTTCTGGAAGAATTTACTAAAGCTGATCTAAACGACCTGGAACGTATTTGCATTCAGTACACAGCATTCAAAAAAGGAAAGCCGTTTTCACTTAAAAATCCAGTTTCTGTAGAGTTCAAACTTGATACTGTGAAATTTTATAAACTTCATAGTTTTCGTGAAAATGAATATTTTGAAGAAGATGCAATGATCTATCCAATAGTAAAAAACGATATTCCAGAGCGTCAGATTCAGATTAGTGCTGATGATTTAGAGTTCGCTATTAAAGAAAAAGCTCATCTGGAAAGGCCGCGTTCACAAACTATCGTTAAGAAAAACTCAAATCCTATTTTGGAAGTAGATCTTCATATCAATAACCTACTGGACAATACTACCGGTTTAAATAATGCTGATATTTTACAGTATCAATTAGATAGATTCCGGAAAGTAATGAATGACAATCTTAATTCAAAAGGGAAAAAGATTGTTTTTATTCATGGAAAAGGGGAGGGGGTTCTTCGAAAAGCCTTAATTGATGAGATTCGCATTAAGTATAAATCATGCAGTTATCAAGATGCTTCTTTCCGTGAATATGGCTTCGGAGCAACAATGGTCACAATTAAATAAACGTCTTTAAATCATACAAAAATGGCCACAGATAACTCTAGTGACCATTTTTGTATGATTTAAAATTTACTGAAAATATCAGCTAAACGTTTCATAGCTTCTTCCAATACCAATCGGGAACATCCAACATTAATTCTTTGAAATCCCTCACCTCCAGGTCCGAAACTTGGACCATCATTTAAACCAAGTTTAGCTTCATGAATTAGCAATCTTCTGATTTCATTATCTGGTAATCCTATTCCCCTGAAATCCAACCAGATCAAGAATGAAGCCTGAGGAATAATAGCCTTAATTTTAGGAATATGTAATTTCAGGTATTCATCTATATAACTTATATTTCCCTTTACATAGTGTACCAATTGATCTAACCATTCTGCGCCATTTTCATAAGCTGCTTTTGTTGCAACAAATGCAAAAATATTACCACCTCCAATTTCAGCAGATTCTACTTGGTGCTTATATTTATTCCGAAGTTCGTCATTAGGTATGATATATGATGCAGAAGCTAATCCGGCAATATTGAATGTTTTGCTTGGAGCCATAAAGGTAATGCTCTTATTTTTAGCATTCTCTGAAACTGTCGGAAAGGGAATATGAGAATTTCCAGGTAATGTTAGATCTGCATGAATCTCATCAGAAACAACTAAAATATCATTTTCAGCGCAAATACGGGCTAGTTCTGACAATTCTTCGTGATTCCAGACTCGACCACCTGGATTGTGAGGATTGCAGAGAAATAGCATTTTTGTGCGCTTATCAATCTGGCTTTTCAAGTTATCAAAATCCATTATGAACTGCCCATCCTTCAATACAAGTTTGTTGTATACAATCTCTCGGTTATTATTCCTTACCATATTCATGAAAGGAGGGTAAACTGGCGGTTGGATGATAATCTTGTCACCAGGATTGGTAAATGCCTGTAAAGATAAAACCATTCCAGGTAAAATACCCGGTACATATCCAATCCAATTAGATTGAACCGCCCAATTGTGCTTGTTCTTTATCCATTGAGCAATAGGCTGATACCATTCTTTATTTCTTATTGTATATCCAAGAATCTCATGCTTTGCCCGTTCTCTTATAGCATCCATGACAAAATCAGGTGATCTAAAGTCCATATCGGCAACCCATAAAGGAATAAGATCATTTGTTCCAAACCGAGCCTGCAGTAAATCTGTTTTATATGCAGATGTGCCGGAACGATCAATTATTTCATCAAAATTATATTTCATGTTATTTATTTGTTATTACGCGCAAATATCGGAATTTATAAGAAATAATAAGCCTATTTTAGAAGGATCTTAAATAAATTGATGATTTATTAGTTGGGATATTCTTCTCAAAGTTATTATTTAACATAATAGTAATTATGTAACTTTTATATACTGTAAATATATAAGATGTATATTGGTCAAAAATAAAGGCTCGATATTACTCGAGCCTTTATTCTGATTTATAATAATTAGCATTTGATATTAAGATCTTGCAATACTGTTCGTATTTTTTCAAATGTTGTGATTCTTGTCGGTACTAATGGTAAGCGAAGTTTATTTTCTATATAACTCATAGCATTCAGAATGCTTTTTACACCAGCAGGATTACCATCCACAAAAAGTAAGTCAAAAAGTTCGGTAAACCGGTGATGTATTTGTAGGGCATTTGAATAGTCACCATTAAGAGCTAAGCGAACCATTTTGCTAAACTCTTTAGGAAAAGCGTTTCCAATCACAGAGATTACTCCAACTGCTCCAAGTGTAATCAAAGGAAATGTTATACCATCATCTCCTGATATCACCATAAAATCTTTAGGTTTATTTTTTATGATATCATCCATTTGGGTGATGTTACCTGATGCTTCTTTAATAGCAATAACATTATCAAATTCGCGAGCAATTCTTAGAGTCGTTTCAGCAGACATATTAACCCCGGTTCTTCCCGGAACATTATACAATACAATCGGTAATTTTGTTGCTTGAGCTATGGATTTATAGTGTTGATAAATACCTTCCTGAGTTGGTTTATTATAATAGGGTACTACGGTTAAGATTGCATCAATACCTGTAAAGTCCTCTGTCTTGAGTCTTTCAACTACAGATCTGGTGCAATTTCCTCCTACTCCCAACATAATTGGTACTTTACCTTTTACTCGTTCAATCGTAAATTGAGTAATTTGGTTTTTCTCTGATTCTGTCAACGTTGGTGTTTCTGCTGTTGTACCCAATACAACTAAATAGTCTATTCCGTTATTAAGCTGGAAATCAATCAATCTGCCTAACGCTTCAAAATCAATTGATTCATCTTCTTTAAAAGGAGTAATTAATGCTACTCCCATACCTTTCAAATTCACTTGTATCATATAGTTCTGTCTGATTCTGATCGTTGAGATTTCAGTTTGCGAAGATAAAACATAATCTGTTCAGAAAGAAATTTGAAATCCATAATTTTTGGAGCATCTAGCATAAAATCATAAAGATTAAATCCTTCTTTTTTTATTCCAACTTTAAGTTTTACTTTCGATAATGATATTAAATAGCTTAAAGGCAGGTGATTATGTGTTGAAAAATCTATCAGAATGTCTGACATCTCTATTTCATGCAAAAATTTTTGAATTACATCCGTTTTTGGGAAACCCCATAATGTCAAATCTATTTTAGAAAAAAAGAAACCATTATTTATCGGACTTCCTGTTTTTGAGTCTTCAGAATACCCCACAAAACGACAGAATTTACCTTCGCTTTCAAATAATTTCTGAACTTGGCTATAGTCTGACTTTTCAAAAATAATTAGCATCCGGCCAGTATCTTTAAAATCTTTAATCTTACCTGCTGATTTATTTTTCAACAGATTTGATTTTATTTTTCTTATGATCAGACTTTTAATCATATTATTCAATCATGACAAGAAAATCATCCTCATTAATTATTATTACGCCAAGTTTTGTCGCTTTATCTAACTTTGCAGGACCCATATTCTCTCCGGCTAAAATATAATTAGTCTTTGAAGATATAGAACCAGAGTTTTTTCCACCATTGGTTTCAATCATTTCTTTATATTCATCCCGTGAGTGTCTTCTGAACGTTCCACTAATAACAAACGTCATCCCTTCAAGTTTATTTGAAGTTATTAAAGACTGTGAATCTGAAATCGCCATCTTTACTCCGGCGTTTTTTAGATCATCTATTAACTCATTGTGAGCCGGAATTGAAAAGAATTGTTTAACACTCTGGGCTATTCTTTCTCCGATTTCATCAACCTGAATAAGTTCTTCAATACTTGCGTTAGCCAGATTATCGATTGTTTTAAATGTTTTCGCTAATTTCTTAGCCACAGTTTCTCCTACGTATCTAATTCCAAGAGCAAATAAAACTCGTTCAAAGGGTATTTCTTTTGATTTTTCGATACTGGACACTATGTTTTGAGCAGATTTTTCTCCAAATCTATTCAATCCAACGATGTCTTCAAAGCGCAATTTATACAGGTCTGAGACCTTTGTTGTTAATCCTAGTCGAAAAAATAAATCGGTTGTTTCAGCACCTAGACCATCAATATTCATGGCTTTTCTACTGATAAAATGTTCGATTCTACCTTTAATCTGAGGTGGGCAACCCGTATCATTCGGACAGTAATGGGCTGCTTCCCCCGGAATCCTGGATAGAAGAGTTCCACATTCAGGGCACACTTCAATAAATTTGACTTTTTCTCCGGAAAGATGTCTGTGAATTACGTCAACTCCTGTAATTTTGGGGATAATCTCTCCTCCTTTTTCCACAAACACTTGGTCTCCAATATGTAAATCAAGCGATTCAATAATATCGGCATTGTGAAGTGATGCGCGTTTAACCAAAGTTCCGGACAGTTGCACTGGATTCAAATTTGCAACAGGTGTAATAGCTCCGGTTCTACCTACCTGGAATGTTACAGAATTCAATCGGGTAACAGCTTGTTCTGCTTTGAATTTGTATGCAACAGCCCATCTGGGTGATTTGGCTGTAAATCCTAAGTTTCTTTGTTGTCGTAAAGAATTTACCTTTAATACAATACCGTCTGTTGCAACAGGAAGATTCTTTCTTTCAATGTCCCAGTAATGTATAAAGTTGAAAATTTCTTCCAGAGATTTGCATTTCTCGACAGCATTTGAAATCTTAAACCCCCATTTTTCAGCCCATTTTAGATTTTCAAGATGATTATCTTCTGGTAGATTCTCACCCAGTAAATAATAGAGATAAGCATCTAGTTTTCTATTTGCGACTAATGATGAGTTCTGAAGTTTTAATGTTCCGGCAGCTGCATTTCTTGGATTCGCAAATAATTGATCCTCTGCTTTTTCCCGCTCTTCGTTTAACGCATCAAATACATGCCATGGCATTAAGATTTCGCCTCTGATTTCAAATTCATCCGGGAAACTATCACCGATCAACTTTAAAGGGATTGATCGGATAGTCTTTACATTATCGGTGACATCATCACCTTTTTCACCATCACCTCTGGTGATGGCGCGTTGTAATTCACCTTTTACGTAAGTCAGAGAAATCGATGTGCCATCATATTTTAATTCGCACACAATTTCAAAATCTTCGTTTAAGGTTTTTCTTACTCTTTCGTAAAAATCAGCAATCTCTCCTTCAGAGTAAGTATTGGAAAGAGAGAGCATCGGATATTTATGTTGTGTTTGTTTGAAAGATTTTGTGATATCACTTCCTACTCGTTGTGTTGGTGAATTCGGATCGAAGAATTCAGGATGAGCTTGTTCTAGCTCCAGTAATTCTTTCAGCATGATATCAAACTCCTGATCGCTAATCAAAGGAGCGTTTTTTACATAGTAATGATAATTGTAATTATGGAGCTCATGGCGTAGAGACTCTATTTTTTGTTGGATGTTTTCCATATTACTTATATATGCAAATATATAAAAAATTGGCAATAAATCATAGGGTCATACAGGGAATATGGTTGCAGAATCATTCCTGAATAGCTATTTTTGCACAAAATTTTAAATATGAGAATTGATATTATTACTGTTTTGCCCGAGTTGATTGAAAGTCCACTTAATCATTCAATCTTAAAAAGAGCTCAGATTAAAGGATATGCTGAAATCTATCTTCATAATTTGCGTGATTATTCCTCAGACAAACATCGACGGGTCGATGATTATCCTTTTGGCGGTTCAGCCGGAATGGTTATGCAAATTGAGCCTATAGACCGGGTTATCTCAACATTGAAAGCGCAACGTCATTATGATGAAATTATATATACCTCTCCTGATGGAGAAAAATTTGATCAAAAAATTGCCAACTCTTTATCTATGACGCAGAATATTATTATCCTTTGTGGTCATTATAAAGGCATTGATTACCGTGTCCGCGAGCATTTAATTACACGTGAAATATCAATTGGCGACTATGTACTTACTGGAGGCGAACTTGCAGCAGCTGTTATTTGTGATGCTGTTGTTCGGGTAATTCCAGGGGTGATTTCTGATGAGCAATCAGCGCTTTCAGATTCGTTTCAGGATAATCTGTTGGCGCCTCCTGTTTATACTCGTCCGGCCGACTATAACGGATGGAAAGTTCCAGATGTTTTGCTCAGTGGACATCAGCGAAAAATTGAAGAGTGGCAATTACACCAATCAATTGAAAGAACTCAGAAATTGCGCCCGGACTTGTTGAAATAACATCCGGGCTATTAGTTACACCTCTAGAGCTCCGATTATCTCATTAACAGAATTATATCCGTTTTTATTTAAGTAATCGTTTATCCCGTCAATAACTTTCACTGTAACCTCGGGATCAATAAAATTGGCAGTTCCAATCTGGATTGCAGAAGCACCTGCCAGTAAAAATTCAACAGCATCCCGCCAATTCATAATTCCTCCGAGTCCAATAACAGGTATATTCACGGCTCGGGCCGTTTGCCATACCATACGAAGAGCAATCGGTTTAACACAAGGGCCTGAAAGTCCACCTGTTATTGTCGATAGAATCGGGCGGCGTTTATCGGCGTCTATAGCCATGCCCAGCAATGTATTTATTAACGATACCGAATCAGCACCTTCTGCTTCAACGGCTTTTGCGATTTCGGTAATGTCTGTAACGTTAGGGGATAGTTTTACAATCAATGTTTTTGGATAAACTTTTCTCACTGCTTTTACGACATCCCCGGCACTGCATGCGCAAGTTCCAAAAGCCATACCTCCTTGCTTGACATTCGGGCATGATATGTTCAGCTCTATTGCTGATACTTTGTCCAGTTCAGCAACCTTCTCGGTACATGCGATATAATCTTCGATAGTAGACCCTGATACGTTTACAACAAGATGAGAATCAATATCTTTAAGTCGGGGGTATATTTCATCTGCAAAATAATGTACCCCTTTATTTTGAAGTCCTACTGCATTTAACATACCGGAGGGAGTTTCGGCCATACGGGGATAGGCGTTTCCTTGTCTGGGGGCAAATGTAGTTCCCTTAACGATATATCCTCCTAAACGGGACAAATCAAAGAAGTCAGAGAATTCTTCTCCAAATCCAAATGTGCCAGATGCTGTCATTACCGGATTCTTTAATTCCAGCTGACCTATTTTAACGCTTAAATCTGCCATTGCAAGTCATTTAAATTAAATACGGGTCCTTCAGTACACACACACACATGCCCCTTTACTGTATTTTCTACACAGCAAAGACATACGCCAAAGCCACAAGCCATTGTATTTTCTAAGGATACTTCGCAAGGAATAGCCTGCGATTTAGCGTATTTGGCCACAGCGACCATCATAGGTTTGGGGCCGCAGGTGTATATGAATTTAAAGGTTTTATTTTGAAGTATAGAATGTTGGGTTACGTAACCTTTTTCTCCGTGACTACCATCTTCTGTAGTCGTATAGACGGTTCCGTATTGATTGAAATCTTCTAGCTGGAGAAGATCTGAAGCCGATCTTGCACCAAGAAGAAAAATGGGGGATATTCCTCGCTCTTTAAGGTATTTACCCCAAAAAAGCATCGGAGCTGTACCAACTCCACCTCCTACCAGAAGAACAGACTCGGTATTATTTTCTGGTAGCGTAAAAGAATTACCCAAAGGAAAAACAAGGTTTAGAATATCGCCCTTTTGTAATTTGCCCATAGTACGAGTGCCATCACCTACTTTCTGGACCAGAAGCCATAACTCATTGGTTTCTGGACAGAAATTATTGATTGAAATAGGGCGTCTCAAAAAAGTATTTGGCGATCCTTCTACTTTTACTTCTACAAACTGTCCCGGAAGCATATCGGGTAATTTCTGCTCGGATGTCAATTTCAATAAAAAATAATTTGGATTGAGACTGATGTTTTCCGTCACAGAAAGATCCATGACATGTTTTTTCATATGTTGTATCTTTTGATTTTTTACCAAAACCATGATAGGCGCATTGTGGACGCCATGATCTCAGCGAATGCTTTTAAGCACCCGACACTTGGTTGTTTTTCCTCGTTTTGGGTAATTGAGGTGCAAAGATACAGGAAAAAAAATCAAATTTTCAACAGGGCAGAATAAGTTTTCGGCAATTAAAGGATGGCTTAAGTTGTTTTATTTTTCTGTTTATCCTCAGGTATAAAAGTTTCGAATGTATTATCTGAAAAGAATATCAGTATTTTGGAAATTTTTTTCTCATTCGCATTAGTTTTCTTTGAGTATTTTTCTTCCTCAAAAATAACCGGGGGAATTTTTAAAGAATGCTCTTGTTCATTCTTTAAAATCGAATCTTCTTCACTATTTGATTTTACATTTTCGAGTTGGTCAAAAAGTCCTGCCTGGGTAGGTGTGTAATTCTTATACATGCTTCCTTTCCCAAACAATAACCAGTCGGCATTTATCTCGTTGTAACGTTCCAGAATTTTAGAAATAATATCCAGGCTAGGGTTGTTTCTCCCCGTCATGGTATGTGTCATGGTTGGACGTTTTACTCCAATCTCATCTGCAAAAGCACTTATTGAAAGTTGCTTTTCGTCCATTATTTTTTGAATTCTAGTTAACATATGTCGTAGTGTTCCTTGTTATTCAGATTTACAAAGATAACAATTATAACGATTCACGCAAAACATATGTGAATTTACATTTGATCAATTATTACTCCATATGAAAACTACTTGCGATTTACTATTGTAAATTACAAAAGAGGTCTAATGAGATTGCATTTGTAAATAAAACGAACCTATTTTCCCTTGTGTTGTTTAACTCTACTTTACATAAATTCTGTTACTCGCTGATAATAATTGAAATATACAGCCCTATATATAGTTGGTTTATGGGAAAATATGACTTTGTAAACCACAGCTATCCTGTATTTTAACTAATTATAATTGGACGGCTGTGTATGTGTATGATATACAGCGTATTACATTATGTTTAAATCCATATAATAAATGATTATATAAGTGAATTATTAATGCCGGATACAAATATAATTGTATTTCAACATATGTGCATTGTAGGGTGTATTTGTAATTGTAACAATCATACATGTTACATATGTTATCTATTAAGCCTAGAGTTGTATTTACATATGTGTGTTACATGTATAAATATAATTCTGTGCTAAATACATTTGATAAAGCTCAATTTGTTTGATGGTAAAATAATCAGTTAATTCTACTGAAACAAACATATATACAAGATGGAATATCTGATCTTAATTGATACCTAAATAATGAATCAATTCGCCTTAGCATGCTGAAATTCGTGACGTGTGGATAGGGTAAGTGTAAATATTAAAATTTCAGGCGTTAATAATCAAGATATCAAGTTGATATATAGACTATTAACGCCTGAAATTTTGTACGAAGAAATTGGTTAGAAAAGTAAATCGCGGAGAATTGTTATTAATGTAGAATCTTGTAAAGTAATACCTTTAATAATTCACCACCTGAAGCGTTAGTATTTCCAATACCCTTAAATCGGGCATCACATTCCCGAATCAAGGAGGCTATTTCCATGGTTTTATATGGAGAGAAGTTCTTCAATCCCATCAGATAATCTTTTGTTTGAAATGCAGGTATTTTTAAACCCTGCATCACTCCCCCTTCATTTTTATTAGGCAAATAATGACATAACATTAGATTGCTAAAATAATTATATAATACAATAAGTGTCACATTGAGTGGATTGTTCCTGGGGTTCTTTTCAAAATAATGAGAGATGCGATTAGCCTTCAAAATATCTCTTTGGACTATCGATTTCAGAAACTCAAAATTGTTATACTCTTTACTGATTCCAATATTTCTTTCTACCAACTCTGGAGTAATTCGAAGTTGATTATCCGGTATTGTAATAATCAACTTATCTAACTCTCCGGCAATTCGATTCAGGTCTGATCCAATAAAATCGGCAAGCATAATTGAGGCTTTAGGGTCTATTTTCAGGCCTTTTTTCTCTACAAAAGTATTGATCCAACCAGGTAGTTGGTTGTCGTAAACCTTCTTTGATTCGAATAATACCCCTCGTTTCTCAGCCTCCGCGACCAGCTTTTTTCGACCATCGACAGTCCCATGTTTATAGTTAATAACGAGGATAGTTGAAGGTAGAGGGTTCTGTACATAACTAACCAACTCTTCCAGTTTTTTTACCTCCTGGGCTTCCTTAATTACAACGACTCTGTATTGTGCAAAACTCGGATAAAAACGAGCTTCATTAATAATAGCCTCTACAGTCATGTCAGCTCCATAACGAATTATCTCATTGAAATCCCGCTCCGATTCATCCAATGCATTGGCTAAAATAGCATCCGTAATCCTGTCGATATAGAAAGACTCCTCTCCCATTAATAAATACAGAGGTTTGAACTCTTTACGTGATATTTGGGTGATAATATTTTCAAAGCTTATTTGCTCTTTTTTGGCCATAATCAATCAAATCTAAGGTGTTTTACAGTTTTGCGATTTTCGAGAAGCATACCAAGCGAATCAACTCCTATCAGTACATGATCCTTTACAAAGGTTTCATTTATCAATTGATCACTTTTCTCGGTTTTTACACCTTCTGGAACCATCGGTTGATCTGTAACCAAAAGCAATGCTCCTGTGGGAATTTCATTTACAAAGCCAACAGTAAAAAGTGTTGCGGTTTCCATATCGATACTCATACATCGTGTTTTCTTAAGGTAATCCTTGAAAGCATCATCGTGCTCCCATACACGGCGATTGGTTGTATATACAGTTCCTGTCCAGTAGTCGCGTTCGTAGTTTCTAATAGTGGTTGATACAGCACGTTGAAGGCTAAAAGCCGGAAGTGCCGGGACTTCTGATGGCATGTATATATTGGATGTACCTTCTCCTCGAATTGCGGCAATGGGTAGAATGAAATCGCCAATCGAATTTACCTTTTTCAATCCTCCGCATTTTCCTAAAAACAAAACGGCTTTAGGATGAATTGCAGTTAGAAGATCCATTACAGTTGCAGCGTTGGCAGTTCCCATACCAAAATTAATGATCATGATACCCTCCGCTCTGGCGTTAGGCATATTTACATCTTTAATCATTGGTACATTGAAATGCTCAGCGAAAATCTCAACGTATTTATTAAAATTGGTGAGTAAGATATAGTCGGTAAAATCATTAAGAGATCGCCCGGTGTATCGCGGTAACCAATTATTTACAATTTCTTGTTTTGTCTTCATAAAAGAGTACTTTTGCAGATCGTTATAAGTCTCTACCCGAAAATGTTTCGATAAGACTGCATTCCTAAACAAAAGTACAAAATGTTGAGTTTAAACCTCCCCTCTTATCCTTTTAAAATGCGTCGAAAAGAAGATCGCATCAGTATTTTTGATATAATAAGAAAGAAATATGTGACTTTAACTCCGGAAGAGTGGGTTCGCCAGCATTTTGTCCGGTTTCTTATTTGTGAGAAAGGTTTTCCGTCAGCACTTATTGCAAATGAGGTTGAGATACGGTTGGATAGAGTAAAAAAAAGATGCGATACAGTAGTTTATGACAGAAGATTAAATGCCCGGATTTTAGTTGAATATAAAGCGCCGGATGTAGAAATTACGCAGAGGGTATTTGAGCAGGTGTCTCGTTATAATGCTGTTTTCAAGGTTCCCTATCTGATTATAAGCAATGGCCTGATCCACTATTGTTGCAGAGTTGACTATGAATCACAAAGTATTACATTCTTAACTGACATACCGGATTACCAAAGTATTGTATAAAAAACAGGGAGTAGCTAAATTAGAAGCTACTCCCTGTTTTTTTCTTTTATATGTTTGAATTTTGATTATTCAACACCGGCTAATTCAGAGTCGATCATGATACGTCCGCAATATTCGCAAACGATGATTTTCTTTCTCAGTTTTACATCCATTTGTTTTTGTGGTGGAATCTTGTTAAAGCATCCCCCGCAGGCATCACGTTGGATATACACAACAGCCAGGCCATTTCGGGCATTCTTGCGTATACGCTTAAATGCAGTCAGAAGACGAGGCTCAATATTGGTTTCCAGCTTTTTGGATTTGTTTCTCAGACGCTCTTCATCTTGTTTGGTTTCGGCAATAATATCATCCAACTCATTTTTCTTTGACTCCAGATCTGATTTTTTCTCTTCTAGCAGCTCTGTACTTGAAGCCAACTCTTCGGATTTTGTTTTTGATTGAGCGGTAAATTCACGAATCCGTTTTTCGCACAATTCTATCTCCAGAGTTTGAAATTCCATTTCTTTGGAAAGGAAATCAAATTCACGGTTGTTACGAACATTTTCTTGTTGAACTTTATACTTTTCAATCAAGTCTTTCGCATTATTGATTTCGATTTTCTTCGTGCTTATCTTAGAAGAAATATCCTCAATTTCATTTTTGTAGTTTTGGATACGGGTCTCTAAACCGGCCACTTCATCTTCCAAATCCTGAACTTCCAGTGGTAATTCTCCGCGCAGTGTTTTGATTCTGTCGATTTCTGAAAGTATGGTTTGTAATTCGTACAGTGCCTGAAGTTTTTCTTCCACTGTCATCTCTTTCGTAGGTGATTCCACTTTTGTCTTTGCAGTAGTAGCCATACAATTATAAGTAATTTATCTGATTAGTTTTACATTTCGTGAAATGAACGGCAAATGTAGCGAATTTTTTCCGAATAATCTCACAAATCAATTCATTTGTATATTGCTCTGACTCATAATGGCCGATTTCTGTCAATATGATTGAGCTGCGATGATTGAAAAAATCGTGATACTTGATTTCCCCAGTTAAAAAGAGGTCTGCGCCTGCTCTGATCGCATCAGGGATTAGAAACGAACCGCCTCCACCACAGATAGCTACCTTCTTTATTGGTTTATCTTGCAATGGGGAATATTTTAGAGTCGGTACAGAAAAGGCCTTTTTAATTTGTTCAAGAAAACAGATTTCTTCGGCTGGCATAGCCAATTCTCCGACAACTCCGGATCCTACTTTATTCCAGCTGTTTTTCAGCGGAATAATATCAAATGCCGGTTCTTCATAAGGATGAGCGGATAGCAAGGCTTGAATAACCTTGCCGTTTATGTAAACCGGAAAAACAACCTCCAGACGGATCTCGGTTTCTTTGTGCAATTCGCCTTGCTTACCACAAAAGGGAGTAGCCCCCTCTCCTGCCTGAAATGTTCCGTAACCCTCGGAATTATAGCTGCATTGGTCGTAGTTTCCTATTTGACCGGCTCCTGCTTGAAATAAAGAATTACGAACTTTTTCTGCATAATCAAAAGGAACAAACGTGACAAGTTTTTGCAGCTTTTCTTCTACCGGAGCTAAAACCTGAATGTTCTCCAGGCCTAACTTTTCAGCCATTTTAAAGCTGACACCTCCCCAGGTATTGTCCAGATTTGTATGCGATGCATAAATAACAATATCATTTTTTATTGCTTTAATCAGGCATTTTTCGATATAATCTTTTCCGGTAAGTGATTTTACACCTTTGAAAATCAGAGGGTGGTGTGCGATTACAAGATTAGAGCCTAACCGGATAGCCTCATCCAATACAGCCTCAGTTACATCCAAACATATCAATGCCGAAGTCGCAACTTGATTCACATCTCCCGCCTGAACGCCTGAATTATCATAACTATCTTGAAGGGCGAGAGGTGCAAACTCTTCAATAGAAGTTATTATATCACTGATTTTCATCATATAAATTGAACGCAGGAGCAAAGATGCTTTATTTAGATGCCTGGAAATTCAGCATCTTTACTCCTAACGTTTGGATTAATTATTTCTGTTCTTTAAGATTTAAAATAAGATTCAGCTCTTCCAATTGAGCAGGGTCAATTGGTGACGGAGCATCATTCATAACGTCGCGACCTGAGTTGTTTTTAGGGAATGCAATGCAGTCGCGGATAGTGTCGACGCCGGCAAACATTGAAACGAAGCGATCGAGCCCAAAAGCCAGGCCGCCATGAGGTGGTGCACCGTATTTGAATGCATCCATCAAGAAGCCGAACTGAGCCTGAGCCTGCTCATCGGTAAATCCGAGTAGCTCAAACATTTTTTTCTGTAGTTTGCTATCGTGGATACGAATAGAGCCCCCTCCGAGTTCAACACCGTTGATTACCATATCATAGGCATTAGCCCTGACTTTTCCCGGATCTGTATCCAGGAAAGGAACATCTTCTAATTTAGGAGATGTAAAGGGGTGGTGCATAGCAAAGAAACGCTGAGAATCTTCATCCCACTCGAATAACGGAAAGTCTATAACCCAGAGTGGTGCAAACACATTTTTATCACGTAGCCCTAAACGGCTTCCCATTTCCAAACGCAATTCGCAAAGTGCTTTTTGAGTTTTAGTGGTAGTCCCGGCTAAGATCAATATCAAGTCACCCGGTTGAGCATTGCAGCGTTCAGCCCATTTTTTTAAATCATCGGCGGAATAGAATTTATCAACCGATGATTTAAAGCTTCCATCGGCTTCGCATTTTACATAAACCAAACCTTTAGCCCCGATTTGCGGACGTTTTACAAAATCTGTTAGTTCATCAATTTGCTTGCGGGTGTATCCGGCGCATCCTTTTGCGCAAATTCCGGCTACATACTCAACGCTGTCAAACGCAACGAAATTTTTACCTTCCGTCAAATCCTTCAACTCTGCAAATTTCATATCGAAACGAATATCCGGCTTGTCTGAACCGTAATATCTCATCGCATCCGCATAGACCATTCTCGGGAAATCTCCCTGCATATCAACACCTTTGATTGCTTTGAAAAGATGCTTTGCCAATCCTTCGAAAATATTGAGTACATCTTCCTGTTCTACAAACGACAACTCACAGTCGATTTGCGTAAACTCAGGCTGGCGGTCGGCGCGCAAATCTTCATCACGGAAACACTTGGCAATCTGGAAGTAACGGTCGAAGCCGGAAACCATAAGCAATTGTTTGAATAACTGAGGAGATTGCGGAAGAGCATAAAACTGCCCGGGATTCATGCGTGAAGGAACAACGAAGTCACGCGCTCTCCTTCCGGAGTTGATTTAATCAAAATAGGAGTTTCAACTTCAAGGAAATTTTGCTCATCAAGATAACGTCGAGTTTCGAAAGCCATTTTATGGCGAAGTTCCATATTTTTACGAACCGGATTCCTTCTTAAATCGAGGTATCTGTATTGCATACGCAGTTCATCTCCTCCATCTGTTTCATCTTCTATCGTGAAAGGAGGAACTTCAGATGCGTTAAGTATATTTAGTTGACTAACTATGATTTCAATTTCACCGGTTGGTAAATTTGTATTTTTACTACTTCTTTCTTTAACGGTACCGGTTGCCTGAATAACAAATTCGCGGCCTAATTTATTTGCTTTTTCGCACAATTCAGCATCTACCTCCTGATTGAACGCCAGCTGTGTAATACCGTAACGGTCCCGGATATCCACAAAGGTCATTCCACCCATTTTACGAATTTTCTGAACCCACCCTGAAAGGGTAATCACCTGATCTACATCAGCTAGGCGCAATTCGCCGCAAGTACGTGTTCTATACATATGTTGTGTTTTTACGATTCCTTAATTTACCTGTATTTATAGCGATGTGCAAAATTAACACATTTCATTAGATTATCAACGAGCCTTCACATTTAAAGTTTGTATGCTCTTCAGTTCATTTTATATAAGCAGATCTATATGCTTATCAAAAAAAACAGGATGCTTCTTATTTAAAAAAATGAGTAGAGTAATTTTCAATGTATGTTTAATTCCAGGTCTTCAAATTATCTCTATTGTAAAAAAAGATTCGCCGCAAAAAATAATTCATAAAAAAATTCACATTTAACGCCCTGTATTACAGGTTAAATACCACTTTCATCGATCTTGGGTGCAAAAAAATATTACAGAAACATTTGGAAGTAATAAGTTTTTTGCCTTATCTTTGCACTCGAAATCAAACGGGGTGTAGCACAGTCCGGTTAGTGTACCTGGTTTGGGACCAGGGGGTCGGGAGTTCGAATCTCTCCACCCCGACGTTTGAGAAAAAAGGATTACAGAAATGTAATCCTTTTTTTATTTTCTACATACCGGATCTTTTGATTTGACTCTCCTCTCCGATATGCACATATAAACTTATATTGTGGCACACAAATCAAGCCCCGGCCTTCTGTTGAATTCTTTATTTATATCCCATACATACCCAGCCACAAAATTAAATTGAGACGCTATTCTAATGTAGTTTTAACGCTGTTTAGAATAGGATATCACAGTAATATCACAGTGGTATCACAGTAGTATCACAGTGATATTACAGTCTTATATAGGATTGTGTTATCTCTGTGATATCTCTATGACTCCAATTTAATATTTTCGCTAAAAATGCGTTTAAACCTATAATATACCCCGTTTGTGAAGTGCATAGAAATAGAATAAGCCAGATCACAAAGCTTACTTAAGTTCAAAAACATGCCCCGCCGCCCAAATCTAATTCTCTCCGGAATTTTTTATCACTATTCGGAAGTTGTATGGATGTATCTATCAGCCAGACAAACAAGTGTTTACGCGCTACATGAGAGACGAGGCGCTAAAGAAATAATGGATTAGAGTAAAAAATATCACAGAAACATTTGGAAGTAATAAGTTTTTTGTCTTATCTTTGCACTCGAAATCAAACGGGGTGTAGCACAGTCCGGTTAGTGTACCTGGTTTGGGACCAGGGGGTCGGGAGTTCGAATCTCTCCACCCCGACGTTTGAAAAAAAGGATTACAGAAATGTAATCCTTTTTTTATTTTCCACCTGCCTTATTTAAATATGAATTGTTTTATAAACAAAGCAGTTCAAACTTTCATCCAAAAAAGAAAGCTTGCTTCCCTTTAACAATCCTCCTTTTTATATATTTGCATTTTGCAATATTTTAAAACAATGAAGACGATTCTGATTAGCTTAATACTACTATTATGGGGAAATACACCCCTACTTGCTCAGTCTGTCGGTTTGGTTTTAAGCGGTGGTGGAGCAAAAGGAATTGCTCATATAGGCGTCATAAAGGCTCTTGAAGAGAATGGGATTCCAATTGATTATATAACTGGCACCTCCATGGGAGCTATTGTCGGTTCTTTATATGCCATTGGCTATTCCCCTGATGACATGATCGAATTAATCAAGTCTGAAAATTTCAATGCCTGGCAAACCGGAAAGGTTGACGAAAAGAACATGTATTATTTCAAGAAAAATGATCCTACACCTGAATTTGGTCGTTTTAAGATTGACATCCGCGATTCAATAAGAACTAAAACCTATTTCTTGCCGGTAAGCTTAATTAATCCTATCCAGATGAATCTAGGGGTTTTAGAACTATACACACAAGCAACTGCTACTATTGACGGAGATTTCAATAAACTAATGGTCCCTTTTCGATGCGTTGCTTCCGATGTATATAATAAAGAAGCCATTGTTTTTAGAAATGGGGATCTGGGTGATGCTGTAAGAGCATCTATGACATTCCCATTCGTCTTCAAACCAATTGAAATTAACGGCAATCTGGCCTATGATGGTGGAATCTACAACAATTTCCCTGTAGATGTTATGCTTAATGACTTTAATCCGGACTATACGATCGGAAGTGTGGTCGTTCGAAACCCACTAAAACCAGACGAAAAAAACCTAATCGGTCAATTAGAAAATATGGTAATGCAGAAGACTGATTACACCATTGATAGAAACAGGGGACTTGTGATTCGGTTTACATTAACAGATGTAACTTTATTAGACTTCAATAAGGTAGATAAGATTTATGAAATCGGGTATAAAAAAGGTCTCGAATATGTGAAGCTAATCCGTGAACATATCAAAAGATACATCTCTCCGCATAATATTGCATTAAAACGAATTGTATTTAAAAGTCACAGACCGGATTTGTTTTTTAAAAACGTAAAGGTTTATGGCGTATCAACAAATCAGGAACAATACATTCTTTCTCAGATAAAACGTAATGAAAACGGACTAATTAGCTTTAGTGATCTTAAGAAGACCTATTTCAGACTATTATCAGATAAAAAAATTGCAGAAATTCTACCCAAAGCAGTCTACAACAAGGAAAATAATAGCTTCGATCTTATCCTATATGTTAGAATTAATGAAAATGTAACTATTGGCATTGGAGGGTTAATTTCTTCTGCCAGCTCCAATCAAGCCTATTTAGGTTTAAAATATCAAACTCTTAAGTTTTACAGCCTTGACTTAAATGCTGATGCTCAAATCGGAAATAGCTACAACGCTTTTAGTCTGTCAGGTAGAATTGAGATCCCCAGCGTGTTGCCATTGTATCTGAAGGTAATTGCCGGAAGTTCATCTAAAAAATATTTTGAAAGCAAGCGGTTGTTTTCAAATGAAAATGTTTCGGCTTATTTAAACCAGTCCGAATCCTTCGGAAGGATTAGTTTAGGAACCCCCTATAAAACAACCGGCAGGTCTATCCTTTCCTACTCCTATGGCAGGCTAACCGATGAGTATTCTCAAAACATCAGCTCCGGATCAACAATGGATCTGGGGAAAAGCATATATTATCTTTCCGGATTATCACTTCGATTGGAGAAGAATACTCTAAACTCAGTAATGTATCCGGGGTCTGGTGCAAATGTTTGCTTGTTGCTTCAGGGGTTTACAGGAGCAGAATCCACCTATTTAAACGAATCACAGCAATCAGATACCAACCTTAAAAACTATCATACCTGGGGGCAAGCACAATTAAAAATTCATCGTTATTTTCCACTTAAAAACAACTTTGCACTAGGCACGCTACTAGATGCAGTAACCTCTAACAAACCTTTATTTAATAATTATGTCGCTTCAGTTGTTCAAGCTCCCGCTTTTACACCTACTCCACATAGTAAAATTGTATTTAATGAGTCATTACGTGCCCTGAATTATATTGCAGCCGGAGTGATTCCTTTATGGGCTAATCCAAGGGGATTTCAGATCAGGAGTGAATTTTATGGATTTTTACCCTATCACCCTATCTTGTCAGATATACAAAATAAACCCTTTTTAGGGAAGTTATTTGGCAACCCTGCCTATTTTGGAGAAATTTCTATCGTTTATAATTTTCCTTTTGCTTCAGTATCTCTTTATGGAAACCATTATAATTTCCCCGAAAACAACTGGAATTGGGGTATCAATATAGGTTTTTTGCTATATAATCCGAAATTTATCGAGTAAATTGAATTTTTTCTATGAAATACTTTTGCAGTTTAAACACTTTTACTACCTTTGCACTCGCAAACGAGAAACAACGGCTACGTAGCTCAACTGAATAGAGCATCTGACTACGGATCAGAAGGTTACAGGTTTGAATCCTGTCGTGGTCACAATTCGTAAAACGGCTGCATAGACTCTTTGCAGTATATTTCGAAAAATAAAAACGTTTGCAAAGTCAACTTTTGTAAATGAAAATTGGCTCCGTAGCTCAACTGAATAGAGCATCTGACTACGGATCAGAAGGTTACAGGTTTGAATCCTGTCGGGGTCACAATTCATTTTTTGTTGATTGATTTTACGGACTAGCATGGCTACGTAGCTCAACTGAATAGAGCATCTGACTACGGATCAGAAGGTTACAGGTTTGAATCCTGTCGTGGTCACCAAAAAGCTGCAGAATAATTTCTGCAGCTTTTTTTTATTTTTCAACCAACCAAAGTTCGATTTAATTGTTTTAACAATAGATAGATGCCTAAATTTCTGTGTAAAATCGTAATTTCACCTACTTCTTATATCAGCAATCAAAAATATACCTCATGAAGAAAAAAATTATGATTACCGTAGGGGTAATCGCAGCTATTTTAGCAGTACTTATCTTACTTCCTTTTGTTTTTGAAGATAAGCTGGAAGTGTTAATAAAAAAGGAAGCCAACAAAATGATGAAGGCGAAGCTGAATTTCTCTGATTTGAACCTCAGTTTCATCCGGGAATTCCCTAAAGCAACAATCGGACTGAAAGAGTTCTCTCTGATGGGAATAAATGAATTTAACGGAGATACACTTGTTGCAGCCCGCGAAATCAGGATTGCAGTCGATTTAAAGAGTATATTCAGCGGTTCAGGTTATGAAATTTCCCACGTATTGCTAGATCAGCCCATTATTAAGTTGAAAGTATTGAAAGATGGCAAAGTAAATTGGGACATCATGAAAACAGACACAATGAAGCAAAAAAAAGCGACAGAAGAGTCTGGTTTTAAGATGGCATTGCAAGAAGTGGATATAAGTAATGCTCGTTTTGAGTATGACGACCAGCAAGGTCAGATGAACTTCAAAATGAATAATGTTGAAATGGAAGGAGCCGGAGATCTTACAGCAGATATTACAGACCTAAAAGTGAAAGCTGATGCCGCACAAATGACACTTGTAATGAATAAGATACCCTATCTAAGTAATGCAATTATACATATTGATGGGCAAATTGAAGCAGATTTAAAAAACAACAAATATACTTTTAAAGAAAATAAATGCCATATAAATGCTATCGAGAGCACCATCGAAGGCTGGTTTGCTATGCCCGAAGAAGGTTATGATATGGATATGAAATTGAAAACGCCACAAATCGGTTTCAAAGAAATTCTCTCATTGGTTCCCGGCATGTACAGCAAAGAGTTTGAAAATATAAAAACTGATGGAAAGGTTTCGTTGGATGCCTGGGCTAAAGGACATTACAGTGATAGTATTTTACCAGCATTTAATGTAGCAGTGAAAATAGCTGATGCGATGTTTAAATATCCATCTTTACCCAAATCTGTTGAACAGATTAATATGGACCTGAATCTTTCTAATCCCGGTGGCAGTACAGATCTTACTTTAGTGGATCTGAAAAAGCTACAATTCCGTTTAGGGGGGAATCCTTTTGCTTTAATGGCGACTGTAAAAACGCCAGTCAGCAATCCGGACTTTGCTATGAAAGCAAACGGAACGCTGGATTTGGGAATGATCAAAGATGTTTATCCGCTGGAAAAAGGTACTCAATTGAATGGTAAACTGGTAGCAAATCTCGATTTCAAGGGGAAAATGTCACAAATTGAAAAAGAGCAATACGAACAACTGAACGCCAAAGGAACATTGAATGTATCAAATATGGTTTATAAATCAAAAGATTATCCCCATGTTCTGATCCAAAACATGGGGATGACCTTTACCCCGAAATATGCTGACCTGACCGGACTGAAGATGAAATTTGGCAAGAGCGACATTTCAGCAACCGGTAAACTGGAAAACTTTATAGCTTATGCCCTCAAGGATAAGACATTGAAGGGCTCGTTGAATATGACCTCCAATCTGCTGGATATTAATGAATTTATGGGTTCTTCTACTACGACCACTAAAGATACGTCTGCAATGACAGCGTTTGAAGTTCCCGGGAATCTTGATTTTGTGATGTCTGCCAATATTAAAAAGATTTTGTACCAGAAAATGACACTTGAAAATGCAACAGGCAAACTGGTCATAAAAAACAGATGCGTCGATTTGAGTGGCATTCGGGTAAATGCTTTTGGTGGAACTATTGAAACATCCGGTTATTACAGCACTGCCACAAATCCGAAAAAACCGGAAATCAGTTTAGGGCTGAATATTACAAATGCTTCATTTACACAAACATTCAGGGAGCTGGATTTTGTGAAGAAACTCTCTCCTATTTTTGAAAAAGCCATGGGGAACTATTCAGTTAATTTTAATCTGAAAGGTATACTTGATGAGAAGCTTTCTCCGGATTTGAAAACGCTGCTGGCAAGTGGCTTGCTGCAATCGAAAGATGTTTCGGTTAAAGATGTAAAAGCGCTCAATGCTTTGGCTTCTGCAATGAAAGATGATAAATATAAAAACCCATCGATTAAAGATCTGAAATTACCCTTTAAGATTGAAAACGGACAGGTGAAAACTAATCCGTTTGACATAAGACTGGGCGATACTAAGATTAATTTATCCGGAGTCACCGGTTTAGACCAATCGATACAATATGGCGGATCAATTACGCTTCCTGAAGGTGTTTCATCGAAATTGGGTGTAGGTATCAATCAGGTTAAATTTAAAATCGGTGGAACATTTACAAATCCGAAAGTAACATTGGACTATAAATCTGTAGTCAAATCGCTGGCCAAAGAAGCTGTAAGCAAGGGATTGCAAAAAGCGCTCGGTGCAAAAGACAATGCAGAGCTTCAGGCTAAAATTGCATCCATGAGAGCTGATGCTCGTGCAAAAGCAGACAAAATTATTGAAGAGGGTAATATTCAGGCTCAAAAACTGGTAGATCAGGCCAAAAATCCAATAGCTAAGTTTGCTGCTCAAAAAGCAGCAGATAAGCTGAAAAGTGAAGCTCAAAAGAAAGCACAAAGTATTATTGATGATACAGATAAGAAAGCGACAGAAATGCAGAAAGAATAATTGCAACAGAAATCAATAATAAACTAAACGTAAAGACGCAAAGGATTTATTTTCAAAAAGATAATTCTTTGCGTCTTTACATATAATTAATACATGTGGGACAACTTCGTTTTTATTTCTTACGATCCATCTTCAAGTAATGCCTGCACACACACACATTATCATACGTGAAGCTACACCTTTAGATAACGAAGGGTTAGTACATTTAACCTCATTAACGCCTATGCAAGCCAATATCTCAATTCGTGTAGATAGAAGGCCCGATTTTTTCGGATTGCTACGCCAACGAGGACAATATTTTACGTATCTTGCAGAATGTAATGGACAGATTATCGGATCAGCTTCTATTTCTTCTATGTCCGTTTTTATTTTGAGAAAAGTAGAAACAGCATTTTACCTGAGTGATTTTAAGGTTCATCCTGATTTTAGACATTCAACAGTGGCAGCACGATTGGGAAAGAGAATTATACAAAAACTTCAGGAATTGCAGGCTGAATTTTTATTTTGTGCTATAGCAAGTGGAAATGTTGCGGTAGCACCTTTTATGCAAGGACGATATTTATTTCCAACAGGCTGTAATGCAGGTACTTTTAAAGTCTTGCAAATTGTTCCAACTCCTCATAAAATTATAAATAAGGTATATCAGCTGTCTGAATCGAGCAAGACTTCTGGCATAGAAGGATTATTGGCGCAAACCATGAGCCAATTTCAAATGGCCCAAAATCCCAAAGATTACATTTTCGGAAATTGCAGAATTATTACTGCAACACACCAGAATGAACTGGTAGCGGTTATGACCCTGATCGATACTGAAGAGTGGAAACAGGAGGTCTTGCTAAAATTGGGCGGTTTTCTAAAATTGATACTTATATTAGGAAACACCTTCTCTAAAATAGTACCTGTTATTCGCTTTCCAAAGTTGAATGAGCCAATCCGTCTGTTATACATCCGTTCTTTTGCCTGTAAACCCGGCCATGAAAAAGCATTGAAGCTTCTTATCAATAAAGCCCGAAATATAGCATTCGAAGAAAAATTTCATTTTCTATCCATCGGACTACATGAAAAAAATCCATATTTAAAACTCTTTTCTACTCCTTTTCATTTTACGCTTGAATCAAACATGTATTTCGGAATGCTGGATAAAAAATCAGGAAAGAATTGACTTGATTCTAAAGGATATTCCTTTTATGGATTACTCATTGATATAGCTACGGGGTATTAGTTGCATCCCGTAGTTGGCCTGCAACTAATTTATAATAGGCTATATAAACATTAGATATTACTTGGTTGTTCTATTTAAACAAATAACCTAAATCTCCTTTTTGGATTTAATTCCTCTTATTCGATTACATATTAAGCTTTTTCTTTCCATTTGTTTACTTCTGATATTTGATGACAATTTAATTGATTTATCTCAAGCGCAAAAACTCAATATTGTTACTAAATTTCATACTATGAAAACATTATCAAATGACAACGAATCGTTGTTATGGAAGTTAGAAAGATGGCAATCCCGGCACAGGAAACTGCTGCAGAAGTGGATAGCTATCGGGCTTTTTTTTGCAATGCTTAACCTGACAGGTTGTATGTATTATTTTAAAGTAAATTATGCTAGCCAACCTTATTCGGAATCAATTTCAGAATTTAACCATATAGGTAAAACGATTTATATTCATTCGGGAGAAAAGCGATGGTTATTTACTAATATTGTTGTAAGCAATGATTCTATAAGCGGTCAGATTCAGGATTCATTGTTATTTCCTCACTTAGGATCAATTAAAGCCAATAAACCTAACCGATACATTCACGGAGGAAAAAACAACGAGCGTTATCTGCTCAATGAAGTTCATGTTTACATTAACGATTCTGTGTTGACTGGTAATCAAAGAATTACAATACCGGGTACTTCTATTGGGAAAATAGAGGTATATGATAAAGATACTAAAGCTACTACCGCATCATGGGTATTAGGAGGGGTTTTACTTGCGGCAACTTTAACAGTTCTAACCATTTCTGCAATAAACTCAATGGATATTGCTCCATCTTTTCCTGAAACTAGTCCTAACCAATCATGCCCGTATATTTATGTTTGGGATAAGCAAAACTATAATTTTATCGGGGAGATCTATACAGGAAGTGTTTATCAGCAACTCGAAAGAAATGATTATCTTAAACTACCAGCTTATAACGGTCAAAAAAACTTTCGTTTAAAAGTAACCAATGAGGTGAAAGAAATTCAGCATACCAATCTGATGGAATTATTCGTTATCGATCATTCGAAGCAAGTTGATGTTTTGGTTGATAAATATGGACATATTAATACCCTGGCACAGCAAGTATTACCAACGTTAGCGACAAACCTCACCGGTGAAGATATTGCATCGCTATTATTTTCCAAAGATACACTGTTTTACCAAAGCAATCAGACTGGTGATATCAAACCTCTAAAAGATGGATTGATTCTGGAATATCCGGTTAATAAAGGAGCAAAATCAGTGAAGTTGGTTATCAGTGCAAAAAATTCGCTTGTGATGAACTATATGATGGATCAGTTTTATGGTCTGCTAGGTAGTGCCTATAATAGTTATGAGAAACGACAAGAACATATACCGGCAGCACAAATGCATCAATGGACTTTGGAGCAGGGATTACCACTTTCTCTTTATGTAGAACGTGATGGTAAATGGGAATTTGTTGATTATTACGATGTTTGTGGACCATTAGCTTTTAAAGAAGACGTTCTTACTATACCCTTAAAAGGAAATGAATCAGATCCTCTAAAACTAAAGCTCGAATCCGGAGCCTTTCTCTGGCAAATAGACTATGTTGCTATTGACTATACACCTGATATAAAAGTTAGACTGGATGTTGTTCCTATTGAATCTGCAATAAATGAGGCCAACAAAGATGTTTCCGGATTATTGAAAAGTGATGATAATGAATATTACAACCAATCTCAAATATCCAATCTGATAGAAGTCAATTTTAACCTTCCTGCTCAATACGATGAAAATCGTACATTGATACTACATAGCAAGGGATGGTATAAAGAAATCCGGAATCAAAAATGGAAACCTGATTTCAAGACCTTTAAAGAATTCCACAAACCTGGAAGATTTAATCAATTCGTTAATGAAAGGTTAACACAGTCAGCGAAAATCCGATTACAATCACAATAAATTATACTTTCCTTATGTCTTATAGATCATCAATAATATATGGATGGAAAGCTAAAATAGTTAACCTCAGGATATTTTTGTTTGAATTGGCATTGTCGCGTATTATATTTGATAATTTCATTCATGCACTACTTACCATAAAGCGTTTACAAAACTTTCATCATAAGATACATAAAGCTTCTTCCTTTTCAAAATATATAAAATCAGGTAGTCAATATTTCTGGTCTACAGATTATTGTGGTTATCCTTCAGAGGGACTAAAAAGCCTTTTTCAGAGTGAGTTTCTACGATTTGGACACCTAAAGAAAAATAAAATCGATTCACAACCGAATCTTCAGACTGTTATCTGGGGGATAACCAATCGTTGCCCGCTTTCTTGTAAGCACTGTTATGAATGGGAAAATATTGCGTGCAAAGATAGCCTGGACCTGGAAAACTTAAAAATTCTGCTCGATATATTCAGAGTCAATGGAATCCGGCATATTCAGTTTAGCGGAGGAGAGCCTTTAGTCCGTTTTGATGATTTGGCAGAGCTGGTAAGAGTATCGTCCTCCACTGCCGATTGCTGGTTATTAACTTCCGGTTTTGGATTTACACAGCAAAAAGCGATGGTTCTGAAAGAGTCCGGACTAAAAGGTGTCCAAATCAGTCTTGACCATTGGGATGACCACCTTCACAACGAGTTTCGGAATAATGACCTGAGTTATCAAAATGTGATAGAGGCCGTCCATAATTGTCTGGAAGCTGGAATAATGGTGAGCTTGTCATTGTGTGCAACCACGGAGTTTGTCTCAGAAGATAACCTGATGAAATATGCTGATCTGGCTAAAGATCTTGGCGTGCAATTTATCCGGATTCTAGAACCTCGTTCAGTCGGTAAATATGCAGGGCAAAACGTTGATCTTAAGAGATATCAGGTAGAGTTGTTATCCGATTTCTCTACCCTAATTAATGAAAATCCCAGATATAAGGATTATCCCATTGTTTCTTTTTATGGATATCATCAGCGAAAAATGGGTTGCTTCGGTGCAGGTGATCGTTATATCTATGTGGATCCCAATGGGGCAGTACATGCGTGTCCGTTTTGCCGGGGTAGTGTGGGGAATTTGCTTGAAGAATCATTTCCTGTACTTATTGAGAAATTGAGAACCAAAGGATGCCATCAATTCAGGGTTGGTATTACTTCTCCAAAATAATCGCAAGTATTCCATAAAAAGGGAAACGATCACGACTTTGTACAACAATCGACAGGCTTTCATCCACTATAAATCCGGGAACAGGCTTATATGCAAAATGATTTTTCTGTAAATATCGACTGCAAATTATCGTACCCTCAGAACATTTTCTTTTAATCGCATTCAATACTTGTTTGAAGTCTTCTTCGTTAAGCCAGTCTCCTAGATTGGACAAATGAATCTTATTAAAATAATTCCTCTCGCTGTCAGCTAAAGCTTGTTCGAAAGTAGTTTGTCGGAGCTCAAATCTATTCAGATTTTTGATCAACCGTTGCCGGTTTTCCGGTTGCAGGAAATGCGGATAGGCTTTTTTTGTCAGACATTCTCCGCACATAAAATATTGTAAAAAATAATTACCTGCGGCTTCACTTGATGTACAAAAATCACGAAACTTTCCATAAAAACGCTCTCCGGTTGTCTTATCAGCATGAATCAGGGCCTGCTCCTGCAATCCCCGCTTCTTGTAAATGGCCGGATGAAAAGCTATTTTGAATAAGAGCTGAAGGCTTTTTCGGGTAGAAATGAATTTATCAAAAACAGAAACCTGTTCCTCTAATGACTGACTATCCACCAAACGACGGATGTTTTTCCTGCCAACGATTAGATTTACAGCAAGACGGACTTTCTGCAGGTATTGTTCGAAGCGCCCTCCACTGACCACTCCCTGATCAATGAGAAAAAGATGTTTATCCCAAAAAGCAACTTCGTCATCAGTAAGCAGCGGACGGATTTTCTCAATGTAAATCTCCCTTCGGTCTCTTTTGAGCATTACTGCATATCCCAGGAATTTTCCATTTTCAGGAAATTCAAGATGAATTGCTGCCTTAATTTTTAGCCGGCACAACATAATCTGCGCCTCGGAAATATCCACCGCAGTTATAGCAATATCCTCATTCAGACTCATCAATGACAAGGGTACCTCTCCTCCACTGGCTATGGAGAGAATCCTGTCGCCGGACCGAATATTCAGTATGAGTTGTTCGGTGAGTGGATCTTCCTGCGATATGCCGAAATCAAAAATAACAGGCATTCTATTGGTTGGTTTTGTATACTATTTTTCGAAAAAATCCTTCTTCTTCAGCAACCTTTATCAATTGAAGCACAGACTCTTTGTTGATATGGCCTTTTAGTGGAGTTTGTAAATTATATAATCCACAAAGAATACTCTCTGCGGTACAGCAAAACACTTTGCCGGCAGGACTGTGTGTACTCATAATAAACCTGGGATCATCAGGTAGCCAAACCGATGACGCGTCTTTACAAATCAACACATTTCCCATCTTTCTTACGGCATCTGACACAGCATGAGGTACAGAAATATCAATGATAAATACCGGTTTATCTTTCCGGATATGATGCGGGAAGACAATCGGGTCATTCGTATTGGCACAACAGATAATTGCGTCTGCCTTTTTCAATTCAAACATGTCAGTTGAACAGCGCACCCTTAGGTACTGCGATGACAGTAAGTTTTTCAAGCGTTGCAGCTTCTTTTCATTGCTACCAATCAACACAATTTCATACTGGGAATAAAAGGTATCATTAAGGCATTTAACCAATCCGCCACCGATATTGCCGCCAGCCCCAACAATGGCAATTGTTTTAACGTCAGGAGATTGTTGCAGATATTGATTCAGGTAAAAGAGACTGCAAGCTACGGTTAATGTATTACCGGTTAGTACCTTACAACCAGTTCGTTCGGCGATGTTAAGTCCGTTTCCACTAATAATGGAGGTATGTGCTCCAAGGCTTACACTTACAGTTCCTTCTTTTGCCTGTTTATCAATGTTTTCCTGAATCTTTTCAATCAGAAAGCGTTTTTTGCCCCATCGGCTGGCAATCTCCATTTGTGAAGTATCGAAAGGTAGAATGTCGAAGGTAAAGAGAACACGTCCCTTCATCAGATTTTTACTGATAAGCCGGATTGCTTTTCCTTCCAGTAATACCTGAAGTCGGTTGAACAGAATCCTCAATCCGGTATCAGAGGCCTTTTGCAAATCGGGATCAATGAGCTGTAACTCCCTGTGTGCAACGGTTAAGTTGGCAATAAATCCTACGCGAATAGCATTTTCTGCCGGAGATTCTAACTCATTCGGGAAAACGGCCTCAAAGATCGGATTGGCACGGTCAGAATAGGGATCTCCATTCATCAGAAACCGGCATAGTTCGTAAATCTGTTGTTCGTGGCAGAGGCGACACAAGTCAGTCAATGCTCTGTACAGCAATGTAACATCCTGTTCAGAAATATAGAAAGAGGGTTCTATCCGAATTGAATTGGATTTTGAAAGAGAAGGAAGCACCCTTATATGATGTTTATTGAGCAACCAACCGGCAAAAAAATAGCCCGAGAGTTCACCTTCAATCAGTATTCGGAGAAAGTTATTTCGTTTACCCATTTGGGCATTGAAATGAATGCCTATCATCAGCCCTTTTCCCCTCACCGATTCAATTATATCCGGATATTGACTGGCAATTTCCTGTAGCTTCGAATGCAAATATTCGCCCTTTTTCCGGGCAATCTCCACAAGGTTATCCTTTTCAATAATTTTCAATGCCTGAATAGCGGTAAAAGCAGCCAGTTCGCCATTTGCATTTGTAGAACTGTAATAGCTGGTAAATCCGGATTTAAAATGCAGGTCCTCAATCAGTACGACAGAAATTTTTTCAAATCCACCACCAAGACTTTTTCCCAATAAATAATACGACGCATTTTTGCAGGTAGGGAAACTGCCGGTTCTCCCCAATCCACATTGTATTTCATCTGAAACAAGGGGAAATTCCTGCACGGCCAGCCAACCGACCAACTCCGGATTAATTTCGGAGATACCACCTTCACCACGGACAGGTTCAATGATGGAAGCAATTATGGTGCTGAATTTCATTCTTTTCTGACAATGAACTCCTTCATGTGTCTTGAAAAAACGCAGTTCGATATAGTTATTTTCCAGAAATTGCTGAGCCTGTGTCTGCCAGTTTTCAGCAATATCCGATAAATGAAGCGGATTCGGTCGTAAAAGGCCGGAGAAAGAATATCGTTGTTTTTTGTTATTCAAAAAACTTCTGGCTCCCGAAGTATATCCATGAAAACAATCGTTGATAACTAGAATGCAAGGAATAGCCTGTTCGATAAGTTTCAAATTTTCATCCCAAACCTCCGCCACATTTGATCCATCAATTGCACCATACAATTGGTATTGTTCGTCCCGCAGTTTTTCCAGTTTCTGCCGCCATTCGTAATATGCGTGATGTAATGCTATTTCAGTTGCCTCACTGCCGCTATTTCCTAATTGTACCTTAAAATACCTGCCGGTAGATTTGCTAAACATCCGGTTAAGCTCCCGGGCCAAAACTGACGGATAATAGTATTGGCTTCCCTGATTATTCAAAGCCGGTCGTCCGGTTTCCATGAACTGAACGATTGCATCCCTGATTTTGGTATTATTGTGTCCGAAAAGATTAGCTCCAAAACCACCTACCAGATCAAGAACCTGCTGCATTTTATCTTCATTCTGATAATAGAGATAATCACCTTCCCCCTTCTCATAAACCTTATCCAGTTTTAGCGCTTCCAGCAGTTCCGCCACATGGGGATTGGTATATTTATAGAAATCACTTCTATCGCCCGTTTCCACAACTTTGATATGCTGGCTGTAAACAAAAGGATTACGCAACTCCTCAATCAATTGTCCATAACCGTTTTATATATCTGGTCTTTGGAAATAGTTCCTTTTCGGGTTAACGGTGCCTCTTCATAAACTATGCCAAAACGTTCGATATGCCTATGTGCATATTCAAACGGACCAATCTTCCGTTTCAGTGTTTTCATTTGCATTCTTAATCAGGGAGGTAAATTCATCTTCCCTGTTTGCATTTGATGATTGGGGTAAAAAAAATTAATACTCCAAGTCCTGGTATATTGATCAATGGTATCCACCTCAATCCAGTGTGCCCGTCTGTAGACAGGTTCATAATAGCTTTTTAAGTTGATTTAGCGGTATTTTTACACCATAACCGTCCTTGAAATAATCGTTGCTTTTTCGACAATGAAAAATTATCTTTTCGGTCTCAATATTATATATATACCAGGTCTCCTGTCTCCAAAATATATTGTCGGCTCTTTTTCACCAATTGTCCGGGCTGACTGAAACGGACTATGGATAAACATTCCGTATAGGGAATCTTCATCACTCTTTTGCAAACCGATTTCAACGCCTGGAAGCAATTCACCTAAAGCACCTCCGTCACTTTCTGGATAACGATTCAGCGTAATCATCAGTGTCTCTGTTGTTCCGAAAGCATTCATTACGGAAATTCCGGTAAGCTGTTCTGAATTTTTCAGCAGTATGGGGATCAAAAACAGAACCGATAGATATGGCAGCTTTTAGAGATTGGTTAATTCCTGCTTTAAGTTCAGGATATTGACGAAACAGTTCCAGAAGAGTATTGAAAAATGCAGGACCGGCAATTAAATGACCGGATATCCATTTTGAGTAATAATAACCTGACTATCTCTCGGTTTTATGCAAAAACCCAATCGGTCACAATCAGGCAAAACGAATTGCCAGACCATATTGAATTCAGGAATGTGCGGATTCCAATGGTGTGGGTAAATAATGGACTGAATCCCGGATTGCCAAATAATTCCGGGGAAAACAAACCCTGCATTTGCCAGGCCCTGACAGCAGTTGGTCAACTTTTCGTGAGTATATACCAGAAGCTTGCTTTTACCCTGAGGTGCCAGAAGTTGTAAAAATGACTGCCTCTGTCTCTGGTAAAATATCAGGAAAGGAAATGGGTGTTTTGGAGGATGTGTTTGTTTAACAACGCGGATCAACTCAAATATTGAAAATTCCTCTTCAGCATCAAGAAAAAGGAGTTTGTATTCTTCGCTCTTTTCTTTTATACTTGAAATCACCTCTTTTTTCCCGTTCATGCCCTTTTTGCAACATTGTTTCACGGAATGGCATTATCACGGCTTTGAATCCGGTTTCTTTGTACCAGTATTCAAACTCATCCGGTTCGGGAAACATGGGGACAAACACACGAATACCCGAACAGACCAACGAAGAAAACAACAATGCATTAGCCAACTCATTCGAAGTACAGAAAGGGAAGCTAACATCACAGTATCGCCGCACTTTAATCCGAAAGAGGATAGCTTGTTGGTAATTCGGAATATTATTTCCCGGAGTTCATTTAGGGAAATTGAAACAAACTCCTCACCGATATGACTGTAAATTATATTACTTTTATCATCTCGATGTGGTAAGTTATTGAAAATAACTTCTTTTTAAGGTCATCGGCTCATAGTGAACATTCCTGATTTTGGAGTAGAGTATCTGGTCGTACATGACGGTTAACTATGAATATTAAACTGAAAAAAATATATCAACAGTTATTATAGAAGTGATTTATACGATTTTTGGGGAATTAAAAGGCACATCAATCATATGTTTTTTATTAAACAATCATTAACATGGTTATGTTTGTTAAAGCTCGTCGTAGTTTGATCTTTAGACCCGCATTTATTTTAGTAATTCACTAATCTGATATCGAAATCCTGATAGCAATTTATTTTCGACAATCTTAACCCTCAGTAAATGAATCAAGTAGTTGTATTCTGTTTTTACCCTTATATCCAATTGCCATAATTTTGTTGGCCTTGCGGAACTTCAATAATTATTCTTTTCGAGTCTGTTATTTCAATAATTGATTCAAATACCTCTGACCAAATTGCTGATAAAATCATTTCTTTTATGGCCGGATGAAATGGCCCTGCAATAAGTGGATGTTCCAGCGCGTAAATCATCAGAAGCATGCAAGCCTACCCGCAATACCCGTACATCCATGTTCGATAAAATAGCGTAACACATCTCGCCCCCAGTTCTACGGCCTCTTCTATAGTCAAAGGGTGATATTTTTTTTGTTCATATGACGTAGCCAATGCTGTCTCTGTGATCACCAGGCAAGGATATATGCGGGTAGAAATAGCCCCCCAGGTCAACAATATCTTTTGCTGTCTGAAATGCCTTTTCCTTTGTATCAGATGGCAATCCCAACATCATTTGCAATCCAAATGGGATGCCTGCCTTTTTTAGTAAATGGACAGCCTGATGGACATCTTCTTTCGTATGCCCCCTACCCGACGCTTTCAAAACCTCTTCATCTGTCGATTGCACACCCAACTCCACTTCTGCTATTTTATATTTTTGCAGAAGATTTACAGTTTCTGGGGTGATATAGTCCGGCCGGGTAGATAGACGTATCCCTTGTACCTGGTTTTGCTTTGTATAGGTCGTAGCCATATTCAGATATGCTTTTTGCTCAGATATTGGTATTCCGGTAAAGTTTCCTCCGAAAAAAGCAATCTGAACAGTCGTATCTTCTGTGGCTGTTGATAGGTAAGTTTTTATTGTCTCTTCTACTTCTTGCCTTTCAGGCACTCTAAGTTGACCTGATATTTTATGTTGATTGCAAAATACGCATCGATTGGGGCAAGCCACTTCAGGAATAAAAATAGGGATATTAATATGTCTTTTTTTCATGTAACATTTTTATAATTTGGCCTCACTTTCATTAGCGCAGAACTTTTTACATTCTCGTTTTTTTTATCAATTCATTGCTTGGGCACTCTGCCCCAACAATGATATCTGAATATGGAATATCCCATTGTAATACTATTTTATAAATGAAAATAAAAACGACTCATCCTATTTATTTGAATGAGTCGTTCAGGTAATATTTCAGTTATACAAAGGTAACACCTTTATTCGAAAACATTGCCACTATTTTAAGACAATGTGGCACGTATCTAATTAACCATAAGCTCATTTCATCGAACTAATTGCACCTGTAATCGTTAGATTATAGTATGAACTGAGTTTCTCTCTTGCATACATTAACAGGGATTTTGAAAACTTCTTCGCTTAATGTTTATTCTTTTTTCGGTATATAAATGGTTATATGTGAGACCAAAGTAAAAATAGTTCATTTTGATTTCAAGCATCTATCATAATCTTAATCAGCCATAGATAAAAATGAAAACGCAAAGTATATTTCTTACTAAATGCAGATATGCTGTATTGTTAATGGTTAGTTTGTTTTTAATAACTAACTGCAATTTGGAATATAAAAAACCGGATAAGTTCTTAAATCCGGCTGATGTAAAAGTTCCGGAAGATGGACTTGCTATTGCAAATAAACTGAGTGAAGTCTTTGAGGCTGCAACTCAAAAAGTAAATCAATCAGTAGTCCCCATTTTCTCAGAACAGGAGGTGGTATTTAATAGTTCTGATTTAGGCCAGGAAGATCCATTCAGAGACCTTTTTGGCGAAGATTTCTTTAAACACTTCTTTGGTAACCAGGATTTAAAGCAAAAGGTTCGCAGTATGGGATCAGGAATAATCGTTAGATCAGATGGTTATATTTTAACAAACAACCATGTGGTGGCAGGTGCCCAGAAATTAACGGTTGTCCTGGGGGACAAAAAGAAATACCCGGCAAAAATTATTGGCAGAGATCCTCAAACAGATGTTGCTGTGATCAAGATCGAAGCTGAAAATCTGCCAGCGGCCATATTGGGAAATTCTGATGATGTAAAAGTGGGTCAATGGGTAATTGCAGTTGGAAATCCCTTTCAGCTTTTGCATACCGTGACTGCAGGTATTATTAGTGCCAGAGGAAGATCGGAAATGGGTCTTGCTGTTTATGAAAATTATATCCAGACTGATGCTGCAATTAATCCTGGTAATAGTGGTGGTGCCCTGGCTAATCTTGAAGGAAATATTATTGGAATAAATACAGCTATTAATAGTCCCACTGGAGGAAACGTGGGAATTGGCTTCGCCATCCCAATAAACATGGCAAAAAATGTAATGGATAAATTAATTACCGAGGGGAAAGTCTCCGGGGATATCTGGGATTGTTACCTCAGGATATGGATGATAACCTGGCAAAGGCGATGAAGTTTAAATCCACCAAAGGGTGTCTGGTTGGAGATGTTACTCCAAATGGCCCGGCTGATTTAGCAGGTATAAAGAGAGGAGATATCATAACCAAAATAGATGGAAAAGAAATAACAAATAGTTCCAATTTTAGAAATGAGGTTGCACAGCGAAAACCAGGTTCAACTGTCAGCATCACATTAACCCGTGAAGGAGTGGGAAAAGTCATCAGGATAAAACTAGGTGAACGCCCGGCTAAATCTGAGATAGAAGAAACAGAATCCGGAAAACAGAATGAACAATCACCAAAACTTTCAGGTCTTACAATTCAGGAATTAACTCCGGAAATTGCAGCTCAGTTAGGGTATGGAAATTTAAAGGGTGTACTGGTTACCCATGTAGCCGGTGGTAGTCCGGCTGAAGACGCCGGATTGCAACAGGGAGATCTTATTCTGGAAATTAACCGTAAACAGATTACATCAGTAAAAGAGTTTAAAACTGTATTGGGTAACCTGAAAAGCGGAAATACTGCAGCCCTCCTAATCCGACGGGGTGAAAATACATTCTTTTCGGCATTAACTATTCCATAAACTACTCATAAAGAATAACGCGGGTCAGCTCAAAAAGGCTGAACCCGCGTTATTCTTCGCTAACACGACAAATCTAAAGAATATTTCTCACAATTACCTGAATCCTGCTCAATTCTGTTTCCAGAAATAATGCTTCTTCACTTTCTGACACAAAGATCGAGAATATAGTTTGCGCAATTCAATCCTACCTCCGGATCCCCGGCCATTCCTGCAATCTTATGCATTAAGCTACGAAAAGCCTCTCTATCCTGATCACTTAGGGAATAAAGATGGATAAAGCAATCGTAAGGATTGAGCCTGAGTGCAGAATTCAATGAAAAGCCAACAGGCAAGTACAACTCGCTCAATGTCAATTCTATGGCTTGCTGATCCCGCACTTCGTCGAACCCTCCGTCTACCGATGCAATCATCTGTAATACGCAATGTAAAACAGATAGTTTCTGTATCATTTCCAGGTTTTTCATTGTTGTGTTTATTTCTGTCCTGATTAATTTGAAAATGGTTTGTTTGATATGACAAGATAATGGGATTTTTCTTCTCAACCCATAAAATAGTAGCTAACTATATAAAAAAAGAAAAGGTTGTCTCACGACAACCTAAACCATTTTGTTAACCTTAAATCTAATACCATGAAAAACATGATGCAAATATAAAAGAGTTTTCCCACACTTCCATCATCCCTAAACATCATTTAGGGCTATTTGATATTTTGTTAACACGAATTTGTATTTAAGCAAAAATACGCCCGGTTTTAACAAGTGATATCCGGTGAGACGAATTATGTATTTGTCATATTATAACTTTTTAATCACATGCCACACCAGAGGGATAGCGAAAT
>CAXXPA010000032.1:0-78373 GCA_963662365.2 Bacteroidales bacterium
TTTTACCAGGAAATAACCGCCTTCGTCAAACCAGATGTTCCACATGCCGGCCGTTCCATCCAATGTATAGAGACCACTTGGGCTCGAACCATACCATGCACCACCACCATCGGCTTTTTCTGAGAATTTGAAGTTTGCCCACTGTGCAGCTTTCACAAAACCTTCGTAGTTGCCATCATTGTTTTTCGAGCATAATCTGGTCGAATAATCATTCCAGTCACCACTTACTCCCGGCATATAAAGGAATGCAGCCTGTTTGGCGACACTATACGGCGTGACCTTAATCTTCAGCACATTACTATAGACCGGATTATTGCCAAAAGCCATATTTGCCTTAAGTCGAATCTTAATGGTAGATTTAACGTCACCTTTCAGTTTCAGCTGGTTCAGCAACCTTTTATTCAGTACTGAATCGGTATAGGAAATCGCATATTTGTTGACAGCGACCTCTTCTTCAACAGGTGTTGAAAAGTCTCCGTTCAGCGTATCCATCTGGATGGTGTAGGTCACCGGTGTGCTGATGCCGTAGGTAAGCGAATCCCACTTAAAGCTGATGGCGGTATGGGTAGATGCATCCGTTTTGCTCAGGACAAGAGCCGTGTCACTTGGGGTAAGTGCAAACTTACCTGCTTCGGGTATTGTCGCAATATATTTCATGTCATTGTCGGTACACGAAGAGAGTGCGACCAAAACCAGAAACAATGCTGAAAGCTTATATATGATATTCTTCATTTTTGTTCTCATTTTGAATTAAAGACTTAATGTCAGACGATTAATAGTTGTCGTTTTGTTTCAGATTTGGATTAGCCAAAAGATCTGATGTCGGAATCGGGAACAAGTTGTATTTGCTGTCCACCGCTTTACCGGCCAGTGTATTTCCTTTCCATGCCCAGAGGTAATCGGCTGTAGTCAACTTATTGTAACGAACGAGGTCAGTACGTCTTTGCGCTTCCCAGTAGAATTCGCGGGCTTTTTCCTTCAGCAAAAAGTCAAGTGTCAGATTGACTTGCTGGATATTTCCCTGAGTGCCTGACGGGTTGTTGGCATAAGCTCTTCCGCGGATTTTGTTGATGTAACTCAATGCTGTGGCTGCATCCCCTCCGCTACCTCCACGCAATACCGCTTCGGCATAAGTCAGGTAAATCTCGGCCAGACGGAATACCGGGAAGTCGATGTCCGACAGGTTATTGAAGCTGTTGTTTTGAACAATCGAACTTCCGTCACGGTTTACGTTGCGGTATTTGAAGGCCGAATAACCGTCGCTGCTGATAGCGACATTATTAACCTCCAGGTTTTGACCGGTCGTATAAAACTGGGCACGCTTATCCATAGTTGTATCCGCTGTCGGGAACAATGCCGGGATTTGCTGCGTCATTCTGAAGTTACTCCAGCTGCCTGATAATCCGTTGATAGAGGCCGGTACACCAGCAGCGCCAAGGGTCATGAAATTGGTTCCGTTCCAGGTCTGGTTGGTATTATCGTAATTCAGCGTAAAGATAAATTCGTTGGTGTTTTTGTAGTTATCACCCAACATCAGCCAGCTGTAGTGGCTTTCGAGTGAATATCCGGCTGAAATGATTCTTTTACAGTAGGAGATAGCCTGAGTGTAATACTCCGTACCGGTATAAATCTTTCCATTGAGGTACATTCTTGACAGTAAGGCCCATGCAGCCGCTTTGTCCGGGCGACCCCATTCATTGGTGCGGGGGGCAGCCAGCAACGGTTCTATATCCTTTAGTTCCGATTCGATGAAGTTGAACAGGTCAGCTCTTTGAATCTGCCTGGGAGATGAGAAACCCAGATCTTCCGGAGTCGGGAATGGCGGATTTCCGTACAAATCCATCAATACCCAGAAGCAATAAGCGCGCAGGTAACGTACTTCCGCCTTGTATTGCCTGATTTGCTCAGCATCAGTACCGGTAAAACCTCTGGATGCAATCTTAGAGTCGGTCGATTCATTGAGAAAGTTATTGCAATAGGTAATGGTCATCAATGTACTGGAATAGACATAGGTAATCGCCGTTGCATCGGCACTCCATGCCAGTTGGTGGAAAACGGCATTCCCGCCGTCATCGTTCCAGGTACTTACCGCTTCGTCGGTCGTGTATTCCTGCATTCCCCAGTAATAGCGGAGGAACGAACCGTAAATCAGGTTCGAGTAGATCGACACCATGCTTTGTTTGTATCCCGCTGCCGTTTGAAACTGCATATCCGCAGTAAGGTCGTTGGTTGGCATTTTCACCAAATCATCGGTACAGGCGCTAAATCCGATAATCAATGCCAGTATCAGTCCAATTTTGCCTGATAGGATATATTTCTTGAAATTCATACTTGTAAATGTTTAAGGTTAAAAGTTCATGTTCAGACCGAAAGCGAATACTCTTGGCACCGGATAGGCATTCTGAGCCCCACTGTTTGATTCGGGATCCAGTCCTGTGAATTTGGTAATGGTGAAGATGTTTTGTACCGATAGGTTCATCTTCAGGCTCACTTTGCGGATGATTTTACCAAAGTCGTAACCTACATAGGCATTATCCATTTTCAGGAATGATGCGTTTTGCAAATAGTAGTCGCTGAAACCCTGGTACTGGTCTGTATTGTGAAATTGCGATTTATAATACGACGTATTCAGGTTTTGTGAGGTGGTCCAGCCGGTCATAGCCACTGAATTTTCCTGCGGCATGTAGTAAATGTAATGTCCCAGGTTAGCGTGGAATGAAGTTCCCGCAGACCATTTCTTATACTGCAGGTTGGTGTTGAAACCCAACAGATACTTCGGCGTTGATGATTTGCCGGTAACATACCGGTCTTTGGCATTGAGCAATCCGTCGTTGTAGGCGTCCAGCATCTGGTCTTCAAGGGGTTTGCCGTTCTGGTCATAAACCTGATGGTATAGGTAGAAGGTGTTGTATGCCGATCCAACCGTGTTAACCAAAATCTTATCGCTGAATAGTCCGACACTGCTGTCATCGATAAGGCTGATTTTCGTGATTTTGTTTTTGTTGTAGGTCGCATTAAATCCTAAATCCCAGGTCAAATCTTCCGTCTTAACGGGTGTTGCTTTGATATTGAACTCCACACCTTTGTTTTCCATAGAACCGATATTCTTTATCATGGTCGAGCTGAAGCTGTATCCGTAAGGAACCGTAATGGCATTCAGCAGATCTTTGGTGTTTTTGTTGTAGAAGTTCAGACTACCCGTAATGCGATAATTCAAAAAGGCATAGTCCAGGCCGATATTCGCTGTTGCTGTCTGTTCCCACTTCAGGTCAGGATTATAAACCTGCGGGAATACAGTCGTGTAAGGTGTGCTGCCAATGGTGTATTGGGAGCCCAGGCCATAGGTGGTATATCTTTTAATCGGATAATAGTTGGCAAGGCCATCCTGTTGTCCGGTGATACCGTAACCCATACGAAGCTTCAGGTCAGAAATCGGTTTGATATTTTTCAGGAAACTCTCCTGCTTCATCTTCCAGGCCAATGCCACGGATGGGAAAATACCCCAGCGGTGTTTTTCGGCAAAGCGCGATGATGCATCGTCACGAACAGTCGCGGTGAAAAGGTATTTGTCATTCAGGGTATAATTTAATCTTCCGTAGAATGAGACGATGGAGTGGCTCGGTTTATCATACGCGTAGGTCGGCACCGAGCTTGCAATAAGCGTTCCATCGGCTGAATATGTAGGGTAGTTGTAGTTCGTTGTCAGGAAGTCGTTGTACGAATATCCGGCTGTCACATCCAGCTTGCTTTTGATATTGGCAAGATCTTTTGAATAGAACAGATAGGATTCAAACAATTTGTTGAGCGATTTCTTTGACGGATCACCATTGAATTTGCTTCCACCCGAAAGCAGTTGAGCGAAATAGGTTGCAGGCGCAAAGAAAGTATACTGACCTCTCGACACGTCATAGCCGGCATTTACATTCAGATGCAGGTCCGGTAAAAAGAAGAAGCTATAGTCCGCCTGAATGTTGCCCAAACTGCGGTAGCTTTTGTTTCGTTCATTCACCTGCTCCAGCATACTCACCGGGTTGATGTTGGTCAAAGCCGGATTTGATGCATATTGAGAATACTGGAAATATCCGCCATAAGTCTGGTCATCCACATAAACCGGTTGGGTAGGGTCGAATGTTGTAGCCCCCCAGATAGCGCTTTGATTGGCTATACGTTCATTTTCGTACGAACCTTTCAGGTTGATATTTACCTTCAGTTTATCCTTCAGGAAAGTGGGGTTGAGATTGACCGAAGCAGTTGCTCTTTCGTAATTGCCGGTTTTCAGGATACCGTCCTGATTGGTATAGGCAAATGAAACCCGGTAGGGAAGCGTTTTCGTTGCTCCGCTTAAGCTCAGGTTATAATCCTGTGCCAATGCATTCTGGAAGATCTGGTCCTGCCAGTCGGTATTGGCAGTCCCCGGGGTAATCTTCATCGCGCTTCCCAGTTCGGTTGCCAAAGCACGATACTGGTCAGCCGAAAGAACCGATACCTTGTCGCGCAGTGTAGATACGCGCAAATTGCTGGTAAAGTCAATAGCCATTTTACCTTTGTTACCTTTCTTGGTGGTGATCAGGATAACACCGTTTGACGCTCTCGAACCATAGATAGCCGAAGCCGAAGCATCTTTCAGGACGGTAAAGTTTTCGATGTCGTTGGGATTTAACTGGCTGAGTATTCCCGGTCCGTTGTTGCCGCCTTCAATTGGCAATCCGTCGATCACGATAAGCGGGTCGTTTGATGCATTCAGAGAAGCGCCACCCTGAATCAGGAATGAGCTTCCCGCACCCGGTTTACCACTGGTAGGCAATACCTGTACGCCCGATATTTTGTTTGCGATCAACGCTTCGGCATTGGTTACAGGTGCTTTCTCAAAGTCGCGTGAGCTTACTGTTGATATGTTTCCGGTCAGGTCTTTGGCTTTACGGGTACCGTAACCAACTACAATGACCTCATCCAGTTTTTTGGTGTCCGGTAGAAGCTTTACCAGCAGGGTGCTTTTTCCACCGGTAGAGATCGTCTGCGTCTGGTAGCCTATAAAAGAGATTTCCAGTTGTGTGTTGGCGCCGGGAAGATTAAATGAAAATTGTCCGTTTAAGTCCGTTATCGTTCCCTGCGTAGTACCTTGTACTTTAATGTTTACTCCGGGGAGTGGAGTACCCTGCTCATCTTTGACCGTACCGGTTATCTTATGCAAGCCTTTTGCCGGTGCATTTTGCTCAACGGCATTTGATGCGGCCTGAATAGCGAACGGAGTGCCGCATAGTGCAACCGCTACCATTGCGATACGAAGAGGAGAGAGGTTTTTCTGGTAGAAACTTTTTCTCATGGTGAATAATGGTTTTTGTTAATGTGAGATTTTTACCCGAAAGGTCTCGGATTCAACTGCGGTTATTAAGAACCGGTTTTTATCTTATTTGTGCTTTTATAGTCAAATGAAAAATCAAGATTTGAAATTAAGCTTCTGATCCTGATGAATACGCATCAACAAATCTGAAACCGGTGAAATAGAATGGTTGTAATTTTTATTCTCGCGCATCAGCTCAATCATTCTGATCCGGATATCAATTGAGTCTTCAATTGAGGAGGTTTTTTGTAATTGATTTTTCAGGTCTTCTAAAGTTTTCATAGTTATGGAGGATAAAGGGTTTTGTTGAATCTGCTTATGATGTTGCTGCTTTTAATTGTGAAACCGGGTTGTCCGGTTTAGGTCTGAAACTCATCTTAAGCGAATGCCCGGATAGCATTCATGTGTCAGAACCCATGATGCAAAAATAATGTCCGATTAGTGCCTGTATCAAGCACAAATCGGACATAAAGAGCAACAAAAAAGACATCAACAAAACTTTAATCCCTTAATCCATAAACTGTTTGGGTGTTTTGCCGTATTTGGCCTGAAAACATTTGGAGAAATAGGAGTAGTTGGAGAATCCGACCAGGTACATCACCTCGGCCACCGAGAATTTTTTCTGCGAAAGCAACATGGCAGCTTTCTTCATCCGGATGGAACGGATGTAATCGACAGGGGTTAATCCGGTCAGTTGTTTTATTTTGCGGTAAATTTGTTTGGAGCTAAGCCCTGAATATTCACAAAGCTGATTGACATTGAGATCCGGATCATCCACATGATCTTCAATGATCCGGGTAATATCGTTAAGTAATTTCTCATCCCATGATTCCGCCTCAATCTCTTTCGGGGTAGCGATTACCTCGAGGCGGACTTTGTTTTCTATCTGCTGTTGCACTCCCAGTAACTGACGGATACGCAACAACAACATCTTCGGATCGAATGGCTTGGATACAAACGCATTGATTCCCAGTTGCAGACTTTGCTCCTCTGTTGTTTTATCATCTTTAGCGGTCAGCATGATAATGGGTGCCGAGGTCAGATCGTGATGCTTCCTTAACAGACGGCACATGTCCAGACCGTTCATCACCGGCATCATTACATCGGCAATGATCAGGTCCGGTTTGATCTTTACGGCCATATCAAGCCCGGTCTTGCCATTATGGGCCAGTTCGTAACGGTATTCGGCAGACAAAGACTGAGCAATAAACTCACTGATTTCTGTATTATCCTCTACGATCAGGATCAATGGCCTGTTTTCATCGGTAACCTTTTCTTTTGCCGTTTCCGCGGCAGTGGTCTGGTAAGCCTCTGCAGCCTCCGTATCCACTACCGGTAAGGTTATAGTTAAAGTAGTTCCACGGTCTTCTTCCGAAGCAATGGAAATAGTTCCGCTATGCAATTCTACATAGTTTTTTACAAGATACAGGCCGATTCCCGATCCCTCTTTATCATTTACCGTCTTACGCGATTGGAAGAAACGGTCAAAAACAAACGGCAAATCCTCTTTGGGAATTCCGATACCGTTATCAATGATGGTTAGCTGCAATGCGTTAGCCTGTGATTCCGAATATCTGATTTCAAAAATCACCTCTCCTCCTTCCCGGGTAAATTTGCAGGCGTTTGATATCAGGTTGTTAAGAACCGATTCCATTTTCAATACATCTATTTTTACCCACACTGTTTCCATGGCCGGAACAAACCGGGCATTTAATCCCCGTGTCTGAAATGCCTCTTCGAATACCGAAAATATTCCGCGGGCAAACTCGATGAATTCTACTTTCGATGCTATGAGCGTTGCATCGGCTGATCCGTCGAACCGTTCAAACCCGATAACCTGCTGGATCAGTGCATTCAGTCGCAAAGCATTTTGCTGAATCAGTTCCAGTTGTTTTTTCAACAGCGGTTGCCTGGTTTCGGAAAGCAATTTGCTCACCGGGGCAATGATCAGGCTCAACGGCGTTTTAAATTCATGCGAAACATGGGTGAAAAAGTCAATCTTCATCCTGGATAATTCCAGTGACTTTTCCTTCTCTATCCGTTCGATTTTGATGCGGTGACGGATATGGTAATAATTGATGCACCATACGATAAACCCGATCACCATCAGGACATAGAATAATTTTGCCCATACCGTAAGATACCAGGGTGGGATAATGATCAGCTGGAAATCAAGAGGTGCGGTAACAACCTTCCCCTCCGCGGTTAAGCGGCCAAAATGTAATTTGTATTTACCCGGAGACAGGTTCGTATAATTTATTTTATCAATAAGGTTCTTCGTTGTTCTCCAGTCTTCGTCCACCCCTTCGAGCCGGTAGAGGTAGTTTTTACTTTTTTCTCTGGAAAAATTAAGATCGGAAAATTCGAGCGAGATATTATTCTGATCATATTTTAATGATATCTCATTCGCATAACGAATACTCTTTCCCCTGTAATCCCTACCCGGCAAAAACAACCGGTCGTTGACATAGAGGGCTGTCAGCGTGATCGCCGGGAGAGCAGATCTTGCATTGGCTATTGACGGTGAAAACTCCAGATATCCGTCTACACCTCCCAGGTAAATCTGCCGGCTTGATGCATTGTAATAACTGCACGCAAATGGCTTGTTGAGCAGATCAGTCGCCCGTACCTGTAAAGTCTTTTTGTCCAAAACAAAAGTACCGTCGGAAGTCGTTACCCAGATGTGATTGTTCTCTTCAGTCAGAATCCGGATAAAAACATCTTTAAAACCGCTGAAATTGATAGCCTGCAGCTCATTCGTACGTGGGTTCAAACGATTCAATCCTCCGTAAAATCCCAGCCAGATGTAACCTTCCCGGTCGGAAATCATACAACTGGCATTTCTGCCGGGCTCATTTGCTTTTACGTTAAAGTGGGTCACCCGTCCGCTTTTTGACTCGATTTTATTAAATCCGGCATTGTAGGTTAATGCCCACACATTTCCCTGCAAATCCATCAATACCTGATTAATGAAGTTGTCCGACAATCCGTCGGGCCGGTCATTCTTATAAAAATTTTGTTCGGCGATATAAGTCTGTCCCGCACTTGCCAGCAATTTTTGTTTATCTACCGCAAAAACCCCACCCAGACAGGTGGCTATCCAGAGCCGGTTCTGTTTGTCTTCAAAGATATTGTACGCCCAGTTGGCGTTGCGGGTACGGCTTTTATCCACAATGTTATAATGGATAAACTGATGCGTGCGGTAATCGAAACGGTTTATGCTTCCGTCCGTAGCCACCCACAGATTATGGCTCCGGTCCTCATACACACAACGTATCCGGTTGTGGGAAATGGGATAGCGGGCATCCCCCATCTTATACCAAATGCTGCCGGAGCCATCGGCAGGGCTATATATCAGCCCATTGGTACCTCCGTACCAGAAGTTATTGCGCGAATCCCTGAAGATCACCTGTAAATTATTCCCGTCTCCCACATGGGTTATCTTTGAAATAGGGATATACCGGTACTCTTTATTGGACCGGACTAATGACACCCCATAATCTGTTCCAAACCAGGCATTCTTTTGCCTGTCGATGAATATGCCCCAGATAATGTTGTTGGATAATGACTGTCCGTAACGGGAATCGTGCACAATGTGCTTCACCTCTTTCCGGAGATCATTAAAGACATAGAGACCGTTATCAGTTCCCAGCAACAGGTTCTTATTTTGATCAAGGGCCAGTGATTTGATGGAATTCCCGTCAAATTGCTCCAAATGCTCCATAGTCCTGGTTTTTGGAAAAAAGCGGAACAGATATCCCTCTGTCCCGATCCAGATGCTGTGGCTGACAGGGTCTTCGAGTAAAGAATTGACCAACAGGTTGTTTTTGGGTAAACGAACCGGCAGGTCTATTTTGTGAAAAATCTGCGTTTGGTTATCCAGAAAACAAAGACCGTTATAAGTCCCGATATACAAAGTATGATCGGATGCCCGCAGAATCGAATATATTGCCTTGTGAGGAATACCTGAGTTTTTACGCAGACTGATATTCTCTATCTTATCGGCATTCATATCGTAACGATAAAGACCGTTTAATGTCCCGATCCAAAGATCTTTATCCGATAGGGCCAGAGAACGGATATCCGAAGGAAAACCAGCCGAACGACTCTCATACTGATCCGTTTTCAGGTTATAAAAAAAGAGGCCGTTATCGGCTCCCAGACACAACTGATTACTGTTGAGCAACAGTCCGCAATTGATCATAGAGATGGATTCAACCTTGTCTTTCTTATCTTTTGAGAAAGGCAAATGCTGTTGCACCGAATGACCGTTGTAACTAAACAAACCTTTGTCTGTCCCCATCCAGATCAGCCCTTGTCCGTCCTGCATGAAACAATTGACTACAGACGCATCGTAGTTCAGATTGACATTGTCAAACTCCAGGTAATTTTCTGACTGAGCCGCTCCGGATTGAGTGACTCCCCAAACAATAACCGTAAGCAGTATCCTGATCACCTGATATGCCTTATTCCCGGGAATTTTGTATTTATTGAATTTTTCAGCCATCGTTTTATTGTCCAGTGTTTTTTGATTTAGGCGCATCCGAGACTCGCAAATGACGAATACCCGTGCATGTCCCTATCCTGTTGAGCGGATTGTCCTTATGCAAAGTTAAAAAAGAGCCGGTGCGAATTGCATTTTTCCGCCTACAATTAATAACAGAATTAATCGAAATGTGTTCCGGGTATAAAACCAAGAGCCTATTCATGATATATGACATCCTGATTTTTGTGTTGGTTTCGCATGGATCCCGCAGATAAAGTCAGGTCAAAAGGCGTAGTCCTTTACTCACTAAAAGTTCGTGTGATTTTCCTGTTTTAGATGCTCTTTACATATAGTTTAAATGTAGTTGATAAGGAGATATCACAGTAATATCACAGTGGTATCACAGTAGTATCACAGTGATATCACAGTCTTATATAGGACTGTGTTATCTCTGTGATACCACTGTATCTCTATTTTGATATTTTCATCTTAAATGTGTTTAAACATATAATATAAACCATCTATACTTCGAATATATCATTTTAGTCTGTTGCCGACCCCTCCCGACCTCCCAAAGTGGGGCTGACTGAAAGACATGAAAACTGTAAATAAAATTCAGGACGATATAACGTATTATTCATTAAATTTGCCCTGGAAGCTCCAGTTTGTCAATGGTAACAAGAGTGAATATTCTTATGATGCTTCAGAAGTGAAGCGACGGGCAAAGTATAGCTATTCGGTAGCGGGCATCCAGATGCCGATCGATAATAATTATGCCGAAAACAGCAGCATCAGTTCTACTACCGTAACCGACTATTGCGGTAATTATATCTATAAGAATAACTCTCTGAAGCGTATCCTGCCCCCAGAGGGTTACATCGCTGCCGATAACCGATACAACTACTTCCTCAAGGATCATCTTGGTAGTACCCGGGTAAATATCAGTGTGCCGGTCGGCTCAACCTCTTACACAACGGAGGTTAAAGAGCATAGCAAATACCTGATTTACTGGCTATGTGGCACCCGATATGGCAATCTCCTACAAATGTCGATGTTCCTAAAGTAACACATTTTAATTTTAAACTTACACCCACCAGCCGGATGCATTAAGAGTGGTACTACCTTATAGAAGATAATTATGAAAACATGTAATGTAATAGTTTATGCCCTTTTAATGATTTCTTTTAGCTGTTATTCCCGGAATAAGGTGAAAACTTCAACTGTAATAGAGATTAATTTAAGAGACAATAAAGGGTTAAAAGCAGGTCTGTGGATTGAAAATAAAGGATTAACAGAGGTTTATTATAAAAACAATCTTAGGGATGGCGTTTTTAGATCTTACAATAAAAAAGATAGGAAGTTATCAGGTTTTGGTGAGTATACTAAAGGGCTGAAATCTGGAACTTGGTACTATTTTGATGAGAAAAGTCAATTGTTTATGAAAGAACAAAACATTTCGATTAATCATAAAAGGATTAAACGAGATGATGGGGTTGAAATTCTCTCGCAGTTTAAGTCATATGTGATTTTGTATTATCCGGATGGTATAATTAAAGAAGAAGGTAATGCCCTGTATGATGAAGATATTGAGATTGATTTTCTTAAAACAGGTCTCTGGAAGTATTATGATAGTAAAGGCGCTGTTATAAAACAGACCGAAGAATAATGAATCTAATAACGACAAAAGCCCCGGGTTGCCGGAGGCCTTGTTTTCTGACGACGTAGGCATGAGCCATACGCCGAACGGGCAAAAGATTATGCAAAAGCAGTGGAGAAATCAGAAGGAAAGGATGCTCGAAGAGCAGCTCATGATGCAAAAGAGAAAGGAATTAAGAATAGAACAGTAAAACAATTAAAAGAAGATTATAACCAAAAATAAAAAACCATGAACTTTAAAGATAGGTTGAAAAATGCTATTTGTAATAATGATATAGATTTTTTAGATAGGAATAGAGAGAAATTTTCTATCAATGAACGATTTGAAGATGAAGATAATGATACACTATTACTATACTCTATTAGTGATAACAGGTCTTCTATGTATAAATATTTTTTGGAAAATAATGCTGATATTACTCTTACAAATGATGAAAAAGAAAATGTTCTTCATGCGATTATTTATTCTGGAGATGAAATAAGGATGGTGGAATTCCTAGACAAATACAATTTCAATCTTAATAGTTGTACAATCGATGGTGCATCGCCATTACTATTGGCAATATCATTAGAGCAATTAGGAATGGCAAGATTGTTAATAAAAAAAGGAGCGGATGTTAATATTGGAGATGATGATGGGATTACACCTTTGCATTTAGCGGCTCAATTCGGATATTTAGATTTAGTTGTGGATTTAGTCGAAAATGGAGCTGATTTACGTAAGAAAACTAAAAAGGGTAATTATCCTTTGGCGTTAGCAATTAATGGTGATTACAATGAAATTGCAAAATATCTTTTTGAGAAATTTATATCAAAGTAACCCCCGTTAGGCGTAAGTGTGCCATGAATTAAAAGAATCATACAAGCGAGAACTTTCAAATGCTATATAAGAGATTAAAGACTGTTTCAGTATTGAATGAAGAATCTGCCGGAGTCGAGCGAACAGATGATCGGAGTCTTCAACAAAGAGTAAACAGGTGTGGCCTACCGTTAGCGACTTACAGGAGTAGCTAACAAACTGCCTTGCGGTTCTTTAGTCAAAAGCTAAGGTGCTGAGCGGTCAAGGAAAGGTGGTATCAAACATTAGCTGTAGGCCTTGGTGTACTCGCCACACCTAAAGCTATTAAACGTTATCTTAAACAAGCATTTAATAAAATCAAGAAATGAAAGATGAATATGCACTTAAAAAATCAATGATATTTTCAATTTGTTATGTTGGGTTAGCTACAATTGCATTATATTCGATGTTTCCAGACTCCACTTTACATGGTGATTGGGTGTACTATGGTTTGTTTTTTACGCTTCCTGTATCTGCAATTAGTTTAGGTGTTAGATATGCAGGGATGGAAAACGAAAAAGTCATTGTTTCTATAATTCAAATAATTATGTTTTTACTAACATGGCATATTACTTATAGAATAATGAAGGAGGAAAAATAAAAATATGTTTTGTAGTCTTGTATGTATCCACTGGCCGAGATAGACTGTTCTGTGACACCGTATAATTATTGTAACAAGATTGTAGAATGAAAGACATATATGCTTATAAAAAGTCATTGATTTTCTCAATTTGTTATGTTGCATTGGCAACTATGGCTCTTTTCTCTATGTATCCTGATTCTTCATTTCATGGAGATTGGACAATATATGTGATGCTTTTTACATTGCCAACATCTGTGATTAGTTTTGGATTACTTTATAGTGGAATTGTAAATAAAGGGATTATATTGATGATTCAAATAATAATGTTCTTTTTAACGTGGTTAATAACATATAGAATGATGAAAGCGAAAAAATAAAACATTCTAGTAGTCTTCTGTGGATCCGCTGGTGGAGAAATTCTACTCTATTTCTCCATATATCTACTGTGCTTGGATAATCCGATGAAATTTGTTGATATGGATGGTAGAGCTCCTGTCGATTATTTCAGAACTATTAATTCCGCTGCAAAAGACTGGGGCAAATATTGTAATGGTAGATCTATCTTACGTGGTAAAGAATATAGCTCTTCTTTTTATTCTATTACTGTTAACGGGAAAAAAGGGCATACATATCCAGCGGCTAATGAAGGTACACATGATAATATTCATCAGAGTGCTCCTCCTAAAGGAAAAAGACAGTACAGATATGCCAAGTGATGCCAAAGATCCGAAAAGAAAAAATAAAATAGAACCAATAGATATTCCAGCTCAAGAAAAAGCAAATGATACAAATGATAAGAATAAAAAACAAATGAAGATAAAGGGCAAAATAAATAAGCAATCAATGCATTCTTTATTTAAGAATGTATCGGTTGTTTTCATATGTATGTTGTTATTAGTTTTAGTAACTACTAGTAGTGTTCTGGGGGGAGCTAAACCAAAACCTCCAATTGATAATCGAGAATCTGAGCCGGGATATATACCCAAAGAAGGTTTTGTTCCGAATGACACAACTGCAATTAAAATTGCAGAAGCAGTTTGGGTGGCTATTTATGGTGAAGATGTTTACAAAAAGAAACCTTACAAGGTAAAACTAAAGAACGGAATATGGATTGTTGAAGGCACTCTACCCAGAAATTATCAAGGAGGTGTTCCTTATATATTAATCCAAAAAAAGGATGGAAAAATACTTAAAGTAATGCATGGGAAATAATATCTAATATTAAGTCCACTCCGAAAAGGCAAATAGGTCAATTCTACACTTTGTAACCTATTGAATCTCAGTGGTCATTTTTGTCTAAAAAAGGATAAAAATGGGTTGTCGGAGTGGATTCAATATTCTTGCTTAAGAATGAAAATACCGAGTAGCTGTAAAAAGTTACTCGGCTTTCTTGTTATAATGCAGCTACATTCTTCTGGAAGAACTTAATGTGGTTTAGGAAGGGTATCGGTAATGGAAATATAACGACGACAATAACGGGGAGCAGCACTTCTACTGCGGTTACAGGTGATTCCAGAGATAACCCGTTCATCATTGGAACAAAGAGTGAAAACTTTGACTATACGGATACCCAAAACACGACTAATTTCACGAATAATAATGAGCGGTCGCCGAACGATGTGTATTATCAGTTTACCATATCGAAAAGCATGTCTGTTATAATTTCGCATTGCGGTTCCGAATTAAATGATACATATTTGCATTTATTGAATTCTTCCGGTGTTGTAATTGCATCCAATGATGATTATTACGGAGAAAATAAATGTACCAATTCGTATCATTCATACATCAGGCAATTGTTAGCGCCTGGAACATATTATGTAATTTCGGAAGGTTATAGTGGCAACGGGAGTATAACTACCTCAATTAAAGGACTTCTACCATTAGGAGGCCTGGAGGTCAGTACCGGTCAAAACTATATTTTATCCATTACGCCAACTGTAGCTACAACGGATGTAAATTATTTGCCTGTTGAACAATGTAAACAGACAGTCAGCTACTTCGATGGGCTTGGTCGTCCATTACAAACCGTTCTGCGGGGGATTACTCCCAATAAAGCCGACTTGGTCAGCGGAATCGTATATGACAATGCCGGACGTGAGGCTCAGAAGTGGTTACCTGCAGTAGTTGCGGATAACAAAGGGGCTTATGTAAGCAATTATCAGAACTATGCCATATCGAGCAATTATGGCGATCAATACCCATATCAACAAACAAATTATGAACCTTCTCCACTGAATCGTGTGACAAGGCAATGGGGAGTGGGGCAAGACTGGAGAAATGCCGGACGTGCTGACAGTATTGTGTATCTAACCAATGATGGTAATGATGTAAACCGATATACTGTAGATGACAATACAGTTGCTTATAATGGCGCGTATGATGCCGGCCAGTTGTATGTGACTGAAACCCGGGATGAGGAAAATCACATCACCCGTGAATACAAAGATAAGCAAGGACAGGTTGTTCTTAAGAGAGTTATCCCTGTAGAAAATAACAGATCGTTATATCATGATACCTACTACATATCTGACGACTTCGGGAATCTACGATTTGTACTTCCTCCCAAACTGGAGGGGAGCGTTGATGCGAATCTGTTAAACCAATATGGTTATTCCAGCAAAGGGCTGCTCACAGGTACTAAAGTAGCCATGCTCAACAATACCTCTACCCAATTAATCACAACCATCTATTACGATGACAAAGCCCGTCCGGTACAGACACTGGCAACCAATAATCTCAGCGGCTACGACTATGAATACACCGCCTACAACTTTACCGGCCAACCAATAAAGAAAAGACATGTGCATAAAGCATTCAATAATGCTGTAATTACCGAAGATTACGTCTATACCTACGATCATGCAGGTCGCCCGTTGGTAACCACGCACAAGCTAAATGGCGGAACGGAAGTGACGCTTAGCTCAATCAGTTACGATGAGCAGGGTCGCGTATCCAACAAATCAGTGCACGGGGGAGCGCACAGCACGGGATATGCCTATAATGTACGCAGCTGGGTGAAGTCGATCTCCTCGCCCGAGTTCTCAGAGACACTCTTCTATCAGGATCAGCTGGATGGTAAACCTGCCTGCTATAATGGCAATATCTCGGCTATGCAATGGAGTACCGCTTATGATGGTAACAGCCAACGCAAGTATTATTATACCTACGATGCACTAAACCGTCTGACTAAAGCTACCTATTCGCCGAATGAGATTTATAACGAAGAGGTCGGACTGTATGACAAGAATGGTAATATCTTGCAATTGAAGCGTAATGGATACGTATATCCTAATAATATCAATAAGATAGACGATCTGGAGCTTTCTTACAATGGAAATCAGCTCACTTACGTAAAAGATGTATCAACAGAGACACCCAAAGGTTTTAATGACTTTAAAGACAAAACCGATTCGTCCACTCCTATAGAATATAAGTATGATAATAATGGCAATATGCGGTCGGATTATAATAAAGGGATATCCTGGATCAAATATAATTCATTAAATTTACCAGCGAAGCTCCAGTTTGCTAATGGCAACAAAAGCGAATACCTCTACGATGCTTCAGGTGTGAAGCGTCAGGCGAAATATAGTTTTTCACCAATTGGGGTAAATATTCCTATAGATGATCGCTACATTGAAAATCAGCAATTCGATTCACTCAATGTAACCGACTATTGTGGTAATTATATCTATGAAAAAGGTGTATTAAAGCGCATCCTGACCCCGGAGGGATATATCGCTGCTGATAACGGTTATCGATATAGCTACTTTCTGAAGGATCACCTTGGTGATACGCGGGTAAATATCAGTGTGCTGGTAGGTTCTACTTCATATTCAACGGATCAGACTACGCACTACTATCCTTTCGGGCTGGAATTCTATGCGCAGTCTGGCATTATGTCTGGTGCCAATCCCTATCTCTATAACGGTAAGGAGATGGATCGGATGCATGGGTTGAATATGCTGGATTATGGGGCGAGATGGTATGATGGGACGGTGGGTAGATGGGGTGTTGTGGATCCGTTGGCGGAAAAGTATTACTCGATATCACCGTATGTGTATTGTGATAATAATCCGGTGAAGTTTATTGATCCTGATGGAATGGAAATCAATCTGTCTAATATGTCTGATGATGAAAAAGAAAAATATCAAACTCAAATTGCAAATCAAAGAAAACAAAGCGAACTTTTCAATACAATGTATACAACATTAGAGAATTCAAAAAATGTATATAATGTTCGATTTGGTCAAACGACTAAAGATGCACAAGGTGATCCGTATGATGGTCAATTTGATGCCGATAAATCAGGAAAAGGTGGAGGTGATGTAACTTTCTTAGAAGGGCAAAAAATAAAATCAGGAGCATTGACCGAAGAGTTTTTTCATGCATATCAATCTGAAAATAAGGAAGGATATGATAAGGGTGAATTCAATATAGAATTTGAGGCGAAAGTTGCAGTTACCGCTATGGGGCTTCAATATGGCGGATTTGGTGAAATACCTGGAGCTACTGATTTTCAAGGTAAATTAAAGATGAATGATTACGGTGAAGGGCTTATGCCAATTACATCCAAAGCAGTAGAGTCCAAGTCTTTTCTCGATGAGTATAAAAGTGCAGCAAATAGTTATTCAAAATATAATCGGGATCATAATATTGGAAACAGTCATTACAGAATAAATACAACTGTCACTCCATTCAGTTTAACAAAATTAATTATTGATACATATGGGAAATAGTAGAATGACAATACTAATATTTACTCTTCTAATTGCGTCATCATCTTACTCACAATTTAATATTAGTTTTGAACGTGATTGTCTGGTGAAGAATTCAGCAATGTTGGGCTATTCTTTGATTAAATCTGTTCATAGAGATTCAATTATAGGACTATTTGAGAACAATATTCAATTTATTACATTTTGGGATGTAGATTCACTCGGTAATATAGTTCAGTTTAAAGGCTATCGGTCTAAAGCCAAATTGTCTAAATCTGTATTTGATAAAGTCGAAGCATATTTCAGAAGAAACAAATTTCATTTTTCAATTTGTTATGAAGCACCAGTTGGCCTAAATCGTAGAGAGTCGTATCAATTGATTAGAAATGATTTAATGCAGAATGGACGTACGACATATAGTATAAATGTAGCTTTCCCTGGAGAATTGATGACTTTTTATGAATATGACAATAGAAAAGCTAAGTGTAAAATGTCAAAATACAGATATCTAACCAAACAAATCAATAAAAACAGATAATGTTCAAGTGTCGATCCGCTGGTTGAAGATGACTACGAATGGTCGCCTTATAACTATGTAAAGAATAGTCCTATTTGTCATAATGACCCGGATGGGAGACAAGCTCAAGTTGCTCAATTATATATAGAATATCAAGAATCAGTTCTTGCAATAAGTACTGGTCAAGCACCAGCACATCAAACGAATTTACCAACCTTACCTTCTATTCAAGATGTGAAAGGTGCAATTGGAGGTATTGTAGATAGATTGAAAGTATCTATAACGTTATCTCTTACTCCTGCTATCATTTTACTTTCTGAGAAAAGTTCTAATAGTAAGGCCGATCAAAAAAGTGAAGCAAAGAATGAGAAAAAAACGAAGCAAACAGGTTCTTATACAAACACTCATAAAAGCGGAAAAAAGTATCATGGGAAAGGAGATAAAGAAAGGATGAAAAAATCAGGGGAAGAAAAAGCAAAAAAATATAATGATCCAGTAAAATCACAAGATTGGACACCAGCAGAAAATGATAGAGAAGCATTTAAACAAGAGTCAAGAAGAATGGAGACAGATGAAGGAGGTTATAAAAGTTCCAATAATTATAATAAAAGGGATTCTCCAGGAACAGAATACAGAAAGCAAGATGGTGAATAATTTAAAAATATAACAATATGACCATACAAAGTAAAGACGGTTTTGAATTTTATACCAATGCCAATGGAGAAATAGATTCGTTTATATTGAAAGGAGACAATCTGGTAAATGAAATAGAATATATTAAGAAAAACAAATTATTGGGAATATCCTTGTCTTACTTTAAATCCAATAAAGTGAGAAATTTAGATTTTCTTTCAGAGATTGATTTTGTACAAAGAGTAAGTATAACGGATATGGATATAGACTACTCCGGTTTATATTATTTAAAAGATCTCAAATATGCAATTCTTGGTGTAAAAGGTAAAAAACAACATTTGGATTTTTCTAATTTCCCCAATCTTGAGTATCTATCGGTAGATTGGTATGCGAAATTTCCAGACTTGAGTAACTGTAAAAGATTGAAGGAAGTTGTTTTATGGAAATATAAACCGAAGTCTCAATCATTTAGAGAGTTAAAGCTTCCAAGTAGTTTAGAGTGCCTGGAAGTATCCGATGCGAATATTTGTGACTTTAATGACTTTAATCTTGTAAACTTGAGAAGCCTTGAAGGCCATAATTGTAAAAATCTTTTTAGTTTAGATGGATTAAGAAATGTGTCTTCAAATTTAAATATTTTAGTGTTAGATAATTGTAAAAAATTGACTGATTATAAAGAACTCGAATGTTGTCAACAGCTTGAAAAAATAATAATAGGAGATTGTGGTGATATTCCTCATCTAAAATGGATTCGTGACTTAAAAAAAGTTAAGCATTTTTCTTTTTGGGGTACTAGTGTTATCGATGGAGATATAAGTCCTTGTATTGGTATTGAATATGTTAGTTTTAAGAATTCCAAAAAGTACAACTACAAGATGGAGGATTTTATTCATATCAGACCGGATATGGAACCGTAGAAAAAGGGATATAGGTCAAGGTGTATTTGTCAATCGCCTCGTCCTTTCGGATATGAAGCCGTAGAAAGGAGATGTTGGTTGGCGGGATATGTTATCCCGCCTTCTTTATATAGTAAGGATCTGTGATCCGAAAAAAAGCATTCCTATCCACCAACCACCTCAGCAATGGTTATGACTACGAATATTTCGCCTACAACTTCACCGGGCAGCTGATAAAGAAGAAACATGTGCATAAAGGGTATACCGAGATCACCGAATATTATGCCTATACCTACGACCATGCCGGCCGTCCGCTGGTTACGACCCATTTCTGACGACGTAGGCATGAGCCATACGCCGAACGGCTACTGCTGTAATTAGGATTTTGAGGTTATATGTAGGCTACGGAAAACGGGTATGAAAATGATTTAATGGGCAAAAATGGAGCTCTTAATTTTTCGGCTAATCACTATAAGAATATGTTGGAATTTGTATACAGGCAGCCATCAATTAATAACAATTATATTATTCGTCTATATGGGAATATTGTAGTTGACAAATGGTTTTTACATGGAAAAGGTTCTGGTTCTTTAAAACGATAGATTATGGAGTATAGAGTAATGATTCTTTTATTTGTGCTGTTAATCTCTTGTAAACCTGGAAATAAAGAAAGTCAAAATTTAAATAGTCCATCATCTCCTAAAATGATAATCACTCACTATACAGGAAATGCAGTAGCATTCCTTTGCAGAAGATGGGAGGGATAATATGACATTCATTCCGGTACAAGAAAAAGATAGTAATGTTTTCAAGAAAGAGAATTTTGATATTTATAAAGCAATAGAGGGTAAATGTAGTGTTAAAATGATGATTTATGATCTTTGGATAAGACTTATCGAAAGTAAATATAAGAAGGTACTTGATCACGAGGTTTGTAATGTGATAGATGAGACATATTATGTGAAAATATGGATAAGTTACACTGGGTATATAGAGGGTCCTTATAGATATACTAAGGAACCAACAAGCGATAGCTGTGGTAGACGATCAATTAGTTGGATGGATTCTGATTCAGCAAAGATATTAGAATTTAGAATTCTGAGTGAGTGAATTTATTAAAATCTCCCGTCCTGACGGATATAATGCAGAAAAATGAAGAGCCATTGACGGAAACTGTATTCCGGCTGGCAAGAGCAGCGATAGCAATAATCAGAAAAGCGGATTCAGAAAAAATACTGGACCCTCCAGATGCCGATCGATAATAATTATGCCGAAAACAGTAGCATCAGCTCTACTACCGGAACTGACTATTGCGGCAACTATATTTACGAGAATAACTCGCTGAAGCGCATTCTGACCCCGGAGGGCTATATCGCTGCCGATAACGGCAACCGATACAACTACTTCCTCAAGGATCATCTTGGTAGTACCCGGGTAAATATCAGTGTGCCGGTAGGTTCTACTTCGTATTCAACGGATCAGACTACGCACTATTATCCTTTCGGATTGGAGTTTTACTCTCATTGGGGTGATATACTGTCCGGCTCTAATCTTAACCCCTATCTCTACAACGGCAAGGAGATGGATCGGATGCATGGGTTGAATATGCTGGATTATGGGGCGAGATGGTATGATGCGACGATTGGGAGATGGGGAGTTGTCGATCCGCTGGCGGAAGAATAGGTTTATAAAATCCACAGACTTGCTTTTTGCCCTGAAATCCTATATCTTTGTCTGGTAAATAATTAGGAGGAAATTTTATGAGCACATTTATTGTCACTACAAAAACAAAAGAGGATGAAGCTTTACTTTCCCAATTGCTTAAAAAACTCCATTTCAAAGCCAAAGTATTGAGTGATGAAGAAAAAGAGGATATGGGACTAGCTCATTATATGAAAGAAGCGGATCGCTCAGATACAGTTTCAAAAGATTCGATAATGGCCAAATTGAGACGAAAATGAAAAGGTTTTAAAAATACCTATCGGATACGCATTGGCGATTATCGGATAGGTATTTTTATTAAACATAATACGGTTGAATTTGCCCGGGTGATTCACCGAAAAGATATCTATAAGCTTTTCCCATGATTGCAGGACTATCGGGGAGCAATCCGGTTCGGCGTAAGTGTAAACGGTAGTTTGGTGAAAGCCCTGCTTTGGTTATAGCTGAAAGTAAGTCTCCTGGCTTGCATCAAATACAAGGCAGCAAAAAAACAAGAAAGCAGTTTCAGTAAAATGGTCTGGAGCTGCTTTCTGTATTGTGTGGGTGGAGAAGCGGAATAATCGGAAAGGAATGGTTGTTTTGGGGATTCGTTCGGAAAATCAGATATTTTGGTGTAGATTCTTTCGTGCATTTGCGGGTGATTATAACATTAAGGTAAAGCCGGAGGCCTTGTTTTTCTGACGACGTAGGCATGAGCCATACGCCGAACGGGGATGCACGAAGCCGCTTTGTACGACAAGTATAAATCCTATTACGGAAATGTGTTCTACATAGGCAGCAAGATCTGAGAAACCGGATTACAGCCTCAAAAATTAAATCCCGCCACAGTGCCTGATTCAGGATTGTAGCGGGATTTTTGTATTATACGAATAAGTTCCACTCAATAATTCATTCCAAACTGCCATAAGGGAATCACATTACCGAATCCGAATTCAATATCGTCTTTTACCACAAAGCTCTGTTCAATACCCCGGATCTGATTTTGTTTTTTATTCTTTCCGCCCACTTCGAACGTCATTTCATCAATCAGGAAGTCCGAAACCGGCGAAGCGATCACATCGGAGTTTACTCTTGTTTGATTGAAGAAGAACGTCTCGCGGATATTTCCGATATTGGAACTATCCTGAGCCAGATTATAAATCAGATTTGTATTATCCAGGTAGATTTTGTCGACTTTCCCTAATCCACGAATACCGCCTGTAGCATCGCGTAATTGAGCGATCAACCCCGCCTCCTCGATGTAAAGACAATAATCGCCGATATTATTGCGACTCGCGCTCAGCATGGTTGCAATACTCGATATATTGGGCTTGAATGGAGCGCTTTTGGCAATGATAGCCAGTAATTGCTTTAACTTGCGCCCTGTGGCCACATTCATATCGGCATATTGTGGAATATCGGTTTCCAAAGTCAGATTGATGATTTGTCGAAGACGAATATCATAATCATCCTCTGTGGCAAAAGGATAATATCCCCTTTTCAGATAATCATCGAATAATGGAAGCGGATGGTCCACCCCATCTATTTTTACCTGATGTCCGATGATATCTTTCAATGTATAGACTTGCGACGATATCTGGTGAAACATTTGCAGATATTCCCTGAACGATAGGCCCTGCATTTGATACATCACCGCGCGTCGGCTTAAATCGGATGCACCTTGGTTGATATCCAACACGGAGGAACCGGTGAATACAACCTTCAGCTCCGAATGGTAATCATAAATCAGTTTCAATTCCTTCGACCAATCTTTGTATTTGTGGATTTCATCAATAAACAGATACTTTCCGCCCATTTTCACAAACACATCGGCAAGGTCCAGCAACCTGTGATCGGCAAAATAGAAATCTTCCGCAGTAACATACAGCGATTCGTTCGGATTCAGGTTTTCCTTGATCTGTTGAAGCACCAGGGTTGTTTTCCCCACACCCCGGGGGCCGGTAAGACCAATCATCCGATTGTTCCAGTTGATTTTTGAATAGATATATCGCTTAAAATCAACATCGGTTTCTCTGAGCAGCTTATGAAAGTATTCGAATAATTTTTCCATCATCTCATCACATTAGATTACAAAGATAAGCTATATTGCACTCTTAAGGAGCAATATATGAAACAAAATGCACTGTGTGAGAGCAAATGTTACTAACTTATGCACTGTGTGAGTGCAATATTAACTAATAGTGTCTTACTCTATTGCTTTACGATATCAAATACTCTTTACACTGGTGGCTATTAGCTCCGCTGACCGTTGGTTCAAATTCAACCACATAGTGATTTAAAAAATAGGTTTTTTAAGTAGTCCTTAAATAATTGCCCCCCCCCTGTTGCTGGTACCGTGCGATAACCGTAGTAAGGTAAGGCCGGAGGCCTTGTTTTTCTGACGACGTAGGCATGAGCCATACGCCGAACGGCTACTGCGGTATATTAAGATTTTGAGGTTATATGTAGGCTACGGAAAACGGAGAGGTACCCATTTGAGACATTAAAGGTAACCCACCCAAAACGTTATAGAGCCATGTAATTGAATATAATCACTTTGCGTTTAGTTTAACTAGTTGATTTTTGGGGCATTCCCCTTTTTGCTTATATCTATCAGGCTCTTAATAGAGTTTGATGTTCCAGATGCCAGGTTGGCCTTCGAGGATCCGAATGCGGAGATAGCGTGTTTTACCTATGTTTGTGGCTACATGCGGAGAACGAATGGTTCTCTGTTTTTCCTCATAGGCGGTTGTCCAGTTTTTACCATCGGAAGATTTCTCAACGACAAATGCATGTCCCAGTGACGGATGAACAAAGTAGATTTCGCAACGATTGATAATCGGGGTTTTGCCCAGATCGACTTGCAGGTATTTCAGACTATCGTCGGGAGCAGCCCACCAGCGGGTGTAATTGGAATTGTCAAGCACGTTAGCCGGTGAAAAATCAACCTTGCGGGTAGGAAGCGGATCGGGCAGATGAAACTTCAGGTCTTTTTGATTACGCCAGTTGTGTGCCGTAACGGTCATTCCGGGGCGAGAAGACGAGGCTGTCACGACGGCTTTGGAGAACGACAATGGTCGCGGCTGTCTGATATTGGCGAGGGCACCTACTCCTTTGTTATTGATCCTGACAGGCCTGATGGTCCCATCGGGATTGAATTCCAACCGGGAAACATAGATCTGACGACTGGTTCCGCCGATACCGTATTCAAGAAAAACAAAGTACCATTCGTCGGTATTGTTTTTATTGAAAACGAAGCCGTGTCCCGGTCCCCAAATGTTTTGATTTACATCGGTGGATAAGATGATGTCATTTTGAGGAACGGTAAACGGACCCAGCGGTGACTTGTCACTCATTACGTAGCCGTACTGGTAATCGGCATATCCCCCGTTTGTGTACAGATAGTAATAAATGCCTTTGCGCTTGAACATCTGAGGGCCTTCGGAGTATCCTTTCCAACCTGTGGGGATGGTGATGCTCTCACCCGTTGTCCTGAGGTAGTCATCAGTCAGCCGGGCAGCTTTTCGACGGCGCCAAAAGATATAACCTTTGCCATCATCGTCAATAAACGGACAACCGTCGATATCGTCAGCAACAGCTGAGTTTGTCTCTTTCCCGGTAAAATGCTCAGGCCCATTTACCAATTTGAAAGGACCTTCGGGCGAATCACTCACCGCTACATGGGTCGGACCCTCGCAGGTAAAGTAGAGGTAGTATTTCCCTTTATGTAAGATAACGCGGCCGGGAGCCCAATAGCGGTATTTGCTCCAGTCGATGCCGGGAAGAATCACGCCTTCGAAGCTCCAGTTGACAAAGTCTCTGGATTTCCATACAACGGGATTGCCGGATGTGCTGAGATCGGACTTAGAATCACCGATGTCACTTGTGGCATACAGGTAATACGTATCACCAAACCGGACTATGGTGGGATCGGCCAGATTATCCGGAACCAACGGTTGATTGGTAACCTTTTCATTCCGGGCAAAGGATATCAGAGATACCGAGCAAAGTAATAATGCGAGACAGACTTTCTTCATTGATAATTAATTTGAGGTGTAGTGCAAAGATATAAACACAAGAAACAGGAGCCAATCTGCCGGGGGATATAATCATAGATTTTTCGTCTTTATCTTTGGAAAATTGTACAACGCTCCATGTATTAGAGCTTTGCCGGAGTGGTTCGTAACGTTTGCTAACTTCTTTGTTCCTTAAACTTTCCCTATCTTTGCACCTAAATTTCAAAAACCTTATGATTTCAGTAGACGGACTTACGGTAGAATTTGGCGGATCGCCGCTATTTCAGGATATCTCATTTGTAATAAACGAAAAAGACCGCATTGCCCTGATGGGAAAAAACGGTGCGGGTAAATCAACCTTGCTTAAAGTGCTGGCAGGCGAACGGACTCCTTCGAAAGGCAAAGTGTCTGCTCCGAAAGACACCGTAATCGCTTATCTGCCACAGCACCTGATGACAGAAAACAGCCGCACTGTTTTTGAGGAAACGTCACAGGCGTTTGCTCATTTGTTTGCGATGGAGCAGGAGATTGAAGAGCTCAATAAGCAACTGTCCGAGCGTACGGATTACGATTCGGACAGCTATTATGAACTGATCGAAAAGGTATCCACACTGAGCGAAAAGTTCTATAGCATTGATTCAACGAACTACGAAGAGCAGGTCGAGAAAACATTACTGGGTTTAGGTTTCAGCCGGGAGGATTTTACCCGTCCGACCGGAGATTTCAGTGGCGGATGGCGCATGCGTATCGAACTGGCAAAAATCCTGCTGCGCAATCCGGATGTAATTTTGCTCGATGAGCCAACCAACCACCTTGATATTGATTCCATTCAGTGGCTCGAAGATTTTCTGACTACCAGTGCGAAAGCTGTTGTGGTTATTTCTCACGACCGTGCTTTTGTCGATAATATTACCACCCGCACCATCGAAGTGACTATGGGGCGCATTTATGATTATAAAGTAAATTACTCTAAATATCTGGAGCTCCGTAAGGACCGGAGGGCTCAACAGCAAAAGGCTTACGATGAGCAACAAAAGATGATTGCCGAGAATAAAGAGTTTATCGAACGTTTCAAAGGGACTTATTCGAAAACCCTGCAAGTGCAGTCGCGTGTGAAGATGCTGGAGAAACTTGAGATTCTGGAGGTGGATGAAGAGGATACCTCAGCTTTACGTCTGCGTTTCCCGCCATCACCCCGTTCGGGCACTTATCCTGTAGTGGCAGAAGGACTGGCAAAGACATACGGCGATCACAATGTGTTCAGTAACGCCAATTTTACCATCGAACGCGGTGAAAAGGTAGCCTTTGTGGGTCGAAACGGAGAGGGTAAGTCGACTTTGGTGAAATGCATCATGAGGGAAATCGATTACGATGGTCAATTAACCCTGGGTCATAATGTGCAGATTGGATATTTTGCACAGAATCAGGCTTCGTTGCTGGATGAAAACCTGACTGTATTCCAGACTATTGACGATGTGGCTGAAGGTGAAATCCGGAATAAAATCAAGGATATGCTTGGTGCGTTTATGTTTGGCGGAGAAGCTTCTACCAAGAAGGTAAAAGTGCTTTCGGGTGGAGAACGTACACGGTTGGCGTTGCTTAAGTTGTTGCTCGAACCCGTGAATCTGTTGATTCTCGATGAGCCGACCAACCACCTGGATATGAAAACGAAAGATATCCTGAAAGCTGCATTGAAGGCATTTGACGGAACGTTGATTCTTGTATCGCACGACCGTGACTTCCTGGATGGATTGGTATCGAAGGTTTATGAATTTGGCAATAAGAAAGTAACCGAACACCTGGAGGGCATTTATGAATTCCTTCAACGGAAGAAAATGGAGAATCTTCGTGAACTGGAACGTAAGAATTAAAATATACAATGAAGATAATAGATAAAGATGCCTACGGTAAAGGGTTGCAGGCTTACCAAAAAGGCATGAGAAATGCAAAATTCTCAGTTCACAGCGATCTGGCTGAAACTGAAAAGTGGGATGTGGCAACCTTTTTTCGTACTTTTGAGAAAATGCCCGGGATCGAGCAGATAGCACTAAACCGTTGCGAAGGCCGGGTGCTTGATGCAGGAGCGGGAGCCGGTAGTCATGCCCTTTGGTTACAAAGCCAGGGTAAGGCGGTTACGGCTATCGATATCTCGGAAGGGGCTGTTGAGGTTATGAAGGCGCGTGGCGTAAATGATGCCCGGCTTCAGGATTTCTTTTCGATGAGTGAGGAGAAGTACGATACCCTTTTGTTATTGATGAACGGCATTGGCATTGTGCAAAACCTGGAGAACTTTACCCAGTTTTTTGTTCAGGCCAAAAAGATGTTGAACGCCGGAGGTAAGATTGTGCTGGATTCTTCCAACATCATCTATATGTATGAGGAAGAGGATGGTAGTGCGCTGATCAATCTCAACGGATCCTATTATGGAGAGATGAAGTACCGGATGGATTTTGGCAACTATAAAGGTGTGACTTTCGATTGGATTTATATTGATTTCGATACACTGGATGAGCTGGCTCGTCAACATGGTTTTAAGTGTGAGAAAATCTATGAAGATGAACATTATCATTATCTGGCAGAATTGACCATTATATAAAGTTTATCTGTTTCAAATAAAAAAGCCGTTATTTCGATGAGTAAAATCGGAATAACGGCTTTTTTATGATAAGTTTAGATAAATATCGCTTTGGGATTAAGCTCATTGTGTAAAAGTGCTTAATTGTGTGGAAATAATCATTTGAACATTGTTTTACTGTAAGAGCCTGTTTAAATTTTACCGAAACATTTTTAAAAAGGAGACTATTCTTTGTTGACAACCTAAACCAATCATCAATTTAACGTCCTCTTTTACCCATGAAAAGCAATGTCCCCGGGATTCTGGTATTCATAATGCTTATCCCGTTATTTGTTTATTCACAACAATCTCACTCTCTCTATTTTATGAGTGAATTGAGTCAGAGGCATCAGTACAATCCCTCCTTTGTGCCAAAGTATGGCTATATAGCATTGCCTGTATTAGGTAATATCCAGGTTGGAGGCAAATCAAATGTCGGGGTGACAAATTTTTTGTTCCGAAAAGAGGGCGCAGATGTTATCTTTCTGGATTCGACTGTGAATGGCGATAAATTTATAAGTACATTGAACCCTGAAAATTATATTTATCAAAATGCCAGAATCGATTTGTTTTCCTGCGGCTTTTTTACACCGAAGAATGAGTTCCTGTCATTTGATCTATCCTTAAAAGAAACTCTGTATGCAAACTTACCGTTGGAATTTTTCCGATTGGCTAAGATCGGTCTGGATACCAGTACTAATCGTTATGATCTGAGTAGCATAAAGTATGGCAATATGTTCTGGATAGAAGCAGCCCTGGGTTATTCCAGGGAAGTGAATGATCGGTTAAGAATTGGAGGTAAGATAAAGTTACTGGCCGGATTATCATCTGTGATTATAGGTTATGATAAACTGGAAATTGAAAAGAATGAATTTAACTGGTCGGTTCAGGCTAAAGGAGAATCCTATTTAATGTCCAATATCGTTTCCCTAAAAACTGATTCTGCAGGGTATTTTAGTTACGAGGATTATAAATGGACACGTAGTCGAAAACCTTCAGGGTATGGGGTCGGGATCGATTTAGGGGTCGTTTTTCAACCGACCGGGAAAATCTGTTTGGCTGCAAGTCTGGAAGATTTTGGTTTTATACATTGGAAGTCCGGATCCATTCAAAAAGGAGTCGCAGATAGTGTGGCTGTGTTTGAAGGCTTTGAAGGGGTAGTTTCACAGGTTTGGTTTAATACCTGGTCCAGGCAGCTTTGGGCGTTACGGGACAGAGCTCAATCGATGGCCAGATTTAAAAAAACATCTTCATCCGGTGGCTATAACCAGTACTTGCCGACAACAGTAAGAGCCAGCGCAGAATATACGTTCTATGAAAACACCAGGCATCAGGAAGCCCGGGTCGGACTGTTGACTAATTTTTATTACAGGCCAGGATTTGCAGATGGAGAGTTTGTGTTGGCCTTAATCGGGAAACCGGCCCAATGGTTTACTTTTGCCACTACCTGGGCTTTATTGCAAAAAGATCCCAACCGCTTTGGCCTGGCATTGAATTTCTCCCCCTCCTGGATTAATTTCTTTGTTGCCTCCGATTTTACAATCCCTAAATTAGGCCGGTATAATCTGCCCAAGGATCAGTGTACTGTTAATCTCCAGACCGGAATCACAATTCCTCTTTGCAAAAACAAGAAACCTTACCGTTATCTTTATGTAGACAAAAGGTACTAAAACCGGAATTTATCCGGCCATAAAGATATGTATAAGCGGACAAAGTCATAAAATCAGGCTTTGTCCGCTTTTCTTGCTTATCAATATGTTCCGTTTTTAACCTGAAATCTTTTTAATCTGATTCTTTCTGCTTCTATTGTGGAAATATTTCCGTAATATTATTTGTATGGTATGCCCTAAAGCAGTATTTTTGCGCGTGCAAAAAACAGCATATAATACAAGTAAGATAATCATTCATTAATTAAATCTAAATTAAATCTTTATGTGGCTTCTTAATTCGTCAATTGGGAGAAAACTGATCATGAGTGTATCAGGTCTTTTCCTTATTCTGTTTTTGTTGTTTCACATGTCCATGAACCTGGTGGCGGTTTTCTCTACCGAAGGTTACGATATGGTTTGTGAATTTTTGGGAACAAACTGGTATGCGCTTATCGGTACAGCAGTATTGGCTGCCGGTTTCATTATCCACATTGTGTATGCTTACATTCTGACTCTTCAGAACCGTAAAGCGCGTGGTAGTGAGCGTTACGCTGTAACCAGCGCACCTAAAACCGTAGAATGGGCTTCTCAGAACATGTTTGTTTTGGGCGCTATTGTATTCGGTTTCTTAGCATTGCACCTGTTCAATTTCTGGTACAAAATGATGTATGCGGAATTGGTGGGAGCAGAGTCTTTCTCCGGAGCTGAATTGATCCAGACTTTGTTTGCTAATCCGGTTTATTGCGTGCTTTACCTGGTTTGGTTTGCTGCATTGTGGTTTCACCTGACTCACGGTTTCTGGAGCATGTTCCAAAGTGTGGGTTGGAACGGCAAAGTATGGTTTAACCGTTTGAAATGTATCTCAAACATCGCTTCAACCATCATCTTCTTTGGATTTGCTCTCGTTGTTGTAGTATTTTACTTGAAGAGCCTTTAATCTGCGAGTAATTTGATTTATCCATATCAGAAAAATATTTGTTATGTCAAAAATAGATTCTAAAATTCCTCAAGGGCCTTTGGCTGAAAAGTGGAGTAACTACAAAGCTCATCAAAAATTGGTTAACCCGGCTAACAAACGCCGTCTTGACATCATCGTTGTTGGAACCGGTTTGGCCGGAGGTTCAGCAGCAGCTTCTCTCGGTGAACTTGGTTTCAATGTATTGAACTTCTGTATTCAGGATTCACCCCGTCGTGCACACTCTATTGCAGCACAGGGAGGTATCAATGCTTCTAAAAACTATCAAAACGACGGTGACTCGGTTTACCGTTTATTCTATGACACCATCAAAGGTGGTGACTACCGTGCACGTGAGGCTAACGTTCACCGTTTGGCTGAAGTTTCAGGCAGCATCATTGACCAGTGTGTGGCACAGGGTGTACCTTTCGCCCGCGAATACGGCGGCCTTTTGGATAACCGTTCTTTCGGTGGCGCTCAGGTATCACGTACTTTCTATGCAAAAGGACAAACAGGACAGCAGTTGTTGCTTGGCGCTTACTCAGCATTGAGCCGTCAGGTAAACAAAGGTTCTGTAAAACTTTATACCCGCTACGAAATGCTCGACGTTGTAATCATCGACGGTCGTGCACGCGGTATTATTGCCCGTAACCTCGTTACCGGTAAAATCGAACGTTTCTCAGCTCACGCAGTAGTTATCGCTACCGGTGGTTACGGAAACACTTTCTTCCTTTCTACCAACGCTATGGGTTCTAACGGTTCTGCCGCTATCCAGGCTTACAAAAAAGGAGCTTACTTCGCTAACCCATGTTACGCTCAGATTCACCCGACATGTATTCCCGTTCACGGTGAATTCCAGTCTAAACTGACTTTGATGTCTGAGTCTCTCCGTAACGACGGACGTATCTGGGTTCCCAAGAAAAAAGAGGATGCGGAAGCTATCCGTGCCGGCAAACTGAAACCGACACAAATCAAAGAAGACGACCGCGACTACTATCTGGAGCGTCGTTACCCTGCATTCGGTAACCTTGTTCCCCGTGACGTTGCATCACGTGCTGCTAAAGAGCGTTGTGATGCCGGTTTCGGTGTAGGTGCTACCGGCTTGGCTGTTTACCTTGACTTCTCTGATGCGATCAACCGTTTGGGTCAGAAAGTGGTAGAGGCCCGTTACGGTAACCTCTTCCAGATGTACGACAAAATCGTTGACGAAAATCCATATGAAACTCCGATGATGATCTACCCTGCTATCCACTACACGATGGGTGGTACCTGGGTTGACTACGAATTGCAAACTTCAATCCCGGGTCTGTTCGCAATCGGTGAAGCTAACTTCTCTGATCACGGTGCTAACCGTCTGGGTGCATCTGCATTGATGCAAGGTTTGGCTGACGGTTACTTCGTATTGCCTTACACTATCCAGAACTATCTGGCTGACCAGATTCGCGTTCCTCGTTTCAGCACATCATTGCCTGAATTCGAAGAAGCTGAAAAAGCGATAAAGGCCCGTATCGAGAAATTGATGAATGTGAAAGGACAACACTCTGTTGATTCTATCCACAAAAAACTGGGTCTGATCATGTGGGATTTCGTAGGTATGGCTCGTACTAAAGAAAGCCTCGAAACTGCTTTGGAGAAAATCAAAGAATTGCGTAAAGATTTCTATTCAAATGTACGCATCCCGGGTTCTGGTAGCGATTTGAATACAGAATTGGAAAAAGCACTTCGTTTGGAAGACTTCATCATGATCGGTGAACTGATGGCTCGTGACGCGTTGAACCGCGAAGAGTCTTGCGGTGGTCACTTCCGTGAAGAGTATCAGACAGAAGAAGGTGAAGCTATGCGTCAGGATGACAAATTCTCTTACGTAGCTTGCTGGAAATACGAAGGTGAAGGAAAAGAACCTCAGCTTCTGAAAGAAGATCTGAACTACGAATTCGTGAAAGTTCAACAACGTAATTATAAGGCGTAATTGTTGGGAATCAGTTGATAAGTAAACTAGTAAACGAGTAGACGTGTATACGGAAAGTTCTAATTTTGTTATAAACAATGCTTTCTCATAAGAATTTAAATGTTTGGCAAAAGGCTATAGAACTAGCTGTTCTGATCTACAAGTTTACTTCCAGATTTCCTAAAGAGGAACTCTTTGGTATGACTTCTCAAATGAGAAGAGCTTCGACTTCTATTTCATTTAATATAGCCGAAGGCCATGGACGTAATTCAATTAAAGAACTGGTTCATTTTTTATACATCTCACTAGGATCAGCTTCGGAGTTGGAAACTCAGTTGATTATAGCCAATCAATTAGAGTTTCTCAATACAGAAGAATTCAACCTGTTGAATAATATGAACAATGAGATAATAAAGATGCTTGTCGCCCTGATTCGTTCAAAAAAGATCGATTAGAGTTAATAATTCAGAGTAGCCTGTGGGTGCTTGTATACTCGTTCACTTGTCTACTCGTTTACTCAAAAACAAACAATGGAAAAAACAATTAATATAACGCTGAAAGTTTGGCGTCAGAGAGGTCCGAAGGAAAAAGGTGCATTCGAGACCTATTCATTGAGCAATATCTCTATCGATAGCTCATTCCTCGAAATGTTGGATATTCTCAACGAGAAACTGGTGAATGACGGAAAAGAGCCTATTGTGTTCGACCACGACTGCCGCGAAGGTATCTGTGGTATGTGTTCTCTCTTCGTAAACGGACACCCGCACGGACCAGACGAAGATGTAACCACTTGCCAGTTGCACATGCGTAAATTCAAAGATGGCGAAACTATCACTATCGAGCCGTGGCGTTCTGCAGGTTTCCCTGTAATCCGCGACCTGATGGTTGATCGCGCTGCATTTGATAAAATCATGCAGGCTGGTGGTTACGTATCTGTAAATACAGGTGGTATCCCTGACGCTAACGCAATTCCTATCTCTAAAGTAGATGCTGACGAAGCTATGGACTCAGCTTCTTGTATCGGTTGCGGTGCTTGCGTTGCTGCTTGTAAAAACGGATCTGCTATGCTGTTCGTTTCTGCTAAAGTGAGCCAGTTTGCATTGTTGCCACAAGGTCGCGTAGAAGCTGCCCGTCGTGCTAAAGCAATGGTGGCTAAAATGGATGAACTTGGTTTCGGTAACTGTACCAACACTGGTGCTTGTGAAGCGGAATGTCCTAAAAATATTTCGATCAGCAATATTGCTCGCCTGAACCGCGAGTTTATCTCTGCAAAATTTAAAGACTAAGAATTAGCTTTTCTTTTTATAATGAAGCCGCTCTATGTAATTTAGAGCGGCTTTTTTAGTTTAGCAACTACTTGTAATAAACAAAATAAATAATAGCGGGTGTTTGCATTAATTTAATAAATTTGCATTTGCTTCCTGTGGTAGATATTTTAGTCATCAAAAAAGAATTTTTATGGAGCCCATCATCAGTATTCGCAATTTAAATAAGTCTTACGGAACCAAACGTGTACTTAATAATATTACTATCGATATTATGCCGGGACAAGTGATAGGATATATCGGGCCGAACGGAGCCGGCAAAAGTACAACCGTAAAAATTTTATCCGGACTTATCTCTGATTTCTCAGGAGAGGTAATTGTGAAAGGAATTGACATCAGGCAAAATCCGCTAGGGGTCAAAAGTCTGATTGGCTATGTGCCCGAACTGGCTGAACTTTATGATGTGCTAACACCCAATGAGTTTCTCACTTTAATGGGGGCACTTTATAAACTCCCGAAAGAAGTGGTGGCTGAACGTGTCACCCGAATGCTCGATGCATTCGGATTAGGAGGCAATAAAGATCAACGGATGGATACATTTAGCAAAGGGATGAAGCAAAAAGTGTTGATCACATCGGGATTGATTCACAACCCGGATATCATAATCCTCGATGAGCCGCTTAGCGGATTGGATGCTAATAGTGTAATCATCATCAAAGAGCTGATTGATAAACTGGCCAAAAGCGGAAAAACAATCTTCTATTGCAGTCACATGATGGATGTGGTGGAGAAAGTCAGCGACCGTATTATACTGATTAATGATGGAAATGTAATAGCAGACGGGACCTTTGATGAGTTAAAGCAGAATCAGGACAACAGTAGTCTGGAACAGATATTTGCCCGACTGACTGCCAGCGAGTCGATGCATGACGCAAGCGATAAGCTAATGGGGATATTCGAAAATTGATTTTCTCATTAAACTCACACCTGTCGATTATGAACTTTCTTGATAAATTATTTCTACGGTTTTTTCTTTTGCCGACTTTCCTATACAAGAAAGCAGGAGTTGATACGCTTCAACTCCAGGCTATTCTTTCCACCAAATTGACTATAGACAATCGTCGTCCCTCTGCTTTTGGGAAGATGAAGCAGTCACGTGAAAAGAAAGAGGTGAGCCGGGCCACTTTGGGAACTGTGTTCGGGTCTTTTTTTATGGGGCTGTTCTTCCTTTACAGTTTTGCGATTGGAGACCAGATGATCACGAAACTCACGCTCTTTTTCTCCATGTTTATTTTTATGGTTTGCATCATGCTGATTACTGATTTTACCTCGGTACTGATTGATGTGCGCGATAATATTATTATTCTACCCAAGCCCGTTACGGATGCAACGTTTGTTGTTGCCCGTTTGCTTCATATTGCCATTCGCACTTGTCTCATTGTGTTACCGCTTTCCATACCTGCCTGGATTGCAACATTTATTATTGATGGAGCAGGTATGATATTTCCTTTTATTTTAATGATTATACTGAGTACATTGCTTAGTATTTTCCTCATCAATGCAGTTTATATCCTGATCCTGAAAATTACCACTCCGGCAAAGTTTCAATCCATCATTAGTTATATCCAGATCGGTTTTGCGGTTATTGTATATGGAGGGTATCAAATACTACCCCGTCTGATAACCAATAAAGCAATCGCCAATATCCATATTTCAGAGTTGCCATTTATACGACTCTATCCGCCGTTTTGGTTTGCCGATAGTTGCCTGTCGATAGCAAAGCTGAACTTCAGAGGAGAAGGACTGATTAGTGTGATTATGTCAGTGTGTATCCCGATTATCTCAGTCTGGATGGTGGTTCGCTATTTCGCTCCCTCATTTAATCAGAAACTGGCCATGATAACCGCCGGTAACAGCGAGCAAAGTACCGTATCAGCCAGTTATGCCGGTGCAGTTGTAAAAGCGACCCGGGTTGAGCGTCTGGCCGGTAAACTCACACACTCCGGCAGTGAATACATGGGTTTTCTATTTGCCTGGAAAATGATGAGCCGAAGCCGGGACTTCAAGATGAAAGTATATCCTTCATTCGGATATGTCATTGTATTTCTGGTGATGATGGTTCTCAATCATCCTTCCCTGATAAGCAATGCTCAAGGAGGCAAAGGGCTGCTGTCAATTATGTTGCTGGTTGTTTATTTCAGTAGTTTTGTCCTGATTTCAGTCATGCAAAATCTTCCGTATTCGGAAAAATTCAAGGCTGCCTGGATTTTCAATATTACGCCTGTTGAAGCACCGGGCGAAGTGATTTGTGGTGCTGTTAAATCGGCCATAATCTGTTTCTATATTCCAATCGTTCTTGTATTGTGTATATTGGGTGTGGTGTTTTTAGGGCCGGGAGTTATCCCGAATTTGCTATTAGGCTGTTGTAATATACTCTCTATCTGTGCTGTCATTTCTTATATAACCATTCGGAAATTACCGTTCAGTTCCACTTTGGTCAGTACCTCCAAAGGAACCACATTTCTCAGATCTATGCTTACGCTTATGATTCCGGCAATTTTAGGCGGAATCCATTGGTTCGTTTCAGGGTATCTTTGGTTTGTGATTTTTCTATTGGTAATTACTGCATTGATTCCCTGGTTGGTTTTCGATGAAATCAAAAAATTAAGTTGGGAGAAAATAGTGATGTAAGCATTCCGATTGACGATTATTTCCAAAGGTTTAATCCACGACTATATATAAATAAAACCGCCTTGCCGAAAAGCAAGGCGGTTTTATTTCAAATTATAAAACCACGTCCTCTGGGCGTGGTCAGAGACGTTTTACGGGTTTGCCTTTTAATGTTTAGTTTGTCTATTACTCAAATCGAAGTAAAATCTGACAGAATATAGTTTATGTCAATAAGTATTCGTCGAAATGAGAGTAAGCAATCCCCTTTTAGGGGTGACTCAAAGCCCCTTCCTCTGGATGGGGATTTTTACTTTTGCATGTCATGTAAATAGATACAATGTCAGAATTCCTGAGATTCTTGTGATCAGACATTAATGCCGGTGAATTTATTCAGAAGATATCCGATAACAAAGCTAATACCCGCTACGGATGTACTCAAAGCAGCCATTTCCAGAAAACGGTGTTTGAAACTTTCATCCTTTGCTATAGAATAATAATAGTTGAAGATAGCAATAATCCCAAGAGCGATTGTTATCGTGATGGACAGCGAAAGGAATACATTGGACAACAATAAGAATGGTAAGATTAGTAAGATTACGGTAATCAGATAGGCTGTTCCAGTGTATACTGATGCTTTGACCGGGCTTTTACTATCTCCTTCCGATTTAGTGGAAAGGTATTCTGACGATGCCATAGAGAGAGCTGCAGCAATACCGGTAATACTTCCTGTCAGGGCTATCAGGGATGGGTTGTTTAGCGCTAAGGTGAATCCGGCCAAAGCACCGGTTAACTCTACCAATGCATCATTCAATCCGAGAACGACAGATCCCATGTAGTTCAGACGCTCCTCGTCGATCATATTAATCAGTTCTTTCTCATGAATGCCTTCATCCACTGCGATTTGTTGTAATTCAGGATATTCCTCGTATGCACCATAACTTCCCTGAGCATGCACTTCTCCCTTTTCCATCAGTTTAATACCAAAAGTAATCCCGAATATTCTGGCAATTTGAGTATACCACCATACTTTCCGTTTGTTGGGCTTTGGAGTCTGGTTGGTGAATTTCTTTAGAATATTATAATGTTTTACCTCTTCATCAGCGATGTGGGCCAATACACGTTTATTTTCCTGATTCTTCTCGATTTTAGAGAGGTTGCGATAAACCAGGCTTTCTGTGATTTCATTCACCTGAAAGGCTAAGAGATCTTGTTTCATTTTATCAGTCATTGCCATATGAAATGTTTTTGGTGGGTAATTTAGATTGACTCGAAATTCAAATATACAATATATCTGAAAAAGAAACAGGGTTTTCAGGAAATGAATTGATAAATTCATCTCCCGAAAACCCTGTTGTTAGTATCTAATCCGGGCTAATTTAAATCACCGGGTTACATTCTTTCAGGGACCTCAATTCCTAATAGAGCCATACCTGATTTAATCACTTTAGCGACATTCTTTGAAAGAATCAGGCGGAAGTGACGTAATGCTTCATTTTCCTCGCGTAAAATTGAATGGTCATGGTAGAACTGATTGTATTCTTTCACCAGTTCATAGGTATAATTAGCAATATATGCAGGGCTATATTCTTTTCCGGCTTCATTTACCACATTCTTAAATTCAGCAACCAATTGAATCAAAGCCTGTTCTTTTTCAGATAAAGTTATATCTGTCGAAATAGCATTATCAATCGAAATACCTTGTTCTTCCGCTTTGCGCAATACCGAACAGATGCGGGCATGAGTGTATTGGATGAATGGGCCTGTGTTACCATTGAAGTCAATAGACTCTTTGGGGTTGAAAGTCATATTTTTTCGGGGATCCACTTTCAGGATGAAATATTTTAAGGCTCCCATTCCTACGGTATAAGCGATTTTTTCGGCTTCTTCCGTTGTACATCCATCGAGTTTTCCCAGTTCCTGAGAAGTTTCACGGGCTGTATTAACCATCTCTTCTACCAAATCGTCAGCATCTACAACCGTACCTTCACGTGATTTCATTTTACCTTCAGGCAATTCAACCATACCGTAAGAGAAGTGTACCAGATCTTTACCCCATTCAAAGCCCAGTTTGTCGAGAAGAATTGCCAAAACCTGGAAGTGATAGTTTTGTTCATTCCCAACTACATATACCATTTTATTGATGGGGTAGTCATCGTAACGAAGTTTGGCTGTACCGATATCCTGAGTCATGTAAACCGAGGTTCCATCACCGCGAAGCAATAATTTGTGATCAAGTCCGTCTCCGGTCAGGTCAGCCCAAACAGAAGAGTCTTCTTTTTGGTAAAGAACATTATTGGCCAATCCTTCAAGCACTTTGTTTTTGCCTTCGATATAGGTTTCAGATTCGTAGTAGATTTTGTCGAAATCAACCCCCAGTTTTTTATAGGTGGTATCGAAACCGGCATATACCCAGCTATTCATCATTTTCCACATGGAAACGACTTCATCATCGTTAGCTTCCCATTTACGGAGCATTTCCTGTGCTTCAAGTATCAAAGGGGCATTTCTTTTAGCTTCGTCGATATTCTGGCCGGCATCCATTAATTGCTGGATCTGGGCCTTATATTCTTTGTCGAAAACCACATAATATTTTCCAACCAGATGGTCACCTTTCATACCGCTGCTTTCTGGTGTTTCTCCGTTACCGAATTTCTGCCATGCCAACATCGATTTGCAGATGTGGATACCGCGGTCATTCACAATGTTGGTTTTCACTACGCGGTTACCATTGGCTTTCAGGATTTCAGAAATACTGTATCCGAGCAGGTTGTTGCGGACGTGTCCGAGGTGAAGGGGTTTATTGGTATTGGGTGATGAATATTCAATCATTACCAGTGGCGAATTTTCATCAGCTGTGGTAATTCCGTATTGAGCATTGTCGGCAATTGTTTGCAGCAGGTTGATCCACACTTTGGTATCGATAACCAGATTAAGGAATCCTTTGATTACATTAAAAGAGGCAATTGCAGGTTCGTTTTCCTGAAGGTAAGCTCCGATTTCCTGAGCTGTCTGTTCCGGATTCTTCCTGGATATTTTTAGAAAGGGAAAAACAACGAGAGTCAGATGGCCTTCAAACTCTTTTTTAGTTTTGGATAACTGTATCAGGGATAGATCGACCTCCTGACTGTAAAGTTTCAGGATAGCTTCTTTGACAGCGGTCGTTAATTTTGTCTCTATGCTCATAGTGATTTGTCGTTAGTCCTAAACGCAAATGCGCAAAGTTATATATGGTTGATTTTTACAATATTGGATTGCAGAGAAAGTCAGACTCATTAGTGTCAGTGAGAATATAACTTTCTGTTCTCTATCAAATTGGCTGCAAAGATAACATATTTCAAGGAGAGGGGAAAAAAAAGAGGTGCAATACTAATGTAAGCACCTCTTTGGGAGAATAAATGTTAATGTCCTGTAACCCTGTAACTATTGTATAAGATCAGTCGGATTATGTTTCCGATTACTGAATTTCCAATTCAGCTCCGGGTTTGAATTTTGCAACTTTCTTAGCAGCAATCTGGATTTGTTGTTTCGTTGCGGGATTGATACCGGTTCTGGCACTTTTTTCAACTACGGAAAATGTACCAAATCCTACTAATGCCACTTTACCATCGTTTTTCAATTCTTCTGTCACAACAGCGGTAAAAGCATCTAATGCTTTTTTTGAGTCTGCTTTTGATAGACCGGCTTTTGCTGCGATCGCATCAATTAGTTCAGCTTTGTTCATAAATCAGTATAGATTAGAGTTAAAAAATTGTATTTGAGCTTTGCAAATATAAGTTTAAATTTTTCATAATCAATATCTCATCCTGAATATTTTCTAAAAAATACATAAGGTGGGTTTTAAAAGCTTATTTGAAAGAGGGCTGAACCCGATTTTTGGCGAAAAAGAGTAAATTTGCAGAAAAAAGAACGGTAATTATGTTTAACTCAGGGAGTAATTTTATTGACAGGATTCCACCTGTTACCAAGAATATTATCATTATTAATTTATTAGTTTGGTTAGCATCCATTACTTTGCCAACAGTAGTCAGCAATAGTCTGGGTGTGCCTTTTGATCTGATTAACTGGCTCGGATTGCATTATTTTCAGGCTCCCGATTTCCGGATTTATCAGTTGGTTACCTACATGTTTTTGCATGATACGAGCAGCTTTGCTCATGTCTTTTTTAATATGTTCGCTGTATTTATGTTTGGTCGGACAGTTGAAATGACCTGGGGGCCCAAACGCTTTTTGATTTATTACACTTTGACCGGAATAGGGGCTGCAATAATACAACAGTTGACCTGGTTTTTGGCTTTGGGCGCTTCCTTTTCGGAAATTGCCATGTTTGGTGAACAACTGAACGTGTTGTTGACAGTTGGGGCTTCAGGGGCCGTATTTGGTATTCTATTAGCATTTGGAATGCTCTATCCGAATGCTCCGCTTTTTTTAATGTTCATACCGGTGCCCATTAAAGCCAAATATATGATGATCATATATGGTGTGATGGAGTTGTTCTTTGGTATTGCTAACTTTTCGGGAGATAATGTTGCCCATTTTGCTCACTTAGGCGGCATGTTGTTTGGCTATTTCTTAGTTCGTTACTGGAAGAAAAAAGATAATCAGAATGGCAGATTTTTTTACTGAAATAAAGCAACACTTTAAGCATGGCAATGTTTTAAAGCGTTTTATCATTGTCAATGCGGTCGTATTTGTGATCGTTGTTCTATTCCAGAATATCGGCAGGTTATTTGGTTTCGAAAGTCTGGATTTTTCCGGTTACCTGGTTTTGCCTTCTTTACCGGTTCTGGTATTACATCAACCCTGGACGCTGATCACCTATATGTTTATGCACCATGATCTGTTTCATATTTTGTTTAATATGTTATGGCTCTTTTGGTTTGGTGGATTGTTTCTGCAGCTATTTACGGAAAAACAGTTAGTGGCATTATATTTCTTTGGCGGACTAGCAGGCGCTTTAACTTTTATACTGGTGTATAATACCTTGCCGTTTTTTACAGCGTCGGCTCAGATCGGAAGTTTGCAGGGGGCATCAGCAGCAGTATTGGCTATTGTATGTGCCACAGCTTTCAGGATCCCGGATTTCTCGGTAAGTCTTTTTTTGCTGGGGAACGTGAAGCTGAAATACATTGCCGCAGCAACAATACTGATTGATTTGCTGAGTATAACTTCGGCAAATTCAGGTGGCCATTTTGCCCATCTGGGAGGGGCTGTAATGGGTTACGTTTTTGTGGCAAGCTATAAGCATGGCAAAGATATTACCAAAGGATTTAACCGGATCATGGATTTCCTGATATCGGTATTCAAACCTTCTCCAAAACCTAAAATGACAGTGAAATATAAAAAGGCTGAAACCGATATGGATTACCGCGTTCGAAAAAATCAGGATAATAAACAGTTGGATGCAATTCTGGATAAACTGAAAAAATCCGGATATGATAGTCTGACAGCCGAGGAAAAGAAATACCTGTTTGATGCAAGCAAAAAATAATTACGACATAAAGAAGCGTTTCCATATCGGAAGTATTTTTCATGCAGTAATGCTGCTGATCAATATAGCTGTCTTTTTTGCTTTGATTTTTGCCACTTTTTCCGATAGAATTTCTCCGGAGAAGGGCGTTCTTTTTGCATATATGGGATTACTCTTTCCTGTATTTTTTTTAGCGAACCTGTCCTTCCTGTTTTTTTGGATTATCCGTTTGCGCAAATATTTTGTACTCTCTTTATTAGGGTTGATAATCAGTTGGTCGCAGTTTTCGGTCTACTTTCCAATGCATAAGCAAAATAAGAATCTTCCCCCTAAGACTATTAAAATCCTTTCATACAACGTAAAAGGTTTTAATTACGTTACCCATACCGAAGAAGCGCCGAATCCTACAATAAAATATATTTTAGAACAGAATGCCGATATTATTTGTATTCAGGAATTTGGCTGGAGCAAAAATGATGGTTATTTGGATCGCAAAGGCATTCTGAAAGCTTTTAAAGGATATCCTTATTATAAATTTACCATAACTACTGATAGTAAATGGCACTTTAGCGGTTTGGCATGTTTCTCGAAATATCCGATAATAGCATCTCATAAATTGCCATTCAGAAGCAGGTATAATGCATCGGCGTATTATTGTGTGAAAATTAAAGACCGCAAGTTGGATGTGATAAATAATCATCTGGAATCGAATAAGTTTACAGCGAAAGATATTATGGTCTATAAAAAAGCGATAAAGAATCTCTCTTCGGAAACGATTGAGAATTTTAATGATGTTGTCGTTCAGAAAATGGGTTTGGCATATAAACTGAGGGCTGCTCAGGCTCAGGTGGTACATGAGACTGTTGAAAACTGTACTCATGATGTAATTGTTTGCGGAGATTTTAATGATAGCCCATTATCCTATGCATATCATACTATTCGCGGGGATTTGAAAGATGCTTATGTAGAGACTGGTTTTGGTCCGGGAATATCATATAATGAAAACTTCTTTTTCTTCCGGATTGATCATATATTGCATTCTCCATCGTTGAAAGCTTTTAATTGTAAAATAGACCGTATCAGACTTTCGGATCATTTTCCGATAAGCTGCTATTTTACCATGGAGTAATTTTTTAGCTCTGACATCTATTGTCAGATTATATTTGCCGGTATAATGCGGGAATAAATCCTGATTTGTTCCCTGTTTGTTGTTATAGCTTTCTCTGTGTTTTTTGAATATATCTATTTCTAAACAGTCAATAAACCCTTGATACGATGAAAAAATATCTTTATTTATTTATAGCAACCGTTATGATAACATCATGTGCTACCAGGAAAGGGATTAAGAATAATCCATTCTTTTCAGAGTATAAAACTCCGTTTGGAGTGCCTCCTTTTGACAAAATCAAAGATTATCATTATTTGCCTGCTTTTCAGGAAGGAATAAAAATACATTCTCAGGAGATTGAAAAGATTGCTTCTAATCCCGAATCAGCAACGTTTAGGAATACCATTGAGCCTATTGAGTTTGGAGGTGTGGTTTTAAAGAAAGTGTCTCAGGTGTTTTTCAATATCACAGAATCGGAAACCAACGATGAATTGCAGAAGATTGCTGAGGTTGTAACTCCGTTACTTACTGAGCATAATGATAATATTTTATTAAATGATAAGCTGTTTCGTCGAATCAAGACTGTATATGATAATCGGGAAAACGAGAAACTGACCACAGAACAAAAACGTGTACTCGACGAATATTACAAAGAATTTGTTCGTGCAGGGGCTTTGCTTACAGAATCGCAGAAAGTTCGTATGCGCGAGATTAATAAAGAGCTGGCTGTATTGTCTCTGAAGTTTGGTGACAATCTGTTGAAGGAGACTAACAATTTCACCTTAGTGATCGATAATGAGTCTGATCTGGCAGGGTTACCCCAATCGGTAAGAACAGCAGCTGCTGAAGAAGCTAAACAACGAAAGCTTGATGGGAAATGGGTATTTACCGTACAAAAACCAAGTATGTTGCCCTTCCTGCAATATTCAGAAAAGCGAGAGCTTCGTGAAAAGCTATATAAGGGCTATATCAACCGCGGGGATAATGGCAATGCCTATGATAACAAAGAGTTATGTGCAAAAATCATAAAACTGCGTTTGGAAAGATCGCAGCTGCTGGGTTTTAAAACTTTTGCCGACTTTGCTCTTGATATTCAGATGGCAAAGACACCGGAACGGGTTATGAATCTGTTAAATCGAATCTGGACTCCTGCATTGCAACGGGCTAAAGAGGAATTAGTCGATATGCAAAAGCTCTCGGATTCAGAAGGAAATACATATAAATTGCAGTCGTGGGACTGGTGGTTCTATACCGAGAAAGTGCGTAAAGCGAAATATGCCCTCGATGAAGAGCAGCTTAAGCCTTATTTCAAACTGGAAAATGTGCTGAATGGTGTATTTACTGTAACCAATAAGTTATATGGTATTTCGTTTTCTGAGGTTAAAAACGCCCCGGGGTATCATCCTGATGTACGTGCTTTTGAAGTAAAAGATGCAGATGGTTCACATTTAGGTATTCTCTATACCGATTATTTCCCCCGTGCCGGAAAACGTGTAGGTGCGTGGATGAGTAATTTCCGGGATCAATATGTGCAAAATGGAAAAGAGACCCGCCCCGTTATAGTGAATGTTGGGAACTTTACAAAACCGACTGCAGATGCCCCATCTTTATTAACGCTGGATGAAGTGGAGACACTTTTTCATGAATTCGGTCATGCCATGCATGGTATGCTGACGCGTTGTTCTTATCCCAAAGTCTCGGGTACAAATGTTGCCCGTGATTTTGTAGAGTTACCATCGCAGTTAATGGAGCACTGGGCTACTCATCCCGAAGTGTTGAAAATGTATGCACGTCACTACAAAACCGGAGAACTGATCCCCGATTCTTTGGTGCAAAGAATGAAAAGTGCTTCTAAATTCAATCAGGGATTCAATACAACAGAGCTTGTCGCTGCTGCTATTCTGGATATGGACTGGCATATGCTGGATACACCCGAAAAGCAGGATGTTCGTAAATTTGAAACGGAAGCTATGACTAAGATCGGTTTGATTAATGAGATTGTTCCGCGTTATCGTACGACCTATTTCAAGCATATTTTCGATAATGGAGGGTATTCAGCCGGATATTACAGTTACTTGTGGGCCGAAGTGCTTGACGCTGACGCTTTCAATGCTTTTGAAGAGACAAAAAATATTTTTAACCAGGAAGTGGCAACTAAATATCGTCAGAATATTCTGGAAAAGGGAAATAGCGATGACCCCATGAAACTTTATATTAAATTCCGTGGTGCTGAGCCTAATCCGGATGCCTTGCTAAAGAATCGCGGACTAAAGTAATAGTTAGGAACAGTGAGAGGTATTTTCTCTGTTATATCAAAAAAAGCAGATTGTCGGTATTGTACCGACAGTCTGCTTTTTTCTTTGGGAAAAGATTAAATTTGCATATCAGTTATTCAATAATGAGATTATGAAGAAGGTATTTATTGCACTGGGAGTAACAGCTCTTATATCAACGTCATGCGCAGAGTTGCAACAGGTAGCTACGCAGGTAATTACAACAAACACAAATGTCCTGACCGGTACGGATAATGCATCCGGATTGAAAGAAGCGTTGCTGGTAGGAACCACCAATTCCGTATTACGCCTAAATAAGCAGGATGGCTTTTTTGCCAATCAGGCTCTGAAGATTCTGTTACCGGAGGATGCACAGCCTATATTGAAAAATATCAGATTGGTTCCCGGTGGAGATAAATTGGTAAATGATGTAGTATTACGATTGAACCGTGCTGCTGAAGATGCTGTGTCGGAAGCAAAGCCGATTTTTGTCAGTGCAATCCGAAATATGACTATTACAGATGCAACTAACATTCTTTTTGGTGCAAATGATGCAGCTACCGGTTATTTGCGTAAAAATACCTATTCTCAACTCAGTAGCGCTTTTCAACCTAAAATAGACGCATCTCTGAGCAAAAAACTGGTGGGTAATGTGTCTACGACAGATTCGTGGAAAGCATTGGCGACAGCCTATAATTCCGTCGCCAATACATTGGTGGGTAAAGCGGCCAATATGAAGCCGGTAAGTGTGAATCTCACCCAATATGTTACAGAACGCACGTTGAGTGGTATGTTTATCAGCCTGGCATCTGAAGAAAAACAGATACGGGAAAATCCGGCAGCCCGTGTTAATACTATTCTGAAGAAAGTTTTTGGCCAGTTGGATTCGAAGAAATAATACTTTGATTCCTTGTTTTCTACCCCGTATTATTCAGCTTTTGCTGCTGAAAGCTTTTGCTTAAGAGTGTACCATTCGATAGCTGCATTGTAGGTTGCTTCTGAAAATGCAGGGATATTTTCAAATTCGATCATTAACCGATCTTCAATCAGGTCGTGGAGAGCACCTGCTTCCTGAGTTAATTTGAACTTTGCTTTATTGATAGCTTTCTCTAGTTCGATGATTTCTAAGGTATTCATATTATCCTGTTTTTAGTTCTGGAAATATAAAAGCAAGAATTGTGCCAGAATTATATATCGTAGAAACTCAGGTAGATATTATTGACAAGGATTACATTTATGTAGAATAGATGTTGTGTTTCTACAATAATGTAGGAATGTATAACAGAGCTATAACTAAAAAGCCCTTCAATCATGTAGACTGAAGGGCTTTGATTTAGGGTATTATTTCATTTCCTTTTTAGGCTTTGTGGTAGCTTTGATAATTAATCGCAGGGATTGGTCGTAAGTGAAATAGCTCCAGATCCAGTTGACAAAAGTAATGACTTTGTTTCGGGTTCCTAAGATCGATCTGAGGTGGATAAACATCCATACTACCCATGCGAAGAAACCACGGAAATGAACATAGGGGAGATCTACTACAGCAAGGTTGCGGCCAACGGTTGCCATGCTTCCCAGGTCATTGTATACAAATGGAGTGATTTTTTCTCCTTTGGGCATTCTTTTGAAGTTTTTAGCCAGATTTACAGCTGACTGAATAGCTACCTGTGCTACCTGTGGATGTCCGTTGGGGAATTTTTCAGTATGCATCATTGCAATATCTCCTAATGCATAGATGTTATCGTATCCTTCTATTTTATTGAAGTTGTCAACTTCGATACGTTGGTTGCGGGCCATTACATCTTTAGATATCCCTTCGAGGAAGTTTCCGCGTACTCCGGCTGCCCAGATGATGTTGTCTGTTTTCATACGGGCACCGTTACTCAGTGTTACAACCTTGCCATCGTATTCCGAAACAGCCGCATTTAACCAAACCTTAACACCCATTTTCATCAGGTACTCATAAGCTTTGCGGGCAGAGGTATCAGACATACCATTCAAAAGTCTCGGAGCTGCTTCTACCAGATAGATGTTCATTCGGTTGAAATCTATTTCCGGATAATCTTTTGGAAGAATATATTTTTTCATTTCTGCGATAGCTCCGGCGGTTTCCACTCCGGTAGGGCCACCACCTACAACTACAAAGTTCATCATACCTTCTTGTTCTTCCGGATCTTCACTGATCAGAATGTTTTCAAAGGTTTGCAGGATGCTGTTTCTCAGACCTAAAGCTTGTGCTACCGATTTCATCGGGTGGGTGATCTCTTCCAGTTTTTTATTCCCGAAGAAGTTGGTTGTTGCTCCGGTTCCGATTACCAGATAATCGTATTTAACGGTACCGATAGTTGTGATTACCTGATTGGTTTCCGGTTCAATGCGTAAAACTTCTGTCTTACGGATATGAATGTTTTTTTTGTTCTGGAAAACCTTTCTGTAAGGAAAAGAGATAGCGCTGGGTTCCAATCCTGCGGTAGCCACCTGATAAAATAAAGGCTGGAACATGTGATAATTATGCTTGTCAAGCAAAACAATTTGATAATCGGATTTAACCAGTTCGCGGCAAAGCGTCAAGCCGGCAAATCCTCCTCCTACTACGACGATTCGTTTGTTGTCAACCTCAGGGATATTTGCATTCATGCTTTTTGTCTTTAAATAAAGTTAGTATAGTGATGTTAGAAGTGTGCGCCTTAAAAAATGCTCTTTTCCCCGGTCTGTACTTGCCGGGAAAAATTATCTGTTAATTGTCTTGAGGAACGATTGCCGGATTGGAGTCAATAAATTCGACCTGAATAAACTAGTGGGTCAATGTTGAGACTTAAATAGCCAGCTAATGTGTAAATGCTTAAAAACACACTCTGTTTCTATCGAATTGACATGTTCCTATTGAAATCCGTTGCAAAATTAGATAGAAATAAAGCGCCCTGCAAATTTAATCAGGAAATATTTCCGTAAATAAAAGTTAAATATATGTTTAGTAGCATATTTTGTAATCTCGAGAAAGCAAAAAGCCCGATCTGAAAAATTCAGATCGGGCTTTTTGCTTTTATGTAGAACGATTTTAAGCGTCGATTTTTGCGTAGGTAGCGTTTGCTTCAATAAATTCACGTCGCGGAGCTACTTCTTCACCCATCAACATCGAGAAGATGTGGTCTGCTTCGGTTGCACTATCGATAGTTACCTGACGAAGGGTACGGCGTTCGGAGTCCATTGTGGTTTCCCAAAGTTGCTCGGCCTTCATCTCTCCAAGACCTTTATAGCGTTGAGTATGCACGAGGCCTTCGTTACCGTTGGCGTATTTCAGGATAAATGCCTGACGCTGTTGGTCATTCCAGCAATACTCTTCGTTTTTACCTCTTTTACACAAGTAGAGCGGGGGAGTGGCAATATATACGTATCCTTGCTCGATGAGCGGTTTCATGTGTCGGAAGAAGAATGTCAGGATCAATGTGGCAATGTGGCTTCCGTCCACGTCGGCATCTGTCATGATGATGATCTTGTGGTAGCGGAGTTTGGTCATGTTCAGCTCTTTCGAATCTTCTTCGGTCCCGATGGTCACGCCTAAAGCGGTGTATATGTTGCGGATTTCTTCGCTTTCGAGAACTTTGTGGTGCATCGCCTTTTCTACGTTGAGGATTTTACCGCGCAGAGGTAGGATTGCCTGGAAGTTACGGTCACGACCTTGTTTCGCTGTTCCACCTGCCGAATCTCCCTCGACGAGGAAGATCTCACATTTTTCCGGATTGCGGTTTGAGCAGTCAGCCAGTTTTCCGGGAAGGCCACCACCTGTAAGTGGTGATTTGCGCTGAACCATTTCGCGCGCTTTACGGGCTGCGTGGCGTGCGGTTGCGGCAAGGATTACCTTGTCAACAATTTGCTTAGCTTCTTTAGGATGCTCTTCCAGGTAATATCCGAGAGCTTCGCTTACAGCCATATCTACGGCACCGATAACCTCGTTATTTCCCAGTTTGGTTTTGGTCTGGCCTTCAAACTGAGGTTCTGCTACTTTTACCGAAACAACAGCTGTAAGACCTTCGCGGAAGTCATCACCGCTGATTTCGATTTTTACTTTTTCAAGCATTTTCGAATCTTCGGCATATTTTTTCAGCGTACGGGTCAATCCCCTGCGGAAACCGGCAAGGTGAGTTCCCCCTTCAATGGTGTTGATGTTGTTTACGTATGAGTATACATTCTCGTTGTATGAGGTGTTGTAGGTCATTGCTACTTCAACCGGAATTCCCTGTTTTTCGCAAGAAATATGGATGACACCGTCCATCAGAGGTTCGCGGGTTTCATCAAGGAAACGGACAAATTCTTTAAGTCCTTCTACTGAGTGGTAGTGTTCATGCTTGAATGAACCATCTTCCAGAACGACACGTTTGTCGGTAAGGGATAAATGGATACCGGCATTCAGGTAAGCCAGGTCACGCAAACGGGCAGCCAGGATATCCCATTTGTATTCGATTACAGTGAAAATTGATCCGTCAGGTTTGAAAGTAATTGTTGTTCCGGTTGTTTCAGTTTCTCCGATTTCCTGGATTGTTTCCAGTGGTTTACCACAGGAGAACTCCTGCATGTACAGTTTGCCATCGCGGCGGACTTCCGCTCTCAGGTAGGTCGAAAGTGCATTTACGCAGGATACACCCACCCCGTGAAGACCTCCGGACACTTTATAAGAACCTTTATCGAATTTACCTCCGGCGTGCAGAACGGTAAGGACAACTTCAAGAGCTGATCTACCCTCTTTTTCGTGATAATCAACCGGGATACCGCGACCATCGTCAACGACTGTGATTGAGTTGTCTTCGTTGATGTAAACTTCGATGTTGTTGCAATAACCGGCTAACGCTTCGTCGATAGAGTTGTCCACTACTTCGTATACCAGGTGGTGAAGTCCTTTCTGACTGATGTCGCCGATGTACATCGCCGGACGTTTTCTTACGGCTTCAAGGCCTTCAAGTACCTGAATACTGTCTGCCGAATAACCGTTGTTTCCATTGGTTACGTTACTCAAAATTTCTTCTGACATAATTATATGGCTAAAATTCAATGATTTATATCTGTGAGTCTGGTGGCTGTGCACCTAATCTCTTTTTTGGCTAAAAAAGCCAACAAATATAGTGAATTTTGCTCAGACTTAAGCTAAAAATCCCACCGGATGATCATTCCGGCGGGATTTTTTGTCAGGTGTAAAAAAGAATATATTTTGGTTAAAACAGATTAGTCGATAGCTTCCAGTATTTGACCGGCAAAGTCTGATAACGTTGTGTCACGTGCACCCATTAGCAGTATTACATCTCCGGGATCGGCTTTATATTGCAAATAAACGCCGAGTTGTGAGCGGTCGGGCAAAAATACAGCCGTTTTATTTTTGTTGACAATGGCATCCGAAACAATAACGGGTGAGATGTCTTTATTTACAGTGCCTCCGGCATAGTACACATCCGACAGAATGAATTCGTCTTTAGTTCGCAAAGTTGCAGCCACTTCTTCAGCCAGATCTTCGTGCATGAAGCGAAGTGGCCCGAATCCATGAGGTTGGAACCAGGCGAAAACACGGTCGCCTACTTGCTGACAGGCTCTTATAGCTGCAGCTACTTCGGCGGGATTGTGTGCAAAATCGTCAATTACGCAGATATCGTTCTTCTTTCCTACCAGTTGGGTACGTCGGTAAATACCCTCATAGCTGGTCATCGCTTTTGCCGATTGTTCTACTGAGATGCCAATAGAAGAGGCTGCAGCTACAGAGGCCAGGGTATTTTCCATATTGTGTTTGCCGATAACGGGTACATGGAACGGAATGTTGTTGATCGAAAAACAAATCTCAAAACCTTTCTGAATAAAATCAGTTCCGATAAAACCCACACCCTCGCTAGTTCCAAAATCCAAGGTCGCATTTTCCGACAGTTTAGCGGCTACGGGATGATCGGCATTGACGATGAAATTTCCGTGGGTATTCTTTTTGAATGTGGAGAAAAGTTCAATAAGTTCTTCGTATTCTTTGTGGTCACGGTCAATATTGAGTAATACCGATATTTCGGGCAGATAGTTAACGATAGAACCGTCAGACTCATCCGATTCAATCACTAACCAATCGCTTTCGCCCACCCAGGCGTTTCCGGGTAATCCTTTTTTTTGAAGAGCTGTAAGTCCTGCGCCCGTGATAAGGGATGGGGAATATCCGTTTTCCTGAAGGATGTGGAAAATCATGCTGGTTGTGGTCGATTTACCGGATGTTCCGCCAACCGCAATCGTGCGTTTAGAGGTCGAGATAGCAGCCAGCAATTCAGAGCGCTTCATGATAGGAATACCCTTTTGCAACGCAGCCTGATATTCCACGTTGCTCTCTTCGATTGCGGTGGAAACCACTACAACATCTACGTCAGGTGTAATACCGGAAGCATCCTGGAAATGGCACTGGATACCCATCTTCTCGAATTGCTCCTGAATGAGCATTTTGTCGTCTTTGTTGAATAAACGATCTGATCCGGAAACATTTTTACCTGTTCCACGCAGATACTGAGCGATGGCGCTCATGCCTGTTCCGGCAATACCCACAAAGAAGTAGTGCTGAAATGAATCTATATTGTTTGCCATAATAACTGATTAATCGGATTGATGGTCAAAAATAGTTATTTATGGCAAAACCTCCAAAGATTTGAAAATCCCGGAGGTTCGTTTGACTCTGAAACTTTTCCAAAGTTCAAAGCGGTAGAAATGGTTATACTGCAATTTCATTCAGAAATAATCTGCCTTCAGGCCAATTATAAATATTGGATTTGGCGTTGATATGTCCTTTGGCACCGAGATTGATGAATTTGCTGCCCCAGCCTTTGGCAAATTCCTCTGCACGATGGATGTCGCAATATTCATCATTGGTGCTTGATACCACAATGCTTTTAAACGGCAACCGGGCTTTCGGGATATGGGAAAATCCTTTTATTTCGTGTGGAAACTCCGGACTTTCCGTATCGGGTGGAGCAATCAATAATGCGCCTTTAATGGAAAGTCTGGTTTGTTGTGCCCACAAAGCCAATGCTATACAAGCGAGGCTGTGCGCTACTATAATCGTGTTTTCTTTAAAACTTGCAACCTGCTTTTCAATTGAGGCTATCCATTCTTCGGCAATAGGAAGAAACCAGTCTTTTTGTTCAATGCGGATAAACTCGGGATTCTCTTTTTGCCAGAGTGTTTGCCAGTGGTTGCTGTCGGAATTACCATATCCGGGGGCTATTAATATTTGAGCGTTCATAGTTGTAATTTGTTGTTCTTGATTTGATAATACAAAGATCGGGGTTAAAGGAGGCGAAAAAAATACCCCACTTATGGTATTTCGATACCATAAGCGGGGTAATATGGAGGTTAGCACGCTGTAAGTTATTTAATTGGGGTTCGGTTTTTATCGCACAACAATCCTTTCCCCCAACTCTTTGCCTAATTGTTTCCGGATTTGATTGATCTCCATCAGGCGTTGTTGGATTTGCATCAGGCGATCCATGTCGGAGACTCTTTTGAGCTCTTCCTGTAAGGATCGGATTTCATCCTTCAACATGGCATCTTTTAGTGCCATGGTAGCACGGGGAACCAGTTCGATAAGTCGGTCCTGCTCATGTTCCACAGTCTGGAATTTTGAGTGGATTTTACTTAGTTGGTAACGGTCGGTACAAAGCTCAACGGCCATTTTGCTGATCTCGATGTCGGCATGCGATACGAAATAGCGTTCGCCTGTAAAGCCTTCCAGGCGGCAGTGGGTATGACACTCTTCCAGTATCTTTTTGTATATTGGGTGTTGCAGTACTATTTCGTCCTGCTGAAGATCGGCCGCAATATATTCTGCTACGGTATAGGATTGCTCTTCCTGTGTTTCTTCGTTCAGATAACGGAAAAAGACATTCTCTCCGTAACGGACTACCAACCGGATAATTTCTCTTTCGTATGGATCAAACCTGGCATCACGGCTTGGAGGAGCCGGTTCGCTGAAAGCTTGTGCAAGTTCATCGGGTGTAGGCTCCGGACCCATTGGGGATTGGGGTGAAGGAGCGATTTGCCTGGCTTGCTCTTTTTCCAGTTCCGACAGATTGATCTTGTTGACCTCATTCACCAACACCTTTTCGTCAATCTCCATCAGTTGACTGCACTCTTTGATATAGACCGACTTTACGATTTGCTCGGGAATAAGAGCAATACTGCGTACAATATCGGCAATCAACCCGGCCCGTTTGATGGGATCCTGTCCAGCTTCCTGAAGGAGCAGGTTGGTTTTAAAACGGATAAAGTCTGTCTCCTGAGCTTTTATGTACTCGATGAAAGAAGAAGCGCTCTGTTTTTGTGAAAATGAGTCGGGGTCTTCACCTTGTGGCAGCAAAACGACTTTGATATTCATGCCCTCTTTCAGCAACAGGTCAATACCCCGGATTGAGGCTTTGATACCCGCGGCATCACCATCGTAGAGTACGGTGATGTTGGAAGTAAACCGGTGGATCAAACGTATCTGCCCCGGTGTTAAAGCAGTCCCCGATGAAGCTACAACATTCTCGATACCTGCCTGATGCATTGAAAGAACATCGGTATAACCTTCTACCAGAAAACAGCGGTCATGTTTTACAATCGCCTGTTTAGCCAGATAAAGTCCGTATAGCTCATTGCTTTTGTGGTAAATGGTTGATTCGGGTGAGTTGAGGTACTTTGCCATCTTGTCGTCCTTCTTCAGGATACGACCACCGAAAGCCACTACCTTGCCCGATAGCGTATGTACCGGAAACATCACCCGTCCGCGGAAACGGTCGGAGAGACGTTGCCCTTCGTGTTCAAGGGTCAGTCCGGTTTTAAGCAGATAATCTTTTTTGTATCCGCTACGCAAAGCCTCTTGCGTGAAGGCGTCCCGTGTCTCGGGTGAAAAACCGAGCTGGAATTTTTTAATTACGTCGTCACGAAATCCCCGCTCGCGGAAGTATGCAAGTCCTACGGCAATACCTTCAGGATTATCGTAAAGAGTGCGTGAAAAGTATTGCTGAGCAAAGGAGTTGATGATGAACATACTTTCGCGGTCGTTTTGCGCCTGCCGCTCCTCGTTGCTCATCTCCTTCTCGACAACCTCGATATTATATTTCTTTGCCAGATATTTCAGCGCGTCCTGAAACGATAGCTGCTCGTGCTCCATGATGAAGTGCACGGGATTACCGCCTTTACCGCAACTGAAGCATTTGCAAATCCCCTTTGACGGAGACACGCTAAACGATGGTGTCTTCTCGTCGTGAAAAGGACACAAGCCTGTGTAGTTCACGCCTCGTTTGCGTAAACTGACAAAATCCGACACTACCTCTACGATTTGGGCAGCGTTCATGATGCGGTCTATGGTGGCCTGGTCTATCATTTGTTATTGCGGGGATTAATAATTGAAAATGCAACATAAGTCGCTTTCTCAATAGTCTGCAAAGATAAAGATTTTGGCTTAAAATGATGTGATGAGACGTTAATGTCAAGGTTAACAATGTTTATGCCCGAAGACATTCAGTTTCGCTACAGTGGATTAGCTCCTGTGGGAAAGTTAAAGGGTAAATTAAATTCCCCGGACTGTTTCGAAAATGTTTATTAACAACTAATTTTGTAACTCATTTAACAGGAAGAAACAATATAAAGATATGAATAAATTCAGGGCGGTAGCTGTATTGCTGTTGTTTGTGGGAGGACTCTGGGCATATGGCAAGCACACGAAGAAAGCCAAACGAAAAGTGGATACACCGATTATCGGAATTGATGTGTCGAAACATACCGGTGTAATCAACTGGGAGAAAATCAAAGATCAGGGGGTGGATTTTGCCTATATTAAATCAACGGAGGGCGCTGATTATCTGGATCCCCGTTTCCTTTACAATTTAAAGGAAGCCAAAGATGCAGGCATTCCTGTTGGCGCTTACCACTTTTTTCGTTTTCATCGAACCGGAGAGGAGCAGGCTGCCAATTTCCTGGCACAGGTCAATCTCAAAAAAATGGATCTGCCGCCTGTGGTCGATGTGGAAGAGTGGGGACAGTACAATACTTCGAAGTCAACCGATGATATAACCCGGGAAATTCAGGATTTTATAGAAAAGATCGAGGATAAGTCTTCTCGAAAGGTGGTCATCTATTCCGATAAAAATTCTTACCGGAAATTTATAGAGGGGAAATTTAAACACAATAAGATCTGGATCTGTTCAATAGGTACACCACCGCAGATTGACCGGGAATGGACAATCTGGCAGCAATCTCACGATGGGAAATATAAAGGGGCTGCGGGTAAAGTGGATGTAAACCTGTTCAATGGTAATTACAAAGCGTGGAAGAAGTTTATGCGGAATTAATCCGGAATAATATAAAAGCCGGTTCATTGTTAAGGTAATGCAATGAACCGGCTTTTGTTTACTTGTAGATAAGCTGGTTTTTATCGAACCGAAACTGCTGCTTTACCGGATAATTCTGTCATCTGATAGTCAATGTTATATCCCCTAAATTTTTATAAATACCAATCAGGGTCACAAACAAGACTTATTGTGCATTTGTTTTATTAATGTCTTTTATAATCTAAGGAACCAGATCTTTTATCTCCTTAAAAATCGATATTATGGAAATCAAACCGAAAATCCGGAAACTCGGAGTCATTTGTTTTATTTTGACAGGTTTTATTTTATTCTCATGTCAGAAAGCAGCCAAAAAAGCAAGCGAAGAGATGATGGATAAATCCATTGAAAATGCTACCGGTAAAAAGACAGATGTGGATATCAACAAGGAAAAAGCCGTCATTACCAGCGGAGAAAATAAAGTGGAAGTTGACGCTTCGGCTCACACATGGCCTAAAGAGGTACCCGCGGATGTTCCCAAATTTAATTATGGGAAAATTAATGCTGTGACAACCGCTGCAACACCACAGGGAAACTCGTGGACAATTATTTACAAAGAGGTTCCTGACGGTGTTATGGAAAAATATGAAGCCGAACTCAAGAAGAAGGGATTTACTACCACATTAGTTAAGTCGGAAGGAAAAGGCATGGTTCTGGCTCAAAAAGAAAAGTTGAGTGTAAATGCCTCATCCGGTGAGGGTAATGCCGGTCTGTCAATAGTCCTTGCAAAGGAATAATAATTCGGAGCTTTTATTTATCTTCTTTTTCTTCGCCATATGCTTTGTTTTGGATTATCCGGAGTCTGGCACGCTCCACTGATTCGTGAAGTTTCTTTTCAAGAAGTTTTCTGTCAGGAAGTTGTGTCAGATAATCTGCTATACGGATATTGCTTTGCTCTAATCGTAGTAATTCCACGTGTTCCTCGTTTTTGCTGGAGCAAAGAATCAGGCCAATAGGTTGATTTTCTCCTTCCATCATTTCATACTTCTCCAGCCAGCGCAGATATAATTCCATTTGCCCCTTAAATCCGGCTTCAAATTTGCCCAGTTTCAGGTCAATAGCTACCAGACATTTCAGTCGGCGGTGGTAAAAGAGCAAATCGATATAGTAATCATCATTGTCAATTGTAATTCGTTTCAGACGAGCGAGGAAGGCAAAACCAGAACCCATCTCGATAATAAAACCTTGTAACTCAGCTAAGATAGCCGACTCGAGGTCTTTTTCGGAATAGGTGTCTTTTAACCCCAGAAAGTCTAATATATAGGGATCTCTGAAAACCAAATCGGGGCTTACCTTCTGTTCATTTTTAAGTAGCTCCAGGTCGTTTTGAATGGTTAGTTCTGGCTTTTTGCTGATAGCAGTACGCTCGTAAAGCATTGAATTTATGCGGTTCTCAAGCGTACGGGTACTCCATTTTTCGAGTTTGCATATTTCAATGTAGAAATCCCGTTTTAGTGGGTCATCCATATATATCACCATACGTAGATGTGTCCAGCTCAATTGTATACGCAGTGCGTATACAATTTGCTCATCCGGAAAAACCGAGGCAAATTGAATGCATTGTCTTAATTGCTTCTCACCCCATCCCTTGCCATATTCAAGGGTTAACTGATGTGCTAATGCGGAGACAATCTGTTTGCCATATTCCGCTCTCTCATTTCGCAATATTTCGTCATTGATTCGTTTACCAATATGCCAATACAGCATGGTATTATCACACAAAAAACGATTTCTTTTTGTAAACAACTGCTTATTTCTTTCCAATATGCAGATATAATCCCAATTTTACACCTATTAATTGAAGTTTTACACTTGCAGCCTGGTTTGACGACAGTATGCCGTTATAAACAGCATCAACCTGATATATCTGTTTTGAATCGGGAGAGAGTACATTATTCAAACCATAATTTAAATATGCTCCTGCATATAAATCCAGCTTTTTGGACAATTTATAAAGACCTCCTATTTCAGCAATAGCCATGTATGTCGGTTTTAGGCTGTAATTACCTGTATAACTTTCTGTGATGCTGGAGAAGCCATGTTGAGGCATATCTGTAAATTCCACATTCCACTGAGGATAGTCCCCACTGGTATTCATTTCTCCACTGATTGTTTTGTAAGTTGCATTTACCGGAATTGATATTTTAGCACCGGCAGTTGCTAACAAGCCGAATTTTTCATTGAACTTATGTCGGAATTGGCCGGTCAACGGAATATCGAGATACGATGCCTGTTGTTTTTCCTCCCAGTTTTTAAAATTAGCATTGAAAATATATGCATCTCCATCGTTGTCAATAGCCGGTGTGCTTTCTAAATAGTTGATTGTTGAGAGTGTACTGTAAGTTTGCAATCCTATACCGGTTTGAAATCCCCATTGAGATGTGAAAAAGTGACTGAAGGCGACATTGGCAGAGTATCCTGCTTGTCCTTTTTGTGTTCCATCCTGAAGTTTGCAGGAAAGATTGGTTAACCCGCTACCGATATTGAAATGTAGATAGTTTCCGGCTTTCTGAGCCTGTATGGAAATGCAAAGTGCTAAGCTGAATAGTATAATGATCTTTTTTTTCATATTCTTTTGATGTTGAGATGGCCTGTTGTGCTTTTGTTGGATTTCTATTTGATGACAATGATTTTGAACATATAATCACTTACGGAAGTGGTTATATGGCCGATATAAGCACCACTTACAGGTAAATCCAGTTTGTTGATATTGTTCACCTCTCCCGATTCGTAAACGCAGATCCCCTGCATGTCATACACTGATAATTTCGCGGCTTTCAACTCTTCGCAGTTCACTCCTTTTAGCTGAACAGTAAATGATGCGTTTGCTTTTACCGGATTGGGGAATGTGCTTACCCCAACCTTTGAAGAAGGAATGTTCAGATCTTTCTCGCAACTGTACAGCGTTTTTCCATCGGTTGTCGTGAGTTTAAGCGAATAACTTCCCACCAAGCCGTTCGGATCGCTATAAAATTGCTTGGTAGCACCTGCTATTTCAACCCCATTTTTATACCATTGGTAACCTGTGAAACGCTTGCTGAAATTATTAAACAGTACGACATCGTCGAATTTTGTAAGGATATTATCAGCAGAGACATTGATGGTGAAAGTGAATGGATAATCCGTGCTTTCCACATCGAGTTCGTTTTTCATTTTTAGTGTTCCTTGATAGGTGCCGTCTTTTGTATTAACAGGAATTGGGATGGATAAAATCCCTGATGAGCCGGTATTTGGCAATGTTGTATAGGTTATGTTTTTCACCCCAGCATTCAGAGCCTCCGAATTGAAAGTGATTTTATATTGTGTCGGTGTTCCGGTACGTAAGGTGTAGGGTAAGTCCAGATATAAACCTTCGCAACCTGGAGTTGGAATTGATAAAGGCGCTAAAGTTATATAATCAGAGATCTTTCCGGTGGTGATGACGTAGTTTGCGGGAGTGATGTATTTGTCCTTCGCACTACCCGTCAGGGTGTACACTACTGTAATTGTTTTGTTGGTTCCGACACTCGCATTATCGTAAGTTGCTGTTGCGGTTACACCTACATTGTAAGCATCGGTCGCATCTACTCCCTGTAATGTTCCAGGTTTTGTTATAGCAGCGTTTGTATTGCCATCTACCATTTTGTTTGTCACTACAGTTGGAGTGGTTATTGTTAATGCTGATACCGTTGCGTAACCTTCGATAATATTTGCAAAACTATTCCATTGTACAGCAGCCGCATATAATGCTTTTTTTCCAACTGGTACATGTAAATAACATGTGTTTATTGGAACCTCCCAAAAAACAGAACTGCCTAAGTTGATTTTTGTGGGGTCATTTCCATATAAAAATATTCTTTTTAAAGCACTACATTTTTCAAAAGCTTCATTTTTTATAGTGGTAACAGATTCAGGTATTGTTATAGAGCTTAGATTTCTACATCCCAAGAATGATTTGTTCCCTATGCTTGTAATTGTTGGTGGAATTATTAGCGAACCAACTAATCCAGTAAAACCATAAAATACATAATCGTTTATAGTTGTAAGCGACGCTGGAATTGATAGGCTGGTAAAACCACTACAATACTCAAAAGCTCCATTCCCAATATTTGTAACAGATGAAGGTATTGATAACGACCCCGTAAACCCTGAACAACCATAAAATGCAGATTCTCCTATTGTTGTAACAGATGAAGGTATTGATAATGAGCCTGTAAAGCCATAACAATATTCAAAAGCCCCATTTTTTATATTTATAACAGAAGAAGGTATTGATAAAGAACCTGTAAAACCTAAACAGCCCTGAAACGTTCCAGATTCAATGGTTTTGATGGATGAGGGTATTGATAAAGAGCCGTTAAATCCAGTACAATCTTTAAATGCCCCATATCCAATAGTCGTGACAGAAGAAGGTATTGTTAAAGAACCTATAAGTCCCGAGCATAACTCAAATGCACTTCCTCCAATAGATGTAACGGAGGACGGTATTATTAAAGAACCAGTGAAACCTTTACAAAGCCTAAATGCTTCAGTACCTATGGTTGTTACTGAAGATGGAATGGTTAGCGTACCGGTGAAATTACAATAGGCGAATGCATGTTCTCCTATCCTTTTTACAGAAGGTGGTATGATTAATGGGCCAGTTAAGCCATAACAATATTCAAAAGCTAAATCTCCAATAGCAGTTATTGTCTTAGGCAATTTTATGGATTTTAATCTCTGGCAAGAGTAAAATGCCCAAATCGGAATCTCATTTTCAGGGTAGTTTGTTAATCCATCGGAATAAGCCTTTATGGTCGTTTCGCTTATGTCAATTCTAACTAATGAAGGCATCCATGTGTTCATAGTTGAAATGTCACTTTGATTTATATTTCCCGTTACAGTTAAATCAGTGATCGTACTGAGTTCATCCGAAGTTAGCAGTTTAGATAGTGTTCCAGCTGTCGTTACATTAATAGTTTTCGTTACTTGTGCTTGTACAATTATAAAAAAGAACAAGCTTGTAATAAGTGTAATTATTTTTCTATTTATCATGTTGGTTTAATTTGTATGCTTTATATTTAACAAATGCTCATAATATATGATTTCTTTTATGTAATATTTGTTGGGGATCTTAATTGCTTGTCTATTTCGTCAATTCTAAAATCTTCTTTGTGAAATCAGCCATAAATAAAGGTGTGTTCAACAGATTTCCATCCTGCCTGAGATTTTTTAATGAAAATCTGATCCTTATGGAGGGGTCAAATTGATTTTGGTAAATGCTGAGGCTTTTTCCTGAAATACTTTCTTCGGCTTTTACCTCGATAGGTATAATTTCATTTTTAGATTGGATAATGAAAACAACCACAGTCTGATTGCCTGAAGTCCAATATATGGGAGTTTCTTTCAGCAGAAAGTTGATGTCAAACAATATACAATTCTTCCAGTTGCGAGGTTCGATTAATCGGTTTTCTCTTTACAGGCACTCGTATAACGGAGTTCCCACTGCTATTTATTAACCTTACAGACCAAACTTCTTTTTCAACCATTCACTCAGGGCTCCATAAGGGCCGCTTTCTCCAAGATGGCTGTCGTGCGGATAGATCCTGAACTCCTTCGGTGTAGTGATTGAGTTGTAAGCGGCAAATCCTACGTGTGGAGGACAATCGTCGTCGAAAAGTGCTGTTGTAAAGTAAACCGGACAGGTGATCCATGAAGCAAACCCTTTCGTATCAATCAGTTCCTGTATTGCTAAAGCCTCTTCATAACTACACGGATTATTATAATGGTTGAGGAATCCAATAATCTGCTTCTTACACAATGTTCGGATATTGAAAAAATCGTGCAGGTCGCATAGGAACGGGTCGAAATAAGCACAAGCTGCAATTCTTTTTCCACACAGTCCGGCCGTTGCCAGTGTTAAGCCGCCACCCTGACTGCCGCCGCATACCCCAACGCGTGCAGTATCCGTTTCAAGACGAGAGTAGAGAAAGTCGATGGCACGTACACAGTCCATGTAGATACCCCTGTAGGCATTCTCCTCCCTGTTGTTCAGTTTATATCCCCATATTCCCGGAATGCCGAATCCGGGATTAAAGACATCAGCACTTATTCCATGCCCCCTGACGCACAACGCCAGTTCTGTCACATCATCGGAACCGTTGATGAGATTATCCTGGTTTTCAAAACCCTGACCATATCCGGGTACATGTAATATGACGGGAAAACGGCCGGCTTTTCGGGGCTTGAAGTAGTATCCTCTGATGGTTATATTGCCTAATGATTGCATCTCCACTACATATCCGTCGCGCTTGCCCCGGCTCAGTTTCTCATCTTTATGCATTCTGAATTGCGGATTAACCTTTTTGAGTTCACTTAACGTGGATTGCCAGAAGGCCCTGAAATCTTCAGGTGTATGTTGGGTACACTTGATTTGCTCAGGACGGTAGGCCAGCCATTCCACATCTCCTGTGTTTCCGTTCTCGGTTACCTGTGCGATACACTCATAAAAGCCAGGATCCGGGAGCTCTTTTTTCAGATTAATATTCAGTACGGAGTCGTGTGGGCTAACCTTAAAAGTGCGGTCAAGTATCCTGCGATGAAATGCATTGTTGATTTGCAGATGAAGTGTTCCTTTTGCTATAACCTTGTAATGGACATTGATTGCCGGAGCAGAAGTTGTAAACAGGTGATCGGTAGGAAGCATTCTTATTGATACCTCAGGGGTGGGTTTGTAAATGTTTTGAGGAGTTAACGTACATGAATTGTGGCTGATCCCTCCGGTGTAAGAGAGGGCAGATAAATAGATGCGGATATGATTCTTACCGCTACGCTTTAAGCATCCTTTCGGCAATATATATTCGGATATCCTATTTCGTTGGCTCCAAAAGTGTTCCGGAATATTTCCTCCGATATAGATATCATTGATGAAAATCTTTTCGACATTGCATTGCAACCCTACTTTTAGCACCAATGGCTCATTCCTGTATGGAGCATTCACGGAAAAGTTGCATGACAGGCATCCTTTCCCGTCCTGATCAAAAACGCCCTGTCTTTCCCAGGAGAGAAGTAAGTTTATCTTGTGCTGTTCTGCCGGAGCAGAGTCGAAAGTGAGTGTCCAATCCAGTGGTAGCTGATTTTGAGAAAAAGATTGCAGGGTAATGAACAACAGCAGAAGTAAGGTTAGTAATGTGTGTTTCATAAATAGCATAGTTAAAATTTGATTGAAGAACGGTAATCAGATGCATTGAAGAGTGGTATTCGCTCTTATTGCTATTCACAAACCGGAGCTTTGCTGGCAAATTTAATGAATTATAAGTTATCCAATCCAGATCTTTATTCGATTCCCGGTTCATATTGCAGTTTTTGTCATAGCGGTATTTCCAAAATATCAGGTTTTTCCTTCACTTTATACATAGGTTTGTTCCATTGTTGTGTATAGGTTTAGCTATGGTTTGTTTTAGAATAACACTAATATAATATATATATAATACTGGTATAACACTGGTATAATACCTCTTTTATAAAGGGTATATTATATCAGTTTTATAGTTGTTTTTATGTAGTTTGAGAGATCTTTTAATCAATACTCAACTATAGTATAACTATTATTGAAATGTATCTCAACCTTAGATAGAAAAATAAACCGACAGGTTGAGTCAGGGTGGGGAATAAATAATGAATGTTATTTACATACATTCTATTTAACATATTATTGGTAATGAGTTAATCTACTATTCTTTACCTTTGCGGAAAACCAGTTAGAATTATGAGTAAAATAAAAGTAGCAAATCCCGTTGTCGAACTCGATGGCGATGAAATGACCCGAATAATCTGGAAGTTCATCAAAGACAAGTTGATACTTCCTTATCTGGATGTAGATATTAAATATTACGATCTGGGTATCGAATCGCGTGATAATACCAATGACCAGATCACCATCGATGCTTCGAACGCTATCAAACAATATGGCGTGGGTATTAAATGTGCGACTATCACTCCCGATGAGGCGCGTGTGAAAGAGTTTAATCTGAAACAGATGTGGAAATCGCCTAACGGAACTATCCGTAATATTCTGGACGGAACAGTTTTCCGCGAGCCAATCGTGATGCAGAATGTTCCCCGTCTGGTGACCAACTGGACTGCTCCGATCATCGTAGGGCGTCATGCGTTTGGGGATCAATACCGCGCAACCGATACCGTGATCAAAGGAAAAGGGAAACTGACTATGACCTTTACGCCGGAAGATGGTGGCGAACCCCAGGTGTTTGAGGTTTACAACTATAAAGGCGATGGTGTGGCAATGACCATGTACAATACCGACGAAAGTATCTATGGCTTTGCACGCAGCTGTTTCAATATGGCGTTGAGTAAAAAATGGCCGCTTTACCTTTCGACTAAAAATACAATCCTGAAAAAATACGATGGCCGCTTCAAAGACATCTTCGAAGATGTTTACCGGAATGAGTTCAAAGCTCAGTTTGACGAAGCGGGCATTACTTACGAACACCGCCTGATCGACGATATGGTGGCGAGCGCACTGAAATGGAACGGTAACTTCGTGTGGGCTTGTAAAAACTACGATGGCGACGTGCAGAGCGATACTGTAGCGCAAGGCTTCGGTTCATTGGGCCTGATGACTTCGGTATTGGTTACACCTGATGGTAAGACCATGGAGGCGGAAGCTGCTCACGGAACTGTGACCCGTCACTACCGCGAACACCAGAAGGGCAAACCAACCTCTACCAACCCGATCGCATCTATCTTTGCCTGGACACGAGGTCTGGCCTTCCGTGGCAAACTGGATGGCAACCAGGCGTTGATAGACTTCTGTAATGCATTGGAGCAGGTTTGTATAGAAACCGTAGAAGGCGGTAAAATGACCAAAGACCTGGCAGTCTGTATTCATGGCAACAAAGTAAATCACGGTGAGCACTATCTGTATACAGAAGAGTTCCTCGATGCTATCGATCAGAATCTGAAAACAAAAATGGGATTGTAATTATTCCGTATTCATAAATACTTAGCTACAAAAAACGCGGAGGATTATTTCCTTTCGCGTTTTTTGTTTTTATACATTCTATTGAAAGGTGCTACCTTTGCATCTGTTATGGCAAAAAAGAAGAAGAAAAAGAAAAGAAAACTAACCCGAAAGGGGAAATGGGTATTTGGAATCGCCGGAGGATTGTTATTCGTGCTGATGGGTTGGTTTGTTTACCGTGTTTTTGTTGCACCTACTGAAGCAGAGAAGGAGGCCGGGGCATTTCCGATAAGAGGAATTGATGTGTCGAAGCATACCGGATATATCGATTGGCAAAAAATAAAGGGACAGCAAGTTGACTTTGCATATATAAAATCGACAGAGGGATCTACTTATCTTGATCCCCGGTTTCGCTACAATCTCAGAGAGGCCAAAGAAGCCGGAATACCGGTTGGCGTGTATCATTTCTTTCGTTTTCACAGGAGCGGGAAGGAGCAGGCCGAAAATTTTCTGAATCATGTGAATCCGGATGAATTGGATTTACCACCGGTTGTTGATTTGGAAGAGTGGGGGCAGTATAATAGTTCAAAGAATGCAGATTCTGTCTCTATAGAACTTAAGATTTTTATTGATGCAGTTGAAGAGGAGTCTGACAGAAGAGTAATCATTTATTCAGATAAAAGCTCATTCCGGAAATATATACAAGGGAAATTTGAGGAAAACGAAATCTGGATTTGTTCCCTGAATGGCAAGCCGGCAATAGAGCAGGATTGGGTTTTCTGGCAATATTCGCACAAAGGGAAATTAAAAGGAGCTCAGGGAAAGGTCGATATGAATATTTTTAACGGCAACCGGGATGAGTGGGAAGCTTATCTGGAAGAGTAATAACAAAACAACCGCAATAGTCTTTAAGAAGTACTGTTGCGGTTGTTATATTTGTAGGAAGTCAGGATGAAAATCCGGCGCTCTTAATACATATTCTCTTACACGTCTAAGTATGAATCTTTAAATCCGAGGAAATAAAGAATTCCGTCAAGACCAATCGTAGAAAGCGACTGTTTTGCTGTCTCTTTTACTTTGGGTTTAGCGTGGAAAGCAATGCCCAGACCGGCGATGCCAATCATAGGCAGGTCGTTGGCTCCGTCACCTACGGCGATGGTCTGTGCGATGTCCACTTTTTCCACCTGGGCAATCAGACGCAACAATTCCGCTTTGCGTTTACCATCCACAATCTCGCCTACATAGTTTCCGGTCAGTTTGCCGTCCACGATTTCGAGTTCATTGGCATAAACGTAATCGAAGTTGTATTTCTGTTTCAGGTAGTTTCCGAAATAGGTAAATCCTCCCGAAAGTACGGCTATCTTAATACCCACACGTTTCAGCACGCGTACCAGACGGTCGAGTCCTTCGGTAATAGGCAGGTTTTCGGCAATCTCCTGCATGACCGATTCGTCCAGTCCCTTCAGCAGTCTGACGCGCTGTTTGAAGCTTTCGTTGAAGTCGATCTCACCACGCATAGCAGCTTCGGTGATTGCTCTCACCTGCTCACCAACACCGGCACGGTCGGCCAGTTCGTCGATTACTTCGGTTTCGATTAGAGTAGAGTCCATATCGAAGCAGATCAGGCGACGGTTTCGACGGTACATGTCGTCTTGCTGGAACGAAATGTCGAACTGCAGATCGTTACTCATTTCCATGAAACGGAGTTGCAGTAATTCCCGGTCGTGCGGATTACCACGAACAGAAAGTTCTACACATGATTTGGGGCTGCGTTCGTTTTCATCCAATGGGATACGACCGGTCAGGCGCTGGATCATATCAATGTTCATACCCTGATCGGCGATCACACTTGTTACTTCGGCAATCTGTTGTGCCGTGAGTTTGCGTCCCAGCAGGGTAATGATGTAGCGGTTTTTTCCCTGCATTTTCACCCAACGTTCATAGCGCTCGTAACTGATCGGTGTGAATTTGATCCCGATGCCCAGTTCGTACGATTTCATCAGCAGCTCCTTCATAATTTCTCCCGAATTTTCACTTTCGGTTTTATAAAGGATACCCAATGAAAGGTTGTTGTGGATATCGGCCTGACCAATGTCGAGAATAAAAGCTCCGTAACGGGCCAGAATGGCGGTCAGGGAGGAGGTTACCCCCGGCTTATCTTCGCCGGAAATGTTAATGAGTACAATTTCGTTTTTTGATTCCATGCGGGTTAACTTCAATTGATGGACTGCAAAATTAGGCAAATATTGCAATCCCGATGTGACAAAATCAGAAAAAAAGGCGGCTGTATCAATTTAAAAGCTAAAATTAGTCCTGTTTTTTTCAAATTTCAGGAGTTGGATATTGACATTTTGATGTGTGAAAAACTGTTTCGTTGATGAATTTTCAGGAATTAGCCCGTTTTCCTTTTAATTCTATTTATTTACACAAATAAGATGAGCAATTTTATTTTGCCCTGTAATGGTAAAGATTTGTTATATCTTTTTTTTATCTTTGCACGCGAAAGAGTAAAAATCACTTTCTAAAATCATTATATTTTCAATATTATGCAAACAATTGACCAATTCAACTTTGCCGGCAAAAAGGCAATCGTTCGTGTGGACTTCAATGTGCCTTTGAACAAAGAAACCGGAGCTGTTAGTGATGATACCCGTATCCGTGGCGCTCTGCCTACAATCAAAAAGATTTTGGCTGACGGTGGTGCTGTAATCCTGATGTCACACATGGGACGTCCGAAACAAAATCCGGATCCTAAATTCTCTTTGAAACAAATCATCTCTGCAGTTGAAGCTCGTTTGGGTCAATCTGTACTTTTCGCAGAAGATTGCGCTAACGCTGATGCTCAGGTGGCTGCTTTGAAACCGGGTGAAGTTCTTTTGTTGGAAAACCTTCGTTTCTACGAAGAAGAAGAGGGAAAACCCCGTGGCGAATTCGAAACAGAAGAAGCTAAAAAAGAGGCTAAAAAAGCATTGAAAGAAAAACAAAAAGCTTTCGCTCAGAAACTTGCTTCTTATGCTGACGTTTATGTAAACGACGCATTCGGTACTGCTCACCGTGCTCACGGTTCTACTGCCGTTATCGCTGACTACTTCACTGCTGAAAACAAAATGTTCGGCTTCCTGATCAACAGCGAGTTGAAAGCTATGGATACAGTATTGACAAGTGCTCAGGCTCCTTTCACCGCTATCATGGGTGGTGCTAAGGTATCTGATAAAATCCTTATCATCGAAAACCTGTTGGATCGCGTACAAAACCTGATCATCGGTGGTGGTATGACTTATACTTTCATCAAAGCTTTGGGCGGTAACATCGGTAACTCACTTTGTGAAGCTGATAAACTTGACCTGGCTCTTGAAATCCTGAACAAGGCTAAAGCTAAAGGCGTAAACGTTTACATCCCGACTGACGCGGTAAACGCTGACAAATTCGCTGCTGACGCTGCAACTTGTATCTCTAAAACCAACGAAACTCCTGACGGTTGGATGGGTCTTGATATCGCAGACGAAACTATCAAAACTTTCAGCGACGTTATTGCTAACTCTAAAACAGTTCTTTGGAACGGCCCGATGGGTGTATTCGAAATGGATGCATTCGCAAAAGGTACAACAGCAATCGCTCATGCTGTTGCTGCTGCTACTGCTAACGGCGCATTCTCTTTGATCGGTGGTGGTGACTCAGTTGCTGCAATCAACAAAAACGAACTGGCAGACAAAGTAAGCTACGTTTCTACCGGTGGTGGTGCAATGTTGGAATACATGGAAGGTAAAGTTCTTCCGGGTATCGCTGCTATCCGCAAAAACTAAAATATACAAAAGGCACAAAGTTGTGGATTTTTTTTCCTATCTTTGTGCCTTTAATAATATTATCACTGTAAAATCGTCGTGGAAGTATGGTGTGAGTCTTTATTAAGACAGATACACTATGGCTAACGAATTTTACAACTACCTTGCTCTTTTTTTATCTTATCTTCTTTACCAAAACACAAAACACACAATCGATACCCGGTTGTTAATAGCCTAAGCAGACAATTCCGGAGTATCAGAATTAAAGATGTCCGATGTAACCTATCGGAATTTAGTATCATCTAATTAATGAAAAATAAAGCCCTTTGTGCCGGGCTGCGCTTGAAAATGCTGTCCGGCTACAATGTGGAAAGGAGCTGTAAACGACTAGATTAGATACCAAATCTCGTATTCCGCTATTTTTTATGAAAAAAGTATCGTAAAAATGCGGGGTGTTGATAAAAATCATTACATTTGCACCATCAAACAAATCAGATTGAAAGCATTATGAACATTTTCGGTTTTGCATATTACTTTTTCTTTTTCTTTTACTTTAGCAGACGGTAAGAGCGGGAATTGATATGCAAACAGTTACAGAAAATGAATACCAAAAAATAAAATCAAATCCCGCTTATAAAGCGGGATTTTTTTTTACCCGAATGTGAGATAAAAAACAAAAATATAAATTCCCGGAATTGCCGGGCTACAGAGCTTTAAGATGAAAAGAGTTGCTATTCAGGGTTTTGCCGGATCATATCACGAAGTAGCGGCAAGGTCCTATTTTAAAGGAGAAGATCTTGAGTTTGTATTCTGCAAGACGTTTAAAGACGTTTTTACTGCTACGAAGAAAGATCATACGATGTTTGCAGCAGTTGCAATTGAGAATACCATTGCAGGAAGCCTGCTTCCAAACTATGACTTGCTGAAGGATAGTGAAATGAGCATTATCGGAGAATATAAACTCCATATTTCCCATTGCATATGTGCGTTGCCCGGAACAAAACTGGAGGATTTGGTTGAAGTCAACTCTCATCCGATTGCGCTGATGCAGTGTGGTGATTTTCTGGATTCTTTGCCGAATGTGAAGGTTGTCGAGAAGGAAGATACCGCATTAAGCGCTCAGATTATATCTGAAAAGAAACTGGCCGGTGTAGGTGCAATTTGCAGTAAGCTTGCTGCCGAACTTTTCGGTCTGGAAGTATTGAAGATGGGTGTTGAAACCAATAAAAGGAACTTTACCCGTTTCCTGATGCTCGCTGATCAGTGGGTGGCCGATGAGATGAACCAGGGTAAAACTCCAAATAAAACGTCTCTCGTCTTCACTTTGCCTCATACCGAAGGTAGTCTCTCGCAAGTTCTTTCTATCCTTTCTTTTTACGGTGTGAATCTGACTAAAATTCAATCTTTGCCGATCATAGGTCGCGAATGGGAATATCAATTTTACATTGATTTGACATATACAGATTATATACGTTATCGTCAGGCGCTTGAGGCCTTCCGTCCCTTAACAAAAGATCTCCGGATTCTGGGAGAATACAATGAAGCAGTGACAAAATAAGAAGTTATATTTACGATTTAATAAAAACGTATTAACGAAATAATATGAGTACCAAACAAATACAACCGGCCAACCGCCTTAATCAGGTAAGCGAGTATTACTTTTCTCGCAAACTGAAAGAGATTGCGGATTTGAATGCTCAGGGAAAGAATATTATTAGCCTGGGTGTGGGAAGTCCTGATCTTCCTCCTTCAAGCGCCACTATCGAGACGCTGAGTCAGAAAAGCCATAAACCTGATGCCCATGGTTATCAACCTTATGTGGGTATTCCAGAATTGCGTCAGGCTTTTGCCGCATGGTATAAAAAATGGTACGGAGTAGAGTTGAATCCTGCAAATGAAATTCAACCGTTGATTGGTTCTAAGGAGGGTATTCTTCATATATCAATGGCATTCTTAAACCCGGGTGATGAGGTGTTGGTGCCCAATCCAGGTTATCCGACCTACAGCTCGGTAAGCAATCTGGTGGAAGCTAAAATCGTGACCTACGATCTGGACGAGAATAACAACTGGGAACCTGACTTTGATGCATTGGAGAAAATGGATCTGAGTAAAGTCAAATTGATGTGGGTGAATTATCCCAACATGCCTACCGGAGCCAATGCAACTATCGCGTTGTATGAGAAACTGGTGGCCTTTGGTAAAAAGCATAGTATTATTATCTGTAACGATAATCCATATAGTTTTATCCTGAACGATAAACCTATTTCCATCCTGAGCGTTGAAGGAGCGAAAGATATTTGTATTGAGCTTAATTCGATGAGTAAGTCGCACAATATGCCGGGCTGGCGTATCGGTATGCTGGCATCGAATGCGCAGTTCGTACAATGGGTATTGAAGGTGAAAAGTAACATCGATTCGGGGATGTTCCGTCCGATGCAGAAAGCGGCAGTGGCTGCTCTCGGTAATAGTGCGGCATGGCACGAGGAGATGAACAAGGTGTATCGTAAACGTCGTGATGTGGCCGGTGAAATAATGGATGCCATGGGTTGTACTTATGATAAAAATCAGGTGGGTATGTTCCTGTGGGGAAAAGTTTCAGATCAGTGGGAAAATGGAGAGAAGCTTTCGGACAAAGTCCTTTACGATGGGAACGTATTCATTACTCCCGGATTTATTTTCGGAAACAAAGGTGACAAGTATGTACGCATCTCACTTTGTTGTCCCGAAGAGAAACTGAAAGAGGCATTGGGAAGAATTAAATCGGCATTGCATTAATCCGGTTATTATATAATTATCTCATTTTTGAAAAATAAATAAGCAATATAAACTATGGAATTAGAACCAATAACATTCGAAGGCGTAGAAAACAAGCGTCCGATGGTAATTGCCGGTCCCTGTAGTGCAGAGACCGAAGAGCAGGTAATGGAAGCAGCTCACGCACTGGCTGCTAAAGGTGTGAAAATTTTCCGTGCAGGTATTTGGAAACCGCGTACCAAACCCGGTGGTTTCGAAGGTATCGGAAGCGAAGGATTAGCCTGGTTGCAGCGTGTAAAAAAAGAGACGGGTATGTATGTTGCCACCGAGGTAGCTACCGAGCGTCACGTATATGAAGCGTTGAAATTTGGTGTTGACTTGTTGTGGATCGGTGCGCGTACTACAGCAAACCCATTCGCGGTACAGGAAGTGGCAGATGCATTGAAAGGTTGCAAGATTCCCGTATTGGTGAAAAATCCGGTGAATCCTGATCTGGATTTGTGGATCGGAGCAATTGAGCGTGTTTACAATGCCGGTATTCGTCAGATCGGAGCTATCCATCGCGGATTCAGCTCTTTTGATAAAAAGATTTACCGCAATCAGCCACAATGGCACATTCCTATTGAACTGAAACGTCGCCTTCCGAACTTGCCGATTTTCTGTGATCCAAGTCATATCGGTGGTAAACGTGAGTTTATTGCTCCATTGAGCCAGCAGGCTATGGACCTGAACTTTGAAGGTTTGATTATCGAGTCGCACTGCAATCCGGATTGCGCATGGAGCGATGCTTCACAGCAGGTAACTCCGGATGCATTAGAGCAAATCCTGGCCAACCTGGTGATTCGCGATACTACCCAGACTACTGAAGATTTATCTGATCTTCGTCGTCAGATTGATAACCTGGATAACGACTTGCTTGAACTGCTGGCAAAACGTATGCGCATCTCTAAAGAGATTGGTCAGTTCAAGAAAGAGCATGGTTTGACAGTTCTTCAATCGGGCCGTTATGATGAAATAATCAGCAAACGCGTGGCTCAGGCACAAAGCATGGGTATGAGTGCTGAGTTTATGCAGGTGGTGCTGGAAGCAATTCATGAAGAATCTGTTCGTCAGCAAATTGAAATAATGAATAAGTAAGATAACAGAGACGAGCTACAAGCTACACCGGTAGCAAGTAGCTCGTCTTTTTTAGATATATTCCCAAGATGAAAATATTGATTCTCGGTGCCGGAAAGATGGGGACATTTCTCACTGATGCCCTTTGTCTGAATCACGAAGTGGCACTATTTGATACAGATCCACAACGTCTTCGTTTTGTATTCAATACACAACGCCTGACACAGTTGGAGGAAATTCGTGAATTTGAACCGGACATGCTTATAAATGCCGTTACCATAAAATATACCATTCCGGCATTTGAAATGGTTTTACCTTATTTGCCTGAAAGATGTATTATTTCGGATATTGCGTCTGTAAAAACCGGTTTGCCGGAGTTTTATGCCCAATCCAAACACCCGTTTGTCTCTACACACCCGATGTTTGGCCCGACCTTTGCCAGCTTGAGTGATTTGTCAAAACAAAATGCCATTATCATTACCGAATCGGATCACATGGGAAAGGCCTTTTTCAAAGATTTTTACCAATCGCTGCATCTGAATATCTTCGAATACTCTTTTCAGGAACATGATGAAACGGTGGCTTACTCGCTTTCCGTACCCTTTGCATCGACTCTGTCATTTGCCTCAATCATCAAGCGCCAGGAAGCACCGGGTACTACTTTCAAGAAGCATATGGAGATAGCCTACGGATTGCTTTCAGAAGATGATTATCTGATTCGCGAAATCCTCTTCAATCCTTACACGGCTGAACAACTGGAGCGAATGAAAGGCGAGCTCGATACGCTTATTCGCATCATTGAGAATAAAGACAACGAGGCAATGGGCGAATATTTGCTTAAGGTACGTAAGAATATTGAGTAGTTTTTTTACATTTGCCGTCATTAATCACAAAAAAACACACGACTTATGGAAAAAGCATTTTCGATTAGAGAATCAATCAAGTCTGCATGGAAATTGATAAACAATGACAATCTGTTTTTACTTATCGGATTACTGTTGGGTTATCTGGTAATAGAAGGATTACTATCTACGGTACAGGTATTGAATAAAGGAGGTATTTCCTCTCTCATTACACAGTTGGCAGAACTGTTTGTGTCTGTGGTATTTTCCATGGGATTCATTAAAGTCTGTCTTCAGATTGCAAAAGAAAAAGAGCCGGAGTTTAAGGCATTCAAGGATGTAATACCATTATTCTGGAGATACATTTTCGCATCTATATTGTCTGCATTGCCAATTATAGCAAGTGCTATAGTTGCAGGACTTTTCGCTTTTATTCTTGCTGATTTTATGAATATGGGAGCCCGTTTGGCTGGCTATTCATTTAATGATGCAACCCAGATATTTTCAATTCTGAAAATTGTTGCTTTCCCTGGTTTGTTGATTTTAGTTATTGTCCTTGCTCCAGCTATCTATTTCAAAATCAGATGGATGTTCTTTCCATATTATATTGTAGATAAAAACGCAGGAATCATGGATTCATTACGCTTAAGCTGGGCTGCTACCAAAGGTAACTTTTGGCAAATCTTTTTGTTCGGGCTGACCTGTTTCGGATTAGTAATTGCGGGTTTGATTGCATTGGTTCTGGGCGTTTTTGTAGCGATTCCGGTCATTTCCATGACAACAGTATTAGTTTATCTGCAACTGGATAAAGCTATCCAATCCAAAGAGGTAATTGAGCCGATACAACCCGAAGTACAGCAATAATCAATCTATATTTCATACAAAAGCCCGACAGTTAGCTGCCGGGCTTTTGTCATTTATGGAGAATGAGTTTATTCTTCAATAGGACGCAATACAATAATTCCGGTATGGATTTTCACGCCATTCAGGTATTCGGCTAATGTTTTATCGGAAACCACCACCTTTTTTAAAGTAGAAGATGCATGCATAAAATGTAGCTCTTTTCCTACCCACACGGCAAAACCGACATGGCTGATATCTAATCCCTTCAGGTTGGTGGTAATGGCAATGATGTCGCCTGTTTTGATTTTACCCGCCTTGGCAGCCACATCGGCTTTCGGGATGTAATTGTAGATGCGTTGGTTAATATCGTTCTCCTGAGCCGCTATAGTAGGAACAAATTCGGGATGTTCACGCAGGGCTCTGTATTTATCCGGGTTATGACTCATAAAACCATCATGGAACCGAATGGTATCGCAACTGATTTTCTTTGTAACATCTTTAACCAACCCTTTTTTTGAATTGTCCTTAATCCAGTCGGTGAAATAGTGCAACCGGGAAGGATACTGATCAATTTTACCGTCTCGGTAACGGATTTGAGTCAAAATGCGGCAGTAATTATCATAGGTAAATTCCTTTGATTTTGCGGTCAATGCCAACGCAAATGTAGTTTCCACAAATGTCGTGCAATCCAGTTCGCGTAAATTCACCACCAACTGCTCCTGATCGTTTATTTCCAGTGTGCTTGCTACGTATGGTTTATCCAAAAAGAATTTACCTGTCTGAATAATGAGTTCATTCAATGATTGCTTTGGATTGCTAACGGCTTTGTACTGTTCAAAAATGGCTTTGTCGTCTGTCGTTTGGGCGAATGCTGAAATACCGGACAACAATAAACAAAGAAATGTGACTAATCTGGTGTTCATAAGAATCGATTTATGAATTCAAAGATAATTCGATTATGGCTTAAATATCTCTTTTTATCAAAATAAAAAAGGACTGAAAGTTTTGATCCTTCAGTCCTTCAATGATTATTCATCTTTATATTTTTAGATCAGTCCTTTTGAGGCAAGAAGCTTAGCCATATCCTCCTGAACTTTCAGAGCTTCAGTTTTAGCAGCATCGGCAAAATTCTCTCCGTTTGATGCATAGATGATCTGACGTGAAGAGTTCACCAACAGACCGCAGGTATCGTTCATGCCATACTCTGCTACGTCCTGTAAGCTTCCGCCCTGAGCTCCTACACCGGGAACCAAGAGGAAGTGGTTAGGAGCCGCTTTACGCACGTCAATAAACATCTTGCCCTGTGTTGCACCAACCACGAACATCAGTTGGTCTTCAGTTGCCCACTGTTGCGTAGTCTTCAACACCTTTTCAAACAGGCGCTCACCGTTTGCATCTGTTGTAAACTGGAAATCCAGAGAACCTTTATTGGAAGTCAAAGCCAATACGATCACCCATTTTTCCGGATAGATCAGGAAAGGCTTCACGCTGTCTTCTCCCATATAAGGAGCTACAGTAATAGCTGATGCCTGAAGGTGTTCGAAAGCCGAACGGGCATACATTTCTGAGGTGTTACCTATATCGCCACGTTTAGCATCAAGGATGATAAACTGGTCAGGGTATTTTTCGTTGATATAAGCAATGGTTTTTTCCAAAGCAGCAATACCCACCATTCCGAGACTTTCGTAGAAAGCTGCATTAGGTTTATACGCAACGCAAAGATCTGCAGTAGCATCGATGATCGCTTTGTTGAAGGCAAAGATCGGATCTTCTTCTTTCAACAGGTGTTGCGGGATTTTTTTGATGTCGGTATCCAGTCCTACACAGAGGAAGGATTTCTTTCGTTTGATGTTAGCAAAAAGCTCTTGCTTAGTCATTTTATGTTTGTTTATTTGTTTATTCGTTGAGGTGTTTATTTGTTGAATCGTTGTTTTATAATGAATTATCGAATCAACTTATCAACAAGCTTTTTCATTGATTTGTATTTGTTGCGATTCGCTTATTAATGCTATTCTTTAATCCATTAAGTTTATTTGAAATCATTAAAAGCATTTCTGATATTTCGTTGTGCTTATCTTCTTTAAGATATCCCAGATCATTTGCAATAATTAACTGGCAATAAACTTCGGTTAAAGAACCATATGCAATTTCAACAAATCTAAGTTGCTCTTTTAAAGAAGACCTGGATGTCCCTTCAGCAATATTGGATACAATAGAGATTGCAGCTCTTCTGATTTGAGATGTTAATGCGTAAACTTCGTTATTGGGGAAACTATTCGTCATAGTATATATCTCTTTCACAAGCTTTCTGGCATCCTGCCAGACTTCCAGCTTTTCAAAAGAATATACATGTTTCATAATTACTGTATCTGATTAACGAATAAACAAATCAACGAATAAACGCATCAATAATTTATTACAATTCCGATTCTTTCAGTCGCTCCGCATTTTCAGCCACGATCAGCTGGTCAAGGATCGGTTGAACTTCACCGTCCATAATCGCCGAAAGGTTATACATCGTCAGGTTAATGCGGTGGTCTGTAACACGGCCCTGCGGGTAATTGTAGGTGCGGATTTTAGCAGAACGGTCACCGGTCGAAACCATTGTTTTACGTTTAGAACCGATTTCGTCCAGGTATTTCTGATGCTCGATGGCATAAATACGGGAACGAAGTTCAATCATCGCCTTGGCTTTATTTTTGTGCTGTGATTTCTCATCCTGACACTGTACAGTAATACCTGTAGGAATGTGCACCAAACGAATGGCAGAGTAAGTTGTATTTACAGACTGACCTCCGGCACCGGATGAACAGAAAGTATCCACACGGATGTCTGATTCTTTTACATCAATATCAAATTCTTCAGCCTCTGGAAGTACGGCAACGGTTGCTGCCGATGTGTGAACACGTCCCTGAGTTTCGGTCTGGGGAACGCGCTGTACACGGTGAACGCCCGATTCGTATTTCAGGATGCCGTAAACACCTTCTCCGGTAACAGAGAAGATTACCTCTTTGAATCCACCTGAAGTTCCTTCACTGGTGTTGGTTACTTCTACGCGCCAGCCTTTCGATTCACAGAATTTGACATACATACGGAAAAGGTCGCCGGCAAAGATTGCCGCTTCATCGCCTCCCGTACCACCACGGATCTCCACGATGGCATTTTTACTGTCTTCAGGATCGGCAGGTACAAGTAAGAGTTTGATTTCTTCTTCGAGAGAAGGGACACGGGAGGTACAGGCATCGAGTTCTTCTTTCGCCATTTCACGCATCTCGGGATCATTTTCCGAATCGAGGATCATGCGAGCTTCTTCGATACCGTTGACCAGTTGTTGATATTCGTTGCGGGCAGCCACGATTTTCTCCAAATCGCGATACTCTTTATTGAGTTTTACAAATCGCTTCATATCGGCTAGTACAGCCGGGTCGGTGATTAATGTTTGTACCTCTTCGAAGCGGGTAACTAATCCTTCTAATTTTTCTAATAATGAATTATCGGCCATTTATTTGTTATTCGTTTTTGTTTATTTGTTTATTCGTTGGGATGCCGTTTGAATTTTCAAATAACAAATCAACGAATAAACGAATCAACCTCTTAGTACTCAAATCTTCCGAATTCGCTTTCGATCACTAATTCGGTATTGTCAGAAGCTTCCACGAAACCGACAATTTGCGCATCGATACCAAAAGATTTTGAGATTTCAATGACTTCCTGGGCATGTTCCGGAGCGATATACACTTCCATGCGGTGTCCCATGTTGAATACTTTGTACATCTCTTTCCAGTCGGTACCCGATTGCTCCTGGATAGTACGGAAGAGCGGTGGAACCGGGAAGAGGTTGTTTTTGGTCACTTTTACTTTGTCCACGAAGTGCAGCACTTTGGTCTGAGCACCACCGGAGCAGTGTACAATACCGTGGATTTCCGGACGTAGCTGATCAAGCAACTTCTTGATTACCGGAGCGTAAGTACGGGTTGGTGAAAGTACCATTTTACCGGCATCAATATCCAAACCTTCAATGGCGTCTGTCAGTTTTAATCCGCCTGAATATACCAGTTCGGCGGGTACTGCAGCATCGTAGCTTTCCGGATATTTTTCAGCTAAATATTTTGCAAATACGTCGTGACGTGCAGAGGTCAGACCGTTGCTACCCATACCGCCATTGTACTCTTTTTCGTAAGTAGCCTGTCCGTAAGAAGCCATACCTACGATTACGTCACCCGGACGGATGTTGGCATTGTCGATCACGTCGGAACGTTTCATGCGGCAGGTTACGGTGCTGTCCACGATGATAGTGCGTACAAGGTCACCCACATCGGCAGTTTCACCACCGGTAGAGTAAGCGTTTACGCCCAACTCGCGCAATTCGGCAAGCAGTTCGTCTGTGCCGT
>CAXXPA010000033.1:0-91066 GCA_963662365.2 Bacteroidales bacterium
GAATCCTTATAACGGAACAGATTTGAATCGTTTGACCAGAGGGGTTAATACCGTATCGGGACAGACGCCGATTGAAGAGTTGGCGTTGGGGCACTACCAGGGAAGGTTACAAATGAAGGAGGATTCTGTAAAATGGACCCGTCGAACGTTGGAAATCGCCCAAAAAGAATCCGGCGTGGAGCAGGGTGGATTCGATGTGGATCATCCGGGCTGGGGTGGCCTGACTTTCCACCGTCCGAAAGAGTGTGCCGGTGACCCTTGTACCTTTGTAAATGGATTCCCGGTCTTTGCCCTGCCGACTGTCCCCGGAAAGATTGAAGCCGAGGATTTTGACTATTTCCCGACCAAAGCAAACGGGAAATCATACAATGATCTCACTCCTAAAAATAGCGGTGGCGCTTACCGCACAAGCGAAAGCGTAGATATTGCAACATCTCCTGCGGGTGGCTATCAGATTGTGAATATCCAACCGGGCGAATGGCTTAATTATACGGTCAATGTCCCGATTAATTCGGCTTATGATGTGAAAATCAATTATGCGGCCACCAATGGAAACGGAAAAATCAAGGTGGCGTTTGACGGCGCTGACAAAACAACCTGGGTAAATGTACCTTTTGGTGGTGAAAGTTCGACAGGTGCAACTGATTTCAAGACAGTGACCATTGCGAAACAGATTCCACTGTCAGCCGGTGTCCAATCCATGAGAATTTATTTTGATGGAGCTGAAAATGCATTTGTCCTGAATAATATTCAGGTTGCGCTGAATCCGGTTGGTCCGAAAAAAGTTGAACTGAAAGCCAAAGAGACAACGACCAGTATCCAGTTGGATTGGACACTGGAGAATATCCTGGCGAAATCACAGAAAATCTACCGGGGGACAACTCCAGACTTCAAAGCGGCAACTGTACTGGCTGAGAAAGTATCCGGCTCAGGCTATAATGACAGAAGCTGTACCCGCCAATGAGGAATACTGTTATTGGGTATCGGTAACAGCAACAGATGGCCCAGGAGCTGATTTCACCTATGGTAAAAGCGGTATCCCACATCGGGCTGGTAGATGATAACTTTAGCGATGGACAGAAGCTTTGGGCGATAGTAACCAATGGAGCTTCTGGTGAAGTCGTTGATAATACATTGAAGGTCATTTTCACCACGATGGATAATGGGAAGCTTCGTGGAGATATCAAACGGAATGCAGAACTTGTACTCCATGCCGGGAACTATCCAATCCTTGCATTTAAGGGAACTTTCCCTGAAGTTGCAAATCTCCAATTGGCTTGCACCCTGGGTACATTGGGCAATGGTTCCAATAAATTCAAGAAAATGGGAAATTCTGTAATCTACTATGATTTATCGGCTACTCCTTTTGTCGCCAAAGAGATTCAGAATTATATTTCCAAGACAGAGGCCACGGTCATCCCGGCGGGATTGTCCCTGAAAGTAGCGGATGTGACCAGCTCTGAGGATTCCTATACGATTAGTTGGGTGAAGACGTTTAAGAGCGTGGATGAACTGAAAGCATATCTAAAGTCGGAAGGGAAAAAATAATCTTATCCGCCATCAGTATCCTATTTATCAAGCTACAAAATCAAATATTTTAATTATGATAAAGAGATCTATTCTCAGCGTGCTATTAATAGCATTTACTTTCGTTGTAAATGCAGAAATAATTTCTATTCAGACCGAGTCAACTTCGTTGGTTTATACAGTGAAAAACAAAAAAGTTTACCAATTGCATTACGGTAAAAAAATGAATAGCGAAAAAGGGCTCGATCAGATGCCGGTTTGTCTGGATGAAGTATATCCTTCATTTGGAAACGGAAAATCCAACGAAGTCGCTTTAATAGCAAAACACGATGATGGGACAATGGCTACTGATTTATACTATGTGTCTCACGAGTTGGTGAAGGAGGATAATAAAACTACTACGACAATTCATCTCAAAGATGAGAAAAAACCGTTTTTCGTAGACATTCATATTGTTGCATACTTCAGGGAAGATGTGATAGAACAATGGGTAAGTATCCATCATAACGAAAAGTCAGCTGTTCGTTTAGATCAGTATGCTTCGTCAGTAATTGGCTCTAAAGCTCCTGATTATTATTTATCACATTTCTATGGAAGCTGGGCGAAAGAAATGAATGTACTTGAAGAACCACTTGTAAATGGAGTAAAATGTATAGAATCTCAAAGAGGGGTTAGGGCTACAGAATTTGAAAACCCGTCATTTATTCTTTCCTTAAATCAAAAAGCATCTGAGGATTTTGGTGAAGTAATAATGGGTGCCTTGGCCTGGACCGGAAATTTTAAATTAAGTTTCCAGGTAAATGACCAGGGTAATTGTCAGATATATTCCGGTATTAATCCATTTGTGTCAAATTATAACCTGGCAAGCGGTAAAGAGTTGGTGACTCCCCGAATGATCCTGACGTTTAGCGATTCGGGTAAAAATACAGCTTCGATTAATCTGCATAGATGGGCCAGGAAATATAATCTGAGAAATGGCAACCAAGCTCGTCCCGTTGTGATGAATAGCTGGGAAGGTGCCTATTTTAACTTTAATGACCAAAAAATCAAGTCCATGATGGATGGCGCGGCAGAAATGGGTGTTGAGCTTTTTGTTTTGGATGATGGTTGGTTTGGAAATAAATACCCCCGGAATAATGATAAAATGGGGCTTGGAGATTGGCAGATTAATGAGAAAAAACTGCCTAAAGGCCTTGGCGATTTAATTGATTACGCTGAAAAACTGGGCATGAAATTCGGTATATGGGTAGAACCTGAAATGGTAAATCCTGATAGTGAATTGGCTAAAAAACACCCGGAATGGATTCTTCAACGTGGAAATGATCGGGAGTTCCTGCTTGAACGGAATCAGTACTTGCTTGATTTGTCTAATCCAAAGGTTCAGGATTTCGTATTTGGTATTGTTGATAATTTATTGACCCAAAATCCCAGAATAGCATATATTAAATGGGATTGTAATAGCTATTTACAGAATTTTGGATCGGTATATTTGAATAAAACAGATCAGTCTCATTTGTGGGTGGATTATACAAAAGGATTGGAGTCAGTACTGCAAAAGTTAACTCAAAAATATCCTAAAATAGCATTTCAGGCATGTGCCTCAGGGGGAGGGCGTGTTGATTATGGAGTTCTCAAATATTCAGATGAATTTTGGGCAAGTGATGACACGGATCCTTACCAACGATTATTTATCCAGTGGGGAACGAATTATATCTATCCGGCTATCGGTACCGCTGCACATGTGACAAAGTCTCCAAATGATCAAACAAAAAGAGCAACTCCTCTCAAATTTCGTTTTGATATCGCTTTAGGAGGGCGTTTAGGTTTAGAGCTTTTGCCGAGTGATTTGAAATCCGATGAAGTGTCATTCATAAAAAGTGGAATCAAACTCTACAAAGAAATTCGATCAGTTATTCAACAAGGAGATTTGTATCGCTTACAATCACCGTATGATCGGGACGGGTATGCGGCCATTAATTATGTGACACAAGCTAAAGACTCAGCAGTTTTGATGGTTTACTCTCTTGAATGGCACCGGAAGTTTGACAAATCTTTAGTGCGAATGAAGGGATTAAATGAAAAATATACTTACAAAGTAACGGAAGTGAATAAACAAACTGGAAAAACGTCAATTAGCCAAGACGGGCAATTGATTTCCGGTGCAGCTTTGATGAATATTGGTCTTTCAGTGAATATCAAACAACCCTTAAGTAGTTCCGTGTTTGTTATTGAAAAGTGTTCTGAATAAACAACGGTATATGGAATATACAAGATATAATTAGGGTCTGCTGAAAAATATTTCCATGCCACGAAGTGGCTAAATCTGAATAACCCCCAGTGAAGCTTGCGGAACTGGGGGATGGATTAATGGTATGGTTAAAGTCTTTACAGAATAGAGAAAATAGTCTCACTATTGGAATTGAGACTATTTGGGTAATAGATATTTAGTGTAATGGTATTTTGAGAGTTTATTTTTGCAATAACATTAATGCTTGATTGCAGTTAAACAATTTTGAATTGAAACCCGAATTATAAATCAAAAATCGATGAATTACACGACTTGTTTTTATCTCGTTATTTTATTACTGTCTTTTTTCAAGGCAGAAACACAGGCACAATCTCATTATCCCGGCCAGCATAATGGTAAAATGGCATTAACCGACAAGTTTGCTCCGAAAGTTTCCAACTTCGATTTACAAGACGTTCGCTTACTCGATAGTCCGTTTAAGCAAAATATGGAGCGGAGTGCCCAATGGATGCTTTCCATTCCGGTAAAATCTTTGTTGCATAGTTTCCGTACCAATGCCGGGGTATTTAATGGAAACGAAGGCGGTTATTTTGTTACAAAAAAGCTGGGTGGATGGGAATCGCTCGATTGTGATCTTCGTGGCCATACTACAGGTCATATTCTTTCGGGACTGGCGATGGCTTACAGCTCTACCGGAAACGAAGCTTACAAAATCAAGGCCGATAGTCTGGTGAAGGGACTTGCGGAAGTGCAGGAAGTCCTCAATCAGGAGGGTTATCTGAGCGCTTTCCCTCAAAATCTGATTAACAGGGCTATTGCCCGGAAGTCAGTCTGGGCTCCGTGGTACACGCTACATAAAATCTTTTCAGGACTGATTGACCAGTATCTCTATTGTGAGAATAAACAAGCCCTTGATATTGCTGTAAAGATGTCTGACTGGGCCTATAAAAAACTCAGTACGCTGACTCCGGAGCAGCGTAAGGATATGTTACGAAATGAATTCGGCGGGATGAATGATTCGTTCTATAACCTCTACGCCATTACCGGTAATCCGCATGATAAATGGCTGGCAGAATTCTTTTACCACGAAGATGTGCTTGATCCATTGAAGAAAGGCGAAGATATTCTCAATCCGAAACATGCCAATACCTTTATACCAAAGCTTATCGGGCTTTGCCGGGATTTGGAAATTGAAGGAGATAAAGGACAAAACCAGATTGCCGATTTCTTCTGGAATACAATGATTGACCATCACTCGTTTTGCACGGGAAGCAATAGCGATAAGGAGCATTTCTTCCAGCCGGATACGCAATCCAAACACCTGACCGGTTATACAGGTGAGTCGTGTAATGTTTATAATACGTTGAAAATGACCCGTCATCTCTTCTCCTGGAATCCCAACGTGAAGTACATGGATTATTACGAACGGGCATTATACAACCATATTTTGGGACAACAAGACCCCACCACCTCGATGGTCGCCTACTTCCTGCCGATGTTGCCGGGGGCGCACAAGCTGTACAGCACACCGGATAGCTCTTTCTGGTGTTGTGTGGGAACGGCCTTTGAAAGCCAGAATAAGTTCGGTGAGGAAATTTACACCTACAACCATAAAGGGGTAATGGTAAATCTCTTTATCCCTTCCGTATTGACCTGGAAGGAAAAAGAGTTGACCCTTCGTCAGGAAACCAATTATCCCGCAGAGGAGACCACCCGACTGACTGTTGAGCAAGCATCTTCCGGAAGAATGACAATCGCTATCCGTTATCCGGCCTGGGCTGTGTGGGGAGCAACTGTGAAAGTGAACGGTAAAAAAGTCGATTTGACTCAAAAGCCGGGTAGTTACATTGAACTGACTCAAAACTGGAAAAGGGGAGATAAGATAGAGGTGACTTATGCGATGAAACTGCATATCGTTCCGACTCCTGATGATGCTAACAAAGCCGCCATTGCTTATGGTCCGATTATTCTGGCCGGAGAGATGGGGACGAAAGGAATGGTAGTACCGGCCCCGCATTCCGACCCGAAAAAGTATAACGATTATTATACCTACAATTTCAATGTCCCGTTTGACCTGGTTCATGAGTTGATACTGGATAAAAACAATCCGGAAAAATACATCAAACCGGTTGCCGGAGCTGATCGTCTTACCTTCAAAACCGTTAAAGAAGGAATCCGTTTAGAACCTCTTTACCGTATCCATCGCCAGCGTTATGTGGTGTATTGGGATCTGAAATAGGAAAAATATTTTCTTTGAATTCATCTGATAAATAGAAGGATTTATTAAACCAAAACAGATACGCATGAAAAATTATTTTGTTCTGTCCCTCTTATTGTTTGCACTGAATGTGTCAGCGCAAAAGTTTCAAATTACATCTCCGGATCGGAAGATAAGTATGGAGATAAATTATGAAAATGAATTGAGTTATTCCATAACTTACAATAATAAAACTCTTGTCGATAAATCGCCTCTCGGCTTTGAATTCCGCGATGAAGCTCCAATGAACAGTTTTATGTCTCTTTTGAACAAACCGGAAGTCACTTTGGAAAAAGAGTCATGGAAACCAGTCGTGAAGAATAAGCATGAAGTTGTTAATCTTCAGTGGAATGAAGTTACTCTGAATTTAAGAGAAACCAAAGGTGAACTTCGAAAGATGGATTTGATTGTTCGGGTTTATGATAATAGTGTTGCTTTCCGTTATCAACTTTACGGTAATCGAAAAATCGGGAACAGACAGATTACCCGTGAGCTAACCGGTTTTTCATTGCCCAAATCATCCACAGCGTGGGTTGCCGAGTTTAAAAAGCCTTACACTAACGGACAAGAGAGTGAATATTTTAAAACACCGCTGGAGAAAGTTACAGCATCGACTGTCGCTGGCTTGCCTTTTCTGATAGAGGTGGATAAAGCAAATTATCTGGCTATTACCGAAGCCAATATTGATGATTATCCCGGTTTTTACATCGGAGGTTCAGAGGCAAATGAAAAAGGGCAAATAATGTTGACTACTAAGTTGTCTCCTTTACCCGGCGAAAAGGAAGAGGGTGTTAAAGCCCGTTTCGATCAGAAAACACAAACGCCATGGCGCGTTATTATGATTGAAGACCATCCGGGAAAGTTCATAGAATCTGAAATTATCCATGGACTGAATCCACCTTGCGCTATTAAAGATCCCTCGTGGATAAAACCCGGTATGTGTGCATGGGATCACTGGTGGAGTGGCGAAGTGAAGATGGAAATGGGTGTCATTAAGGAATACATTGATTTGGCTTCTGCACAGGGATGGCCTTATATGTTGATTGACTGGAAATGGTATGGAACATTTAATTCAGCTGAAGCTGACATAACAAAAGAGGCGCCACAATTAAACATGCCTGAGATTATTGAATATGCTCGTTCTAAAAATGTAAGTTGTTGGATTTGGTTACATAATACGGATGTTAATCATAACGATAGTTACAAGGAAGCATTTGCTTTATATGAAAAATGGGGTATTGCAGGAGTTAAGATTGATTTTATGAGCAGGGATGATCAGGATATGGTGAACTGGTACAGACGTATAATAAAAAAAGCAGCAGATCATAAATTAATGGTCGATTTCCACGGTGCATTTAAACCTGATGGTGTGGACCGGACTTATCCCAATATAGTTACCCGCGAAGGCGTTTTAGGGGAAGAATACTCAAAATTCAGTGACAGGATTATTCCTGAACACAATACCACAATCCCTTTTACACGCATGCTTGCCGGACAGATGGATTATACTCCCGGTGGCTTCCTGAATGTTACCCGTCAAGAATTCAAACAGCAAAGTCCAACCTTGGTTGCTAATACACGTTGTGCAGAACTTTCCAAGTTTGTTATATATGATAGTCCGTTGACCGTATTTTGTGAACATCCGAAATATATGCTGGGACAGCCGGGAGCAGATTTTCTGAAAATTGTTCCTACAGTATGGGATGATACCCGATTCATAGGTGGATATCCGGGTGAATATATCATCCTCGCAAAAAGATATGGAACAAAGTGGTTTGTTGGTGCGATGAACAATAGCATACAACGCACAGTGGAAATCAATACTTCATTTTTGCCAGAAGGTAAATATGTTTTGGAATACTGGGAAGACGCCAAAGATGCCAATGTGAAAGCAACAAACCTCAATAAAATGAGTATTCAGATGAAATCCGGTAAATCATTGAAAATTAAGATGGCAAACGGTGGTGGATACGTCGGTATTTTTACTCCTTGTAAGTAATTTGATGCCTTGTTTCAGGGTGTTCAATAAATATTGAATGTTTAAAAGCCGGGTAAATAGTATCAACATCAAAAATGAGACTACTATCCGGCTTTATTCTTTTTATTTTTTTATCCCGTAAGGTAGTTTTGTAACCGGATATTATAAATCTATTAATCCTAAAATCGATAAAGATGAGAAAATGTTTAATTTTCACCATGATGTTGTGCACATTCAGTCTCTTTGCACAAAAGTTTCAAATTACCTCTCCGGATCGGAAGATAAGTATGGAGATAAATTATGAAAATGAATTAAGCTATTCAGTTGTATTCAACAAGAAGACGCTTATAAACAAATCACCAATGGGCTTTGAATTCAAGAACGAGGCTCCGATGAATAGTTTTATGACTCTCTTTAATAAACCAGAAGTCACTTTGCAAAAAGAGTCATGGAAACCAGTGGTGAAGAACAAACATGATTTTGTAAATCTTCAGTGGAATGAAGCTACACTGAATCTGAGAGAAACCAAAGGAGACCTTCGTAAGATGGATTTGACTATCAGGGTGTATGACAATGGAGTTGCTTTCCGTTATCAACTCTATGGTGGTCGAAAAGTAGGCAACAGACAAATTATGCGAGAATTAACCGGATTTTCACTTCCAAAATCATCATCGGTATGGGTTACCGCATATAAACCTTATAAATCATCACAAGAAGGAGAGTTTGTGAAAACACTGGTGGATACTGTGACCTCAAAGACGATATCAGGATTGCCACTTCTGGTTGAAGTTGACAAAACAAATTATATGGCTATCACAGAAGCTAATATTGATGACTATCCCGGGACTTACATCGGAGGCACTAATGAAAATACGAATGGAAATGTGTTGTTGACTACCAAGCTTTCTCCGCTTCCCGGTGAATCTGAAAATGGAGTTAAAGCTCGTTTTGACCAACAAAAACAAACGCCATGGCGCGTGATTATGATTGGAGACAATCCCGGGAAATTTATTGAATCGGAAATTATTCATGGATTGAATCCTCCATGTGCAATTAAAGACCCATCGTGGATAAAACCCGGAATGAGTGCTTGGGATCACTGGTGGAGTGGTGAAGTGAAGATGGAAATGAATGTTATCAAGGAGTATGTTGATTTGGCTTCTGCTGAAGGTTGGCCTTATATGATTATAGACTGGCAATGGTATGGAAAATTCAATAAACCAGATGCAGACATAACCAAACCGGCGCCTCAGCTTAATATGCCGGAAATTCTGGAATACGCTCGTTCAAAGAATGTTCGTTGCTGGTTATGGTTATATAGTTCGGACGTAAATAATAACGACAGCTACAAAGAAGCTTTTGCCTTATATGAAAAATGGGGTATTGCCGGTGTTAAGATAGATTTTATGGACAGAGATGATCAGGATATGGTGAATTGGTACAAACGTATCATCCAAACAGCGGCAGAGCATAAACTGATGGTCGATTTCCATGGAGCTTATAAACCGGATGGGATTGATAGAACTTATCCTAATATGATAACGAGAGAGGGAGTAATGGGAGAAGAGTACTCAAAATTCAGTAAAAGGATAGTGCCGGAACATAATGTAACACTCGCCTTTACCCGAATGCTTGCCGGACAGATGGATTATACCCCTGGCGGATTCCTGAATGTTACGCGTAAAGAATTTAAACAACAAAGTCCAACCTTAGTAGCCAATACGCGTTGTGCTGAACTTTCGAAGTTTGTAATTTACGATAGTCCGTTGACCGTGTTTTGTGAACATCCGAAATATGTATTGGGGCAGCCGGGAGCAGATTTTCTAAAAATTGTACCTACAATATGGGATGATACCCGATTCATTGGAGGATATCCGGGGGAATATATTATTCTTGCAAAAAAATCTGGTGAAAAGTGGTTTGTTGGCGCGATGAATAACAGTGTACAACGCACAGTGAAAATTAATACTTCATTTTTGCCAGAAGGTAAATATACTCTGGAATACTGGGAAGATGCCAAAGATGCCAATGTGAAACCGATAAATCTCAATAAAATGAGTGTACAGGTAAAAGCCGGTAAATCATTAAAGATTCAGATGGCAAACGGAGGTGGATACGTTGGCGTTTTTACTCCATCTAAGTAATCCGATATAAATGTCAATTTTTAGGCATTCGGTAAGTCTTGAATGTCAAATAGCCGGATAATAGTATCAATATCTATATGAGACTATTATCTGGCTTTGTTTCTTTAGCAAGTTGTGGTGTGAGAATCTGAATCTGACCAATATTGCCCAAAATACAGTCAATAAAACCTGGAAACCGCTCTATGGTGAACGGAGTACAATTGTGGATAATTACAATGAGCTGGTAATAGATTTTGATAAGAGTTTTGACAAGAGTGCAGTTACTGAGTCTGGTGGTTATGACTGCCGTCGCAATTACAAGATGAGCCTGATTGTACGGGCATATAATGAAGGTGTAGTGTTTCGCTACTTTATCTCCGAGAATACAAACGGACTTTTCATGCACATCACCGGCGAACAGACTCAGTTTACCATGCATGAAGGGACGCGCTTATTACGAGCGTTGGGCACAGGGGCCATTCTCAGTGCTTCCTTTAAAAGACTGGACAGATGAGTGTGAACGTCCTTTGACAATGAAACTCTCAAATGGACTAACTGTTGCTCTGGCTGAGGCGGAAATGATTGATTATTTACGTGGTAAATTTCGCCTAAGCGGTGAAAAACCGAATACATTACAGCTATCCATATACGATTGTGCCGATGTGATTACAGCCTTTGGTACTCCATGGAGAGTGATTTGCATGGCCGAAACTCCGGGGAAACTGATTGAAGGCAATGATATTATGCTGAATCTGAATGAGAAAAGTGCATTAGCTAATACCAATACCGATTGGATTAAGCCCAGTAAAGCAATCCGTGTCGCCAGTCTGATAATGCAGGGAGCTATCTCTTGTGTGGATTTCTTTCCGTTTACCCGTTACCTGGTCGGAGCCGCTGATTATACAGTTTGCTACAACAATAAAAGAGTCAAGAATACTCATTCGCATCAATTAGCTTTGTCTGTCATCTATTATATCCGTTACAACTACTCTATTGGTATGACAGGCCGGAAGATGTGGTCAACCAACCTGAGATTGAGTTTTTCGATAAAGTAAAAACCGTGTGGAACGATACCGAAGTACTGAAAGGAGAAATTGGCCAGTATGTTACGACGGTATAACGTTCAGATAAAGAATGGTTTATAGAGGCGATAACCAATGCCGAAGCTCGTAAGATGACCTTACTATAGACCTTTCTGGCGCCGAAACAGAAATATGTTGCTCACATCTATGTGGATGACTAGACAGTACAGACTAAAACTCATGTGAAAATATTTAAGTATATCTTTACCTCTAAAGACCAATTAAACTTTTCACTCAAAGCGAGTGGGGGAGCGGCCGTTTACCTCGAACCGGCAAAAGCGGGGGATCTGAGAAAATACAAATCTCTACCTACTACAGATCTATAACTATATCGCATTTAAAGTGTAAACGAGGTGTAATGTCTTTTCTCTGCAAAGACATTACACCTCGTTTTTTTAATAGGATCCTACACTTTGCTTTTCAGAAGTCATTATGCTGAATTCGGAAGTCATGAAATGTCTTTGATCGTAAATGTTTGTACCCCAAAGGAGGCATTGTATGCAAACTCTTCCTGTAGTAAAAGAATCTAATTGCGAATTAAGTTCATTATACCCGGTTTTATAGAATGAATTGTATTTAAATAGCCTGAAATAGAACGCTTTGACTGCGTTTGGTGCGATCCCGGAATTAAAAGCAGGAGGGTGACTCAAGCTTCTGTGTATCGGGTTGATTAAAAGAGTCTCATATCTCATTTTGATACCGTTTTGAGGCTATTTGACCGATTGTTTTAAGAGTTGCGAATCTAAATTTGTCTCAGGAAAAAGTAATTGAGATGTATCATGAAAACCACTTTTGTATCTCCCCTTAAACCTTATAAACTCCCCCTGGGATATAATATGTTTGAACAGGCTTATCGTGATTATTTCCCAAAACTGGAGACCTATGCAGCTTCTTTGGTCGGAGAGGAAAACGCCACAGATGTGGTACAGGATGTGTTTCTGTATATGTGGAGTTCTATAGATGAATTCAGCAAGTATGCCTCTGTATATGCATATCTCAGGAGGATGGTTTATTGTCAGTGTGTTGATCAGATTCGCCATAATCGTATCGAAGAAAAGTATATATCAGAGCAGCTCTATACTTCGGAAAAGCTACGTGAAGACGTCGATCAGACGGTTGGATTCAGAGAACTGAATCATATCTACAATCAGATTCTGGAGCAAATGCCTTCAAAACGCAGAGATGTTTTTGTATTGCAACAAACAACAGATCTTTCAATGACGGATATCGGCCGAAAGATGAATATTTCTGTGAAAACGGTGGATTGCCATTTGGCAAACGCCCGAAAAACACTTCGCCAGAAGTTGTTGGCCTACCGTGCACGTTGAATCTACACTGAAAGGGGACATTCTTCTTCCTTTAGTTAGGCAGGTAAGTGTGAGACATGATCTATCAAAGACTTTTTGTTAACCATTAATTTTTTATTGCATGAAAAGTAAATCTTTCAATCAACCGTTGCATTTCAGACGGTTTGCGGGTAAAGCGGCTACGTCCGGTTTACTTTGTTTGATGTTGCTCTCTTCGGCACAAACAATCTATGCCGGAGAAAGTGAAGTTGCCAATCAGCAAGTGACCCAGCAACAGGGACAGACTGTTACCGGTACTGTTACCGATGCAAAAGGAGAACCGCTTGTAGGCGTAAACGTATCTGTAAAAGGAACGACAAAAGGTACGATTACTGACCTGAATGGTAAATATACACTCCAGGTGCCGGGGCCAAATGCGACTTTAGTCTTTTCTTATGTCGGTTATCTCGGCAAAACACAGGTTGTGGGAAATACCCGCATTGTGAGTGTGAAATTGGCCGAAGATACCAAAGTGATGGATGAGGTGGTTGTTGTAGGTTATGGAACGCAGAAAAAAGCAACTTTAACCGGAGCTGTAACTCAGGTTAAAGGAGATGACATAATGAAAGGACGTGCATCTTCTAATGCTGGTACTGCTCTTCAGGGGGCAATTCCTGGGTTAACGATAACACGCACTTCATCGCGTCCAACTGAAAATGCTACTTTCTCTCTTAGAGGGGGTATTTCAATTAACGGTGATGTTCCTTTAGTGTTGATTGATGGGGTTAATGCGGATATTTCAGAATTTAATGCCTTAAATCCGAGTGATATTGAGTCGGTATCTGTACTGAAAGATGCCTCTGCCTCAATATATGGAGCACGTGCTGCTGGTGGGGTTATGCTTGTAACCACGAAGCGCGCAAAATCGGATAAAACTCAGGTGAGTTACAACGGTTCTGCTACAATGAACTATCAGGGTAAACCATACCCGGCAGCAACTGGGTCACAATGGGCTCAAATGATGCTCAGTGCAGATTATGAAGATACTAACCACCCGTATGGTGGTTCGACTTTGTGGACAATTCTTGGATTTAATACAGATGCTTATAAACGTGTTGTCGCTAATGAGGCATTCGACTGGGTAAATTCAGGTAAAACCTACAGAATTGATCCCTTAAATGCGTATCAACCAGATTATGTTTACGGAACTACCTGGGGACAAAAACATAATTTGAGTATACAAGGCGGAACAAAAAATATTAAAAGCTTGACCACGCTGGGATTTGCTGACGACCGTTCATTGATAAAAGTGACTTATGATGGACAGAAAAAATACAACTTCAGAAATAATACAGATTATGTAATCAACGATTATATTAAGGCTCAAACCGATCTCTCGTATGACAATAGAGTGGTAGACGTACCTACTTATGGAATTGGTTACGGGCTTCAGGATTTTTATGTTTTCCCTTTATATACACAAAGTGGTCAGTCTTTCTATGATAACTTTGGTGGTAATAATGTGGTTGGACACTTGGTGCAGGGTGGTAGATCTAAAACTTACAACTACCTTCTTCGCATGAGTGGAAAGGTAAATGTTGATTTAAGTTTCATTTCACCAGCGCTTAAAGGATTGTCTGCTTCAGCTAAAGGAAGTATTCGCCAATTTATTAAAAATAAAAAGGTGCAAGGTCATAGACTTGCCTTTTATAATTATAACGATATATTAACTGACGGTACAGTTTCGCCGACTTTGAGCGGTATTTATGGAGCTAAGGCCAGTCTTGAAGATTTTACAGAGGCAAATGAAAAAGGGCTGTATCAGTTGTATGAGTATTTTCTGAATTATGACCGTTCTTTCGGTAAACACCACATTTCCGGAATGTTTGGTAATACCAATGAGCTTCAGGATTTTTACGGTTCTTCCATCTATAGAAGTAACAGTACCCCGATTTCCCTGTTTGATATCAATCTTTACGATGCCACAACAACTGTGGCAAACAAGGCCACAGATCAGGCTGGAGTTTCCAATCCATATGGCGCTTCTAAATTCGCCTTTGTATCTGTGGTTGGACGTGCTAATTATGATTATGCCGGTAAATATCTGTTCCAGGGTACATGGCGACATGATGGTTGCTCTAAATTGGTTGCAAATCAGCGATGGGACAATTTCTTCTCTTTCGATGCAGGATGGAGAGTTTCTGAAGAAGCATTTTTGAAAAATTCAGAGTGGTTGAGTAACCTGAAGTTGCGTGGTACCTGGGGGCAATCAGGGAATATTCCGTCTAACATTAGTAATTACGAAGCATACGCTTTGATATCAAACTCAACGACTGTGCTTGGAACAACACCCGGCAAAGTAACTACTGGCTGGATTTCAGGAATTACTGATGATACCAGAACCTGGGAAAGAGTGAATTCCACCAATGTGGGGGTTGATTTTGGAGTCTTTAAAAATAAATTGAGTGGTACTTTTGACTATTTCTGGCGCAAAAATGATGGTATGTTGATTAACATTACCTACCCTTCTACTTATGGAGGAACTGCGCCGAAAACTAACTCCGGTACATTTAAAACCAATGGTTGGGAAGCATCTCTTAACTGGCAGGACAAAATAGGCAAGGACTTTGGTTATAATGTGGGTGTAACATTAGCTGATGCACGTACAAACGTTGATTCGTATGCTGGTAAATCCACCTACACACACGGTGTAAATAGTGTGGTTCAGGGGTATCCGTTAAATTCGTTATTTGTATATAAAACAGATGGAATGTTTCAGACTCAGGAAGAGGTAAACGCATATTACACAAAAATGAATGGTAATGTTTCAGGTTCACAACTTGCGTCGTTGAAACAAAATACAGTGAATGAGTTGACTCCCGGAAGTGTGCGCAAAGTAGATTTAAACGGAGATAACGATATTACAGTTGCCGATTTGACGTATTACGGAGATATTGCTCCACACTATACTTATGGTGTAAATCTGGGAGCTTCATATAAAGGATTGGATTTTAGCTGTTTCATTCAGGGGGTCGCTCAGCAGTATGGGGTTAGAAGCGGACAGATGGGAGCAGCTTTCTGGAGTGGTTGGACCAATACAAATGGAAATTTCCTCGGGAATACCTGGACATCTGCCGGAAATCCGTATTATGGTGGAAACTCTAATGCAAAATATCCGGTAATGTCGCGTAATGGTAACCGCAATAACTGGAACTACAAATATTACAATGATGTCAATGTGGTTAATATGTGGTATGCTCGTTTCAAGCAACTTTCTTTAGGATATACTCTTCCTAAAAGTTTGACTCAGAAAGTGAATTTAAGTAAAGTCCGAGCATGGATTTCAGGAGAAAATCTCTTTGATATTTCAAATGTAAAAGATGGATATGATCCCGAAGCAGGCACAACAATGAGTACTTACAGTGGTGTTGATATTTTTGCCAGTTCATTCTCATTTGGTCTTGATATCACATTCTAATGTCAGTTTAATCTTAAAATCGTCTATTTATGAAAAAAATTAGAAGTATTATTTTAGCTTCAGTCGCATTATTATCAGCTACTGGATGTACTGACATGCTGGAGCAGCAACCCTTGTCCAATTTAACTACCAGCGCCTATTATTCAAATCTGACTGAGTTTCAGGCTGCATCGAATTATTTTAATACGCAATTGTACGGGTATCAGGAAACTAATATGTGGGATGAGGGTTCGGATTTGAATTATATTATGAGTACGGAACTATCCGGAAGTGATGGTGCACCTACTTCTGATACCTATTATTCAAACCCTTACATATATCTTCGCCATATTAATAATTTGTTGGCGCAATCTAAAACCTATAAAGGTACTGATAATATAAATGTTCCCGTAGGTCAGGCTTACTTCTTTCGTGCATGGTGGCATTTTGAGTTGCTAAAACGTTATGGAGGTATCACTTTGGCTTTAAGTGTTCCTGGTACACAATCTGATATGGTATGGGGAGCACGCAACTCAAGGTATGAAGTGATTGCTCAGATCCTGCAAGATCTGGAGCAGGCAAAAACATTGTTGACATCAACAACAAAAACATCTACTTCAAATAGTGGTACCATTACTGTTGAAGCTGCTTGTGCATTAAAAGCAAGAGTGTGTTTGTTTGAAGGTACGTGGGAAAAATATAACGGTCGTGGAAGTGCTGATGCTTCTAACGGTGACGGTACTTCATCAGGCGCCGGAGTTAAAATACCTGAAGGCTATCCATCTGTAGAAGAGTTGCTTACTATGGCTAAGACAGAGTCTGCTAAATTTGTATCAGGTGGTACCTATACTTCAGAATACTCCATATGGCTTCAGGCTGAAAACAGTGCTATCGATGCTTATAAAAATCAATCAACCTTCTATTTGTTTGCACTGGAGGAGGCTGATTCTAATCCTTATGGAAAAACAAAAGCATCTAATAACGAAGCTATTTTTAGAAGAGTCTTTGATTATGCAACTGCAAACTATGGAAATTCGAATCTTACTCATAGTATGCATGTTGGTGGGTCCCGAAAACTGATGGATATGTATTTGTGTACTGATGGTTTACCAGTAAATAAGTCTACATTATTTAAAGGCTATCAAGGTTTAAATAATGAATTTGAAAATAGAGATGCACGTATGGTTTCGTTGTTTAAGCAAATTGGGAAATACTACTGGAGTGCAAACAAGGAGTTTGGAAATGTTGCAAACTACTCAATTGCTCCCGAAGCTGATGCTACAAATAAAGGTGGATGTTATTATCCATTGTTGACTACTTATAGTGCATCCACGTATAATGGTTTTATTGGATATGCAGGACGTAAATATATGCAGGAACGGATTCGTGATACAAATAAAGAGAGCGCGGATTATATGTATATTCGATTGCCTGAAATGTTGCTTACATATGCAGAAGCTACTTATGAACTAAGTGGTAGTATTAGTGATGCTGACTTGAATAATACAGTAAATGTTATTCGTCAGAGAGGACATATCGCAAATCTGACCAATAATCTTGTAAATACAAATGGCCTCAAAATGTTAGAAGAAATTCGCAGAGAAAGAACTCTTGAATTTGTGGGTGAACATTTCAGAAAATTTGATCTCTGTCGATGGGGAATTGCGGAGCAGGAGCTGACACGTCCAACTTGTACTTATTATGTTGCATATAACGGAGTTTCTACTGACCTTGCAACCGCTAATAACCCAACAGATGCTACTAAAAAGATTTATACAGCTTCGGTTTGGGAACCCAAAGGTTATATTACAACTGCGGAAATGGCTCAGTCAACTTATACAGAAGGTATGCCTACTGTAAAAGCGGGAGCACTGATTACGGAAATGAAAGCGAACAGAATTTTTTCAAAGAAAAATTATCTGCTTCCAATTCCAACGAATGAAATTGCGTTGAATGCGAATCTAAAACAAAATCCGAATTGGTAATTTTCAGATAGAATAGCTGGTTAAGGTAAAATCAGGATGTGTGATTAAGTGTGAGGCCTCTTTGCTTATGCAGGGAGGCCTTTTTATATTTCGCAATGCCCGGTTTCCGGGTTTCCCTTGCATAGCTTTACAAAATCCTTCCGTGCGTTATTCGGTCTCAATTCCCGAAATGAGACTCTTTAGTCTGTTGTAAATAATAGAAACTGTAACGTTTGATAATAGTTTTGCAGCGTTCTTAATCTCTTTTTTTATGATATTGGATTTGAATTGTAAGTTCGAGAGTTGCCAGTATCAGGAATAGTATAAGCAATACAACAGATTAACCTTAAAGACGAAAATACCTAAATAGTAAGTACCCTTTTATAAAGTTTTTTATCTGTTTTAGGCTTTTATTAAAGCAATTATCGTCATTAATATATTAAGAGCCTGTTTAAATTTTTACCGAAAGATATTTATAAAGGAGACGATCCTTTTTCCTTTGCTACTTTTTTAGCCTCTTTCGTGCATATTTTTTACTTTCCTCCCTTGATTTAGCCCGCTAAATCTGCGGAAAGAAAGCAAAAAATATACCTCAAAATAGCCCTAAAAAAGTTTAGCAATAAAATTTAAACAGGCTCTAAGTTTTTCAAAGTTAAATAGTGGTAATGTGATTTTTTGAAAAGTAATTGGGCTGATACTATTTCAGTCCAATTCTTTCAGAGAATCTTAGCCTGCATTATTCATAAAAACGAGAAAAGCTCATGATATTCGCTGAAAATTAGTATATTAGATTTACCACAATCAAAATACAGAATTTACAGCATCATGAGCCTTTCAAAGATCAAAAATAGTGCAATATCCGCATCTGACCAAAGTGTAACCGATAATAATTTGCAGGGAAAGCTCTTCCATTTATCTCCGGTCGGCAATAAAAAAGTAGAACTGTCTTTTTCCGCGAACCCGATATCCTCAGATGGCGGGCTTCTTCTTCTCAAGGAAACAAAACAAACTATCGGCCTTTTCAACCGATTGAGTTCCTGCCTGACAGATACCAGGAATCAGGGTTATGTCAAACATTCCTATCAGGAGATATTCAGCCAGCGGATTTTACAAATAGCCGCCGGTTATGAAGACGCCAATGACTGTAACAGTTTGCGAAAGGACCTTCTCTTAAAAAGCTGCGTTAACCGCATGCCCGAAGATGCTGATTTAGCTTCACAGCCGACGATTAGTCGTCTGGAAAACAACGTATCGTGGCGGGAACTCTATCAAATGGCGATTACTCTGGTCGATACATTTATTGAATCCTACGATCAGGAGCCGTCCGTAATTGTTCTGGATTGCGATGATACCAATGTGAATGCTTACGGCAATCAGCAAGGGATTCTATTCAATGACTATTACGGCGAATATTGCTTTATGCCTTTGCACATTTACGAAGGCCTGAGCGGCAAACTGATCGCAACCATCCTCAAACCGGGCAGACGCAATAAAAGCGTAAATGTTTTTGCCCTGCTCAAAAGACTGATTCAGCTGTTACGCAAGAAATGGAAACACACGCAGATTGTCCTGCGGGGAGATAGCCATTTCTGTTGTCCTCAGTTTATGGACTGGGTTGAAAACCAGATGGATGTAAACTTCGTTACTGGTCTGTCTGGCAACTCGGTTCTCAATGCACAAGTAAAACCGATTCTCGAAAACATGCAAAAACGTTTCGATAAAAGTCAGAAAGCAGAAAAATGCTATACTTCTTTTCCTTACAAAGCGGGCTCATGGAAACACCACCAACGTGTAATCGCCAAAATAGAAATCGGACCGATGGGAACCAACGTGCGATTTATTGTAACCGATCTGAAAGAATACCGTACAAAATCTTTATATGAAGAGTTTTACTGTGCCCGGGGCAATGCCGAGCTATACATTAAGGAGATGAAGTCTCACCTCAAAGCGGACCGCATGTCCTGCACCTCGTTTAAAGCCAATCAGTTTCGTCTATTTATGCATGCCGCAGCTTACGTCCTGATGCATACCCTTCGTGATAAAACATTGGCTAATACCTCTCTGGCTAAAGCGACTTTTAAGACGATCCGCGAAAAAATAATTAAAGTGGGTGCCTTTATCCATAACCTGAAAACTAAAATAAAAATAGAGCTGCCTGCCTGTTATCCATATAAAGAGAGCTTTAGTTTGTCTCTGGTTGCCTTGCAGAATTTAAGAGAATAACTCTCCCCGGTATATAGTAAACTCAGCGCTCATTGTTTCTTATTTTCAATCATTGGTCGGATTAAATAAAAATCCGATCTGACGTTTCACACTCATATATGATCAAAGTTTCTGAAATCTGACTAAAAATCATTCCTGATTTTTAATTTGCCCAATTGGATGACCTTTCTGACATCCACTGGTGCCTCAGGAGTCGGGATATTTATAGCAATCGCCGGAAATTTCATGTTTGTGAATAATGCAGGCTAAAACGGTAGCAGACGGTGTAATCACTTTTACCGGTACATTAAATACCGGCGCAATCAGCCGGACCGATATGACCCGCGGTACCACAGGCGCAAAACGCGGCTTCTACCTGGTAGGTAATCCATATCCTTCTTTTGTAAACTGGGCATCAGCAACAAAAACAAATCTGGAGCCAACCATATGGTACCGTACAAAGAGTGCTTCAGCTTATGTATTTGATACCTATAATGCAACAGCTCACATCGGTACCAATAACAATGGAAGTGGAGCCTTACCCGTTATATCGCTCCTATGCAATCCTTCTGGGTACGGGTAAATGCGGATGGTGCGACCGGTTCGCTGGCATTTGATAACTCAATGCGTTCCCTGCAAGACGATAGCTTATCGACAAATAAGTTGCGCTCAGCGAAAGTAGACGATACAAAATTAATCCGTCTTCAGGTATCAAATGGAACCAATAGTGATGAAGCCATCGTATTGGTAAATGCAGATGCCTCAAACAGCTATGATGCATATGACTCTCCGAAGTGGAGCAACGATAATGTGGCTATTCCTGAAATCTATACACAGGCTGGTACAGAGCAGATGGTAATCAATGGATTGAATAATCTTCCTCTGAATACACCTCTGGCTCTTGGATTTAAACCCGGACAAACCGGAAGCTTCTCTATAAAAGCGACTGAAATCACAAATCTGGATGCGGATACTTAAGTAGTCATGGTGGATAATGTGTCGAATACCGAACAAGATCTGACTGCCGGTGACGTATATAGCTTTACCTCGGATGCATCTACTACGACGAGCCGTTTTTCGGTTATGTTGAAAAGTGCATCTCTTACTACCGGAGTTTCTTCCATCTCAGAACCCAATATTTCTATTTTCAGTAATAAAGGACAGATTGTAGTAAAGGTGAAAGGACTGTCCAATGAAGCAGGATCTGTTGTTGTAACGAATCTGTTGGGTCAGAATGTGCTGAATTCATCCATTTCAGGTGAAACAACAGCGCTAAGTTTAAACCAGGGGGTGGAAATATATCTGGTCACTGTAAAACTTAAAGGGAAAAAAATTACGCAAAAGGTTGTTCTGAATCAAATACCTTAACTATTACTTATACCAGAAACATAAAAATGATGAATACAATTAAGGAAAAAAGACCATACAGCTCACCTCTGGTGGAGTGTGTTGAACTCGATAATGAAATCTCTCTGGTTCTCCAGTCAGAAATAAATACATTAGATAATGATCCCGTGGAAGGCCCGGAGGAATAGGCGCCTGATCGGGCGAATTACTTTAATGATTCGCAAAGCAAGAATTTAGAGTAAATAGAAGAGGTTTATCCTAAATTTTAGGGAACTCGTAGTTGTTATTCTTTGCGGATAAATGATCTCAGTAGTCCTCTTTTGACCGGATATGAGTCTCAATTTGTAATATGAGACTCATATCCGGTGCATTTATTTTTATATTGTTTGGATCAGATGTAGCTTTGTTCTAGTAAGAAAATTTGATGTAATAAATAGCGAATCCGGCATTGGAAGTCGTTAGAGATAACTTTTTTAATTTTAGTTTACCTGTTATTTATGAGAAAGATAGCTTCTTTAATTATCCTGTTGTGGGTATTATTTATTTCACAACCGATTTTTTCACAATCCATTATCAGCGGAACTGATGCTCAGGTTGCTTCACCCGATGGGAATTTTACTTTCCGTTTTTACCAAAAAACGACTCCTGCCGGAAAAAAACAAATGTACTATTCGGTAAACTTTAAAAATAAACCGGTCGTGTTGGAGTCGGAACTGGGATTGAAAGTAGAAAACCAGCTTTTCGAATCGGCTCTGGCTATCCCTAATGATGAAAGTACGCTGTGGTGCGAGAATCTGAATTTCACTCGGACAACACGCGATACGGTGAATAAAACCTGGAAACCGCTCTATGGTGAACGCAGTACAATTACCGATAATTACAATGAGTTGGTGATTGATTTTGATAAAAACAAAGAGAAAGAGAGTACTGTAAGTGAGCATACAGGCGTTGCGTATGACCGGCGACAAAACTATAAAATGAGTCTGATTGTGCGGGCATATAATGAAGGTGTAGCGTTCCGCTACTTTATCCCCGAGAATACAAACGGACTCTTCATGCACATTACCGGTGAACAGACTCAGTTTACCATGCCCGAAGGCACGCTGGCTTATTACGAGCGTTGGGCTCAGGGACCATTCTCTTTGCTTCCGTTGAAAGGCTGGACCGATGAGTGTGAGCGTCCATTGACCATGAAGCTCGCCAATGGATTGACTGCTGCGCTGGCCGAGGCAGAAATGATCGATTATTCGCGGGGGAAATTCCGTTTGAATACAGAAAAACCAAATACTCTGCAAATATCGATGTATGATTGCAACGATGTGATTACGGCATTTGGGACTCCCTGGAGAGTAATCCGTGCAGCAGAAACCCCGGGTAAACTGATTGAAGGCAACGACATCATTCTGAATCTGAATCCCGAAAGCCAGTTGGCGAAAACCAATACCGACTGGATTAAACCGGGTAAATCTATTCGTGTAATAAACCTGACCATGAAGGGTGCTATGTCATGTGTGGATTTTGCTGCTGCACGCAATCTGCAATATATCCTTTTTGATGCCAGTTGGTACGGGCCTGAAATGAAAATGTCATCCGATGCCAGTAAAGTGGCAGCTACCAGAGATATTGATTTACAAAAGGTCATTCAATATGCAAACAGCAAAGGCGTAGGGTTATTTTTGTATGTTAACCAACGGGCTTTGGTTCAGCAGATTGACTCGCTATTTCCATTGTATGAAAAGTGGGGCGTAAAAGGAGTGAAGTTCGGATTTGTACAGATTGGTTCACAAAAGTGGACAAGCTGGGTACATGAAGCTGTACGCAAGGCTGCCAAATACCACTTATTGGTGGATATCCACGATGAATATCGTCCGACCGGATACAGCAGGACTTATCCTAACCTGTTGACACAGGAAGGAATCCGGGGAAATGAAGAGATGCCGGATGCGACACATAACTGTATTTTGCCGTTTACCCGCTTCTTAGCCGGAGCTGCCGACTATACGGTAAGCTACAACAGCAAGAAAATAAAGAATACACATGCGCATCAATTAGCATTGGCTGCCATCTATTACAGCCCGCTGCAGCATCTTTACTGGTATGATAAACCGGAAGATGTAGTTGATCAACCGGAGATTGAGTTCTTCGATAAAATAAAAACCGTGTGGGATGAAACCAAAGTTCTGTCCGGTGAGATTGGCCAGTACATTGCTACCGCAAAACGTTCGGGAAACGAATGGTTTGTAGGTGCGATAACCAATACCCAAGCCCGCAAGGTGACTTTGCCTTTGAACTTCCTGGCGCCAAAGCAAAAATATGTAGCTCATATCTATGTGGATGACGAGACTGTGCAAACGAAAACACATGTAAAAATGCTGAAGTATATCGTTACCTCAAAAAAACTGCTTATTTTTTCACTCAAAGCGAGTGGGGGAGCTGCCGTTCACCTCGAACCGGCTAAAGCGGAGGATTTGAAACAATATAAAAGCTTGCCAAAAGTGGATATGTAATCATAATTGTTTTTAGTTCGCTTAGCATAGACTTTAACCTGAGTGCGCATGAGCCGAACATAACCCGAATGTAAGGTGTTAGATGTGTGTATTATTTAAAGAAGTCCTCCATTTTTAATGAACCTCCATATGCCGATAGGCATTACCCTGGGGTAGGAATCTCCCACCACATCATCAGATATGGTATGGAGTGCCCGCAATTCCCGTTATGAAGTCGTAAATCAGATTCTTTCTGATCTTGAAAATGCAAAAAACTTGTTAGCTACAGCAACTAAAACGTCAATCAGTAATGACGGTTCAGTTAACGTGGAAGCTGCTTGTGCGTTAAAAGCCCGTGTATGCCTGTTTGAAGGTACCTGGGGAAAATATAATGGTCGTGGTAGCGCTGACATAACCAATGGTGATGGAACAACCCAATGAGCCGGAACTGCAATGCCATCAAATTATCCGACTGTAACAGATTTACTGACAATGGCAAAAACGGAAGCCGCTAAGTTTGTCGCAGGAGGTACCTGTGCCAGTAAATATGATTCGTAAACGCGCTCATATTGCTGATCTGACTAATTCATTAGTGACATTAAATGGTCTTGATATGTTACAGGAAATTCGTCGTGAACGGACATTGGAATTTGTGGGAGAACATTTCCGCAAATACGACCTTTGCCGTTGGGGGATTGCTGAAGCAGAATTGACTCGTCCAAATTGTACTTATTATGTTTCATATGGAGGAGTTGGTACAGAATTATCAAGTACAAAAACACTTGCAGGCACTTCTGTTTATAATGCTTCTGCCTGGACAGGGAAAATTACCACAGAAGAACAGGCTCAATCGACTTATACAGCCGGAATGCCAACACTTAAAGCTGGTGCGTTGATTACAGAGACTGCAAATAACCGGAAATTCTCCAGGGAAAATTATTTGCTTGCGATTCCTACAAGTGATATTGCATTGAATCCAAATTTGAAACAAAATCCAAGTTGGTAGTTATTTGATTAAGGTAAAATAAGGATGTTTAGTTAAGTGTAAGGCCTCTTTGCATATGCAGGGAGGCCTGAAAAAAAAGAGGCAGTCATAACGACTGCCTCTTTTCAACTTTTAATTACACACACACATTTCCCTGATATATTTACACCTTTACTTATGAAAAGGATTGGATAGGGACTTTATTTTTTCCAAAGTTCTTCGATAGATTCGAGAGTTCTTCCTTTGGTTTCGGGTACGAATTTCCACATAAACAATGCAGAAAGAATACCCATGATTCCATAGATCCAGTAAGAGAATCCGTGGTTGAATTGGTTGGTTAACCAAACGTTATCATTCATCATCGGGAAAGTCAATGAAACAATCCAGTTGGCAATCCATTGTGCTGCAACAGCAATAGATAAGGCTCCGCGAATCGAGTTCGGGAAAATCTCAGCCAGAAGTACCCAGCAAACGGGGCCCCAACTCATAGCAAAGGCTGCCGTGTAAATCAACATGAATACCAGTGCCATGATGCCTACATTCCCCACATAGAAGGTAAATCCTAATGCAATCATACTGATAGCCATACCTACAGAACCGATAATCATCAGCGGTTTACGACCGAATTTATCCACAGTCATAATAGCCACAACTGTGAAGGTAAGGTTTACCACACCGACAATAATTGTCTGAAGTAATGAAGAATCAGTTGAAGCACCCATGTTACGGAATATATTTCCGGCATAGTAAAGTACTACGTTGATCCCTACAGCCTGTTGGAATACCGAAAGCAGAATACCGACCACGATCACGCCAAAACCGTAAGATAACCACGGCGCATTTATTTCGTGCAAGGTTCCTTTAATATCAGTCAGGATACTTTGAGCACTTGATTTTCCGGCGATTTTTTCCAATACATTCAGTGCTTTTTCATCATTGCCTTTCATCGCTAAGTAGCGCGGAGTTTCCGGTACGAAAAACAACAAAATGATGAATATGCCGGCGGGAATAGCTCCTGAAAGGAACATATATCTCCAACCGTCGGTAATCAACCACTGTTCGTCTCCCTGACGTGCAATCACCAGGTTTACAAAGTAGATGACCAGCATACCGAAGATAATCGCAAACTGGTTAAACGATACCAACTTGCCACGAACTTTGGCCGGTGCAATTTCAGCAATATACATTGGTGAAATCATAGATGCTACACCGACACCAATCCCTCCGATAATGCGATATACAACAAACGAATAAACGTCAAGAGTACCAAATACATTAAATGCTTCAGGTTTCCAGGCACCAACAGCAGAAATAAAGAATGCTACCGCTGCAATGAACAGACCGTTTTTGCGTCCCAGAGATTTGGAAATGAATCCCGCCAGAGCTCCACCGATTACACAACCGATCAATGCACTTGCAATTACAAATCCTTTCACAGCGTCGGCTGTACTTTTCATCTCTTCGATGTCTGTCTGCGCAGGCAGGGCTTTCCCAAGGAAACTTATGGCCCATACGGTCAGTCCGGCCAATACTACGGCACTCAGGATTCCTCCTTTTTTTGCACCGAGCAGGCGGATAATCTGACCGCAAATAACCAGAAATACTACATAAAGAACAATCGTCATCATCACCCGATACTGGCTGATGAGAGTCATAATATCGTTGTTAAACACGTAGTCGGCACCTTTAGTCGTGTAGATGTAAAACTCTACGAGTGACTTTTCCGCACCGTTTACTACGGCTGTATCATATCCAAAGAGTAATCCGCCGAGTGTAGCTACCAGCGTCAAAAGAAAAATATAGAGCTTGCTGCCCTCCTGGAAGGAATTTGTCTGACTTCCTCCTGTGTCTATAAAAGCCATGGTTGTGGTTGATTAGATTTTGTAATTAGTAGATATTTTTGAGATTGTTAGATTATAGACTTAAGAACAAAGACTGTTAGAATAATGACATTGTCTCATATGTACTGTTTTTTATTTGTAGAATCAAGACTCTTAGATCAAAGACAAAAGACTTTGTAGTCAGTGGTGTTATCTTATGTCTTTTGTCTATTATCTATTATCGGTTGTCTTATGTCTGTAGTCTATTGTCAGAATTCAAAAAAAGAGCAAAGAACCAAGACCATGAAATGGTTTCAACAGTCTTATGTCTTTGCTCTTCTATCTGTTATCTGATTAGATATACATGTTTACAATCGCTTCGTAAAGCTCTTGTTTACCGCTGATCTGTTTTGGTTCGCCATTCGCTTTTGCGTAAGCGTAAACATCTTCCAAAGAAAGTTTACCTTCTTCGAACTCTTTACCTTTACCAGCATCGTAAGAAGCGTAACGGTCAGAAACCATTTTCTGGTATGGAGACTCTTCGAGGATAGCAGCAGCTGATTCCAAAGCGCGAGCCATTACGTCCATAGCACCGATGTGAGAGATGAACAAATCATCCATATCTGTAGAGTTACGACGGATTTTAGCATCGAAGTTGGTACCGCAACCTTTCATACCGCCACCTTTAAGTACTACCATCATAGCCTGAGTCAATTCGAAGATATCAACCGGGAACTGGTCTGTATCCCAACCGTTCTGAACGTCACCGCGGTTAGCGTCGATAGCACCCAACATATCAGCATCAACTGCACACTGAAGTTCGTGCTCGAATGTGTGACCAGCCAAAGTAGCGTGGTTTACTTCGATGTTCAATTTGAAATCATTTTCCAAACCGAACTCTTTCAGGAAGCCGATTACAGTTTCTGAATCTACATCGTACTGGTGTTTCATCGGTTCCATGGGTTTAGGTTCAATCAGGAATACGCCTTTGAAACCTTTAGCGCGGGCATAATCACGTGCTTTTTGCAACATGGTACCCATGTGTTGTTTTTCACGTTTCATGTTTGTGTTCAACAATGACATGTAACCTTCACGGCCACCCCAGAACACATAACCTCTACCACCCAACGCGATAGTTGCGTCGATAGCGTTTTTGATTTGCAACATTGCACGTGCAGCAGTGTCAAAATCAGGGTTTGTGCTGGCACCGTTCATATAACGTGCAGGTGAGAATACGTTTGCAGTACCCCACATCAGTTTGATGCCAGTCTCAGCCTGTTTTTGTTTTGCATATTCAACGATCGCTTTCAGGTTAGCTTCGTACTCTTCGATGCTGCTACCTTCGCTTACTAAGTCTAAATCGTGGAAACAGTAGTATTCGATACCCATTTTTTGCATGAATTCGAAACCGGCATCCATTTTGTCTTTAGCAGCCTGTACTGCATCAGCAGCACCATTCCATGGGTGAACCTGAGTACCACCACCGAAAGGGTCTCCACCTTCAGCGCACAAAGTGTGCCACCATGCCATGCTGAATTTGAACCACTCAGCCATAGTTTTACCGAAAACTACTTTCTCTGCATCGTAGTAACGGAATGCCATCGGATTTTTACTCTCTTTACCTTCGAATTTGATCTTTCCTATGCCAGGAAAATACTCTTTCTGTGCCATGTTAGTTTGTGTTTAGAATAAAATTATAAGACTTTGATTATTTACGATTTAGCGATTTGCAATTTACCATTTTAAATACCAGCGACGTTTACGTAGTAAATGGTAAATGATTAAATTGTCAATGATTGGTTGGTCAATTAAAGCTTGCTTTTCCACAATTCGTAAGCCGCTTTGTAAGCTGCTTCCTGTGATTTGTTAGGCTCGATTACTTTTAGTTTTTCAAGTGATGCAAATGCCTCAATATTTGATTTGTAGATACCCGCTCCGATACCGGCCCCTTTTGCAGCACCAACAGAACCATCTGTGTTGAACAACTCGATTGTAGCACCGGTCACGCCAGCCAACGTATCGCGGAAAATCGGACTCATGAACATGTTGGCAAAACCTGCACGGATGATACGGGTGTCGATACCCATGCCCTGCATTACTTCCATCCCGTAAGCGAAGGAGAATACGATACCTTCCTGAGCGGCACGCAACAGGTGAGCTTTGCCGTGTTTGTTAAAGTTGATGCCGTGTACAGAGCAGCCTACCTCTTTGTTGTTAAGCATACGCTCAGCACCGTTACCGAACGGAAGAATGGAGATGCCGTCCGAACCGATGGCAATAGCTTCAGCAAGTTCGTTCATTTCATTATATGATATGCCTTCCGGTGCAACGTTTTTCTTCATCCAGGAATTGAGAATTCCTGTTCCGTTTACACAAAGAAGAACCCCCAGACGTGTTGTGTCAGCAGTATGGTTGACGTGAGCAAAAGTATTTACGCGTGATTGCGGGTCGTATTGCACATGACCGTTTACCCCGTACACTACGCCTGAAGTACCTGCTGTTGCAGCAATTTCACCCGGGTTGAATACGTTGAGAGAAAGGGCATTGTTGGGTTGATCACCTGCACGATAGGTTACAGGAATTCCGGCAGCCAGACCCAGTTCAGCAGCCACCTCTGCGGTTACTTTACCTTGCTCAGAAAAGGTTGGCAATATAGTCGGGATAACAGATGCATCGAAACCAAATGTTTTCAGGATATCTTCCGATACGCAGTTATTTTTAAAATCCCAGAAGATACCTTCTGACAATCCGGAAACGGTAGTAGTGATATCTCCTGTCAGCTTCATGGCGATATAATCCCCCGGAAGCATAATTTTATCGATTTTAGCGAAGAGTTCGGGTTCGTTTTCCTTTACCCAGGCCAGTTTGGCAGCGGTAAAGTTACCCGGAGAGTTCAGGAGGTGAGAAAGACACTTCTCAGCACCGATAGCCTGAAATGCTTTTTCACCGTAAGGTACAGCACGGCTGTCACACCAGATGATAGAGGGACGAAGCACCTCTTTATTTTTATCCACCAAAACCAGTCCGTGCATCTGATAAGAGATACCGATGGCTTTGATTTCACTGCCACTTGCTCCCGATTGCTTCATGATGGACTGGATGGCATTTTTCATGTTTGCCCACCAAGCCTCCGGACTTTGTTCTGCCCAACCGGCTTTAACAGCCATAATTTCCATTTCCACTTTCGGTGAAAAATCGGTGGCTGCACATTTGCCGGTCTCTGCATTAACCAGCGAAGCCTTTACCGATGAACTACCAATGTCTATTCCTAATAAATACATTGTCTTTTATATTTTATGTTTTATATTCCAGGTTTTCTGTTTTATAGAAGATGTAATTCGACTAACACACCCTCAATCATTCACTCCCCTCTATCCCTATCCGTGCACTTTATTATAAATCTTTTTATCGAAACGGTAGTAGCGGGCAGCCCGGTGAGAGACTCCCTGCTGTCGTTCTTCGAGAGGTACGACATATTCCATCGCAGCAATTTTCTTGTGAAAGTTACGTACATCAGCTTTTATGCCATGTATCATTTCGTAGAGATTGCGTAATTCAAGTGCTGTAAATTTCTTGGGTAACAATTCGAATAAAACGGCTGGTTCCATTTCAATTTCTTTTCGCACCTGTTTTACTGCGTTTTCAATAATCAGGTTGTGGTCGAAAGCTAAAGACTGAAGTTTATCCAATGGACACCAGCTTGCATTATGTTTGCTGGATAGTTGCTGGCTTTTTTTATCAATCCTTACTAATGCAAGATAACCGACAGTAATAATCCGTCCGATTTTTTGTTTGATAGCGTTTTCGAGCCAGTATTTGTCTCTGGGATTTTTAGTGCGTTCGGGATTGGCAAAACATTTAAACTGTTTCATGTAAATGTTTTTAATGCCGGTTAATTCAACCAACACACGTTGAGCTGCGTCGTCTACATCTTCATTGTCATAGATGACGCTTCCCGGAAGCTTTTGGCTGTTGAATTTATCTGTATCCAATTCGCTTCCGTATTCTACCAGAAGAACATTCAGTTTCTCGCCGTCATAGCCAAGCAGAACGCAGTCGACTGATAAGTGGGGAAAGAATCCGGGATTAGTGCTCACGATTTTTATTGTTTGAATTCGACAACAAAGATAAAGTCACTTTTTTCAGATTGTTATCAGTGTATTGATGTTATAAAACATACAACGCTGATAATGAGTGTGTTAGCAATTGTATGTTTTACAGTAAGGTTTTTGGATAAATGCTTATTGTAAAAGGGTTTAATTGATTTTTATGATTGTATATTTTACAATAAGATAAGAGCGTTTTTTTTTGAGAAAAAGAGAAGTCTGAATGTAAAAGAGACAATATCATCCCTGATATTGTCTCTGCAATAATGAATTGTAAATGCAACTTTGTAAGATTTGCATTAAGTAGGGTTATGAGTTGGTGTTATTCTTTTATGCCGAAAGCCAGGTCTCCTGCATCTCCAAGTCCGGGTATAATGTATGAGTGAGCGTTCAATTCGGGATCAATGGCAGCGACCCAGATCGAAACATTTTCATTGGCCAGCTTCTCGGTGAGATAGTCAATTGCCGGTTGACTGGCTATTACAGAGGCTATATATATCCGGGTTGGTTTTCCTTTGGTAAGTAATACATGATATGCCATTTCTATTGAACTACCGGTTGCCAGCATAGGGTCGGCAATAATAAGTGTTTTTCCATCCAATCCGGGAGAAGCCAGGTATTCGCTGCAAATTTCAAATTTAACGGAGTCCTGATATTTCCGGTACGCTGAAACAAATGCGTTCTCCGATTTGTCCAGAAAATTCAGAAATCCCTGATGGAAAGGGAGTCCTGCCCGCAGTATTGTGGCTATTACCACCTGATTGTCTGATGTCTCCATGGTGGCAATACCTAATGGGGTCTGGATATTCTTTGTCGAGTAGTTGAAAGATTTACTGATCTCGTATGCCATTACTTCGCCTATTCGCTCCAGATTCCGGCGAAACCGAAGACTGTCTTTTTGGATGTTTACATCACGTATCTCTGCCACAAAACGGGATAATTCCGAATTGTTATTCGAAAGATCATGGATAGTCATATGGAGGAGTTTTTGATTTAGAATCTTATTATTCGCAAATATACAATTTACATCAATTTTTTCTGTAAAATAATGTCAAAAACAGTCGTAAGTTTGTTATACTATAAAGATATGCCGGCTATAATTCATTTCTTTCAGGGAATTATCCTCATAATCAGGACTATTTTTTGTTTTTTATACGTTCGTAGGAGGGACTATCTTGTGTCTGTGTTTAATCGGAAATATCAACCAAATGAAATTTTAATCAAATATAAATTAACCAATTATGACAGTTAATCAACAATTAATCAATTGGGTGAATGGGTGGGCTGAACTACTGAAACCCGCTGGAATACACTGGTGTGATGGTTCCGAAGAAGAGAATCAACGTCTTTTGGCTGATATGGTAGCAAAGGGAATGGCTGTGAAACTGAATGAAGAAAAGCGGCCGAATTCTTATTATTTTCAGACAGATCCTAGTGATGTGGCACGTGTGGAAAACCGTACATTTATCTGCACCATATCCCGGGAAGATGCCGGACCCACCAATAACTGGGCTGATCCCGCTGAAATGAAAGCGACTTTAAAAAGCTTGTTTGATGGCTGTATGGAGGGACGGACCCTTTATGTAATACCTTTTTGCATGGGACCTTTAGGATCAGATATTGCTCACCTGGGTGTGCAATTGACCGATTCCCCCTACGTGGTGGTCAATATGCGAATAACAACACGAATTGGGAAAAAGGTACTTGATCTGATTGATGGTACAGGCCATTTTGTACCTTGTGTTCATTCCGTTGGTTACCCGCTTGCTCCAGGGCAAAAAGATGTCAAGTGGCCATGTGCGCCCATTGAGCAAAAATGTATAGCTCATTTTCCTGAAACTAAAGAAATATGGTCTTATGGTTCCGGTTATGGTGGAAATGCTTTGTTGGGTAAGAAATGTTTTGCTCTTCGTATAGCTTCCACGTTGGCCCTGGAAGAAGGCTGGATGGCTGAGCATATGTTGATTCTGGGCATTACTAATCCCGAAGGTGAAAAGAAATATATGGCTGCTGCTTTTCCCTCAGCTTGTGGAAAGACTAATTTGGCCATGCTGACTCCGACTTTACCGGGATGGAAAGTGGAAACTGTTGGTGATGATATTGCCTGGCTGGAATTCCGTCACGATGGAAGGCTTTATGCTGTTAATCCGGAAAATGGATTTTTTGGAGTAGCGCCTTATACTTCAATGGAAACGAATCCGAATGCAATGATGACTCTTCGGGAAAATGCAATATTTACCAATGTCGGGTTAACACCTGATGGGGATGTCTGGTGGGAAGGTATTGGTTATGATGCTCCGGAAGGGACTATTAACTGGCACAATCAACCATTCGATCCAAAGTCAGGTGAACCCTGTGCTCATCCGAATTCCCGCTTTACAGCTCAGGCTTCACAATGTCCCAGTATTGACCCGGATTGGGAGAATCCTCATGGTGTACCTGTTTCTGCTATATTATTCGGAGGAAGACGCCCTACGACCATTCCACTGATACATGAAGCTGAAAACTGGATTCATGGGGTTTTTATGGGGGCAATTATCGGTTCGGAGGTTACGGCGGCAGCCATTGGTCTGAAATCCGGAATTCGTCGCGATCCATTTGCGATGTTGCCATTCTGTGGGTACAATATGGGGGATTATTTCGCCCACTGGCTGGAGATGGGGCTTTGCACAAAACCGGATCTTTTGCCGAAAATATTTATGGTAAACTGGTTTCGAAAAGATAATGGTAAATTTCTATGGCCAGGTTATTGTGAAAACAGCAGGATTTTGGCTTATATATTTGATCGCTGTGACGGTAAGGGCGAGACAGAAAAAACACCTGTTGGTGAAGTGCCGGCTCCGGGTTCGATAAATCTTGACGGATTAGATATAACACAAGAGCAAATAGCGAGAGCACTGGTGGTTGATTCCGATGAGTGGAAAGCAGAGTTGGAATTAGTAGATGAGCATTACGCTAATTTTTCTCATTTGCCGGTAGAACTACACGATGAGCTGGATGCTTTAAAGAAAAGATTCGGAATGTAGTTTTTTTCCAACAAAGGAGGATCTCTTCAAAAAAGGATATCCTCTTCAATCAAAAATAAAAATGTAACATGAAAGCCTTGAATCAAACACTGATCGACCGGATTGAACATATTCTGGGAGCCAGACTTACGGCTGTTGTTCCTGTCCCGGGTGGAGATACCAATCATACCTTCAAGCTTACAGCAGGACATGAAAGTTATTTTCTGAAAGCCAATTCAGCAACGCTTTATCCCGGAATGTTTGGTAAAGAAGCCCGCGGGCTGGCATTGCTCAGAGATGCGAATGGACTGCATATACCGCAGGTTATTGCCGAAGATGAAGCAGAAGGATGGTCTTTCTTATTACTTGAATTTGTGCATCCGGGACCAAGAAGTCCGCGTTACTGGCGTGATTTAGGAGAGGGGGTAGCGGCTATTCATCGCATTTCGGCGGTAGCTTTCGGACTGGATGAGGATAATTACATTGGATCTTTGCCACAATCGAACCGGCAACATAAGCTTTGGGCTGACTTTTTCGTTCAGGAGAGGTTGGATCCGTTGATTGAGCGGGCAATAGATCATCACCTGATCGGTAAGAAGCTGGAAGAACGATTTAATATTTTTGTCAGAGGGATTACCGATTGTTTTCCATCAGAACCTGCCGCCTTGTTACATGGCGATTTGTGGACCGGGAATCAGATTCCGGATGCTTCAGGTAATCCTTGTCTGATTGATCCTGCCGTATATTTTGGTCACCGGGAAGTGGATATTGCCATGTCGCGTCTATTCGGCCATTTTAGCCCGGAGTTTTACAAGGCATATCAGGATGCTTACCCTTTGCAGCAAGGGTGGGAAGATCGTATGGATTTTTATAATCTTTATCCGTTGCTTGTGCATCTCAACCTCTTTGGGACATCATATTTGCCATTGATTGAAGATATACTTGAATGAATAAAAAAGGCTGTTTTCGCAAGAAAACAGCCTTTAATATTTGATTTTTGCTAGTATTATTCAGCAACAACTTCGAAAGGAATTTCAACGCTAACTTCTTTGTGAAGTTTCAAGGTAGCTTTGAATGATCCCAATTCTTTAACAGCTTCTTTGATGATGATCACTTTACGATCAACTTCGAAGCCAAGTTTAGCTAATGCCTCAGAGATTTGGATGTTGTTAACAGAACCAAATACTTTGCCGGTTGAGCTTGCTTTTGCACCGATAGTCAAAGATACACCTTCGAGTTTACCAGCCAGCTCCTGCATATCAGCTTTGATTTTAGCCAATTTGTGAGCACGCTGTCTCAGGTTTTCTTCCAACATTTTCACAGCAGAAGGTGAAGCGATGATTGCTTTTCCCTGAGGAATCAGGTAATTTCTGCCATAACCGTCTTTTACGGTAACGATATCGTCTTTGTAACCCAGGTTGGTTACATCTTCTTTCAATATTAATTGCATAGTTGTATTTCCTCCTTCTGATTATTATTTCATCATATCAGTTACAAACGGAAGCAACGCCAGGTGACGAGCTCTTTTTACAGCCTGAGCAATTCTTCTTTGGAATTTCAGAGAAGTACCGGTGATACGACGGGGTAAAATTTTACCTTGTTCGTTCAAGAATTTTTTCAAGAACTCGGGATCTTTGTAGTCAATGTAACGAATACCACTTTTTTTGAAACGACAGTATTTTTTTCTGTTAACGTCTACTGAAGGGGGAGTCAAATATCTGATTTCTGAATTTGCTTGTGCCATGTCTGTTTCTCCTTACGCTTTAGATGCTTTAATACTTTTTCTTTTAGCTGCATATTCAGCGGCAAATTTATCCATTCTGAAAGTCAGGAAACGGATAACGCGCTCGTCGCGGCGGTAGTTAACTTCTAACTTAGCGATAGTAGCCGGAGAAGCTTTGAACTCGATCAATTGGTAAAAACCGGTAGATTTTTTCTGAATTGGGTAAGCCAGTTTTTTCAGGCCCCAGTTCTCTTCATTCACGATTTCTGCGCCTTCAGCGGCCAGAATACCTTTGAATTTTTCTACCGCTTCCTTCATCTGAACATCAGATAAAACGGGAGTTAAAATGAAAACGGTTTCGTAATGATTCATTTTGTTTATAATTTGAATTATTAAATTGCGGTGCAAAAGTAGTGATTAATTTTGAAACGACAATACTATATGATGAAAATCAAGTCGAAAGGTGCAGGTTGGTACTGATTTCCGGATTGGGATTCCCTGTTCTCCGGCTAATCCTGAAACTTTATTCGTTTTTGAGGTGGGGGTGCGCTTTTTTATACCGGGTTCGTTGCGGTCGTAAATCCGGAGCTGATCGCAGTACGGCTTCTTTCGATAAGTGCAGGTATGTCGTCAGTAGTCAATCCGGAAGTTGGTATTGGTTTGTGGATGACCAGTTTTAATGGGGTTGGGTGTAAGGTATAGGTTCCTCTGGGCATGATCTGGTAAGAACCTTCTATGGTTACCGGAACAATAGGAAGGTTTAAGTCTGTGGCCAATTGAAAGGCTCCTTTTTTGAGTTGTCCCATTTTGCCGGTTTTACTTCGGCTGCCTTCCGGGAATACTACGACGGAGAGTCCTCCGTTTAGTTCCCTGCGGGCTTTCCCGAGGCTGGCTTTTATTGATGAGGTGCTGCTTCGGTCTACAAATATGTGTCCGGCGGTTGCACATGCTGCTCCTACGAACGGAATTTTTTTCAGTTCCTGTTTCATAATCCAGCGAAAATTATGGTTGAGGAATCCATATATAAGAAATATGTCAAATGCCCCCTGGTGGTTGGCTACGAAAATATAAGACTGGTTTTTGTCAATATTCTCGCGACCGTAAACTTTCACGGGGCAAAATGCGGTATAACAGGTAATGATCGACCAAAGCCGGGCGGGGTAAAAGCCCCAGTACCGGTTATTGAAAAGAAGTGATCCTACTATAGTGGCAATAGCAGTAATAATAGTTGTTACCAAAAAGATGGGGCATAAAATGACCCATTGGTAGAAAAACATAATAATACGCAGCATACAGATCAGGTCTCGTTAATAAACAGGTTCTTAGTCTTGCAAAAATAATATTTTCCGGTTAAATAACGTTTGGCGCGTGTATCTATGTAGAAATAAAAAAAACCGCCGGCAATATATCGCTGGCGGTTTTAATTAATAGGTGTTAACCGGATTAGGATTGCTCGATTTCAGGAGCGATCAGTTTGTATCCTTTTCCGTGGATATTGATAATTTCAATTTCCGGATCATCTTTCAGGTGTTTACGAAGTTTGGTGATGTAAACGTCCATACTGCGGGCATTGAAGTAGTTGTCGTCTACCCAGATTGCTTTCAGTGCGAAGTTACGTTCCAGAATTTCGTTGGCATGTGCGCACAACAAGCTTAACAGGTCAGATTCTTTGGTGGTCAGTTTGGTTGCTTTGCTGCCAATTGAAAGGATTTGTTTCTGAGTGTCGAAAGTGAATTTGCCAATTCTGTAAGTTTGTACGTCTTTACCTTTTTTACCTTTGATACGGCGTAAGATAGCCTCGATACGAAGGATCAACTCTTCCATTGAGAAAGGTTTGGTGATGTAATCGTCTGCACCTAATTTGAAGCCTTCGAGGATATCTTCTTTCAAAGTTTTAGCTGTCAGGAAGATAATAGGGGTTTCGCTGTTTGTAGCTCTGATTTCCTGAGCCAAAGTAAACCCGTCTTTTTTCGGCATCATTACGTCAAAGACGCAAATGTCGAAGTTGCCTTTCATAAATGCTTTGTAACCAGCTTCTCCGTCTGGGCAAAGTTCAGCCGCAAAGCCTTTAGCCTGCAGATATTCTCTGAGTAACATGCCGAGGTTTTCATCGTCTTCGCAAAGAAGAACATTCAATTTTTCTTCCATAGTGGTCAGTTTTTAGTTATTTGAAGTGTAATAATAAATTTTGTTCCAATATTTACTTCGCTTTCAGCGCGAATACTTCCGTTGTGATCATCTACAATTTTTTTGACATAAGCCAGTCCCAGTCCAAATCCTTTAACGTCGTGCAGATTTCCGGTGTGAACACGGTAGAACCGCTCAAATATTTTCTTTAGATTCTCTTTTTTTATACCAATGCCGTTATCCATGATTGAGATATTCAGCTTATTGGCTTCGTTCCATGTAGCCACGCTCAGTTTGAGCGGTTCGTCTTTTCGGCTGTATTTGACAGCGTTATCCAGCAAGTTAAAAATGACATTCGTGATATGCATTTCATCGGCCATTACCTGACTGTTGGAGGCCTGAAGTTCGCATTCAATGGTTCCGCCGTACTTTTCTACTTTCAATCTGAACTTGTCCACCACATCAGCGATCAGATTGTTCATCTCAATCTCTTTGAATTTCAGTACAACTTTTTGGCGGTCGAACAGTGACATTTGAAGCACTTTTTCAACCTGAAAACTCAGTCGTTTGGTTTCGTCGGTAATCACCCCCGAGATGTGCTGGAAGATGGATGGGCTCTTAGCAACCGAAGGGTCTTTCAACATTTGAGCTGCCAGCGAAATCGTCGAAAGCGGGGTCTTGAATTCATGCGTCATGTTGTTGATAAAATCGTTTCGCATTTCCGATAAACGCTTTTGCCGGAAAATGATGTAGGTGGTAAAGCCAAACGTAATCAGCAAAATGAACGTAAAGATAAACGACGGAATCATAAACCGAATTGAGTTGAATATATAGCTGCGTTTAGTCGGGAAATAGACTTTAAGCAGGTTTAGTGTCAACGGGGTGTCATTCGGAAACAGGATTTGCGTGTAAATTTCATCATCATATTTTACCGAAATGTCTGAACTTTTATAGATGACTTTTTTGTCTTTGTCTATTAATTCGTATTCAAATAACAGATTGAGTCCGTTGTTCAGAAATTCAGCTTTTAGTATTTCTTTTAGTCCTTCTACATCCACCCTTTCTTTGAGTGGTTGGGTTCCCGATCGGTAGAGGATATTTAAAATCACTTCATCCAGTTGTGCTTTTTCATACAGGTAGCGGCCTTTAAGTATTTCCTGCAATTCACTGGATGTTTTCAGTATTGTCTTTGCGCCATGTCCCGATGAAATATAAACTTTGGGAGCGGCCTTGTCTTTACTGAAGTCTCCGCCTGGCATTGTTATGCCTTTGGGCATCCCCAGTGGATAGTTTTTGTTCTGGATATTCAGGTATTTCTCTGTCAGTTCAGCGAAATTGTATTTGTGAACGGTTTTGGCTGTTTCTACAATGTCCTCCTCCAGGTATCTTTTTGTTTCTTCGTTTTCAAGATTTTTTGATACCTGATACAGGCTGCGCATTACCGCTTCGTTAAACTGTTCGTTCCTCATTTTTACCATCTCATTGATGTAGTCAATCTGAAGGCTCAATAGGGTAACGAATGTCAGTACCATAACCATGATTAAAAGCCAGATAGTCGATTTTTTCATTATTGAAGGGCGTTTTTTAATCAATGATCAGATCCTAATTTCAAATTCACCTACCTATTTTATAATTAAACACATGATAGGTTAATTTGTTTGGATTTTATGTGAAAACTTAAATTTGTTGCGTTAACAACGAAGTGCAAATTTAACAGATAGGCTGTTAATCCCCAAATATTTATTTGATTTTTTTTGAAAGCCGCGGGTGGTAATTTTGATTAATTAGTATTTACGGGGGCGATTTGTGAAATAAGAAGAAGAAAAATGAGGGGTTTTCGTGATGGCTGAAATGTGCTCTTTTTTTTAGTTTATAGAATTGTTGTTTAATATGGCTTTTTTTACCTGTTAGTCAATCTTTATCAATTCTGACATAATTGTGTCAGACATAAACAGACCGGAATCGGAAATTATCAGTTGATTCTCTGAGCGTACCAACCATCCTTTGTTAAGGAATGTTTGGGCTTCTTTCAGGCAGAAATTCAGATATTCTTCACCAAACCGGTTTTTTAACTCCGCCAGATTTAATCCCCATGATGTTCTTAATGATGTTATAATCAGGTCGTTGTATCTTGAGTCGGGGGTTGAGGGTTCTGCCTCCGGATTGAAATTACCTGCTTCTGCCTCCAGTATATAATTCTTCAGGTCAGAAGGATTCCAGGAGCGATCTTTGCCGTCGAAGGAATGGGCCGAAGCACCAATACCAAGGTAGGGGATGCCTTTCCAGTACGAAGAGTTATGTTTGGAGATATACCCCTCAAGCGAAAAGTTGGAGATCTCGTATTGTATGAACCTGTGCTCTGTTGTTTTCTTTCTGAGCAGTGAAAACATCTTCAGGCTTAAATCCTCGTCGGTTTCTTTTATTTTATTCGATTGCAGTAAAAAAAATAATTTTGTGCCTTTTTCGTAAGTCAGGTGGTAAGCCGAAATATGTTGAACCGGTAGTTTGAATGCCTGGGTTAGGTTGTATTCCCAATCAGCTAAAGTTTGCCCGGGCAGTCCGTACATCAAATCGATACTGATGTTGTTGAATCCGAGTCTGTTACAGGTATTTACTGCATCAATTGCTTGTTGCGCCGAATGTCTGCGGTTTAGTATTTGCAGTTCCCGGTCAATAAAACTCTGTATGCCGATGCTGATGCGATTAAAAGGTAACTGTATTAGCCCCCCGATGTATTGGATTGATAGATCGTCAGGATTTGCCTCAAGAGTGATTTCAGCATCAGGAGTAACTCTGTAATTCGAGAAGATTGTATTAAAGATTTGTTCAAAATCTGAAAGAGTTAATTGGGAAGGGGTGCCTCCACCAAAGTAAATAGTCTCAATGGTTGCATCCTGTAATTCGTTTTTACGATGGGAGAGTTCTTTGCATACGGCATTTACATAGCGCGTCATCCACTCTTCACTTGTGGATGAGTAGAAGTCGCAATAGCTACAACGTGTTTTGCAAAAAGGAATGTGAATGTATATACCGGCCATGAGTCTCTGATTTAAAGGTAAAGATACCCTGTTTTTATGGCATTACAACATGTTTGCCAGATGATTTACCTTCCGGATTGAGTATTATATGTAATTCTATTGGCAAAAGTGGTTATTTATATTAAATTTGTCAGGATGCAGGATTTTCTCCTACGTCCTGATTTAAATATATTCTGAACAAGCATGTGCAACGGTTTGTACCCATGAGGATGACCTTTCGTGGGGGGGCATGTTTTGCTTAATCAAAATTGATGTAGATGTATGATTTGCTCTCATCATTTGTCGGACAGATGATGAGAGACTTAAAAGATTATTAATGATGCCTTACTCTTCAGATATTAAACCGATGATTCTTAAAAGATCTGCTTTTTTTCTCTTACTTATACTGGGGCTCGCCTATGTGGGTTATACCTGGGTTGCAAAAGATAAGGGGCTACATGAAAATATGATAAAAGAAGCCCGTACAGTTGTCGCGAGTATCTCTGTGGATGATGTAAGTGCGCTTGAAGGGAAGTCATCGGATATAAATAAACCTCAGTACGTTAAGCTTAAAAGAATCCTGATGAATGTGGTGCATGTCAATAATCAGGCCCGCTTTGCCTATTTGTATACATTGCGCAATGACAGGATTTATTTTATAGCCGATTCGGAGCCCGAATACTCTAAAGATTGTTCGCATCCCGGCGATGAGTATAAAGAGGCAAAGGATATTGATAAATTGCCCTTTAAAGATGGAAAACCTCTGATTCAGAGGTTGGTGCAGGATAAATGGGGGAGGTGGGTTAGTGTTTCGATCCCTGTTAAAGACGAATTGACCGGAAAGGTAATTGCTGTATATGGAATGGATTTTAATGCCGGTTCCAGGACTGCTGCTCTTTTTGTTGAAGTGATAGAATCAGTGTTTCTGGTTTTATTGCTGATGTTGGTCTTGTTCTTCTTATTCAGGTTGAGAACACGAAATCATATGCTTAGCTGTGAAATTTCGGAACGTAACCATACCTTACAGATGTTGCAGGAGAGTGAAACGAAATTTCACTCCATGTTTTTTTCCCATTCGGCAATCATGCTGCTGATTGATCCGCTGACAGGTAGAATTATTGAGGCGAATAGTGCGGCGGAGAAGTTTTACGGTTATTCTATCCATCAACTTCTCGAAATGAATATTTGTGATATTAATACTTTCACGAAAGATGAGATGCAGGTCATTATGAATGAAGCTGTGAATCTGGAGCGAAATCTATATGCTGCTAATCACAGGTTATCAACCGGTGAGATACGTATTGTAGAGGTACACTCGTCACCGATCATTAATCAGGGGCAAAACATTCTCTTTAATATCATGCACGATGTCTCAGAACGTAAACAGTCCGAAGAGAAACTGACGCAGATATCTACCCGCCTCTCTCTGGCTACCCGTGCAGCAGGGGTTGGGGTCTGGGAGCTTGATGTCGTCAATAATAAGCTTTGGTGGGATGATCAGATGCTTGCTCTTTACGGTATTGAAAGAGAAAATTTCAAAGGGGAATTCGAAACAAGAAATGCCGGGATTCATCCCGATGATTTGCCGGAGAATAATGAGCATATTCGCATGGCTATTCAGGGGGAAAAGGAATTTGATAAAGAATTCCGGGTATGTTGGCCGGATGGATCCGTTCACAATATCAAGGCTTTGGCGGCTGTACTGCGTAATGAGGCCGGAGAACCTCTTCGCATGATTGGTACGAACTGGGATATTACGAAAGAAAAGCAATCAAGCCAAAAGCTTCTTGAAACCAATCTTTATCTGGAATCGGCTACCGCACAAGCCAATGAAATGGCTGCTAAAGCAGAACGGGCCAATAAATCAAAAAGCTTGTTCCTGGCCAATATGTCGCATGAAATCAGAACTCCTCTGAATGCAATTATCGGGTTCTCTCAATTGATGGACAGGGATCAGCAACTGACGAAGCAACAAAAAGATTATTGCTACTCTATTACACGGGCTGGAGAACACTTGTTATCATTGATCAATGATATCCTTGAATTGTCGAAGATGGAGGCCGGTCGGGCCAAACTGAATTTGTCGAATGTCCATCTGCTCAGTCTGTTGGATGATATTCAGATGATATTCAAAGAACGGGCCTTTTCCAAGCATCTAAGCTTTGTTTTTGAGCCGGCTTATGATCTTCCGTCATTTATTGTCACAGATGAAAGTAAATTGCGGCAAATTTTTGTCAATCTCATAGGAAATGCGATTAAGTTTACCGATCAGGGTGGTGTCTCGGTGCGTTTATACGTCGATCGGGTCGATAGTCGCAAATGTAAACTTTTGGCTGAAATTAAGGATACAGGCCCTGGCATACCAGCTCACGAGATCAGTAAACTCTTTAAACATTTCGAACAGACCGGTTCCGGGATGCGGAAAGGAAGCGGTACCGGATTAGGGCTTGCTTTAAGTCGTGAATTAGCCTGTTTAATGGGGGGGGATATAACGGTAACCAGTGTGGAAGGTAAAGGTTCGGTCTTTACCTTTTGGGTAGAGATCGAAAATGGTCAGGCCGGATTGCCCGTGCCTGCTTTGTCCAATCGGATCTTAGGCATTGATAAAGGAGGTCGCTCATATAAAATATTGGTTGTTGATGATAATCCCGATAATATGACGGTGGCTGTAAGGTTGTTGAATATGGCCGGTTTTGATACCTGCGAAGCGGTAAACGGAGAAGATGCTATCACTAAATTTGAGATGTGTAGTCCCGATCTGATTCTGATGGATATACGGATGCCTGCTTTGGATGGTTATGGAGCTACACGCCGTATCCGGTCGACATCGAATGGGAAAAATACTCCCGTAGTCGTTCTTTCTGCCAGTGCTTTTGAAGTGGATCGCAAGATGTTGGAGACTTATGATATTCAGGGGTATATCCATAAACCGTTCAGGGCAAATGACCTCTATCAGACTCTGGGTGAAATATTGGATGTGAAATATATTTATGAGGAAGATGTGTCAGCGCAAAATACTTATTCCGATCAGGCCCGGGATATTTCCGGAGATATTTATTTGCTGCCCGATAATCTCTTAAAGAGAATGCAGGAGGCTGTCTCAGCAGCTGATCTGGATGAGTTAATTGAATTAATTCATGAGATAGAAAATGAATATGCCGATCTGGCTAAGGAGCTCTTGCTACATGCTAATAATTATGATTACGATTATCTGAGTAAACTCTTAACAACAAAACAGATCCGATAAATGGAACAGGATAATACACCCAATCACTCAGTTTCCAATATTCTTATTGTGGATGATATACCTGCTAACCTTACTTTGCTTGGGGCTATACTAAAAAAAGAAGGGTATAAAATCCGACCGGTTCCCAATGGGCGGCTGGCGTTACAGGCTGCCGAAAAAGAGCATCCCGATCTTATTTTACTGGATGTCATGATGCCCGATATGAATGGGTATGAGGTGTGTAATCATCTCAGGCAGGATCCGGAACTGAAGCATATACCTGTCATTTTTATCAGTGCCTTAAGTGATACGAATGATATTGTTAATGCTCTGGCGGCAGGTGGTGTTGACTACATCACCAAACCTTTTCAGGCCGAAGAGGTCAGAGCCAGGGTGGCAACGCATCTAAAGCTACAGCAGCAACGTAAGGAGCTTCGACTACTCAATGCTACCAAAGATAAATTCTTTTCTATTGTGGCACATGATCTGCGAAATCCGTTTAGTGTATTGCTTAGCATAAGCGATCTTTTATTGAATAATTACGACACTTTCGATGACGATACCCGTTTGGAGTTGCTTACCATGCAATCCGACACAACAAAGCAGGCTTTTTCTTTACTGCAAAATCTGCTGGAATGGTCTAAAACGCAGCGGGGAACGCTGGCTTTTAATCCGGTCCGTACCAATCTGAACGGGATTATTACAGAATGTGTCAATTTGAATAAAGGTGCTTCAATCCATAAAGAGATTCAACTGGTACAATTGCAGGCTGATGATTTTTGGGTTTCTGCAGATATAAATATGCTTCAGACTATCATCCGGAATCTCATAGGCAATGCCATTAAGTTTACATATCCGGGAGGGAAAATTGAAATAAGCACAAAGGATCAGGGTGCATTTGTTGAGATATCTGTTTCTGATAACGGGACTGGGATTTCTCCCGAAAATTTGTCCAGATTATTCAAGGTGGAAGGTGATGTGAAAACGCAAGGCACATCCCGAGAGGCCGGGTCGGGATTAGGACTAATACTCTGTAAGGAATTTGTAGTGATGCATGGAGGGGAAATCCGGGTTGAGAGCGAAGTCGGTAAAGGCAGTGTTTTCCGGTTTACGATTCCCAAATGTATGAAACAAGCATGTCCGGAGTTGTGAATTGTTGAATAGATGGTTCTACTGGGTTTAGTGTGAGTTAACATATCTTTGTAGCATGAATACACAAGAGATTTTAGAGCATGTTCTACTTCCGCAAGGAAGCCCATGGCGAGTAAAAACCGTAGAAGTCGATGAGTCTCAATCAAGCATCTACGTTGACTTAGAATATTCGGAAACAGCAGTTTTGGTTGATGGTCAATCTTACGCTATTTATGATCGCCGCAAGATGCGTACCTGGCGTCATTTGGACCTATGGCAATACAAGACCTATCTACGGGCTTGTATCCCACGCTACAAAAAAGGGGATAAAGTCTTGTCTGTAGAAGTTCCATGGGCAGAAGTTTCAGAGCGTATGACCGAATTGTTTGAAAAAAAACGATAGAAGTATTACTTCATACCAAAAGTCAAACCCGAACAGCCGCATTACTACGGATGAGTTTTGACCAGGTACATCGGGTCATGCAGAGAGCAGTAGAAAGAGGACTTTGTCGTCGTGATAAAGACGATCGGTATTATTTCCTTAGCATTGATGAGAAAGCAGTTAAAAAAGGACATGAGTATATCAGTATTCTCAGCGATGAACAAACCGGTGTCGTTATTGACGTGGTTGAAGGCCGTGCCAAATCGAGTGTAGATCAGCTTTGTACGTCCTTATCGAAAGAACAGAGGGATGATGTAAAAACCATCTGTACTGATATGTGGGATGCCTTTATTTATGGAGCAAAGAAGTACTTTGATAAAGCCCTGCACTGCCACGATAATTTTCACTTGGTGGGTTATCTCAACAAAGCAGTGGATAAAGTCAGACGTAGAGAGGTCAAACAGAATCAGGACTTAAAACGCACCAAATACCTCTTTCTTAAAGACAAGATGAATTTTACCGATGAACAGCAAATCAAGTTTGATGCAATAACAATCGCAAATTATGAAGTATCCAGAGCCTGGCGGGTAAAAGAGAATTTTCGGGATATTCAATTCAAACAGGATAGAGCCGAGGCTATCTCTATGTACGCATTTTGGCGAATGGATGCAATGCGAACCAATATATCAGAAGTTAATAAAATAGTGGAAATGTTTGACCGTCATCAGTCTGGTATTATAAATGCGATACAAACAGGCGCAACAAATGCCCGGGCTGAGAGGATAAATGGTTCAATCCAGGAACTCAAAACTGTAGGGAGGGGATACCGGAATACCCAGAATTTTAGAGTAGCCATTCTCTTCTTTCACGGGGATTTGAGCCTTTTTCCACACTAAACCCAGTAGAACCGAATAGATAAATACAGGTGTTTGATTTGATGGTGGTCGCTTACCACATAATCTGATTACATTGTTGAAGACTCTTTCTGAAGGTCGCAGGAGCTGATTTAAATCATGTTCCTGCGGCTTTTTTTGTGTCTGATAATACGACCGACAGAGTAAAGTCATATTCATTGCTTAATCCTGTTCTTGATGCTTTTTAAATGGTTTATAGTATAGGTTGATTCATATATCTGATGAAGCTATTAAAATAGAGTTATAGTGATATTACAGAGATGTCACAGTCCTATATAAGACTGTGATATCACTGTGATACCACTGTGATATTACTGTGATATCTCCTTATCAACTACGATTAAACTACATTTATAAAGGGGCATTACCGTTTGTCCGGATTAGATAAATATCGGGATATTTGTCAAATTTATCGATGTTTAACTGATTTATGAAGGTGTGTCTGACAAACACCACACAATCTAAAGCCTGTTGGCTGATAATTTTTTATATTTGCATTGCATTCTGTTGGCAGATGCCAAATGCCAAATAGTTATTGTGCTATATACTATCAATACATTACTTTGATGCAAATCATTCACAAGATAAATGACTTTCTGTACGAAATATTCCCAATCCTAATAGTGGGGGGGGAAAACACAGATAGTCAGCGAGTTGGAAAGGTATTATACCTATGGGCCTTACAAGCCCGTTGTCACGGTCGAAGGCGAATGGGTAACTATCACAATCGACACCCCGACCATCCTATCTCAGGAAGCAGACTACCGCAAGACGGTAACCCTCTGCGAAAAAGGCAAATACGCCGAAGCCAAACAAATTCTCACCACCTTACTGGATAAGAGCCCTTTTAATTCGGAATACCACCGGATCATGGGACAGATACGTTCCGACGAAGGGGCGCAGGATGAAGCGATCAACTGGTTCATCGATGCCCTGCGATTCCGGGAACTCTATGGCATCGACCTCACCGTTGAGTTTAAGGCGACTCCCGCCGAACTGAAACAGGCACAGACTTTCTACAACGAATTCCTCGAGTACCGCGACGATAAAGCGCCGGGTGAGGAGTATGAGCTGGTCGCCAACTGGGCCGAAGACCTGAAGATGAACCGCTTCTTCGAACTGGTGGGGGAGACGCAATACCGCCGCAGCAATCTCAATACGTTCTTAGATTCTCTCGAAAAAGATCCACTGGGTCTGGATGAGCGCGATCCAGTACAGGAACGGGAAATGAAGCGCTTCCTCGAATCACAGAAGCGGGTCGATATAAATACCTCCGTTGTCCTCTACATGGTTTCCGCATTGAAGTTTTTCGCGAATATGCCATCCGAACAGGTGAAGCGTATTGCCGTGGAGATTGCAATGTCCGGAACGAATGGTTTTAGCCCCGAAAAGGAGGGCTACACCGTGTCATCTATCCCTGGAAAAGAGTTTTCGGGCTACCAGATCATGGCCTATATGTATGTGGCCTGGGCGCTGGCTATTCCGGAGCAGCTGCTGAGTTTAGGACTGGAATGGCATAGGGAATGGGAGGTGGCGAGAAAAATGATGATACCGAAAACCTAAAATAGACAATATTCCTGTTATTTTTGGAGGACGATAGGTCTTGAGTGTGTTATTTCAAATCGCACCCGTATTATAGAATCATTTTATTACCGGCCCTTTCTCGATGAGCGAAAGGGCCGGCTGTATTTTCAATGAATTTGCTCGAATATATCCATTAAAGATAGATGCTTGCGTTTGGTAGAGATCTTTTACCAACACATAGTTTTGAAATAGTAGAATGGAAACAGCTTTGTAAAAGAAAGTTCATCTTGTGAATAATGTTTATATTTGCTTCATAAAGAGAAACGACAAATTCTATTATTGGTTTTAGAACTATATTAGCAATAATACTCATTTGAAATATGATCACTCCACATCAGGCCAAATATTTTGCATACGAGTTAACCCGACGTTACCCTTCAGGAAGTAGCGAAAAGTTTAATATGGCCTTGATGGATGCTCAGGTTGACCTGAATCCCCATCAGGTAGAATCAGCATTGTTTGCATTTAAGTCACCATTGTCAAAGGGTGCTATACTGGCAGATGAGGTAGGATTAGGAAAAACTATTGAAGCTGGTATTTTACTTTCGCAGCTTTGGGCAGAACGACGAAAGAAGTTGTTGATTATTTGTCCGGCAAATTTGCGTAAACAGTGGAGTCAGGAGCTTTGGGATAAATTCTTTTTGGAATCAATAATTCTTGAAAATAAGAACTTTAATGAATTTCAAAAGGCAGGTAAAAAGAATCCTTTTGATCAACAAAAAATAATTATCTGCTCTTACCAGTTTGCACGAGCAAAAGCGGAGTACATGCAATTGATCAGTTGGAATCTGGCAGTCATAGATGAAGCACATCGATTGCGTAATGTATATAAGCCCAGTAATCGGATCGGGAATGCAATCAAGGATGCTTTGTCTCATTCCAGAAAGGCATTGTTAACGGCTACCCCATTACAAAACTCATTACTCGAATTATACGGATTGGTGAGTATCATAGATGAGCATACTTTCGGTGATCTGAAAAGTTTCAGAAGTCAGTTTCTGAGAAATACTGATGGTGATAATTTTCAGGATCTAAGAGACAGATTGAAATCAGTCTGCATCCGGAATTTACGTCGTCAGGTTCAGGAGTATATCCGTTACACCAATAGAATACCTTTAACAATAAAATTTGAGCCTACCGAAGCTGAACACAAGCTTTACGAACAAGTCAGTGATTATTTGCAAAAGGAGATGCTGTATGCTTTACCTGCAAGTCAAAGGCATTTGATGACTTTGATGTTACGAAAGCTATTGGCTTCCTCTTCCTTCGCGATTGCAGGAACATTAAATATTCTGATCAAGAAGTTATATCAGGCAATTGCCGAACAAAAGAGAATCAGTATTGACGAAGAAATATCAACAGAACTTGATTTTTTTGCTGAAGAAGCTGAAGAGTGGAAAGTGAATGAGGATATTGTTTCAGAAAATGAACCAGGAATTGATGTAGATGCTATTCGTCGGGAAATTGAAGAGCTGGAAAAATATCGCGATCTGGCAGAATCTATTAAGCGTAATTCCAAAGGAGATAAATTGTTGACTGCTTTGGAACAAGGCTTTAGGAAAATGAATAAAAAGGCTAACCAAAAAGCTATCCTTTTTACTGAATCGACACGTACGCAAACTTATTTATTCAATTTGTTAAATGAATATTACCCGAAAAAGATAGTCTTGTTTAATGGTTCAAATAATGATGAATTGTCTAATAAAATCTACAAAAGCTGGTTGAATAAATACCGGGGGACGGATACAGTGACTGGATCACCTACGGCTGATAAACGTGCAGCTTTGGTAGAATACTTCAGAGATGAGGCAACAATAATGATTGCAACCGAAGCCGCTGCAGAGGGGATTAATTTACAGTTTTGCTCGCTGGTAATTAATTATGATTTGCCCTGGAATCCGCAGCGGATTGAGCAACGCATTGGCCGTTGTCATCGTTATGGTCAAAAGTATGATGTGGTTGTTGTAAATTTTCTCAATATAAAGAATGCGGCAGATGCCCGTGTATTTCAGCTGCTTGATGATAAGTTTAAACTCTTTAGAGGCGTTTTTGGAGCTAGCGATGATGTGCTGGGTAGTATTGAGTCAGGAGTAGATTTTGAAAGGCGTATTGCTGATATTTATCAGAAGTACAGAAGTGAAAAAGAGATTATAGAGCAATTTAATTTGTTGCAAAAAGAACTGGATGCTCAAATTAATAAGAAGATGATCTCTACCCGTGAAAAGTTGCTGGCAAATTTCGATGATGAAGTAATAGAAAAGCTCAAAATAAGATTATCTGAAAGTAAAGAGTATATCAGCAAATATGAACAGTGGTTGTGGGCAATTACAAAGTATGAGCTAAATGAAATGGCAATATTTGAAGATAGTCATTTTACTTTCAGGCTTGTTGATCAACCGATAAAAGAGCGGATTTTTCCCACAGAACCATTCAAGCTGGGCAAGCCTAATTCCGAACCTCATATTTACCGAATGGGACATCCCCTTGCCCAATATGTTTTGGGAAAAGTGAAAAATAAACCAACTCCCAATGCTCATATAACTTTTGACCTGACAGGTTATCATGGAAATATAAGTATCTTAGATGCTTTAAAAATGCAAAGTGGCTGGGTGAGTATGATATCACTCAGCATTGAATCTTTTGAATCCTCTGATTATATATTGGCTTTTGGAGAAACAAATCACGGTATACCAATAAGTGAGGAGCAGGCAAGAAGATTATTTAATCTTCCCGTGACCAAGTACAGTGAAACCAATATTGCACTGGATGAGGCAAAGATTCAGCAAATAAAAGAGACACACATTAAGTCATTATTGAAAAACATTTCTGAGAATGACAGTAATTTCCTGAGAGTGGAAACTGAAAAACTGACAAAATGGGCTGAAGATAGAGTTGCTGCTGCCGAACTTGCTATAAAAGAAACGAAAGCAAAGATAAAAGAGCTGAATAGAGAAGCTCAAAAAACGACAGATCCGGGTACTCAACTGAAAATACAAGAGATATTGCAGGTTTTGTCACGAAAACAAAAGAAACAAAGGCAGGAAATCTTCGATGTTGAAGATGAAATTGCTGAAAAGCGGGATCGAATGATTGCAGAAATTCAACATCGAATGAAGCAGGACGTTAAGATAACAGATTTATTTACGATAAATTGGAAACTAATATAAGCTATAGCAATGAGAATAGACCATTTGAAAATTAAGAATTTTAGAAATTTCGGTGAGATTAGTATTGATTTTGCTGAAGGGGTTAATCTTTTTGTTGGAAGCAATGGAAGTGGTAAAACAAGTATTCTTGAGGCGATAAATGTTGCTTTAGGAGGTTTTTTTGGGAAAAGAGAACCCAAGATGCAACGCCCGATTAAACCTGAAGAATTAAAACTCACACAATCTAAGAGAGAGTCAATAGCGACGGTCAGAGCTAGTTCCGGATTTATTGAAGGTGGTGATTGGTGGCGATCTATTAAACGAGAGACAATGTCTAATGATAGTCAATATTTAAAGTCTGCCAGTGAGTATGGTCAAAAATTCTATGATTTGTTTGAGGTGGAACATGACAGAACTGTTGCTCCTTTAATCGTATATTATTCAACTCAACGTTTATTTAAAGAGGCAAACAGTTCAAAGAAACAAACCTATGATTCAGCAAATGGTAGAAGCAATGGCTATTTGTTATGTTTGAAGGATTTATCGATTAACTCAAATTTGAGAGAGTGGTTAGGAAATGCTGCAACTCGTCGCGCAACACTTCAAATAAAAGAAATAGATCGAACAGATCAAATTTTAGAGAATGTTGAAAAGGCAATTCGTAAAACATTAATTATGTTTATGGATCTACCTGAAGATTTTTCTTTGAAAATCTATCAAGATCCGGATTTAGATAATGAAGTCTTTATTCACTACGATGAAGAGCATGATTTGCCATTGACCTATTATTCAGATGGATTTAGAAATTTACTTTATTTGATTATGGATATGGTATGGCGTGCTTCGCAACTGAATCCGTGGATGACTCTTGAGGAGATAATGGAATATGTATTTGGTGTTGTGACTGTTGATGAAATTGACTTGCACCTCCATCCCAGATGGCAAGCAAAAGCTATTTGTGCGATTCAAACCTTTTTCCCAAAGGTGCAGTTTTTCGTAACGACTCATAGTCCGACTGTAGTAGCAAATTTTGAAAATGGGACACTATATATCATTCGTGAAAATGAGATTAACAGACGTGCTTCTGATTACTTTGGAAAACAAGTAAATAATGTTATTCGGAATGTTTTGGGAGCTTCAGACAGACATATTCCAACTCAAAATAAATTGAATGAACTTTTTCGATTAATTGATCAAGAAAAACCGGATCTATATCAACCCTTGTTTGAAGAACTTCAGCAACTATTGGGGGATGAAGATGAAGATATAAACAAAGCATTGGCATTGATTGAATGGCAAACAACTAAATAACAAGTTTATGCAATATATCAAGAAACAAAATACTCAACCTGATGATTGGGATGCTTGGTTTACTAAAGCTACAGGAGAGAGAGCGTATGATTATGGAAAAGATAATAGGTCTTTGACAAACTTGAAAGAGGTAAAACGATTTCTTTTGAAAGAGCAAAATGGATTATGTGCATATTGCCAGCAGAGCCTTAATTTGATTGACCTGAGCGATTCTTCTATTGAGCATGTAATACCCAAAGAGCATAATAAAGAGTTATCTACTTGTTACCATAACCTGGTAGCAGTGTGTAAGAATCCGGTTAAAGATTTCGATACCGGCAAAACACATTGTGATAAAGAAAGAGGCAGTAAAATGATTTCTCCTCTAATATTTCATTCAGATGCTGACGTAACAGAACTTAAAAATAATAAGTATTTTGTGGCATATTCTGATGGCAGTATCGAGGCGAAAAAAACATTGTCAGAATCTGATAAAAAGCAAGCAGAGGCATTTATAGAGGTGCTGAATCTGAATCATACGTTCCTAAAAGAGAAAAGGGTAAAAGATATACTTAATGGTTGGATAAAAGCATACCAATCAATACCCGTAACAGATCACAGAAGAAATAATTTCTGGACGATGAAATTCCAAAATCTGCTTTTAAATAAGAATCAGCCTTTCAGACAATTTCTATTGATTTATATTGGCAACAGAATAGGATTAAATTAAAACAATGACAAACTACGATAAACTGATTGTTACTCTCAAAGAGATATTTATGCTTGATAATGCCGAGTTAGATTTCGGTATTTATCGCATTATGAACCAAAAGCGAAAAGATATAGTACAATTCCTTGAAAAAGACCTTATCCCTCAGGTACGTCAGTTACTATCGGAAAGTCTTTCTGTAGATAAACAGGCACTGCAAAAAGAACTGGACGAAGCCGTAAAAGCTGCTCAGGCATTAGGGGCTGAACCGGATTCGTTACCCAAAGTGCAACAGATCAAGGCGCGTCTGGGTGAAGCTGCCGACATGGATGGGATAGAAAATGAGGTATTTTCCTTATTGGCAAATTTCTTTAGACGCTACTATGATACAGGGGATTTTATCTCGATGCGTCGTTACAAAAAAGATGTGTACGCCATTCCTTACGAGGGAGAGGAGGTAAAACTGCACTGGGCCAATGCTGATCAGTATTATATTAAGACGTCTGAATATTTCAAAAACTACCGCTTCAAACTCAGTAACGGGAAGATGATTGCTTTTGAGCTGGTGGAAGCCAGTACCGAGCAAAATAATAACAAAGCTCAAAACGAAAAGGAGCGACGATTTACTATATCGGGTGAAAAAAACTGTGAGGTAGCCGATGGTGAATTTAAGATCTACTTTACCTATGAGCCTGCCGATAAGAAAGTGAAGCAAAGTGATCTCAATGCACAGGCTTTTGATATAGTAAAAACACAAATACCTGTTGATTTTGAGGAGTTGCTGAGTCTTCGTCCTACGGAGAAGGATAAACAACGCACTCTGCTGCAGAAGCATTTGCTGGATTATACCGCACGCAATACTTTCGACTATTTTATTCACAAGGATTTAGATGGATTTCTCACCCGTGAGCTAGACTTCTATATCAAAAATGAGGTGCTATTTATCGACGATCTTAATACCCGTGATGAGCAAGAATTCCTGAAACAGCTCTCCAAGATCAAGGTTATCAAGAAGGTAGGAGAGAAGATTATCACCTTCCTGGCTCAGATAGAGAACTTCCAGAAGAAACTTTGGCTGAAAAAGAAGATGGTAGTGGAGTGCAACTACTGCATCACACTCGATCGTGTGCCGAAGGAACTATATTCTGAGATTTGTAACAATCAGGCACAAATAGAAGAGTGGATAAGCTTATTTGCCATTGATGAGATCAAAGGTGAGGCGCCAAAGACTAAGTCACTACCGAAGCAGGAAAGCCTGGCTTTTGATTTTGCAGAACCGGAAGAAGCCCACCAGTCGAAAGTCGGATTCTCTAATCCGCTGAGTATTTCATTTTTAGAGCAGAATTCGTTTTTGGTTCTGGATACTGCGTTTTTCCCGGAATCGTTTAAATGGTCGCTTATTTCCTGCATTGATAAATTTGATGAGCAATGTGATGGATTGTTGATTAATTCGGAGAATTTTCAGGCGTTGAATTTTATACAACGCAAATATTTAAATAAAGTGGATTATTGTTACATTGATCCTCCTTATAATACCGATTCAGCTCCAATTTTATACAAGAATAATTATAAAGATTCATCATGGTTGTCATTAATGAGTGACAGACTTATTGTAGGAAAAAAAACTACTTTCACCCTATGCTGCAAAGACAATTGCAATTGACGATGCAGAGATGATTGTTTTAAATCAATTAACTAGCGAAATTTTTTATAATTTTAGAAATACTAGAATTTCAGTGATTCATAATCCTAAAGGATCAATTACGAAAGATTTTAATAGGGTTCATGAATATGCAATTTTTTTAACACCATCAGATAAAAGTGCAATTATTGAACGAGATTTAGTGCAAAATGATACACCTAGAAAGCTAAGAAGATGGGGTGAGAATTCTTTAAGAACAGAAAGAAGATTATCGTTTTATCCTATATATGTAAAAGATGGACAGATTATAAAGATCGGAGAGGTTCCAGTCGATAGTTTTCATCCAGAGGCAAAGAACACAATCTCAGGTGATATGATTGCGATCTGGCCTATTGATCAAGATGGGGTTGAACGAAGATGGAATTTTGGATTAGATTCAATCAACGATAATCTTGATAGGATAACCATTATTGAACAAGATGGAGTGTTAGATTTGTTTGTTACTCATGAAATGAGTGTTCCTAAAACTATATGGACAGGAGGTGAATATGATGCAGGTAATTATGGGAATACATTATTGATAAATATAGTTGGAAAAAAGCTATTTGATTTTCCTAAGTCAATAAATCTAGTAGGGCAATGCTTGAAAGTTACAGTAAAAAGTAAAAGTGAAAGTTTAATACTCGATTATTTTGCTGGTTCAGGAACAACGGGTCATGCTGTCATCAATTTAAACCGAGAAGATGAAGGTAAACGGAAGTTTATTCTGGTAGAGATGGGGGCCTACTTTGACACAGTCACCAAGCCAAGGATACAGAAAGTCGTGTATAGCAAAGACTGGAAGGATGGGAAACCCGTCAGTCGTGAAGGTATCAGTCATTGTTTCAAATATATGCGATTAGAGAGTTACGAAGATACACTGAATAATCTTATGCCGGTGCGGGATATCGAGCAGGAGCAAACGCTGGGTTTTAGCGACAACTTCCGTGAAGGCTATATGCTTCAGTATATGCTCGATGTAGAGACACGTGACAGCCTGCTCAATCTGGAGTGGTTTGATGATCCGTTTAATATGCACCTCAATATCACCCGCAACAATGAAATGCAGCCAACCCGGGTCGATTTGGTAGAGACATTCAATTACCTGATTGGTCTGGTTGTAGAGAGTTATGCTGTTCCCAGAAAGGGGATTGTGGTGGTGGCAGGATCTAACCTGACTGGCGAGCGCATACTGGTAATATGGCGTGATTGCTACGAATATAGCAACGATGATTTGAATGACTTCCTTCGTAAGAGCCGGTACAATCCACTGGATAATGAGTTTGATCGTATCTATGTGAATGGGGATAATAACGTGGAAAACCTGAAGATCGGAGACGAACGATGGAAAGTGGCATTGATAGAGGAAGAGTTTGGAAAACGAATGTTTGAAATGAATTAATCAAACGTAGTATGGAATGTAGAAAATTAATTATTCGTCATATAGGCCCGATCAGTGAGGTCAACATAGAACTGAATAAGGTCAATGTATTTATCGGGAAGCAAGGAAGTGGTAAAAGTACCATTGCTAAAATATATAGTTTTTGCAGTTGGCTTGAAAAGACAATGATACTGAACGTATCGTTTTCCATGAACTATCTGGAGGAACTGAAGAAGTTTCACCGGTTTAGCAATGCCTATTTCAATGAAGACTCCTATATCGAATATCAAACCCCATATTTCAAACTCGAATGGAACGTATTATCAGAACCAAAGTTTCATGTAACTATTGGCACTGATAATGTTTTTCAAAACAATAAGATTATCTATATCCCGGCAGAACGAAACTTTGTTTCTTCTATACCAAATCTGGGAAAATACAACGAGTCTAGTGATAATATTATGAATCTACTTTACGATTGGTATTCTGCTAAGAAGTTATATTCGGAGAGTACTCAATTACAGATTCCCGGATTAGATGCTAAATATTATTACACCAAAGAGAATGATCAGGATCACTTGTCGCTGAATGATGGTAAAGATTTGTCCCTGCAAACTGCATCAAGCGGATTCCAGTCGATAGTACCGCTAATAACATTAGTTGAGTATATTGTACATCACATATATACAAAAGAAAAATCTATATCTCCTTTTGAAAGACTTAAAATAGAAGAGCTTAGTAAGCATATCAATAGTGAAATTGCAAAGAAAACACTTTCGGCGTATTTAGCCAAGTTATTTGAAACAATAGATAGTTCCGATAGAGAGAAGCTTAAAACAAGCATTGATAGTGTTAATGAAAGCTTTCTGTCGTTTTATAATACTTTAGGAGTCGAAATTCGCTATATGTTTTCTCAGCTAATTATCGAAGAACCCGAACAAAACTTGTTTCCGGAAACACAGCGTGACTTGATCTATTATCTGATAAAGTCCATTCTTCATAGTGATAGAGATCACCGAATGATTCTGACTACGCATAGTCCGTATATACTATATGCTCTAAATAATTGTATGTTAGGAGGGCTTGTTAAGGATTCTGTATCATCCGAGGAGAAAGACAATCTTCAATCCAAAGATGCATGGATAGAGCCGGATTTGGTCTCTGTGTGGCAAATCAAAGAAGATGGTACCCTTGGGTCAACCAAAGATCCACGCTCAGGAACGATCGGGAAGCAATATTTCAATGATGTGATGAATGGTGTCCTGAATGAATATTATGCACTGCTCAAATACGTAAAACCGACCAAAGGATGAGGGGTTTGATTGTTAGTCAGGTGGGCCCGAAGTATGTCGGTAGGCATAAGTTTACAACAACGTCCGAGCCTGTTATCCATATTGTGGACTGGAAAGATGTAAACAATGGAGGTGTAGAAATCCACGCCGCACAACCATTACATCCTGAAACCGGAGAATTATTGAACGGGGTATTACTAAAGAATGAAACACCCATCGAAGTAACGGTGGATGCTTTTGACGAGAATGCTCTTTTCTATACAAAAAAGAACCAGAGCAGACAGTGTGAATGTGTTTTGTTTCCGACTGGTTACGTCAGTGATGAGTGGATTCTGTTTGTAGAAATGAAATATGCGAATGATCTGGCCGCAGCCATGCATCCGGCCAATAAGTATCCGGACAGTATGGTGGATCAGATAAAACAGACGGTACGTTTTTTCAGAACGAAAAAGATAATCCCCGAAGATAAGGTGGTAAATGCAATCGTTTCTTTTCCCAATTTGTTGTCTGAATTTAATGCGTTCGTTTTTCCCAATAATGAGATCGATGATCTGTTTTATGACGAAGGAATTATTATCAGGGCTACTAATCAGGCGCAGATAGTTGACTCTAAGGTATTGAATCTGATAGCGTAAAAACAAGATATTAAAGTGATATTTATGGCAGATATAAAACTAAAATCCTTTACTATAAGGGGATATAAGAGTATAAAAGAAATATTGCAATTTGAGCCCAGACCAGTTAATATCCTGATTGGCCCCAATGGAGCTGGAAAGAGTAACTTTATTTCCTTCTTTAAGTTTTTGAGTTGGATGCTTAATTCCGATGGTAAGCTTCAGGAGTATGTATCCTATTTGGGAGGAGCAAATGATATTTTACATGATGGTGCTGATGTTACCAAAAACATAGAAGCTGAAATAGCGATTCAGACCAGAACCGGTCTTAATGAATACAAGTTTAGCCTAATGTTTGCAAAACCAGATAAGCTCGTTTTTAAAGAAGAAAAATACAGATTCTCAAAAAAGAATATGACCTGTGAGGCAAACTGGAGCTCATGTGGTGTAGGGCATGTAGAAGCACAATTACCCGAAGTGTCGAACCAGACAGCAAATACCATTCTTAACCTGCTACGAAAATTAATCGTTTATCAATTCCACAATACCAGTGATACGGCACCCATGCGCCTGAAATGGTCAGCAGCTGATGGCCGATGGTTGAAGCAAAATGGAGAGAATCTTGGCAGTTTTTTATACCGGATACAACGAGAAGAAAGAGCTTACTATATCCGAATTGTAAAATATATCCGATTAGTACTTCCTTTCTTTGACGACTTCGACTTATATGAAGAGTTTGGTCAAATACTTTTACGCTGGAAAGAAAAAGGTACAACCAAAAGTTTCAATGCAGGTCAGGCGTCAGATGGTATGCTTCGTACCATTGCATTAATCAGCTTATTAGCGCAAAATCCGAAAGATATGCCTGCTGTTTTATTTTTAGATGAACCGGAGTTGGGATTACATCCAAGTGCTATAGATGCAGTTGCCGGTTTAATCAAAGCAGTATCGGCTCATTGTCAGGTTTTTGTGGCAACACAATCTATTAGTTTAGTAAATAACTTTGTTTTAGATGATTTGGTCGTCATTGATAGAAGAGACCGAAGTTCCGAATACAATAGGCCTGATTCCGAGAAACTGGAAGCTTACCTAGATGAGTTTTCTACAGGCCAGATATGGGAGAAAAACATAATCGGAGGACGTCCATGAAGTATTTAAATATAATAGTAGAGGGCAGTACGGAAGAGAATTTTGTGAACGATGTTTTGGTTAAACATTTTGCTTCAATGCAGATTTTTGTTTCGGCACGCAAGGTCAGGACAGGATGGGACAGTTTGAATAAAAAACCGGCAAAAGGAGGGTTAGTAAATTACCTCAAATTCAAAAATGATGTGATGAGGTGGATTGAGTCAGATAAAGGCAGAGAAGGTACTTTTTATACCAGTTTAATAGATTTATACGCTTTTCCAACAGACGATGAAAGTCCATATACAAAAGATATTCGCGCAATAGCAGACCCTTACAAGAAGATTAAAGCGTTAGAAGATGCTATAGGGACGAACATTGATCATATCAACTTTATACCATACGTCCAACTACATGAGTTTGAGTCATTTCTTTTAGTTGAGCCAGAGCAGCTTTTAACTATGTACCCAGAGGGGAAATCAGCCGTCGGAAAATTAAAAGCTGATATTGGAAAGACACCAGCTGAGGAAGTGAACGAATCACCACAGACTGCTCCCTCAAAACGGATTATCAAGTATTTTCCGGAATATGAAGATCAAAAGGCCCAGGTTGGACCTATGATTGCAGAAGAAATAGGATTGATAAAATTGAGAGAGAAATGTCCGCATTTTGATGAGTGGATCACTAAACTTGAAAATTTGTAATATGGCAAAACTAAGCTCATCACTTGTACTTAATAGATATATTCTCAACTTGTTCGGAGTAACAGATCTGGAAGCTTTATCGAAAGATTTAAAGGATTCGTCGCTGGAAGGTTATGATGAAAATAATGTATCTCACTTTCATCATGCTTTAGTAGCCAAACTATACAGTAATGTCTATTTACCGAAAGATCTTCTCCTGCAATATGATCAGAATATCTATTCACATACCAAGCGAATTTCAGGAAAAAGGCATGAGCCAATTCGATGGAAATATTTTCAATATCTGGCTTTATTGTTCACCGAAATTTATCTGGATAAATATTTCAAAGATAGAAAGGGCCTATTGGATGAACTAAATGCCTTTTTGCAACATAATCATGGAAGACATCAAAATGACTTTAAGGCAGTTTCTGAATTCAAACTAGAAAATCAAATCAATGATCTGAATAAATTAGCTTATTGGAACGCAACTGGTTCTGGGAAGACTTTGTTGATGCATATAAATATCTTGCAATATCAGCATTACTTAAAACAGAATAATCAGACCAATAGCTTGAACCGGATCATTGTCCTTACCCCCAATGAAGGACTGTCAAAACAGCACCACAAAGAGTTTGTTTTGTCAGATATGGATGCCGAATTGTTTGACAAAGCCGGTGGCGGTCTCTTTATTGGTCAGAGGATAGAGATTATTGATATACATAAACTTGAAGAGACCAGTGGAAATAAAACTGTCGCAGTTGAGTCTTTCGAAGGAAATAATCTGGTATTGGTAGATGAAGGGCATCGTGGTTCTGGAGGTGAAAGCTGGAAGGATAAGCGGAATCGTTTGTGTGAAACAGGATTTTCTTTTGAATATTCAGCGACTTTTGGTCAGGCTGTACACGCGCTTTCCGGGAAGAAACAAAAGGATCTACTGGATGAATACGGTAAAGCGACTCTTTTTGACTATTCGTACCGCTATTTCTATAATGATGGGTATGGAAAGGATTATCAAATATTAAATCTTAATGAGCAATGGAATGAAGGGCATGTTGAGATGTATCTTACAGCCTGTATGTTGTCATTCTATGAGCAATTGCTGGTGTATCGTGATAATGAAAAAGAAATATCACCTTTTTTAATCGATAAACCATTAGCCATATTTGTTGGGGGAAAAGTAACCAAAAGCATCAGTAAAGAAACAGCGTCGGATGTTGTAGAAGTATTACGTTTCTTTGAATTATTTGTTCGGGATAATGTACATACAATTGAACGGATTGATCGAATTCTGTCAGACAAAACAGGATTAAATGATGAACATGGTCATTCTATATTCCGTAATGCTTTCCGCGAAATCAGAAAATCGGGTAAAAGTGCCGCTTCAGTTTATGATGATCTTTTGAAAGAAATATTTAATTCAAGTGTAGCAGGTGCTTATTTACACCTGGATAATCTGAAAGGTCAGGATGGTGAGATCGGGTTACGGATAGGTAATGGAGATTATTTTGGCGTAATCAATGTTGGAGATGATAAAGGATTGTTGAAAATCTGTGAGGAGAAAGGCTTATCAACAGGAGATAAAGATTTTTCACGTTCCTTATTTCACGATATAAACGGTAAGCACAGTAAAGTAAATATACTGATAGGCTCCAAAAAGTTTTCAGAAGGATGGAGCAGTTGGCGCGTTAGTACGATGGGATTATTAAACATCGGACGAGGCGAAGGTTCAGAAATTATTCAGTTGTTTGGCCGGGGAGTTCGTCTTAAAGGATATAAATTTTCTTTGAAAAGAAGTACGGCTTTAGATTACTCTTTAAAACCGGAGGTTGTACCTGCAATCCTACCGATACTGGAAACATTGAATATCTTCGGATTGCGTGCAGATTATATGCAGCAGTTTAAAGATTATCTTGAGGAAGAGGGATTGCCTACTGATTCGGATTATGAAAAGATTAAAATAGAGGTTTTACCTTCAATTACAAAGCTATCGGAGAGGAAACTTAAGACCATTCGGGTGAAAGATGGTGTTAACTTTAAGCGGGATAGGAAAGTTGATGCCATACTTTCAGATAAAGTATCTTCTGTGGTATTGGATTGGTATCCAAAAGTTCAAATGCTGAAAAGTAGAAAAGCGGATACACAAGCAGGTATCATAAACCTTGAACAGTGTAAGCTTTCTGAAGCTAACCTGGTTTTTCTAGATTGGACACAGATCTATTTTGAGATCCAAAAATATAAAAACGAGCGGAGCTGGTACAATCTCAATTTGTCAAAGGACGCATGAAAGATATTATGCAAAATCATAATTGGTACACCCTGTATATTCCCTCTGACGAGTTGATTCCAAATGATTATAACAAAATCAAGTTGTGGCAGGAGTTGTCAATCACTCTGCTTAAATCATTTGTAGATAAATTATACAACTATGAGAAGAGTGATTTCTATAAGGATAAACTGGAAACCATGATTCTGGATTCATCACATCCAAGTTTTATAAATGAATACAATTTTCAGGTCAAGAAAGATGAAGAGCGTATTATTGAGAAATTAAAGGGCTTGCGGGAAAAGGTTCGTACTAAAGATTTTACGGAAAACTTTGAAATTAACCGCAATTTTGAAGCATTATATTCAGCTATCCATCTGTATCAACCTTTGATCTATATAGAAGGAAATCAATACAAGGAAGTGGTCAAGGTACATCCTGTTGCACTCAATAAGGGAGAGCGTGATTTTGTTGAAGATTTGAAAATGTATTTCGATGAAACGCCTGACTTTTTTGAGGGTAAACAACTCTATTTGTTACGCAATCTAAGTCGGAAGGGGATTGGTTTCTTTGAAGCAAATGGTAATTTCTATCCGGATTTTATCTTGTGGTTAGTCATTGATGAGAAGCAATATATTTCGTTTATTGATCCCAAAGGATTACGTCAGATACAGGGATTTGAAGATCCTAAAATACAATTGCATAAAACGATCAAAACTACAATTCAGGCAGGTGTTGGAGATCCTGATATTGAGCTGAACTCATTTATTATTTCCAATACCTCATACTATGAGTTGACTTATTGGAAGGGGCAGGAGAGTATTTCTGATTTCAATTCCAATCATGTGTTGTTCCAAAAAGAACAGAAGAATGATTATATCTCTGTTTTAATGAGAAAGTCTATCAATGAATTTTAATCGCAAGGATAGTTTAATATTGGGGAAATAAGAAGTGTTATGAACCCATACCAGCGTCGTAGGTGCGACCGATATGGTAGCACTGGGATTTATCCCAGTATATAATGAATTCACAAACCATAAAACACCGATATTATGAACAAGGCTTCTGTGAACCATATGATTATCGCAAAGATTTGCGAGTTCTACATCCGGCAAATCCGGGATGATGTGATCGAACAGCTAAAAAACTATCAGAAAGAGGCGTGTTTGTTTCCGGAAGATAATTCGGTGGCTAATGTATGGGAAGAGATATGTGTCCTGGTTCAAACAGACTATGGTTATGACTGGGAGGTTTACGAGACCAATATAGATCAATTATGTCTTTTGGAGTTTGACGAGATACCAATGCCTATGCAGCATGCAATCTTTCAATTCTATACTCCGGGTGAAGAGTATCCTCCTATATCGTATAAAAACGAGGTGTTGGAATCAATCCGGATTTTGGTTCTGACTGCTGCTCAGTTATATCGCAGTGAAATGGTTAATAAGCATGTCCGAAAATACAAGCAGGTAAAAGAGGAGCTGGCTAAAGGGCTATAATGAATCAAATGAAATATCTTCCATTTGACCTTAATTCCGGCATTCAGGAATCCATTAATATTCGGCCTTTTTGCCCGAATGCACATGGTGGAACAGATCGGATCAGGTATTATTCGTATGAATAAGCTGATGAACGAAGCGGGTCTACCAATACCGGAATACAGCACAGAGAGTATGTTTACAATAAAGATCTGCAGGCCTCAAAAAAACAGTGGAGAAAACTGTGGAAGAAATTATTATGGAGCTTATACAGGTGAATTCAAAAGTGACTACAAAAGATATAAGAAGTAATACAAAGCTTGTCGTCAATATTTCCAAAGTCCGAAGCTTTGGAAATGTATCCATCCATACCGGCACCATAGGTGCGACCGATATTGTAGCAACGGGATTTATCCCGTTGTAAATGAGTAAAATGTTTTCGACCAGGTCAACTATGAGTTGAGTGGGTTTGTTGTATGATTAATTAAGTCACGCGAAAGAGATAATTGTAAAATAAGAACAGAATATGCAATCTCTGGATCTCACTCCCGAATACCGTGAAAAATCGGAAAAGCTTAAGGTTGTAAAAGACCTTTACCTGACTTTTTTGCTTCAATACAATGACTTGCTGAATGTTGTAAGGCCCAATCTTACGGCTATCTATCTGATCAGAGTAGGAGAGAAGCAGTTGCAACTATTGGAGAAACAGGCTCGGGTCGCGGCGTTTAAATACAAAATGGAGCTGCTTCAGGCTGCGTTGAATTGCAACAGGAAACCCGATATGGCAGCTATTGAGGCTGATATCGCCCGTAGAATGGAGGATTATACCCGTCAGATCATTGAACAGTCAGCCAAAATCGAGGAAGCTTATAAGCATACAGCCACCCTGTTGGATGCTGCCGATTCCGCCGAATTGAAAAAGACCTATTACAGTCTGGCCAAGAAGTTGCACCCGGACGTTAATCCCGATCAGACGGAAAAGGAGAAAACCTTGTGGCTGATTGTTTCTGCTGCTTACGAATGCGGCGATCTGGAGAGTCTGAGGAATGTACATGCGGCATTGAACGATATATCAGTCCGTGAGGTAGAGTTTTCGAGTCTTGAGCTTATGCAAAAAGAGATTGAGCTTTATGAAAAACACCTGGCTGATGTTTCAGCGAAAACCGGATTGCTGAAAAAAGAATTCCCCTTTACCTACGAAGAGAAACTGGTTGATGATAAATGGGTCGAGTCGGAAACAAAACGGATTGATACTGAGATTGGGTTGCTGAAGGAGACGGAACAAAAACTGGAAATCTACATAGAAATGATTATGGAGGCATTGCAATGAGTGACAGTATAGTAAAATTTACCCCTGAGATGTTGTCGGTTATCGCAGGGAAAAACAATATTCCTCTGCCATTTCAGAAAGATATTTTTCTGATCGAGATACAGGTGGCGGGAACGAGTTTTCGCCGGAACATCAAAGAGCTGGAGCCACAGCTGGAGTCCGGTCAGATGTACCGCATGGTACGTGAGCCGGAAAATAAATACGATGCGAATGCTATTGCGATCTATTTTGAAGAGGAAAAGCTGGGCTACATTCCCGCGGAACAGAATGAAATAATGGCCCGCCTGATGGATGTGGGAAAATTATTCTATTGTAAGCTGATCTCCAAGGAGTGGGTTCATAACTGGCTCCGGCTGAAGACAGAGGTGTTCATGAAGGATTAAACAGGATCTGTTGAACCCCAAAAACGCTGATTAAGCACCAGTCAAATGGTGGTTAATCAGCGTTTTTTTTGGTTTGTATTAGTCGATAGGGTGTGGATTTGTGCAAAGCGTGAATGTTGCAAATAACATCGCTAAACAATCATGTTGTTAAACACGACTAATAAATTGGTGTATTTAATAAAAAACTCTAATTTGCAGGTGTATTTTCCTTTTCTTAATTCATTAATCCTTAAAAAGTGATAGACCATGAAAGTATATCAATCACATGAAATTAAGAACATTTCCCTGTTGGGAAGTTCAGGCTCGGGGAAAACCACGCTCGCTGAGGCAATGCTCTACGAGGGTGGTATTATAAAACGTCGCGGTAACGTAGAGGCTCGCAATACCGTATGTGACTATTTCCCCGTAGAGCAGGAATACGGCTACAGTGTCTTCCCGACTGTATTCCATGTAGAATGGAATGGCAAGAAGCTGAATTTTATTGATTGTCCGGGTTCGGACGATTTTGTAGGAGGCGCTTATACAGCATTGAATGTGACCGATACAGCCCTGCTACTGATTAATACACAGTATGGAGTAGAGGTCGGTACGCAGAACATGTTTCGTATTACAGAAAAGTTAGGTAAGCCGACAATTTTTGTCACCAATCAGCTTGACGGTGAAAAAGCCGATTTTGACAGCGTGGTGGAACAGTTAAAGGAAAATTACGGAAGTAAAGTAGTTCAGATACAATATCCGATTGTTTGTGGTCCGCAATTTAATGCGGTGGTGGATGTATTGAAAATGAAAATGTATAAGTGGAAACCCGAAGGTGGGGTACCCGATGTACTGGAAATACCGGATTCAGAAAAAGAAAAAGCCGAAGAACTGCATCAGAAGCTGGTGGAAGCTGCAGCGGAAAACGACGAGTCCCTGATGGAGAAATTCTTCGAGCAGGGAACGTTGAGTGAAGACGAGATGAGGGACGGTATTCACAAAGGATTGCTTACCCGGGGGATGTTTCCCGTATTTTGCGTATGTGCCGGTCGTGATATGTGTGTGCGTCGCCTGATGGAATTTTTAGGCAATGTGTGCCCGTTTGTGAGTGAAATGCCACATGTTACGACTTCTGAAGGTGAGGATATTTCCCCCGATGTGAATGGACAGACCAGTCTGTACGTATTTAAAACCACGATTGAGCCCCATATCGGAGAGGTTACTTATTTCAAGGTAATGTCAGGGAAAGTACACGAAGGTGTAGATCTTATCAATATAAACCGGGGATCGAAAGAACGGGTTGCTCAACTCTTCTGTGTAGCCGGACAGATCCGCAATAAAGTAGAAGAGCTGGAGGCCGGAGATATCGGTGTGGCGGTAAAGTTGAAAGATACCCGGACCGGAAATACGCTGAATGCGAAGGGTTGCGAGTACCGGTTTGACTTTATCAAATATCCGGAACCCAAATATCGCCGGGCGATCAGGCCACTGAATGAAGCTGATGCCGAGAAGCTAAGTGAGTTGCTTACCCGAATGCACGAGGAAGATCCAACCTGGATAATAGAACATTCCAAGGAACTGAAACAAATTATTGTGCATGGTCAGGGTGAATTTCACCTCAAAACGCTTAAATGGCGTCTGGAGCACAATGATAAGATGTATATTGAGTATCAGGAGCCGCGGATACCGTATCGTGAAACGATTACTAAAGTAGCGCGTGCGGATTATCGCCATAAGAAACAATCGGGTGGTGCCGGTCAGTTTGGTGAGGTTCATTTAATAATCGAACCCTATTTTGAAGGAGCTCCGGTACCTGAAACTTATAAGTTTAATGGTCAGGAATTCAAGATATCAGTCCGCGATACCCAGGTGATCGAGCTCGAATGGGGTGGCAAGCTTATCTTTATTAATAGCATCGTGGGGGGATCGATTGAAAGCCGCTTTATGCCGGCAATCATGAAAGGTTTGATGGACAGGATGGAGCAGGGCCCGCTGACCGGATCTTATGCCCGGGATGTACGTGTGATTGTGTACGACGGTAAAATGCACCCGGTGGATTCGAATGAGATCTCTTTCCGTCTGGCAGGAAGGCATGCATTTAGTCAGGCTTTTAAAGAAGCAGGGCCCAAGATTCTCGAACCGATCTATGACGTAGAGGTACTTGTACCTGCTGATCGGATGGGCGATGTGATGAGTGATTTACAGGGCCGTCGCGCCGTAATTATGGGTATGCAGAGCGAAAAAGGATTTGAAAAACTGATCGCGAAAGTACCGTTGAAAGAGATGTCGAACTATTCAACAGCTATGAGTTCACTCACCGGTGGACGTGCATCCTTTAGCATGAAGTTCTCCGGTTATGAACTGGTGCCCGGTGACGTACAGGATAAACTGTTGAAGGAATACGAAATGCAGCTACAGGAACAGGATTGATATGATATCAGGTAAAGGTTCGGGGGATACTCCGGACCTTTTTTTTCAATAACAGAATTGAATGCCAGGTTGCGAAGATGCTGAGATAGTTTGAGAATATTATAAACTATATATGCAGGTTTCTTGTTAATACAGTCATATAGATGCTGTGTAGTCTTCAATTAAAACCCGTTCGGTAATGATATAGATCAGACAGTCTTTTTTTGTCGCTAATTCTAAAAATATACTCATGGAAAAGATATTTGTAACCTCTGACTATTTACCTGTTCTGATTCAAATAGTAGTGGCGGTTTCTTTTGTGATAGTAGCGATGTTGGCGTCGCACCTGATCACCAGGAAAAGAGTACGTACCCTGAGAAAAGAAGAGAATTTTGAGTGTGGTATCGAGATACAGGGAAATGCCCGTTTCCCTTTTTCCGTGAAGTATTTCCTGGTGGCCATTCTTTTTGTCCTGTTTGATGTGGAAATAATCTTTTTCTATCCGTGGGCAGTCAATTTCATAGAAACCGATTGGTATGGATTTCTTTATATGCTACTCTTCCTGGGCATTTTTATGTTCGGGTTTTATTATATCTACAAAAAAGGAGCTTTTGATTGGAGTAAGGAGGATTGACGGAAGAGGTTTTACGTTCTAGGTTCTAAGCCTACTTCGAAAAGAGATATTCTGTAAAAAGTAGATCAATATTTATAGCAAATAGTTGAAAGTCTGTACGGCCAAAAGTACCCCTCCGATTTAGGGGTAAGTAAAGAGTAAATCTAACAATATGAGCGATAATTCAAAATATACAGTGGTAGCCCCTCCAGAAGGCTATAGTGCTCCCGGGTTCTTTGCAACCAGGCTGGATGCTGTAGTGGGATTGGCACGAAAGAACTCGATCTGGCCGCTTCCGTTTGCGACCTCCTGTTGCGGGATTGAGTTTATGGCCACCATGGCAGCACACTATGATCTGGGGCGTTTTGGAGCGGAACGATTAAGTTTCTCTCCCCGACAGGCCGATTTACTGATGGTCATGGGGACAATTGCCAAGAAGATGGGCCCCATTGTACAGCAGGTCTATGAGCAAATGGCAGAACCCCGATGGGTACTGGCAGTTGGTGCTTGTGCTTCTAGCGGAGGGGTCTTTGATACCTATAGTGTTTTGCAGGGAATAGATAAGGTGGTGCCGGTAGATGTATATGTACCCGGATGTCCACCGCGTCCCGAACAGATTATAGATGGATTTATGAAAATACAGGAACTGGTGAGCCATGAGTCGTTGCGTCGCCGCTATAGCCCCGAATACAAAGAGTTGCTGAAGAGTTACGGAATTCTATAACAGATTTTGCAGATGGAAAACAGCGTCATATTACAGTCTTTGAAGGAGAACTTCGGAAATTCAATTTTGTCGGTAGATGAACATTCGGATATACTCACCCTTGTCGTTGCTTCAGAGTCGGTCAGGGAAATTATTGTTTTTTTGAAAGAGAAGCTGAATTTTATTTTTTTGACAGATCTGTGCGGAATCCATTATCCGGAACAAGGGTTGGAGTTGGGGGTAATCTATCATCTGCATAATCTGGTAGAAAATAGAAGGATCCGTTTAAAGACCTTTGTTTCAAAAGAAAAACCTCAGGTCGATAGTCTGGTTCCGGTATTCTCCGGAGCTAACTGGATGGAACGGGAAACGTTTGATTTTTATGGAATAGAGTTTATCGGACATCCCAATCTAAAGCGAATCTTAAACGTAGAATATATGGATTATTTTCCGATGCGTAAAGAGTATCCGCTTGAAGATGCTACAAGAACCGATAAAGATGATCGTTTTTTTGGACGATAGATTATTGAAAATAAGACCTGGAAAAATCAATATCGAATGAATATCCACAATCCGGAACAAAATAAACACGTAGCACAAGAGGAGGAAAAGGTTCTCAGTAAATTGAATCTGGGGCCGACGCATCCTGCTACCCATGGTATCTTCCAGAACGTTCTGACGATGAATGGAGAGACCGTCGTTCATGCCGAGCAGACGATCGGGTACATTCACCGGGCTTTTGAGAAAATAGCGGAACGTCGTCCATATTACCAGATTACGCCATTGACCGACCGGATGAACTACTGTTCTTCTCCGATCAATAATATCGGGTGGCATCTGGCAGTGGAGAAACTCCTCGGGGTGAAGACCAATAAGCGTATTGATTATATGCGCATCATCGTGATGGAGTTGGCACGAATAGCAGACCATTTAATTTGCAACAGCGTGATCGGAGTGGACAGTGGCGCATTGACCGGGTTTATCTATGTCTTCGAGGAACGCGAGAAAATTTATGAGATATACGAAGAGATTTGCGGTGCACGCCTGACTACCAATATCGGATGTGTGGGTGGTTTTGAAAGAGATTTTTCGCCTACGGTAATCCGTAAAATACGGGAAGTGATGAAACATTTGCCCAAGGTGCTGCATGAGTTTGAAAACCTGCTGATGCGAAACCGTATTTTTATGGACCGGACGATCAATGTGGGTGGAATTACAGCTGAAAGAGCGCTTAATTACAGTTTCACCGGACCTTGCCTGAGAGCAGCCGGGGTAGATTATGATGTTCGCGTCATGAATCCGTACTCTTCCTATGAAGATTTTGATTTTATTGTTCCTATCGGACAAAATGGAGATACTTACGACCGTTTTTGTGTACGGGAGACAGAGATATGGGAAAGCATTAAAATGATAAATACCGCTTTGGAAAATCTGCCGGAAGGTAAATTCAACGTAGAAGTTCCGGATTTTTATTTCCCACCTAAGGAGCAGGTATATAGCAAAATGGAACCTCTGATCAGCCATTTTAAAATGGTCATGGGGGAAATTAATGTTCCGGAAAAAGAAATTTATTCTGCCGTAGAGGGCGCAAACGGAGAATTGGGATTTTACGTAGTTGCCGACGGTGGCAGAACACCCTATCGCCTGCACTTCCGGCGTCCCTGCTTTATTTATTACCAGGCTTATCCTGAAATGATAACGGGCGGAATGCTTTCGGATGCCATATTGACTATGAGCAGCATGAATGTAATCGCCGGTGAATTGGATGCTTAACAGGAACGAATAAACGCATAAACATAGTAAAATGGGCGAAAAGCTATTTAAACATAAACTCTATGTAAAGAAGAATCAGGATATCTCCTTTACTCCGGATACATTAGAAAAGGTCAGGGGGATTATCTCTCATTATCCCGATGGACAGCAGAAGTCAGCATTGATTCCAATCTTGCATATCGCTCAGGAAGAGTTAGGTGGTAATCTGAACGTCGATATTATGGACTATGTGGCCGGATTATTGGAAATAACCCCGATCGAAGTATATGAAGTTGCTACCTTCTATTCACAGTTTTACATTGACCCTGTGGGGAAATACGTAATAGAAGTATGCCAAACGGGTCCCTGTGCCATTTGTGGCGGTGAAGAGGTGATCAAATACCTCGAGCAGAAACTTCAGATTAAAGTTGGTGAAACGACTGACGATAATCTGTTTTCCCTTAAAGCGGTTGAGTGTTTGGGGGCCTGTGGATCAGCACCGGTCATGCAGGTAAATACCGAATTTTACGAATTTCTGGATATGCAAAAGATAGATGAGATTATCGAAAAACTGAGAAATGAAAGCGAACTAACGAAACCCGAAGAGCTGACATGGAAAGAAAGATTATCTTAGAAAATATAGAGTTAGAGGGCATTCGATCCATCGATGTTTATTGTCAGGCAGGTGGTTATCATTCTGTGGAAAAAGCATTGAAAACGATGACCCCGGATGAAATCGTTGACGAGGTGAAGCTTTCGGGACTGCGGGGGCGGGGAGGTGCCGGGTTCCCAACCGGCATGAAATGGAGTTTCATCGATAAAAAGAGCGGAAATCCCCGTTATCTGATATGCAATGCGGATGAGAGCGAACCCGGTACTTTCAAAGACCGTTATCTCATGGAGCATATTCCCCACCGTTTAATCGAGGGGATGATCTGTGCATCTTACGCCCTGGGTGTAAACAGAGCTTACATCTATGTGAGAGGGGAATTCAAAAATATTACCGGCATATTGAATCAGGCCATAAAAGAGAGCTACCAGCAGGGATTCCTGGGCAAAAAGATTCTGGGAACTCAATACGATCTGGATATTTATGTGCACTGCGGAGCGGGGGCATACATTTGCGGAGAAGAAACAGCGCTCATAGAATCTTTGGAAGGAAAGCGGGGGAATCCCCGTTTAAAACCACCATTTCCGGCATTAAAAGGGTTATACGATTGTCCTACTGTAGTGAATAATGTGGAGACCTTAGCCAATATCGGTTGGATTGTAAATCATGGTGGCGAAAGTTTTTCCAAAATCGGATTGGGTAAAAGCACCGGGACAAAACTTATTTCGGCTTGTGGAAATATCAATAAGCCAGGTGTTTACGAGATTGCATTGGGGATGCCGGTGGAAGTGTTTATTTACAGTGATAAATATTGCGGTGGAATCCGGAATGGCAAAGAACTGAAGGCTGTTATCCCGGGCGGTTCATCCGTACCCATTCTTCCCAAAGAGTTGATCCTGCATAATTCAGAGGGCAAGAAAAGGTTGATGAGTTACGAATCCCTGTTTGAAGGAGGTTTTGAAAGCGGTTCAATGCTTGGTTCGGGGGGATTTATCGTGTATGATGAAGATGCCTGCATCGTGCGCAATACCTATAATCTATCCCGCTTTTACCATCATGAATCGTGTGGACAATGCTCTCCCTGCCGTGAAGGAACCAGTTGGCTGGAAGGTGTATTACATCGGATAGAAAACGGACAAGGAAGGTTGAGAGACATTGATTTACTGGTCAATATAGCTTCAAATATTGAAGGGAACACGATCTGTCCGTTGGGAGATGCGGCAGCCTGGCCGGTGGCAGCAGCCATCAGGCATTTCCGGAATGAATTTGAGTTTCATGTGGAAAATCCCGACATCGTACGGAACATAAATCATGGCTCTATATTAAAATATACAAATAAGTAGTTGAGATGGCAAAGGTTAAGGTAACCATAGATAATCAGACTATTGAGGTAGAAGAAGGGACCACAATTCTGCAGGCAGCCAGAATGATTGGAGGAAAAGTAGTTCCTCCGGCAATGTGCTATCACTCGAAACTGAAGGGGAGCGGTGGCAAGTGCCGTACCTGTATGGTGAAAGTGATTCAGGGTTCGGCCAAAGATCCCCGCCCGATGCCTAAGTTGGTAGCTTCATGCCGCACCGAAGTGATGGATGGCATGGTGGTTCAGAATATTACTTCACCCCAGGTATTGGAAGCCCGGAAAGCCGTTGTGGAGTTTTTGCTGATTAATCACCCCCTCGATTGTCCGGTATGCGATCAGGCAGGTGAGTGCGATTTGCAGAATCTTAGCTATGAGCATGGAACCAATACCTCCCGTTTCGAAGAGGAGAAACGGACTTACGAAACAATTGATATCGGTGATTTAATCCAGTTTCATCCCAACCGGTGCATCTTATGTTACCGTTGCGTATATGCGGCTGATCAATTGACGGATAAGCGGGTTCATGGGGTATTGTATCGCGGAGAAAAGTCGGAGATATCAACATTTATTCATCAGGCAATCGGGAACGATTTTTCGGGAAATCTGATTGACGTATGTCCGGTAGGAGCATTGACGGATAAACCGTTCCGATTCAAAAACAGAGTCTGGTTTCTGAAACCGATGGATGCTCACCGTGATTGTCCCAGGTGTAGCGGAAAGACTACAGTCTGGTTAAGAGGCGAGGAGGTCTATCGGGTAACCGGTAGAAAAGACCGTTACGGAGAGGTAGAAGATTTTATTTGCAATGAATGTCGTTTCGAGAAGAAAAACATGATCGACTGGATTATTGAAGGACCCCGCAAAGTAGAACCATTTTCGGTAATCAATCAGAACCATTACAAAACGTTGGTAAAGCCGCATGTTATTAATCCGTTAAAAGACAAAATGGAATAATATGGATATTCAAATCATTGCCTTTAAGGTAATCCTGGCGGTTATCATTCTATTAGTAAGTCTGGTGATTGCGATGTATTCTACTCTGGTCGAGCGGAAGGTAGCCGGATTTTTCCAGGATCGGCTAGGACCTAACAGAGCCGGGATTTATGGAATTCTTCAACCTGTAGCAGATGGAATAAAACTCTTTTTTAAAGAAGAGTTTATGCCGGCAACAGCCGATAAATTTCTTTATTTACTGGGTCCGTGTCTGACCATGTTTGTTGCTTTGCTTGGCAGTGCGGTTATTCCATGGGGTGGTTCGTTGATTATCAATGGTAAAGAATATACCTTGCAGGTGGCAGATATCAATATCGGTATTCTGTATGTTTTCGCTGTGGGCTCAATCGCTGTTTATGGAATAATGATCGGAGGGTGGGCCTCCAACAACAAATATTCGTTGATGGGAGCTGTGCGTGCCTCTTCTCAGATGATTAGCTATGAGTTGGCTATGGGGATGTCAATTATTGCCATTGTTATGACTTCCGGTAGTTTGAGTCTCAATGATATCGTAGCTCAACAGCATGGAATTCACTGGAACGTATGGTATCAACCGATCGGATTCTTTGTTTTTGTGATCTGTGCATTTGCCGAATGTAATCGTACCCCCTTTGATCTTCCGGAGTGTGATGCAGAGTTAATAGGCGGTTACCATACCGAATATAGTTCGATGAAACTGGGATTCTATCTATTCTCAGAATACATCAATATGTTTATTTCTTCGGCAATGATTTCAACACTCTATTTCGGTGGATATAATTTCCCCTATTCAGACCAGTTGGAGTTGTCGCAGAACTGGTTAACGATTGTCGGAACCTGCGTGTTGTTTATTAAAATTTCATTCTTTATTTTCCTCTTTATGTGGATTCGTTGGACGTTACCCCGTTTCCGTTACGATCAGCTCATGAAATTCGGGTGGAAAATGTTATTACCGTGGGCTGTACTTAATATGATTATCACCGGAGCGATTAATCTTTTGCTTAGATAGATAAATTCTTATGGATCAAAGTTCAGATAATATAAAGCTAACCAACCGATCGAAGGTTGTTTCCAACAAAAAGATGACGCTCTTAGAGCGCTTTTATTTGCCGGCAATCTTCAAAGGTATGACTATTACGTTCAGTCATTTGTTCAGAAAGAAGACGACTATCCAATATCCTGAGGTAAAACGTCCGGTTTCGGATATTTATCGTGGATTACATGTGTTAAAACGAGATGAAGAAGGTCGGGAACGATGTACGGCGTGCGGATTATGTGCACTTGCCTGCCCTGCTGAGGCTATCACGATGGTTGCTGCCGAGAGAAAGGATAATGAAAAACACCTCTACCGGGAGGAGAAATATGCCGCTGTCTATGAGATTAATATGTTGCGGTGTATTTTCTGCGGCAATTGTGAGACAGCTTGTCCCAAGGAGGCTATCTTTCTGACAAACAGAATGCTTTCCAGTGATCTAACCCGGGAGAGTCTGGTGTTTGGCAAAGATCTGCTCCTGGAGCCGAAGGATGCGCCGGTTGATGTCTCTAAGCGTCAGACACCTGCTGTTCTGGAGTTTAAAAAAGATAAAACACAATCTCATAACAGATAAAAGCTATGATTACAGAATATATGTTTTACCTGTTGAGTTTTATTGCTGTTTTTGCCGCAATAATGGTTTTGGTGTCATCGAAGCCGATTCATAGTGTCCTCTATCTGACCCTCACGTTTTTTGCAATAGCGGGACATTTCATAATACTGAATGCTCAGTTCCTGGCCGTTGTTCATATTATCGTTTATGCCGGGGCCATCATGGTACTTTTCCTTTTCACTGTGATGCTGCTGAATCTGAATATTCAGGGGCAATTTCCAAAAACAACATTGTTCCGGTTTATAGCAGTCGTAACAGGAGGGTTACTTTTTATAACATTAATCGGAACACTCCGATCATTTGATTTAGAAACAAATATTAATCCGGGTTTGATTCAGATCGGACTGGTAAAAAATCTGGGGAAAATATTATACAGTCAATATTTATTGCCTTTCGAACTCTCTTCCATTCTTTTCTTATCGGCTATGGTGGGAGCGGTTATGTTAGGTAAAAAAGAAAAACAATAAAGCCATGGATAGTACACTGTCGCAATTGCAAATAATCCCGTTAAGCTACTACATCCTTTTTTGCACAGCGCTGTTTACCATTGGGGTAGTAGGTGTTTTGGTAAAGCGAAATGCATTGGTGATTTTTATGTCGGTAGAACTGATGCTCAACTCGGCCAATTTGTTATTAGTTGCCTTCTCTGCCTATAGAAATGACCCTGCCGGTCAGATATTTGTCTTTTTTATCATGGTGGTAGCCGCTGCTGAGGTAGCGGTTGGGTTAGCTATTCTGGTGACAGTATATCGTTCGACAAAGACCATTGATATCAATGTGCTGAACAAATTGAAATGGTAATGAAAGCCTGAATATTATGCAACATCTATCTTCATTATTGCTGCTTTTCCCTCTGTTGGGATTTCTGGTCACAGGTTTGTTGACAATAAAAATGCGTGGAAGTGCTTCGGGTATAATTGCTTCTTCTACGGTATTTATTAATCTGATTCTGACGCTGGTCTTGTTTGGTTATGTCAGTGCGACTAATCAAAAAGTAGAAACAGAACTATTTGACTGGATTAAATTTGCCAATATTTCTATACCCTTTGCCCTGACAGTAGATCGGTTATCAGCATTGATGTTGCTAATCGTAAATGGGGTGGGGCTCCTGATTCATATCTATTCCATCGGGTATATGAAGGGTGATGAGGGAGTCAACCGTTTTTTTTTCCTATATGAATCTGTTTATCTTCTTTATGCTCATTTTGGTATTGAGTTCCAACTACCTGGTCCTTTTTATCGGATGGGAGGGTGTAGGCCTTTGTTCCTATCTGCTTATCGGATTCTGGTATAAAGATCATGTCAATAACGATGCGGCCAAAAAGGCATTTATCATGAACCGTATTGGTGATCTGGGTTTTCTGATTGCTATATTCATGATTTTCCATACATTTCATACACTTTCAATAGAGACTATAGCCACTCAGGCTAGCGCTATGCCATTGGGAAGTGCAGCTATGTTCTTTATCACCATCGGTCTGTTTATCGGTGCTGTTGGAAAGAGTGCCCAAATACCTTTATTCACCTGGTTACCCGATGCGATGGCAGGCCCGACACCGGTTTCTGCATTGATTCATGCTGCCACAATGGTGACTGCCGGGGTTTATTTAGTTGCTCGTTCGAGCGTGTTATTTGTACTTTCTCCTTTAACCATGGAGATTATACTGACTATCGGCATTCTTACAGCTATTGTTGGCGGAATTATAGCTATTTATCAGAATGACATTAAGAAAGTGCTTGCATATTCCACAGTCAGTCAGTTGGGTTTTCTGTTTATGGCATTAGGTTTGGGTTCCTTTACCGGAGCTATGTTTCATCTGACTACCCATGCATTCTTCAAGGCACTTCTTTTCTTAGCAGCAGGAAGTGTTATTCATGCCTTAAACAACGAACAGGATATCCGTAAAATGGGGGGGCTGATAAAGAAGATTCCATTCACCTTTGCATTGTTTATTATCGGAACGATTGCCATTTCAGGGATTCCTCCTTTTGCAGGTTTTTTCTCGAAAGAGATGATTCTGACTTCCGCGTTTGAACATAGTATATGGATGGGGATTATAGCCACATTTATTTCGCTCCTGACAACTATCTACATGTTCCGATTGCTTTTTATTGTCTTCTACAAGCCGGAAAGTGCAGAAGTTAAGGCGAATCATCATATTCACGAATCCCCCCGGGTGATGTTGCTGCCAATGACATTGCTGGCCTTACTGAGTATTATTGCCGGCTTTGTGCAGATACCAAAGCTCTTTTCAGAATATCATTCTTTTGAAGATTACTTGTTGCCACTTTTTTCCCCCGTAAAAAGTCTGTCTCCAATAAGCCAGGAGCAACATTTAAATCTGCTCACAGAATGGATGATACTCATTATTCCGTTGATCATAATTGCTCTGTTAATTCTCAATAGTTACAGACGTTTTGTCAATAAGCCGGAATTCAAAGTGCCAACCGGCATTCAGCTGTTATTTGCCAATAAGTTCTATTTCGATGAGATCTATGACTTATGTATTGTAAAACCGACAGATTGGTTCTCTGACTTTTTCCGCAAAACAGTGGATCAGGATATTATCAACCGTTTGATCAATACCATTGGTAATGGGACAATCGCTACGGGGAAATATCTGAGACTTCTGCAAACCGGGAATGTGGGGTTTTATATGATTGTTATGGTTTTCAGCATTATAGCTATTCTGTTTTTTAATCTAATATTCTAAGAGTATGATCATTGCACTATTACTTACGCTACCATTATTAGCCTCATTATTCTTGTTTGGAAGTAAGAGTGAGAAATCGGGCAAGGGTATTGCTTTGATTATATCTTTGGTAGTGTTTGGAGTATCATTGGCTGGGGGGTATCTGATAGCCTTTACGCCAGAGAAGATCCTGGTTTTTAATCCGGACATCAATGCTTTTCCGGGCAGTGAATTAATGCTGAGAATAGATTCAGTCTCGATTCTCCTGATAATACTAACAACATTGTTATGTCCGATAATCATTGCTTCAACCGATAAAAGAGAGCAACGGGGAGCCAAATTCTACGCACTTATTTTATGGATGGAGATGGCGCTGATCGGAGTGTTCAGTGCTTCAGAGATGATTCTTTTTTACATCTTCTGGGAGTTGGCCCTGATACCGATATTTTTTATCACAGCAATATGGGGCGGGGAAAATGCCAAACGTATTACGGTGAAATTTCTGATTTACACTATTGTGGGTAGTTTGTTTATGTTAATCGGTATTCTTTATTTGTATACTCTTACACCGATTCCGCATTCGTTTACCTTTGATGCCTTTTATCAAATCAAACTATCCTATAAAGAACAGATCTACGTTTTTCTAGCCTTCTTTGCTGCATTTGCCATTAAAATTCCACTCTTTCCATTTCATTCCTGGCAGGCGGAGACCTACAATGTTTCACCCGTACAGGGTTCGATGTTACTGGCCGGGATTATGCTTAAAATGGGGCTTTATGGTATAATACGTTTTATATTACCCATTTGTCCGGATGTCGTGGGACATGGTTTTCTTATATTCTTGTGGTTAACACTGTTTGGTGTAATATATGGCGCCGTGATTGCAATTTCACAACCACATCTTAAAAAACTGATTGCTTTCGCGTCGCTTTCTCACGTCGGATTGATTGCACTGGGATTGCTGACTAATACCCGATATGGTATTGAAGGAGGAATATTGCAGATGTTTTCGCATGGCGTAAATGTTGTTGGCTTTTTCCTTTGCTATTATATTATTGTCCAAAGGATTCAATCGGATAAAATCAAAGAACTGAGTGGCATTGCAAAGGTAGCACCTCGATTTGCCACAATTTTTCTCATTATAGTGTTAGCCAATGTTTCATTGCCCCTGACAAACAGTTTTGTAGGGGAATTCTTAATTCTGTTAGGCGTATTTGAATATAATAAACTGATGGCTGTTCTTGCCGGTTTAACCATTATACTGGGAGCAGTGTACATGCTAAAAATGTATCAGAAGATTATGTATGGTGAAAAAAATGCTTTAACCGAACAATTCAGAGACCTTACTTCGTCGGAGATACTTCTTTTTGCCCCAATTATTTTATTGATATTCTTAGTGGGTATATACCCTTCTTTTGTTTTACAAATGCTGGAAGGTGTGATTAAATAAAAACAATAAGTAAACGAATCGACAATATTATGTATGCCATAATTACCATAACAGTTGTAGCTATCATTGTTCTCTTTCTGGGAGCTATTGAAAAGAAGAGAATGCTTTTACCTATCCTTTTTCCGGGACTTGGGGTTGCACTGGGCTTAAGCTTTACAGGTTGGAATCAAGCTCAGCACTATTTCAATGATATGTATATCGGTGATAACTTTAGTATCGCATTTAATGCTGTATTAATCAGCTCAACGTGTCTGGTATTTATGTTTGTCCCTGTCTATTACAAAACGGTCAACAGATCGCTTGAAGATATATATGCATTAATTCTTTTTGCGATGTCGGGTGGTTTGATGATGACATCATTTGGCAATCTTGTGATGTTATTTCTGGGTATCGAGACATTATCCATTTCGCTTTACATATTGGCCGGTAGTAAGAAATTTGATCCGAAGTCCAACGAGGCAGCAATGAAATATTTTCTGATCGGTTCCTTTGCTTCAGGATTTCTTCTTTTTGGTATGGCATTGCTTTACGGTGCAAGCGGAAGTTTCAATCTGTCTGAAATCCGGAACTATGTACACGTAAATCAAGTTCATCTTCCTGTAATGTTTGTCTTCGGATTGCTGTTGGTTGTTATTGGCATGACCTTTAAAATCGGTGCAGCACCTTTTCATTTCTGGGCGCCGGATGTGTACCATGGATCGCCCACTTTGGTAACAACCTTTATGGCTACCGTAGGAAAAGTAGCAGCTATTGCCGCATTGTACAGGTTAATGAATTCCTGTTTTGTTGAGGTAGGTCAGGTCTGGAATATTGTATTAGTTGTTTTTGTTGTGGCGACAATTGTGATTGGAAATTTCACAGCACTCTATCAGGATAATGTAAAACGAATGTTGGCTTATTCCGGGATAGCACATGCGGGGTATATGCTTATTGCTTTGGTTGTAATAAAAGCAAGTGTGGCCGGTGTTTTGTTGCTATATTCTGTATCTTATGCTATTTCAACCATCACGGCATTTGCAGTTCTTATGTTTGTACGGGAAAAGAGAGGCGCCTTTTTGATTCCTTCATTTAACGGATTAGCCAGGCAGTATCCCCGGGAGGCGTTTGCGATGACTGTTGCGATGCTTTCTCTCGCCGGTATTCCTCCGTTAATTGGATTTGCTGCTAAATACAGGTTGTTTATCAAGGCTATTGAAGGTGGTCACTTACCACTGGTAATCGTAGCAGTAGTTGGTTCTATGGTCAGCATCTATTATTATTTCAGGCCTGTAGTTGCGATGTACTTAAATTCTGCAGAGGATAATGTGGTTGTAAAAACAAGCGGAAGTTATAGGATTCCTATTCTCATAGCCACAGTCCTGATGATAATCCTGGGATTCATACCCGGATTGATTGTGGATCTGATTTGAATAAACGATCATTTAAAATGTATTTTCATGATTTATTGTTTTTGACTTACTTTTACCCAGTCAACTTCCATTTTTGCTGGTAGTTCACTGTCTATTATTTCACCTGGCCAGGTGCCAGCTCCCCCTAAGGCGTAATTTAATATCAAATAGAAATCTTTATTGAATGGATATTGTTTTTTAATCGCTTCATCATTTAGCTTTAAATTAGGGTAAACCAAAGTAATCAGACCATTTACATAGAATATGATTTTGTCTGAGTTCCATTCAATTGCGTATGTATTGAATTGATTCACCTTGTAGTTTGCTTTTAATGTAGGTGTTGGGTAGTTATTCCCCAGTGTGTTTTTGTAATAACTGTGTATTGTATGATAGATAAAATTATCATGATTTAGTTGCTCCATGATGTCAATTTCACCACATGCAGGCCAACCTCCTGTACCGTCAATTGGCATCATCCAGATCGCAGGCCAGCCCCCCTTTGCTGTATAGAAACGAGCACAAACTTCTACTTTCCCATAAGTGAATTGAAATTTTTTTTTCGTCTCTATTCCACCCGTTTTATAAGTACTGCCAATCTTTTCGGCCTTGACAACCAGTTTCCCATTTTCAACATAAGCCTGATCAAAGCTTTCGGATAAATATTTAGCCCAGGCTGAACTACCCTTTTTACATACTACCCATTTTGTAGTGTCCGGGGTTCGATTTGTTTGATCGAAATTGTCTTCGAAAATCGTTTTGTACTCTGGAGTTTCTTTGTTTGTGATCTCATCATTGGCTTTGTTGCAACTACATAATTGAGCTCCGGTAAAAATAATAAACGAGGTGATGAGGAATAATTTATTCATAGTCTTTAATTAAAAGGTTTGATATTGATATGTGCAATTAGTCACTGTGATCTAGTGTACACATGGTTTATATTGACCGTTTTTAACTGTGACAAAAATACAAGCATCTGAAGTCACTGATGTTCTATCGTGTGTTGAAATATTCCATTTCTGTCCAATTTAATTACAAGATCACATTGCCGGAAATGTGTGTCTGGCAATGTGATCTTGTAGTGGATCGTGTTTGTTTAGAACTTTATCATCTACGTTTAATGATTTGTTCGATAAAGTAAAAGAATAATGATCCCGGAGGCTTGAGAAATGGATAGATATAGACATATATTGGACACAATAGAACATAGATAGATTCATCTCACCTTTAAATTTGTCGCTGAATTTATTGAAAATTTGTTATTCAAAATATTTAGGTATGAGATTGATTATTGAACCAGATTACAATGCTGTAAGTGATTGGGTAGCGCACTATGTAGCGTTGAAGATACGTGAATTTAATCCAACCGTTGAGCGTCCTTTTGTGTTGGGATTACCGACCGGATCTACTCCGCTGGGAACCTATAAGCGTTTAATAGAGTTGCACAAGGAAGGTTTGGTTTCATTCAAGAATGTTACCACATTTAATATGGATGAGTATATCGGACTACCCAAAGAACACCCCCAAAGCTATTTCAGCTTTATGTGGACTAATTTTTTCAGTCATATCGACATTCAACCACAAAACACACATTTGTTAAATGGAAATGCAACGGATCTTGAAGCTGAATGCGCGGATTATGAAGAGAAGATGAAACAGGCTGGAGGTGTAACCCTGTTTTTAGGAGGGATTGGCCCGGATGGACATATTGCATTTAATGAACCTTGTTCATCATTACAATCCCGAACAAGGATTAAAACATTGACTAACGATACAATTATAGCAAATTCAAGATTCTTTGATAATGATATCAGTAAGGTGCCGCATCAATCGTTAACCGTAGGTGTTGGAACTGTGATGGATGCCAAAGAGGTTTTGATCATTGTAAATGGCCATAATAAGGCTAGAGCTTTGAGTCAGGCTGTCGAAGGGGCTGTTAATCATTTATGGACTATTACGGCGTTGCAGCTTCACCCCAAAGGGATAATTGCTTGTGATGAATCTTCGACTGAAGAATTAAAAGTCGGGACATACCGCTATTTTAAAGATATAGAAAAAGCGCAATTGAGTTCACAGGAGATGTATGAAAATCTCAGGTCGGTGAAGTCGGTAATTGTGTGGTAGGTAGTAGATTCCATTCGTGAGGTTTTTGTCATTTAGATAAAATCCTGTTTTTAAAATTAGAAAGTTAGTATGCAGTTAAATTTAAGTTCAAGAATAACATTAGAAAGAGTTCCTCAAATATATTATCGGCTGACAGATGAAGTCGATGCGATAAAACGAACCCGTTACGAGAAATTAAGAACAGAAATATATGCCAGCGAGATAGACGGCTCTAAAGCTATCGCCGGAGAAATCGCGCAACTAATAAGAAACAAGCAGTCGAAAGGTGAAAACTGCGTATTGGGCTTGTCTGGAGGATTATCTCCGTTGGGTATCTATGCTGAATTGGTCAGGATGCATAAGGAGGAGGGTTTGAGCTTCTCGAATGTTGTAGTTTTTAATGTTGCTGAATTTTATCCTCTTGCATCTGATGGGATTCATACAAATACCCAATGGATCAAACGCCATTTGTTGGATTTGGTAGATATACCGGAAGGGCAGTTTTATTCTCCGGGCACTTTAATGCAGCGTTCTGAAGTATCCGGTTTCTGTCGTGCCTACGAACTGGATATAGAGAAAAACGGAGGTCTGGATTTGGTTCTGGTCAGTGTGGGACTTGTAGGTAATATAGCATACAATGAGCCTGGTTCCCAGATTGGAACAACTACCCGGTTGGTGTTGATGGATAATGAGTCGCGGAGAGATCTTAAACGTTTCTATGCATCTGCCGGAGAGGTTCCGTTTAGTTCTGTTTCAATGGGTTTGTCTACATTATTAGGTTCTAGGCAGGTTTTTCTGGTGGGATGGGGAGAACATAAAGCCGCAATCCTAAAAGATGTGATTGAAGGAAAGGCAGATGAAAATATTCCGGCCGCATTGTTGCAACTCCATAAAAATGCACGTGCCTTTATTGATCTGGATGCCGCTCAACAGTTAACCCGTTTGAGTCATCCCTGGCTTGTGGGGTCTTGTGAATGGACTGATAAAATGATACGCAGGGCTATTGTTTGGTTATGCAGAAAGAACGGGAAACCAATTTTAAAGCAGACCAACAAGGATTATAATCAAAATGGATTGGATGAATTATTAGCCTTGTATGGTTCGGCATATAATGTCAATGTAAAAATATTCAGTGATCTGCAACATACTATAACCGGATGGCCGGGTGGGAAACCGAATGCAGATGATGTTAACAGGCCTGAGCGTGCTATCCCGTACCCCAAGCGGGTATTAATATTAAGTCCTCATCCGGATGATGATGTAATTTCTATGGGGGGAACCTTACAACGATTGGTCGATCAGCAACACGAGGTGCATGTTGCTTACCAGACTTCTGGCAATATAGCCGTAGGAGATGAAGAGGTAGTTCGTTATATTTCACTGATGCAGAATTTTATGGGGCATTTCGATCAATCTGATATCTCATTAAAGGAAGAATGTTCAAAAATATTGCATTATTTGCTGGTGGAAAAACAATCCGGAGATCTCGATCCGGCAGATGTGTTGTTTGTGAAGGGGCAAATCAGAAGAGAGGAAGCTATATCCGCCTGTCGTTTTTCCGGGGTAAATCTTGAGCGTGTCCACTTTTTAGATCTGCCATTTTATGAAACCGGAAAAGTTCAAAAGGATAATATCTCGGAAAAGGATGTAAACAGGATAATAGAACTACTCCGGAAAGTTCAGCCTCATCAGGTATATGTAGCCGGAGACTTGGCGGATCCTCACGGAACCCATAAAGTCTGTTTAGATGCAGTCTTAGCGGCTATTTATGAATTAAAAGAGGAGTCATGGATGAAAGAGTGCCGGGTCTGGATGTACAGAGGGGCATGGGCTGAATGGGAAATTGATCATATTGAGATGGCAGTTCCGATTAGCCCGGAACAATTGCGGAAGAAACGTCATGCTATACTAAAACATCAGTCCCAAATGGAAAGTGCTCCGTTTCTGGGTAATGATGAGCGTCTGTTTTGGCAACGTGCAGAAGAGCGTAACTGTGCGACAGCACAACTTTATAATAAACTGGGATTACCTTCTTATGAAGCAATCGAGGCATTCGTTGAATAAAGATCTTAATATCTTAAGTATTAAAGTAGGCTCAATAGGGGTATTCCTATTGTTAAACTTCCTTTTTTGATTTAGTGTATTTCCCCTTCAAATGCTCTGTTGTTAATCCGGAAATGTTGGTAGGGGGTTGTTGAACTTGATGTTTGATGGTCATTAAGAAGGAACAAACCACCCACCAACATAATTATTTTATATAAAAAGAAGTGTGCTGCAATAATTTAATAGAATGAAACACTCATTGTTGATTTTAACAATATCGGCTCAGTATAGTTGTTGTGTTTTTGCTCAGCATAAACCTAATATTATTTTGTTTATGGTGGACGATATGGGATGGCAAGATACCTCAGTCCCGTTTTGGAAGGGATCCACTGTGCAGAACAAAATCTACCACACGCCCAACATGGAACGTCTTGCGGGAATGGGCGTGAAGTTTACCAATGCTTATGCATGCCCGGTCAGTTCGCCTTCGCGGGTCAGTCTGATGACAGGAGCCAATCCGGCGCAACACAAAGTAACGAATTGGACTCTTCGGAAAAATAAATCGACCGATTCTCCCAATAACCTGTTCAATTTCGGTGAGTGGAACTATAATGGGCTGTCTCCTGAAAAAGGAATTGAGCATACTTTTTACGCGAAGTGTTTGCCCCAGATTTTACGGGAAAACGGATACATGACCCTGATGGTTGGAAAGGCCCATTTTGGTTCACTTGATACCCCCGGTGAAGATCCGTTGAAAATCGGCTTCGACTATAATGTGGCCGGACATGCTGCCGGAGCCATGGGGAGCTATTTGGGTGAAGAAAATTATGGAAATATTGACGATTCAGAACACTCTAAAATATGGGGCGTTCCCAATCTGGAAGAGTTTCATGGAACAGATGTATTCCTGACCGAGGCTTTGACCCGTAAAGCATCCCGGTTGGTGGATACAGCCCTAGCTGCTAAAAAACCGTTTTTTCTCTACATGAGTCACTATGCGGTTCATGCTCCCTATGCATCGGATAAACGCTACTATCAGAAGTATATCGATATGGGACTATCCCGGGAAGAAGCCCGGTATGCAGGTCTGATCGAAGGGATGGATAAGAGCCTGGGCGATTTTATGGATCTGGTTCAGCAGAGAGGTATTGCCGACAACACGATTATTATTTTCATGTCAGATAATGGCGGATATACCGTGCGCAGACCCGATAAGAATTATCCCTTGAGAGGTGGTAAAGGTTCGTGTCTGGAAGGCGGCATCCGGGAGCCGATGCTTGTTTATTGGCCTAAAGTGTCCAAATCCGCTGAGGTAAATCGCACACCGGTGATTATTGAGGATTTCTATCCGACCATTCTTCAAATGGCCGGAGTGGAGAAATACGACACGCCTCAGCGCATAGACGGAAAGAGCTTTGTAAATGTGCTCAAAGGAAAGAAAGGCGACAATAATCGCTCGCTCTATTTTCATTATCCCAACAACTGGGGCGAACGAAACGAAAGTGTGGGAATGCCTCAGAGCGCCATTGTCAAAGGCGACTGGAAACTGATTCATTACTACGAAACACAAACGAATCTGTTGTTTAATCTCAAAAACGATATTTCGGAAAAGTATAATCTGATTCAGGATAAACGTTATCAGAAGATCGCGAAGAAATTGGCTAAAGATCTGAGTGATTATCTCCGCAATAACGGTTCCACCCTGCCAATTTTGAAAAAAACAGGCAACCGGACTCCATATCCGGATGGTAAGTAGTGCCGTAGGATGGTCACATGTTGGAGTAAGATACTCTGTCAGTATTCTTTTACTGTTACCATCTGTGGCAATCCAATATCAGACCTTTATCAAACTACCAAACACATAATTGTGTTATACGATTAGAATCTCTATTAATCTGAACTTTGGTTCGTTTATTAATATGTTTATCTTTGATATCTCATGAAAAACAACATTGAGATGATATCAGTTAATACAATGAAACTTAAATTACTGCCACTATTATATCTTTTATTAATCTCAGAATTCGCTATTTCAGCCGAATCAAATTTTTACTATAATCAGATTTCGCTCAAAGAGGGATTGTCTCAATCAACTGTAAAGGCTGTTTATAGGGATCATATAGGAATGCTCTGGATTGGAACAAAATCAGGACTAAACCGTTATGACGGAAGTACCGTTCAGACCTTTTACCATAACTCATCAGAACCATACTCTCTCCCTGATGATGATATCTTTTTTATTACCGAGGATAGAGATAATAACTTGTGGATAGGAACCGGAGGTTGCCTTTGCAGGTATGATAGACGTACCAATACGTTTGAGAAAAAGAAATTTGATGGCCGGGAGGTTTCATTCCGAAGCGCCTTATTAATTGGAGAAAAACTCTATTTCAGTTCTTCAAACATGTTGGTTGAGTATAATGGTACATCCGGGAAATGGAGAAAAGTAAACTTTAGCGGGGTTAAGAATAACCTTTCCATATTGAACAAAATGGAAAGATGGAGAAATGGGACAATCTTAATTGGCTCCCGGTCAAACGGACTTTTTATTTGCGATCCATCTACAGGAAAACTTACCAGGACCCCATTCTGCACAGATGAAATGATCCTGGATATCTATCGCGATTCGCAGGAAAGGTTATGGATTTCGGTTTATGGGAAAGGCATTATGGGGTTTAATCAAAACGGTAAAATGATATGTTCCTACAACCCTGTGCAATCTCCATTGAGTAGTGATAAAGTCATGGATATCGAAGAGGTAAATGGCCTGATATGGCTGGCTACAGATGGGAAAGGTATTGATGTGTTTTCGCCTGAAACGCAGCGGTTTTTACACCTGGAGCATGCACCGGATAATCCATTCTCATTACCTGTAAATTCTATCAATGTACTTTATAAAGATGCTTACGGAAATTTGTGGTTAGGTAGCATCCGGGGAGGGATTTTTGGGGTTAAAGAAGTTTTTATTCAGTCGTATCTTGATGCCCCTCTAAACAGCAGAAGCGGATTGAGTGAGCGTACAGTTTTAAGCTTTTATGAAGATCCGGATAATACACTCTGGATTGGTACCGATGGCGGTGGAATCAACAAGTTTGATCCGGATAGCCGTCGTTTCACCCATTTCCCTGCCACATACGGGAAAAAAGTCTCGAACATCACTTTATATTCTGCTGATAAGTTATTGGTCAGTCTGTATAAAGAGGGATTAATGCTCTTTGATAAACAAGCCGGGCTTTTAACTCCTTTCCCTTTGAAAAACGAATCCGGTGAGTTGCTTTTCAAGAATGAGTGGTTAGGTATCAATGTCCAGAATACAGGGCATGGAGATATTATTATTTCCAGTGATAAGCTTTACTGTTATTCAATTGCAGAAAAAAAGGTTCAACAGCTGCAAGGTACGGTAAATGGGGACGGTGAATTGCGTCTGATTACCCTACGAAATGGGAATTTACTGGTCTATGGGATATCCATGGTATATCTACTGGATGTTCAGTCAAAAAAGATTAAGCCGGTCTGCAAAATAAATAAAACATCAATGGGGAGCTTAAATGCGATTGCCGTTGATGCATTCAGACAACTTTGGATAGGTACTTCATTAGGATTATATCAATGGAAGAGCGAAAGTCACAGGTTCAATAAAGTTGGCAGCGGCTTATTCAGGGGAGTTTCATCTATTGTGTCGGGCACCGATTCATCTTTGTGGATAGGGACAAACCTGGAATTATTCCGATACAGAATAAAACAAGGCGAGTTTTATAGTTACGAAAAATCAGATGGCGTTAATCCGAATGAATTTCTTCCCCGATCGAGGTTATGCAGTCGAACGGGGGATATCTATATGGGGGGAGTTGCCGGATTTCTACATATCGATAAGGATATTCCGGTCAAAACAGATAAGAATCCCACAGTAGAACTTCTTGAAGTTAAACTTGATGGCCGTCAGGTGGAAAGCCTGTTTCAGGATAAACCAGCCGGTTATAAGAAGATTACGATTCCATGGGATTATACCTCTTTGGTATTCAGTTTGTTTTCTAATACGCCGGATTTGACATCACGCAAACGACTCCGTTATAACATTGGCGGTTATTCGACTCTTTATAAGGAAGTAGAGAAACAATCAGTGCAATTGCAAAATCTTCCTCCGGGTACGTATAAGTTGCAAGTCGAATATGAGCTGAAAAATGCGCAATGGAGTCCTCCGACCGAATTATTGAAAATTGTTGTTCTTCCACCGTGGTGGCGTACCTGGTGGTTTTATCTGTTATGTACTTTAGGCCTGATAATGCTACTATGGTGGATACGCATAAATGCAGTTCGCAGAGCTGTAAGGGCTATGGAGCAGGAAATGCAACAGCATGAAAAAGATATTTATGAACAGAAAGTGAAATTTCTGGTGGATGTTTCTCATGAACTGCGAACACCTTTAACTCTGGTATATTCTCCGCTTCGTCGACTGATGTCGGAACCTCTACTGGATCAGTCTTTGATTCCAACGCTGAATATTATCAATAAACATGTAAGATACATGAAGAATACCATAGATATGGTACTTGATGTAAGCCGACTGGAGAGTAAAGAGGATGTTATGAATCTATCCAATTACAAGGTAAATGAGTGGATTAGAAGTGTTGTAGATGATTTCAGGCTTGAATTTGAGTCCAGGGAAATAAAGTTAATCTATGATTTGGATGAAAAAGTTGATGAGATTGTATTTGATGGGGGAAAATGTCAGAAAGTCCTTTCAAATTTACTCATGAATGCTATCAAATTTTCAGATCGACATTCGGGTATACAGATTAAATCGCAATTGCTGCAGAAGTCTGTCCGAATTTCTGTAACCGATGAAGGCCCGGGTATTGCACAAGAGGATCTCGATAGGGTTTTCGATCGCTTTTATCAGGGACAACATGCAAAAGGAGGAACAGGGATCGGGCTATCTTTTTGCAAAGCTCAGATTGAATTGCATGGTGGTGCTATTGGTGCTGAGCGCGGTTCTGAATGTGGTTCTGAATTTTGGTTTGAATTACCCCTGGATTTGCAGAGTTCTCCTCAGGTAGCTCAGATTGTACCTGTTCTTTCTCAATCAGAGGAACCTTCCCTAATGGATAATAAATATGATTTAGCCCAATTGCAGAATCTGACACTTCTCATAGTTGAAGATAATGAAGATCTCCGATCCTATCTTTATGACGCTCTTCGTGAGGTGTTTAAGAAAGTGTATAAAGCCTCCGATGGAGAGAAGGGATTGGATTTAATCCGGCAATATATGCCTGATCTTGTAGTAAGTGATGTTATGATGCCCAATATGGATGGATTTGAAATGTGTCGTCAGATTAAAACCGACATAAATGTCAGTCATATTCCTGTAGTATTGCTTACGGCGTTAAATGATGAGGCTCATTCAATTACCGGATATAAGATGGGTGCAGATGTCTATTTGTCCAAACCGTTTGCCATAGATCTGCTGATTACAGTAATCCGGAATTTGCTGGCATCCCGAAACGAATTGAAATTAAAATACGGAAGTTTTTCAAAATCAGTTCTTCCGAAAGATATTACATTCAGTAATGCAGATGAACGTTTTATCTCCCGGTTTATTGAGTTAATAGAAAGCCGGTTGGATGATACCAATTTGGATATAGAGAAGTTAGCCGGTGAAATGGCGATGAGTCGATCATCTTTCTACTCAAAAATGAAGGCACTGACTGGCATGGGGGTAAATACATTTATCATAGATTTTAAGGTCAGGAAAGCAATGGAACTCTTAAAACAAACCGATTTGCCTATTGTGGAAATTTCTTCCCAACTTGGATTTGTTAGTCAACGCTATTTCAGTACGGTTTTCAAAAATGTTTCCGGAAAAACACCCACGGAATATCGTCAGAGCTAGATCAGGTTTTATCATAGATGATTTGAAAGCGCGAACAATTGTATTATTGTTCGCGCTTTTTTTGTGTGGATTTTAGTGTCGTAATAATATGTGTCAAAAAACAACA
>CAXXPA010000034.1:0-126018 GCA_963662365.2 Bacteroidales bacterium
CGGAATAGCCGGTTCTGCATATTTGCAGGGATGGGCCATGGCGTGTGCTTTATTGGGATGCCTTGCGGGTGCTACTTTATCCGGTATGCTCAGTGAAAAATACGGACGTAAGAAGCTACTGTTATTTTCAGCGGGCATCTTTTTTATCTCCTCTATTATCACCGGAGCCGCCGGAAGTTTTTCCGTTTTTGTATTGGCACGCCTGATGGGCGGGATAGGCATTGGGATAGCATCTAACCTTTCACCCATGTATATCGCAGAGATTTCACCAACACATATGCGTGGAAAACTAGTATCGCTAAACCAGTTGACCATCGTGTTCGGCATACTGGCTGCACAGATATGTAACTGGCAGATTGCGGAACCGGTGGCAGCACATGCAACAGGAGTTGAGATTCTGAATTCCTGGAATGGTCAAATGGGATGGCGTTGGATGTTTTGGGCTATTTGTATTCCTTCATTAGCTTTTTTCCTTTTAACCGTATTCATTCCCGAAAGTCCCCGTTGGCTGGCTGTAAATAACCGGAATGATAAAGCATCCAGAATACTGGAGCGTATTGGTGGGAAAGAGTACGCCCGGGCAGAAATGAAACAGATCATTGAAGCGGAAGGTTCAATGCCGGAATCGGCTGGTCTGAAACAACTTTTTCATCCCCGTATGTGGAATGTATTGATTATCGGGATTGTAATAGCCGTTTTGCAGCAGTGGTGCGGGATCAACGTGATTTTTAACTATGCGCAGGAGATTTTTGCGGCAGCAGGATACGGACTATCAGATGTTTTATTCAATATCGTAGTGACAGGGCTTGCCAATCTGGTGTTTACTCTTCTGGCCATGTACACGGTGGATAGACTGGGTCGCCGGGTTTTAATGATGATTGGTTCGGGCGGATTAACAGGAATCTTTGCCGTAATGGGAATTCTCTACTTTTTTAATGTTACCGGTTGGCCCTTATTGCTGCTTGTGGTAATTGCTATCGGCTGTTATGCAATGTCACTGGCGCCCATAACCTGGGTGATTCTTTCCGAAATATATCCGACCAAAGTACGTGGAGCAGCGATGGCAGTCGCAACATTTGCCCTGTGGGTGGCCTGTTTTATTCTCACCTATACTTTCCCGCTTCTGAATAAGGGATTGGGTGCGGCAGGTACATTCTGGTTGTACGGTGGTATTTGTCTGGCCGGTTTTGTATTTATCAAAAACAGGTTGCCTGAAACAAAAGGCAAATCGTTGGAAGAGCTGGAACAGGAATTAGTGAAATAATGAATGTATGGTTAAACGCTGTCAGGTGCAAGCATGCTGACAGGTTATCGGGGTGCGTTTGTCATCCTTATTATAACCGTACTACAACGATGAAACGAAAACCTGACAGCATCGCAGATCTCGTCAGCATTAACAAGAAGTAAAAATCAAATCAAATACATTATGGTAAAAGTCTGGGAAGAAAAAGTAATTATCCCCACATACGAAATCGGAGAGCCGGAGAAGAATCCGATGTTTCTTGAAAAACGCGTTTATCAGGGCAGTAGCGGTGTCGTTTATCCCTATCCGGTGGTCGAAAAGATTGCCGATGAGAAGGTAGATAAAGCCTGGAATGCCGTTTATCTCGAAAACGAATATCTTAAGATCATGATCCTGCCTGAACTGGGCGGACGTGTACAGATGGCGTACGATAAGATCAAAGAGCGTCATTTCATCTACTATAACAGTGTAATCAAACCGGCTTTGGTGGGATTGACAGGACCGTGGATATCGGGCGGTCTGGAATTCAACTGGCCGCAACACCACCGTCCCAGCACCTATCTGCCGGTTGACTTTACAATCGAACAGGGAGAAGACGGTAGTGCGACCGTCTGGGTTAATGAGCAGGAACGTATGTTCCATCAGAAAGGTTCGGCCGGATTTACTCTTCGTCCGGGTCGGGCAGTCCTGGAGATTCAGGGAAAACTATTCAATCCGACACCGGTGCCACAGACTTTCCTCTGGTGGGCCAATCCGGCTGTTTGTGTGAACGACGATTACCAGTCGGTTTTCCCGCCGGATGTCAATGCCGTGTTTGACCATGGTAAACGTGATGTGTCTAAATTCCCGATTGCAACCGGCACCTATTACAAGATGGATTATTCTGCCGGGGTGGACATTTCGCGCTATAAAAACATCCCTGTACCCACTTCGTACATGGCAATCAAGTCGAAATACGATTTCGTGGGTGGTTACGAAAACGATACCCGTGCCGGCGTGCTGCACGTTGCCAACCATCACATTTCCCCGGGTAAAAAACAGTGGACATGGGGTAACGGTGACTTCGGATGTGCATGGGACCGTAACCTTACAGACAGCGACGGTCCGTACATTGAATTAATGACCGGTGTCTTTACCGACAATCAGCCTGACTTCTCCTGGTTACAGCCGTATGAGGAAAAGACTTTTGTGCAAAATTTTATGCCGTACCGTGAACTGGGTGTGGTGAAGAATGCCTGCGTTGACCTCTTGCTTAACCTGGAAGAGGAAGATGAAAAAGCGGTCTTGAAATTATTTGCTACCCGCTTGCTGACCCATGCACGCATTGTGCTGAAAAACGGTGATGCAATTTTACTGGATGAGGTAAAAGCACTTTCACCTGAGCATGTTTACGAAAACCGTATTGCTCTTGGTGGTGCATCATATCAGAATCTGGAGGTGACTGTTTATGCAGAAAACGGTAAAAAAATCCTCAGTTGGACACCTGAAAAAGATGAAATAAAAACTGTTCCTGAAGCGGCTAAACCGGCTTTGGATCCGAAAGATATCAAAACTACCGAACAGCTATATCTGAACGGTTTACATATCGAGCAGTACCGTCATGCAACTTACAAAGCAACCGACTATTATCAGGAAGCTTTACTTCGCGATCCTTCCGATGCCCGATGCAACAATGCAATGGGACTCTGGCTGTTCCGTAAGGGAAGATTCAGCGAGTCCATTCCATACTTCCGTTGTGCCATTGAAACGCTGACCACCCGTAACCCGAATCCGTATGATGGTGAACCGTTGTACAATCTTGGTCTGGCACTGAAATTTACGGGCGAAAACGAGGAGGCTTACGAATCATTCTATAAAGCCTGCTGGAATGCGGCCTGGCAGGATGCGGCCTATTACTCGTTGGCTCAGCTGTCTCTGATTGCTGGACGTATCGAGGATGCGCTTTACGAAGTGGATAAATCGCTGATACGTAACTGGCATAACCACAGGGCACGTCACCTGAAAACGGCTGTTCTCCGTCATATGGACAAAACCGATGCCGCATTGGCTTTGATTGAAGATTCGCTGAAAATTGACCGGTTCAACTTTGGCTGCCTTTTTGAGAAATATCTGATCACTAAAGATGCTGCAGTTGAGGCACAGTTATTGGCGATAATGCGCCCGGAGAGCCACAACTACGAAGAAATAGCGCTTGATTATATCAATGCCGGACTTTATGATGAAGCGGTAGCAATATTACAGCTTTGTATTGACAAGGCACAACCTTCGCCGATGACTTACTATTATCAGGGTTGGGCTCTGTCATTGGCAGGTAAAGTCGTTGATGCAAATTCAGTATTTGAAGTTGCGACTCAGCAAAATCCGGATTGCTGTTTCCCTAACCGTCCGGAAGCGATTCTTGCACTGCAATGTGCCATGGCGGCCAATCCAAATGACGGTTATGCACCCTATTATCTCGGTAACCTATGGTACGATAAGCAACAATTTGCCGATGCGATTGCCTGCTGGGAAACTTCAGCAGCTATCAATCCGGATTTCCCGACCGTGTTGAGAAACCTCTCACTGGCAGCATTCAACAAACAGAATGATGCTGAGAAAGCAATTGTTTTACTTGAAAAAGCCTATGCTTTGGATGAATCTGATTCCCGCATCCTGATGGAGCTGGATCAGTTGTATAAGCGTCTCAACCGCCCGCATGCCGAACGTCTGGCGCTTCTTGAAAGACATCCTGACCTCGTGAAAATGCGTGATGACCTTTACCTCGAATATGCGACTTTGCATAATCAGACCGGTAAATATGAGTTGGCCAAAACATTGATTGATGCCCGTCGTTTCCACCCGTGGGAGGGCGGTGAAGGCAAAGCTCCGGCACAATACCAGACTGCACGACTCGAACTGGCGAAAATCACCTTAGGTAATAACGAATACGCAACGGCAGAAAAGCTGTTGGTGGAGTGTTTCGATTATCCGCACAATCTGGGTGAAGGCAAATTGCCGGGTGCGCAGGAGAATGATTTCAACTACTTCCTCGGTTGTACTTACGACGGTATGAATCAGCCGGAGAAAGCCCAAGCCTGCTTCGAAGATGCTGCGGTGGGCATCAGCGAACCGGCGGCAGCCATTTATTACAATGACCAGAAGCCGGATAAGATCTTCTACCAGGGACTTGCTTTGTTGAAACTCGGTCGCAACGAAGAGGCACGAAGCCGCTTCAATAAGTTGATAAGCTACGGCGAGAAACATTTGTTTGACCAGGTGAAAATAGATTATTTTGCGGTTTCTTTACCCGACTTGCTCATCTGGGACGATGATTTCACGCATCGCAATGTTATCCATTGCCACTACATGATGGGGCTCGGCTATCTGGGATTGGGCAATACCGGCAAAGCGAAACAGCATTTGCAAAAAGCCTTTTCGCTCGATAATAATCACCAGGGTGTACAGGTGCATCTGGCGATGATTTAATCGAATGTAAAGGTGCATTAATGCAAAAAATAAATATTAGGACTAAACACGAAGTGTTTAGTCCTTTTCTACTTACTTTTAAGGTCTCTTCTCCGGGTGAAAATTAAGAATTCAATCGTCTAATACATATTTAGGAATGAAACTCTCTAAAATCTATTTAATAATAACGTTAACGTTTATCGCATTATCATTGTATTCCCAAAGAAACTACCAAATCGATATAACCAAAGTACGTACAGACGTGATGCGTGGGCATCTCGACCTGGGTGGTCGCAGTATTACAGGAGATACTATTGGTGTAAACAGCTTCTACATCGAGCGCAACGGGAAGCCTGTTATCCCGGTGATCGGGGAGTTTCACTTTTCCCGCTATCCGCATCAGTATTGGGACGAAGAGCTGAAGAAACTGAAAGCCGGTGGCATATCGGTGGTGGCTACTTATGTGTTTTGGAATATGCACGAGCAGAAAGAAGGTGTTTTCCACTGGGATGGGGATTTCGATGTACGCCGCTTTGTGGAGCTTTGCCGGAAGAACGGACTTGATGTCCTGATGCGGGTTGGTCCTTTCGCCCATGGCGAAATCCGTAGCGGTGGACTTCCCGACTGGCTCTATGGCCGTCCTATCGAGGTGCGTACCAACGATCCCGGATATTTGTTTTACGTGAATCGTCTTTATCAGGAAATCGGAAAACAACTTCAGGGGTTGATGTTTAAAGACGGAGGTCCGGTTATCGGGGTTCAGATAGAGAATGAGTATCAGCACTCGGCGGCTCCGTGGGGTATCAGCTACATGGATGCACCGCGCGAACGCACCGTGGGACGCCGCGATAATAAAATCACACAGGATGGCGTGGGCATCAATAATGCGGGCAATGAGTTTGCCGATGTAGGCCGCGATCACATGAAGACCCTGAAGCAGCTGGCCATCAAAGCCGGACTGGTGACTCCTATTTATACCGCTACCGGTTGGGGACGGGCTACCATTATAGAGAAAGGTTCGATCCCGGTCATGGCCGGTTATGCCTATCCGTTCTGGAGCAAAGGAACCGACCCGTCACCTTTTTATACCTACAAAGACATACAGCAAAAGCCCGATTATTCACCCGTGAGCTACGATGTCAACCTTTACCCTTCGATGGCAGCTGAGCTGGGCACAGGTATGGCCAATATCTACTCCCGTCGGCCTCATGTGTTGGGTGAAAGCTTTCTCCCGATGATGGTTCGTACCGTGGGAAGCGGTACCAACGGGCTGGGATTTTATATGTATCACGGCGGTACAACTCCTTCGATCGGCAACTTCTTCTTCTCAGAAGGGTGGGGGCTACACAATAAATCATACGATTATCAGGCTCCGATCGGCGAGTTTGGCAATGTCAGCACCGGTTTTTATTCTCTTAAACTGATCAACTATTTTCTGGCTTCCTTCGGTAATGATCTGGCTCCGCTTCGTACTGTCCTACCCGCTACCAACGATAGTATGAATGCCGGTAATACTACTACGTTACGTTATGCAGTGAGAGGCGATGGCAACAAGGGTTTCCTCTTTATGCATAATTTTCAGGATCATCTGGTAACTCCCGATCTGAAGGATCTCAAAATCGATATCGCCACAAAATCCGGCACCGTTTCATTCCCCGAAACCGGTAGGTTTACCCTCAAATCCGGAGCATCAGCTATCTTCCCATTTAATCTGAATATGGATGGTGTTGAGGTCCGGCTGGCTACCCTTCAGCCTCTCTGCCGTTTTACCAACCATGGAAAGCGTTACAATGTGTTGGTTTCGATAGATGGCATTGCTTCTGAAATCGTATTGAAAGGTAAGGTGAAAACTACCGGTACCGGTATCCGTACTTTTACCCGGAATGGCAATACCGTTGTCGCTTTCCCGGCCGGCAAAGTAAGTGAAATGCAGGTTAACGGAGTTTCATTCCTGATCCTTCCGTTTGCACAGGCTCTCGATGCGTATCTGATAGGAAAAGAAGAAAAACACCTGGTGATCAGTCAATCCCTGGTGCTTGATGGAGAGAAAGTTTCCATAGTAAGTAAAAACGGAGGTGCAGTTGAGCTGTCCGTCTATCCTGCAGTAAATGAAATCTCTGCAGTGGGTAGCGAAGTGAAGAAAAGCTCTTCTCCGGTTGCCAATATGACTCAACGGTCAATTGTCATTCCAACGGTTGACCCTGCAATAAAACTGGTACAGACCGATGACCGCCACTTTGTTCTCAAAGCTCCTGATACGGACTGGTCAAAAGTGAATGATATTTTCATCACATTCGATTACCGGGGCGACAGAGCTGTATGTATGATGAATGGCGAATTGCAGACCGACAATCTATACTCCAGCCAGCCCTGGACGGTAGGATTGAAACGATACGGTGAAGCGTTAAAAACCAACGAAATGTATTTCTATTTCATCGGTATGGCTAAAGACGCACCTTACTTAAACTATCTGGATAAAGAGGTGATTCCGGACTTCGGAAATAAAAAAGAGTTTCTGGAAATCAAAAAGCCGGTGATTAACGTGGAGTATAAGGTCGGTCTTTCGTTTAAATAGAAGTATCCGGGGCCCCATTCTGTTTGGCAACATTTATCCAATGTTCTGATAATAGTTTGGGGCTTGCACCGAGGCCACGAGCCAAATGTAGCGCCATTGCCATAATCAAAACGGAAGCTTCGTGCAGCTCCTGGAGGGTTTGCAGGTTGTCGCAGAAATCCTGTAGCTGTTGTTGCAACAACTCATTATGTTGTTGCGAAAACAAAATCGGGTCGTTTGTATAAGGTATCTCTGGTAGCATTAACCTGTTCATCCACTCGTTGTTGATTCGGGCAGCCAATGCGTCAGGTTGCTCTTTGCCCATTTGCTTCCATGCTGCCAGGGTTTTGCGGTCACCGGAGGCTGCCAAGCCGGTATCAAGCAGCAGCATGAAGGCAATATCCGCCAGGCTTTGCATCAAATCCAGATAAGCATCCTGCGCCTGCTCAAACCGTTCTGTTTGCTGACCTTCAAGATATTCCGCCACTGTTAGTTGAGGCAAATCCAACACTTCCGGACAACCATCCAGACAAGGAAACTTACTGCCGAGATACATATAACAAACCTCTTCGTTCTGGATTTTCCGGGCTATAGGGAACAGCCTGCAAGCCAACGGACGTCCCGCATGCACGCTGCACCCAAAGTCTTCAACGTACTGATTGCATGCCTGTTTGCCACGATGGTCTGTCTTGCCGTTGAACAGCAAGTGGATGCCGCCATACCCGCAATACAAATCCCGGAATTTCCGCACCGCAATACCCTTCTCCGTTGCCAGACAAAGCAGTTCCCAGGGATTTAACCAGACCCTGTTTCCATGGCAGCAGGTTCCTGTACGCGAACAGGTTAAAGGTAGTTTGGTTTCGGGAGTGAGTGGGGTGGTTTGCATAGGGCTATGATTTTTACAGTGTCATTTACAGTGTCAATTGTCAGGTTGTTTTCCCGCTTTAATCACAAAGGTACAACATATCTGCGAATGCTTTGGCTAAGAAACAGTTCTTTTGAAAACCAGGCGGCTCTTCAGTTCGCGCAAGAATAATATCCTGCAAGGCAGCTTCCGGTTCTCATATTAAGATTCTCAATGGATAAAATTTAAACAGGATCAGGATATGAGTGATTAAGCAAAAAATAAATTAGTTTTGTAGCCGATAAGTTTGTTATAACATAAAAATTGAATAAAAAGCGGAATATGAAAGGAGAAATGGATAAGCATTTGGAAGTCATTACATTTGGTGAGTCAATGGTTTTATTTAGTCCGGGAGACAAAGGGCCTTTGAGGCACATACACAATTTCACGAAGTCAATCGCAGGAGCCGAATCAAATGTCGCAATTGCATTGGCACGTCTTGGACATAAAGTCGGATGGTTTTCTAAAGTCGGAAATGATGAATTTGGACGATATATTCAGTTTATGATTCGGGGTGAAGGTGTTGACGTATCGCGTATTATACAAGATCAGGAGCATCAGACAGGGCTTTTATTCAAAGAGCTTTTTGAACATGTAAATCCCAACGTATATTATTATCGGAAAAATTCAGCCGCCAGCTACTTAAAACCGGCTGATTTGGATAAAGAGTATATTGAAAGTGCAAAAATATTGCATCTTACAGGGATTACACCTGCAATAAGTCAATCAGCCCGAGAGACTATATTTGAAGCAATCAGAATAGCAAAAGCAGCCGGTGTAAAGGTGTCATTTGATCCGAATATACGACTTAAATTATGGTCGCTTGAAGAAGCTAAAAATACAATACTGGAAATATGCAAAGAAGTAGATATTTTGTTTCCCGGCATTGAAGAGTCTGAAATGTTATTGGGAACTACCGATACTACAGAAATATTCAAAGCATTTCATGATATGGGTGTAGGTGAGATTGCTTTAAAGTTGGGTAAAAAAGGGTGTATGGTGTCAGATGGAAAAGTCAGCCACTATGTGCCGGGCTATGTTGTTGACAAGATTGAAGATAGTGTAGGAGCCGGTGACGGATTTGCAGCCGGATATTTAAGTAGTCGTTTGAATGGTTTTAATATTCAGGAAGCAGGAGACTATGCAAATGGTGTTGGCGCTATGGCTACTTTAGTCAGAGGAGACAGTGAAGGTTTCCCCACCCGCGAACAATTGCTTGCTTTTACCGGAAAAATTCACACCGTCGATCGATAGTCACTTTGAGAACCTGGTGGCAGGCTCTTCAGTTCGCGCAAAAATAATATAATGCATTCTGCATCTGGCGCAATGTTTGCGCGGAGTGGGAGCTTGTGCAGGTAATCTTGTTATTCCTGATTGTAAGTCATTGGTATAAATAAAACCATCCGACCTAAGCGGTGTGCTTTAGACGGATGGTTTTTTATTTTGGTAAGGCCGGAGGCCTTGGTTTTTAACGATGTCGGCTGGAGCCATACGCCGAACGGCCTACTGCGGTTTTAGGTTGTTGTATGGGTTGTATATTAAGCCAGGATGAACCGGGGAACAGATCAAATGTAGTAAAAGTTTTAGATACACTTAAAACTATTGATGATTTGAGTCAAAGTTTTAGGTATACTTAAAACATTTGCGGTTTTAGGTGTAGGTTTTAAGTATGATGAAAATGTTTAGAGGGATAATTCATGGTTGACAATCGGCTTATATTTTCATAACCCGATATTTAGTTACCGCCGTAACTGTTACTCTTCGTAGTAATATGAGTAGTCAATCCCTTTCATAAACATTTCCCGGTCGTTTATTTTGTCAGTGAGCGCTTTTTACCATTCGGTGCCAGAAGTTTCAACTGGGTAGTGACACTAACCACTTCGCTGTTTTCTTTTTTTAGTTTGGCTTTTAGATATTTCCAATAGTTACGGGTTTTGGTGTAATCGTCCTGGTCAGTAAGCACGGCTACAATATCTAACACGCTAAACCACCATTTGGCGTGCTGATCGTCCCAAACGGCTCGCACTTCGCGATCGTCAAAAAAGCGTATGGATGTTTTGGCGTTACTCATAATTTGAATGTTGTCTACTCTGTTACTCTAAAATTTACTGTCCAAAGTTATGATAATTTTTTTCTTGTAGTTGCTGTCTGTTGTGTCTTAGAACTACTCCCGGCTCGTATCTGATATCCGGACGATAATCATTGAAGTTCTAATTTTCTGAGTTAGAATGTAGCAGTTTGATTTCATTTTTCAATTATTGTCCAATGACCTGCTTTGTCACTTCCAGAGCGTTCTATTCTTCCGCACTCTTTAAGTTCTTTTATTTTTCGTTTTGCGGTGCTTAAACTTATCTTTAATTGTTCGCTGATTTCTGTTGCAGTTATTTTGTTGTTTTCCTTTATCAAATAAAATACAGTGTCATTTACAGTGTCATTTTCTGATTTTACAGTGTCATCTTCTGATTTTACAGTGTCATTATATCTAACGTGCATTTCCCGGTTTTTCAACGAATGATTTTCGCCAAGCAATAAATTTGAAAGAAAGAGAATAAGATATCTTTCTGTTTTGTAAATGCCTTTGGATAAATCTTCGTAGTTGGCTCGCACAAGTGCATTGCGGAAATACCATGAATGCTCTGCGAATAAGTCGTTGTCTACTTCTTAAAACCAAGTTTACGAAGATATTTTATTAGAAAAATCGCCGTTGTCCGAGTGTTGCCCTCTCCAAAAATGTGAATTTGCCACAAGTAGCTTATGAAATGAGCTATATGTTCTATGATTTCTTGTTGACTTAGGCCTATGTAGCTAAATTTTTTTTCTTGTTCAAAATCATACTCTAAAGTAGCCTTCAGGCTTTCAGCACTCGCATACAAAACAGTTTCACCATTTAAAATCCATTCTTATTTTACAGTAATTGTCTTTCTTCTGGTAGGATTATTCGGATTCATTTCATAATACTCAATCAAAAAAGAGCCTTTGTCGAAAAATACTTTTAAGTCACACGATTTGCCTGATTCAATTGCTGTAAAGGTTTGTATGTATGAATTGAAATTAAATTCAGAGATTGACCAGTTTACACCCGAGCCCAATACATAATACCAGACCGCTTTATTGGTAGGTGTCCCAACGTTACTTGAATCTGCCTGCACCGACCGATTCATAACACTTGAGCTTAATGACGTAATCTTGATTTTCAGAGTTGCGCTTTGTGGCAAACTGGCAGCAAGGCTGTATGTGTTATCTATACCCGAATTAAAAAGTGTATCCGTTGAGTGAAGTATATTATCCCCGTTTATTCCTTTTGCCGGGTAATCGATAAGGGATTGTGTTGTTTTGAATTTTGTCTTTTGGATGAAGTTCGATATGTATTTACCAAAATCCGGAATGTTTGATTGAGATCCAATAGCTGAATACCTGCGTGTCAAATTGTTTTTTATTGATGTTGTATCCAGATAGATCGCATGGTTAATCAAAGCAGAACCGAGTGTTTCATTGTCTAATACACCATCTTTGCTAATATCCTCGCTGATATTTGATAAAAGCTCTGTCAATTCACTTTCAGAACGATACCCTTGTATTATTGATGACACAGCCAGCAATATTCCATTATCTGCACCGCTCTCGGCAATGTTCAGACTTTCGGATGCTTTTATATTATCCTTTTGAATGTTGAATATTGCTAATATCTCTTTTTCGGCCTGAGCTTTTGATTCAGAAAAAGGCTTCCCGCTTTTAATCAAATATTCCACGCGGGATTTTTCCAGATGAGTCATTAAGTTGATATTAATAGCTCTTTTATCGGTAATATCAGATAGGGCATACAACGTGATTTGCGCTGCCGATTGTTGTCCTGAGACTTCATTATAATAAAATCCATCCGCCCGCAAACTGACAACGCTAGAACTTAATGTTATATCGTTAAGATTAAATGTCCCTTTATTGTCTGTAATCTGAGCATTGAATGATTTTCCGGTTGGAGATAAATTTGACCGCAAATCATAAACTGTTATAGAGCTCCCGTTGATAAATGGTCCTTTTTGCGCATATCCGGTTACACTTTGAATAGTTGTTTGTGTGCTATTATCCTCTTCCTTGCAATTAGTTAAAGTGATAATCATTGAAAATGCAATAATCAATGATAAAAGTCCATGTTTTTTCTTCATAATTATTTTTGTGTGATACCGTGTTTTGTCTTGTGTGTAAATAATCGCAGCAACGCTGAAAATGTGCCTTTAGGCGGCTTGCAGTAGGGAGTATTTTCAAAAGAAGCCAAACGCTACAATATTTTTATGTTCCCGGGAAAACATATCACCGTAACTGTTACGGCGGTAACTGTTACTCTAAAATTTGCTCTACAAAGTTATTATAATTTTTATCTTGTAGTTGCTGTCTGTTGGTCTTAGAACTACTCCCAGCTCGTATCTGATATCCGGACGATAATCATTGTAGTTCTAATTTGCAAGGTCATTTATTGCTTTTACAGGGTCATTTTGTCTGTTTACAAGGTCACTGTAACGAACATGCATTCATATTGAGGAATTTATAAATAGCAAAAAAATGGCTGCTATGTAAACGTATTTGTTTATGTGTTGTTATCTTTGTATGGAAAGAATTCAGAGTATGGATAGTCGCATAGAAATAGTAAAAGGAGTTCATCCCGGAAAATTTATTGAGCGGGATTTGAAGAAAAAACATCTCTCGCAACGAGCTTTGGCAGAGCAGACATCAATTGCATACCAGACTATTAACGCTTCAATCGCAGGGCGACGAAGTCTCACTGTAGAACAAGCTCTGAAAATAGAGGCTGCGTTAGGGTATGAGGAGGGTTTTCTAGCTCTCCTTCAGACTTATTATGAGATAAAAGAATACAAGGAAAGGATGCTTGCAAATCAATTTGAGCATAGTCCCCATATTCGTAAATCCCTTTTCTGGGATGCAGATTTCGACAAGATTAATTGGACTAAGTATAAAAAAGCAGTTGTCAAACGGGTATTTGAACGGGGAAATCAGTCTGAAATGGATGAGATCAAGTTATTTTACAACCTCTCTGATGATGAATTGCATCAAATACTGAGTGTATAATAATGGGATTGGAGTAGCTGAAAGGTGCAAAGAGTGCACTGACGCAATCTTGCACAAAGATATGAATATACGCATGATCTGGAGCAGATAATTGCTAATTTCACAAATTTTGAATCGGCAGATGAAGATATTGATCCGATTTGTTTGAAAAATAAAGAATGGGAATTGATTAAGCTGGACTTTGTGGAAGAAATAGAGAGTTTATAGATACTTTCGATATTCTGTATTAAATCAGATGTTCTTTTTCGTCATTGGTCATAGTACAATCCCTTCGCGCATTACATTTTCATAAAAAGGAGTGATCACATGTTTATGTTGCCATTCATTTTTAGTGAAAACAATCGGGCTGATGATTTTTCCGGTCTCAAACTCAATGTCATAAAGAGGGTACTTTATCTTCTTTACATCATCACGGGTCAGAGTCTCTTTATCTAACAGGATTAGCAGATCAACATCGGAATCTTTTTTGTTCTTACCCCGTGCGTAGGATCCATAAAGAATTAAGGAGGCTGTCGGATCTATTGTCATCACTGCCTCTTTGATAAGTTTGAAAAGTTTCTTCTTCGTAATCATTGCATTGGTATTGAATGAATGTCGGATATCCTGTAACAAAGATATAAAAATAAAAGAGTAGCGATTATAAACTCATGCTCATTATTTTGTAATGCCTAAAGTGAAACAGTTGTGGCTTGATTATAGTTTGTTTTTAAAATGCCGAATATAAAACTAATCATGTTATTCATGTGTGTCTGTCATTGGTCTAAATAAAACCATCCGACCGAAGTAATAAAGCTTTGGTCGGATGGTTTCTGTTTTGGTATGGCCGGAGGTCTTGGGCTTTAACGACATTGGGGTGGAGCCATACGCCGAACGCCTTACTGCGGTTTGTGATTGTTGTATTGGTTGTTTTTTAAGCTACGCTAAACAGAGGTCAGTTTTTCTGATTAAGCAACAATTTCAATCTAGTCATTGCTTCCTCTACAACTTTGCTTTGTAATTGAATATTCTCAATCACCTCCAATGTAGTACGAGTATCAACTTTTACAATAGCATTCGGGTTTACGGCTTTAAGGTCAAAAACTTTGGCATCAATGTCAGAAATGATAGCTTCTTGTTCTTTGATTTCTTTTTCAATGCTACTTATCTTGTCTTCAAGTATTCCAATTTCTGTTTTATCTTTCTTCTCTTTTTTGAAGATTTTCAGTTGTTCTTTTAATGGAATTATTTCTTCTCTTAACTCAGCAACTTTCTCCTTACAGGGCTGCATCTTTTCCCATGCTTCTGCTCTGCGTGCAGCAAAGTCAACCGTCCATGAATAGCGACTTTCGCCTTTGATCGCTATCATTCTGGCGTAAGTCGGGAATTGTTCATCTTTTATATTATCATCTTCTAACCATTCACTGGTTAGTGTCGCAGGTAGTTTGCTGTCGTCTATGATACCGCCGTTTTTGTCGTAACCAAAGTGCGCAAGTGTCATGGGTGTTTTCTTGCCCACTTTTACATGTGAAAGGTCGTAGTACCAAATCTTTTCAGTTTTCTTGCCTTTGGTGAAGAATACGAGGTTTGTTTTCACTCCAGCACCGGCTGTTGAAAATACACCGCCCGGCATACTGATGATAGCCCAAACATTACATTCGTCAACCAGTTTCCTTTTAGTTTCCACAAACGCACTTTCATTGGAGCGGAACAATAAGCCTTCATCTAGTACAATGGCACAAGTGCCATCGTGTGAAAGATGTGAAATAATGTCCTGTACAAAAAGAACTTGTGTCGAACTTGTTTCAAAAGCATATCTTTTCTGCGCGTCTTTTCCTTCCTTGCCGCCGAACGGTGGATTTGTGAAGATGTAATCAAATGTAGAGGGGGCATTTTCGAATAAAGCACCATAAGTTGGACGATTGGTCAAGGTGTTACCATGCCAAAGATTGGGCTGGTCAATACCATGTAATACAAGGTTTGCCAAAGCAATAGGGAATACTAAGTTTTCTTTTTCTTTACCGAAGAAAGTTTCGTGTTTTAGTTTATCTATTTCGGTACTTGCAATATTATTACCTAATTTCTGATTGAGGTATTCGTAACCAACAGCCAAAAATCCGCCAGTTCCGCAACAAGGGTCAAATATAGTTTTGCCATGTTCGGGGTTTACCGTAAGAACCATCGCCCTAATAACTTCACGGGGCGTAAAAAACTGCCCTCCATCGCTGTTCTTTTCACCCATTTTTAAGAGTAAATCTTCATACACTTGCGATAGTGTGAAAAAGTGGGTGTCGTCCACATGGTCGGTGTGCAGCTGATGTACTTTGTCGAGAATATCACGAAGATTGGTTTCACTGTCTACCCGAACTTTTTCAACGGCCGTCATGATGCGTCCGATAATGCGTTGCTTTGGGGTTGCATTTGGGTTGGGTTGTTCGGTAACCTTATCAATATCCAATCCGTGCAGGTGCGGCAATAACTCATTGTTGATAAAGTCAAACAGTTTCTTGTCGCCTTTGGCGAAAAGTTCACGCCGTTTCCAACCTTGAGGCTTTCCGTCCGATGTTTTGGGATGCTCCGGTTTATCGCTGTAGGGCGCTGCCCAATCCTGCCAACGAAATGGACTTACTAAGGCAGGTGAATAGTTATTGCCCAATGCTTCGGTTTCTTCTCTTTCTTTTTGTTCCTGTGCATCCAGAATGCGTAAAAACAAAATCCACGTGAGTTCGGGTACATATTGCAACGCACTAGCACAGTTAGAACGGCGCATAATATCGCAAACCGACTTTACATATGAGGATAATGATTGTGTAGAAGCAATTTTCTTAATCTGTTTTTTTTGTTTGGTTTTCAACTCTTTATTATTCATATTCAACTCTTCTTAAACGTCCTTAAATACACTTGATAAAACCTTATTAGGTAATGCTTCTATTTCTTTTAATTGGTTATCAAGATTAATTGATATTTGCTTCAGATTTTGTAAAACTTCAGAAGCCTCTTTCTGAAAAGTATATTCAGGTAACTCAATCTGCCCTTCGGCTAATCTATTAAACAACATTCTTTCCCGCACTGCTCCCCGAGCTAATGAATTAATACATTGTACTCCCCAAGGAGATCTTAACCAAAAATAAAACCATCTGGAATCGACCAATCCTTCTTTACCTTTAAGTACAACATAATCGGGGCTGGTAATTCCATCTTCGACATCATTTTCAGCAAAAGCAATTGAGCCAATTAAAATACGCATGGGATTGTAGAAAACGGTACCGGGAATAACTGGTTTATACTTTTGTGCATGTTTACCGGGTGGCTCTTTGGCTAATGCAATACCTGCACGAGTCGCTCCATAGACAGGATACTGATGCCATGCTTTCCCTATTCCGACTTTAACTTCATCCAAAACCTTTCCTAAACAATAATCCTGATTTTCGCCTTTGCTTAAGCTTTCATTAATTATTGCATTAGCAAGATTAGAAATCTCTTTTTTCTGCTCAAAGATTGCTTCTTGGGCTTTTTCAAGTTCGGTAAAAATTGAAATTATTTGAGTTGTAATTACACTTTCTTCTTCCTCCGTAGATGGTAGTATAATTTCAATTGCTGCAACATCTGATGCTCGTACCGATGGAAGTGATGTAGTATTGGCAATTGTCGCCATATCAAAGCTTCTCATAAAATAGTATAGGAAATCAGGATTAACTGATTTGGGAACTAATCCCATGATATTATTATCAAAAGTTGCTTCGCAACCAAGAATGGCTCTCTTGTTTGTTAGCAATGCACCACCAACCTTTGGAAAAATCACAGTTCCTTTAGGGTAAACTTTTGCCCTTAATTTCTTAAGCATTGTTTCATCAACATAGTTGACTGATTTATCAATGTATCTATCGCAAACGAATACAAAATCACTGACTTTAATAAATGGTATTTGTGCGATTTTGTTGCCTTGCAAATCTTCGGCAAAGGCAAATCCATTTACAACATCAGCGACATTTCCTAATTTCTCTATCTTCATGTTCTAAACAACCTTCCTTTTGCTTCTTTAATTATATCGTTTGGCGCTCCTAATATTTTCAGCGCTTTAATACCGCCAGCGGCTTTTATTTCGGGTACCTGCCAAAGTGCAGGGGTTTCCAAAGCTTCTGTACCATCTAAAGAGAACTGGTAACCAAAGGCTTTTAATACAATGGCTGCATTCTTATCCATGCCAGCAAACCAAGATTGGTTTTCAGATATATAATGCGAACCTCTTTCTGTCCTTTTTAGAGCTCTGGCTTTATAACCTAAATGTCCAAAAAAGTCAAACATATCGTAATCGTTCATTTTGTCAATTTCCTTAATTACGTCGGGCGAAAAGTTAGCATCCAGAATGTGATTTATCAGGGACTTCCTTTTTTGTGTTTCAATCCAAAGTTGACGAAATTCGTCGAGACTATGCGCTTCACTGATTACACGCTGAATGATTTCCTTTCGGTATTCGTCAACGGGTATGGCAACTTCTTTCCCATCTCTGCTACCTAAGATAAAACGACCTTGCGGAGTAATATTCACAGCATACCCACGGACTTCACCAATGGCAGGATCCTCAGCAACTCCTCCGTCTGTCTCGCCTCCATCATCACCGCCACCATATCCACCTCCATTTTTTGGTTTCCGTGGTTTGGAAATAAATTCTGTTCCGAATAGGTCGGTAACTCCTGTGTAATCGTATAGCCAGAATTTATACTTTTCGGTTTCCTCATGTATCCGTGTGCCACGTCCCACCATTTGGTAAAACTTAATGGCAGATTTTAGATAGCGGAAAAACACAACAGCATTCAATCGTTCTATGTCCACACCTGCTTCCAATAAATCTACCGTACAGGCAATATAAGCTCTTTGCCCTGAACCACGCATGGGTTCAATTTTATCAGCACCATTGTTTGTACCGCCCATGCATTTAAAAGCGTAATCGTCTTTGATGACCTGATTATTTTTCTTGCACCACTTTGTATACAGGTTGTTCATGTACATTACAACACGGTCGGCATGAATTTCACGGTTACAAAATATGATAACTTTCTGTTCGGGACCTCCGTTTTCAATTAACTGCTGGAACAAATCAGCACACATAGCAGGAGTTCGCATTTCAATGAATACTTCATCATCAAAATCCTTTCCTGTGTATTTATCCTTTGTTAAATCCTTTTCTGTTAAAGGTTGTCGGGTTTTTATATTAGTCACTTTTGCATTAAGTATTTCCTGTTTGGTAAATACTCGGTTGTCAATGTCAGCTTTTCGTTTTACAATTTCACAAGCTGCAAGATAACCGTCTTCCTGTGCCTGAGCCAAAGCGTATTCATAAACAGGTTCGCCAAAGTAATTAAAGTTATTTGCAGAAATTTCCACTTCCTCTGCCGGTAACTCTTTTCTTGTAATCAGCTTGCGAGGTGTGGCGGTAAGTCCTATATGAATAGCTTTTGGATTGCGTTTTAATACTTCAGACCATTTGCCCCAAGCGGAACGGTGGCACTCGTCAATAATGATAATACTGAAAGCATCTTCAGGATAATGCTCAGATAAGAAGCTGGCGATTTTATCATCGGGCGTTTCATCATCTAATCCTAAAGTTTGATAAGTTGCAATATGAATACGTGCATTTTTTGCTGCGTTTTCGCCTTTTTCAGTTTTAACAATTCTCACATTGTCGCCAAATGCAGCACTTAGTTTTTCATACGCCTGTGTTCTCAATTCGTCTCTGTCACAAATGAACAAAGCTGGCTTTGGTAATTGTCCAGCTTCATTCAAACGCCATAAAAGATTTGTTGCGATAATCGTTTTTCCTGCACCAGTTGCCAAAGAAAGCAAAACTCGTGGATCTTCACTGTTTTGAATTTGCAAAATAATTTTTTTAAAAGCGGCTCGAATAGCAGCATCCTGATAATAGCGATATTTATTCCATGGCGGACTATCTGGCATAAATAAAATTTGTGCTTCGGGTGTCCCAAGGTCAATACCTGTGTCCTTTGCATAACGGTCTGTAAGGTTTTCGTGAGTAATGAAATCAGCCAAGGGATAAGGCCCCATTTGCAAGTTTGTAAAATGGTCATATTCGCCGTATAAATGTCCATTACTTGCAAAAACATACTTCACTTCAAATCTTTCACACTCAGAATATTTTTTTGCTTGTTGCATTCCCTTTAAAGGGTCTTCATCTTCTTTTTTAGCTTCCAAAACAGCAACAGGCAAAGGTTTGGGCATTGTTCCAACTTTGACACAAAGCAAATAGTCAGTCCGTCCAGAACCTTTTTTCCTCCGTCCTTTCGGTCCGGTCGGCTCAACAGGGGCTGGTGTCTCACATTTTAATTTTGTAATATCATCATACCCTTTAGCCCTTAATACTGGGTCTATTAAGTGATAGCGGGTCTCTTGTTCGTTCATTCCCATATTTCAATCTGTTTTTTTCCATTATCATGGTAGGACAGCCTTTTAGCATTGGCTATAACTAATTATATGTGAACTTAAAATGTTGTGTATGCAAATATCTTGTTCGCTTCTATCGCATATGGTTTTTAGCTGTCTTTTATTTAATGTCTTGATGAATAGATATTTGATGGGGATCTGGTTGTATGTCCATGTAAGCGTATACAATTATAAAAGCATTAACTGTCGGGGTGGATGTTTCATCCATCCACTATTATACTGTTAGGTGCTGAGATCCGATATCAAACTATCTTGCCTCAAATTTAAGTCTTTTATCTGATTGTCGTATTACAAATGCCATTTTTATCAAAGGGGCATGGCACAGATCACACTCCCTGTTGTTTCGTAATAGGCGTGAAGGTGCTTTTCTATATTTACATCCTGCCAGCCGAGAGGCAGGTTTATAACTCGAACGAAGCGAGACGTCATTAGGGCGGATCACAGATACGCACTAATGCTATATCAATTTTCTGTGGTTTTATATCCGGTGTAACTATTTAAATAATAGATGTTTATTGGTGGATGTTAGCGGGGGCGTCTTTTATTAGGATACTTGAGATTTTCCAATATACTGATGTTGACTACCATGAATCTTTGTTTGCAGTTTTTCTTGTCATTTAAATGGATCTGTTTGAAGAATATTATATACATTTGTATAGTGGGAAACCTGAAGATCTGGGAGCCCTAACAGAGTTCTTCAAAATTTGGCATTTAAAAGAGGTTTTGATTGTCGTAATCAGCCATTTGATTATTCACTGTAAAAAAACAAATCTTATGGAAATAGCAAAAACTGTGATCGTACATCTTACTACAGGATTTATTCTGTCTTTTTTAAGCATAAACATCATGCAAATTAGCGGTGGCGTTGGCATTGCAGGCGGGTCAGTCAACCAACTGATAATTTGTGTTAAGTTTTGAATATTATATGTTAGTGAACTGGTTCGATGCCAGTGCCCCGCCACATTAAAAAAGTCATCCATTTCAGATGGCTTTTTTTCTTGTGCGCCAAGAATGGTCGTAAACTAGGCGAATAAGTACGCTATGAGCTTTGTAGTCTGAATTTTTGTAAATACGAGGGTATTGTGAGGGCTGCGAATCAAAAGGAAAACGGCGATAAAGTCTTGGCCTGACGAACATAAACGGCAATAAGGCTAACTCAACTTTCTATGTAGTCAGCCCTACAATCAAAATAAAACCGCATTTCGTCGACATACTCCTGTCTTCACTGTTAGAGAATCAAAGCCTCTGGTTTTATCTTGCGAGCCCCCCACATATCCATTCCTTTCCGATTTATTTCTGAGTCTCCTTTCATGATATTGCTATCAGCTACTTGATACAACGCAAGCTCACGATAAACTGGAGATACGAGTTGTGAAACTCGCAATAGTATGGATTGTCTTTCAGTCACCAACCCCACCGGTTTTCATTGCTCACAGCTCCACATATGCTCCTCAGTTGTCCACATTATAGGCGGTTTTTACTATCAGAATGATAATGGAGGTGAGGAGTGATGCTGTTTTAATAACGCTGTCAGGTGCAAGCACGCCGACAGATTCATGACATCCAATACCCCCACCATTAATCAACCGTACTGCAATGGTGTACCCGAAACCTGACAGCGTCGCAGACCTGTCAGCGTTTATAAAACATCGTTAATGCTGTCCGCGTTAAATAACTCCCATCTCTATTACGCTTTAATATTCCTGAGGTATTCGGAAGGAGTTTGACCAAATTCCTCTTTAAAGCATTGCCTGAAGTAGGTCGGGCTATTCATGCCCACCATAAATGCAACCTCCGATATCGTATATTTTCCGGTAAGGAGCAGGTGCTCAGCTTCCTGGATTTTGATTTTCCGGACCAGCTCATTAGCCGACATATTGGTCAGCGCCTTGACCTTCCGATAGAGCGTGGAGTGGCTCATATTCATTTTTTCAGCAATGAAGGCAATATTTACCTGTTCCGAGGCCAGATTATTCTTGACAATATCTGTGAACTTCCCGATAAACTCCTTATCCAGATTATTAAGCGACTCCGAGAACAGGGCTTTCTTTTGTAAAGGCGTTGAAGCAAAGGCGGCTGCAATCTTTTTCCTCGACTCCAGAAGATTATTCACCCGGCTTTGAAGCAAAGCAGCACTAAAAGGCTTGGTGATGTATGAATCGGCGCCAATGGTATATCCCTCCGTTTTATCCTGTAACGAATCTTTCGCGGTCAGCAGGATAAGAGGGATATGGCTGGTGCGCACATCTTCTTTCAGGATTTTGCACAACCCGATACCGTCCATCACCGGCATCATAATATCACTGATGATAATGTCGGGAATTCGTTCAAAAGCAAGTTCTACTCCGGCTTTCCCGTTTTCGGCTTCCAGGATATCGAATGTATCGGAAAAAGAACCGGCAATATATTCCCGGATTTCGGCATTGTCTTCAACGATCAGGATTAATCCTCTGGATTCTTCCGGATTGCTTTCCTCCGGTTCCTTAAATATTTCAGTCGATTCGGCATGCATAGCTTCCGGATATTGGTTATTGGTCCGGATGCGGAATTTAAATGAAGAACCCTCGCCCGGTTTGCTGTCAACCGAGATGCTCCCCTGATGCAGTTCTGCCAGGTTCTTAACCAGGGAAAGCCCAATGCCCGAACCGGATACCTGATGTTCACTCTTCACCTGAAAGTAACGGTCGAATATACGTTTCTGGGCTTCAGCCGAAATTCCTAAGCCGGTATCGCGGACTTCAATTTCCGTAAACAGCTCCTGTCCATCAACAGCATTTCGCATAAAAATGGCAATTTCCCCCTTCTTGGTATATTTGAGAGCATTAGAGATCAGATTATCCAGAATAATGGTGATGACTTCCGGATCATAAAAGAGAATTGTCTCATCCGTTTCAATGGATATCCTGAATCTGATGTTTGTATTTTGATTCAGTCCTTCGTATTTAAGTCCGGTTTCACGGATTAGTGTAGCCAGGTCACCTTTGAGTACGCACAGATTGCGGTTATGGGTCTCTGTTTTCCGGAATTCCAGAATCTGGTTTATCAGGTTCAGTAGACGGGTTGCACTGCGATGGATCAGTGAGATCTTTTTGACGTGCGCCCGGGAAAGAGTGTCATCTTCGGACAAATCTTCCAGCGGGCCGATAATCAGGGTTAACGGCGTGCGCAGTTCATGGGCAATATTGGTGTAAAAACTTAACCGTTCGTCGTTTAATGCCTGTTCCTGTTGGTGATTCTTTTGTTCGAGGTAGAGCGTGTTTTCCAGATCAAGTTTTCGTTTGTAAAACCGGATAATATACCGTATCAGCCATACGATCAGAATGAGATAGAATATTTTGGCCCACCAGGTCAACCAAAACGGCGGACTGATGATAATACGGACCGAACTTATTTCATTCGACCATCCCTGATTCCGGAGGCGTGTTTTCACCTTAAATTCATAGTGGCCGGGAGGTATATTCCGGAACGTAACCTTTTTCTCATTTCCCACATTGTACCACGTATCCTCCAGCCCCTTTAGCATATAGGCGTATTCCGTCTGATCGTTCATCCCGATATCCAGTACATTGAACGATATTGAAAATGTATTTTGATAATGCCTTAATATCATCTTCTCGCTGACCGGAAGGTTGACGGTATTCCCGGGTTGGGTAATCTTTTTGTCAAAATAGCAGAACTCGGTAATTTGGGCTGCTGAAGGCCGGATATTAAGTCGGTTCTCTTCTGAATTGAAATAACAGACACCGTTTTGTGATCCGAAACAGATGGTTCCGTTTTTCGTTTTTGTAACTGCTCCGGGCACAAAGTTTGCCCGCGGAACGCCATCGAGATAATTGAAATTGACGAATTTATTCTCTTTGACATTTAACTGGCTGATTCCGGTATTCGTACTAAACCAGATCTGATCCGGTTTGCCTTCATCGATTGCGCTTACATAGCTGTCAGCCATCCCCTCTTTCTCCGTAAATATCCTGTACTTCATGCTGTTGACAGACTCAAATAACACCAGTCCCTCCCAGGTGCCTATCCACATCCTGTTTTTTGAATCCCGGAAAATATGAGTAATGGCATTGGAGCAGAATCCGTTATTCTTATAGAATCGTTTTATTAACTTAAAATCAGGGGTAAAAACAACCAGCCCCTGTCCAAGAGTTCCTATCCAGAGCCGTCCTTTGCTATCCTGCGAAATGCTTAATATCACATTGTCCGGCAACTGCGAATTGTTTTGGGAAAAATTCTTCACACTGCCGGTTGAAGGATTGTAAGAAAAAAGTCCCAGGTTAGTTCCAAACCAGATGTTTTTGTTCCGGTCTTCAAATAAGTAGCGGATGCCCACAGAGCTTTGTACTTCCCTGATTTGAGTAAACTGTTTTGTTTTTGAGGCATATCGGATTAAAGGTCCGCTTCCGGATCCAAACCAAAGATTGCCCTCTGAGTCTTTTAGTGCCGACACAATAAAATTGTCGGGAAGGTTTCCGGTTTCTTTACTGAAATGTGATATTTTCAAGCCGTTTTCAAACAGATCGATGCCGCCTCCGTCAGTACCTACCCACACACGGCCTTCAGCATCAGCGCATAGCCCGGAAGCCACCTTGTTGCAGAGGCTGTTTTTCGCTCCCCGCAGAGGTGTGCGTGACCAGGTATTAAAAAATGGTTTTTTACTGCTGATCACGTTTATGCCTCCTCCGGTAGTGCCAATCCATATATTGTTGAATGAATCCCGGAAAATTTCTTTAGCGGTTTGATGGGAGAGTCCGTTTTCATCTTCCGACGCTTCAATATGCCGGAAAGATGCTTCGCCCGGGTTCAACACTGATTGCCGAAGGTCAAGTATATTTACTCCACCCTGATTTGTTCCTATCCAGAGTTTGTCCCCGGGCATTTCCTGAATGGATAATATCCGGTTGCTTTTCAGGGAAGAGGGTTTCCCCGGAATGTTCCGGAATACAGTGAATCTTTCGGATTTTGGATCAAACAAAGCCAGTCCGTCGTTAGTCCCCACCCATATGTGGTTCTTTTTATCGATGTAAATGCAGGTTACTTCAGCTCCGGGTAGCGAATTCGGATCATTCGCTTTGTTGATGTAGTTTTTTATCTTACGCTCTTTTACCGATAATACGCTCAGGCCGTCAAATACATGGCCGATGTAGAGTTTCCCGTGATAATCGTCGGTAACACACCAGACGTGATTACTGGCAAACCCCGGGATTGTAGATTGATTGTAGTGGGTAAATTGTTTGGTTTTCTTATTAAAATAATCGACCCCGAAATGGTAAGTACTGACCCATAGGTTGCCGTCAGATGCCCGGGCTAAATTGGTAATATCATTCGTGATTACACTGGACGGATTATTGGGGATATGGGTATAGTAGGTAAATTTCCCCGTTTTAGTATCAAAAGCATTTAACCCGGTCCGTTGGGTGGCAATCCAGATGATATTCTCGTCCCGGTCTGCTAACACCTTGTTTAGTTCGTTACTGTTTATGCTGGTAAAAGGTGTTACATTTTTCCGGTAAACTCTGAAGTTCTGGCCATCGAACCTGTTTAATCCCGATTCGGTGGCAACCCACATGTAACCTTCCCTGTCCTGTGTGATTCCTACAATGTAACTGTTGGATAATCCCTGTTCCATCCCCAGTCTTTTTATGGTGAAGGGTTCGGCAAGCAGCAGAATGGGGAAAAGTAATAATATCAATAGGGGACAGGTTTTCATCGGTTAAGAGCTATGAGTTTATCCTTTGTTTATTGTTGTCAGTTTTGCTAACGTGTCTTGGGTAGTAAACTAACAGGCTTTGTTCTTACCAAAGTTAATCAAATAAGTCAGGATAAATTGACCTGTAGATATGTTTGCTGAAAATGTAGCTGTTTATTGCTGATTTTGTAACCGGGAAAAAGTCAGATGTGTATTATCCGGAGTATTATATAGGGTCTGCTGAAAAAATATTATAAATCAGATAAACAGCGATATATAACTGCCCATACATATGTAAATGCAAGTTTTTTGAACATCAACGTCAGTTTTCTTTGCATTACATTCATATTGTCAGATACTAGTGTCCTGAAAGGACTAAATCAGAATAACCGCCGGTAAAACCGGCGGCCAAATCAGCAAAAGAAACAGAGCCCGGAAAGGGCTCAACAACAACGTATTAAAATGTTATTCAGCCCACTTCGGGGCTGTGTTTCTGCATCATCTTCCATCCCCCAGTTCCGCAAGCTTCACTGGGGGTTATTCAGATTTAGCCACTTCGTGGCATGAAAATGTTTTTCAGCAGACCCTATATAATGAAGCACCGAGCCTCTTTGTACAGTCCGGAGCTTTCCGGTTGACTATATCCGGCTGGATTTATTCTCATGAGTCCCCGATGTACTACATTTGCTCCTATCTTGTTCCGCTGTTTATTATAGGTTTTTCCATAGATAACCCATAGATATCCCATAGATAACCCATATTATATATATGATATGGGATATCTATGGTACATCCTTAGAATAACCATGAGACTATGGTTATTCAAGTATAGGGAAACACCGGAGCAACATTAATTGATATCAGCGCATGATCCGGATAAAATCCGGTGACACATTAAACGATTATATGAATAAGGGTTGATTGCAAATGATGATTATTTGTTGGCCTGGTGTGATTGCAGGATATATCCTGAAGTATTATCCCATAAATCTCCGTTCTTTCCATTTGCCCACTCGCAGTTTTAGTCATTTTCTTTGAACGACTTTTCAGCCTTTTTGCATTACAGATGCGTAGAACAGCAATGGAGCAGTATTCTCCTTAATAAATGTCCGGCAAACAACCCCACGCCCTCAGCTGGTTATGTTTTTTAACACAAAATAGGCGTGATATAATTTGGAGGGAAAGGGTATAAGCACTACTTTTGCACTCGCTAAACAGATAAGGGCAGCGGCCTAACGATAAGCGCTGAAAGTTTTGAAAAAATAAATCTGAAAAGATTTGGAAGTTAAAAATAAAAAGCGTTATCTTTGCAGCCGTTTCGCTAAAAACTGCGAAGCAAAATGAAAGAGATCATTGAAGAAATTATAGATAAATAAGTAGTACAAAAACTACCTGACGCAATAAAGCACAGTGATGTGCGAGTGATCAGGTAAGGGAAAAATTAAACCGTCAATTAGCAATAATTGGAGTAAGGATTGACTTGAAAGTATTAAAACTAGTTGAGTAATCAACTAACAAAAAACAATAATACAACGAAGAGTTTGATCCTGGCTCAGGATGAACGCTAGCGACAGGCCTAACACATGCAAGTCGAGGGGCAGCACTTCGGGTGGCGACCGGCGCACGGGTGAGTAACGCGTATGCAACCTACCTATTACTGGGGAATAACTTTCGGAAACGGAAACTAATACCGCATAATACCACGAAATCGCATGATTTTGTGGTTAAAGAATTTCGGTAATGGATGGGCATGCGTGACATTAGTTAGTTGGTAGGGTAACGGCCTACCAAGACTACGATGTCTAGGGGTTCTGAGAGGAAGGTCCCCCACACTGGTACTGAGACACGGACCAGACTCCTACGGGAGGCAGCAGTGAGGAATATTGGTCAATGGGCGAGAGCCTGAACCAGCCAAGTCGCGTGCAGGATGACTGCCTTATGGGTTGTAAACTGCTTTTATAAAGGAATAACAACTCTTACGTGTAAGAGGATGAATGTACTTTAGGAATAAGGATCGGCTAACTCCGTGCCAGCAGCCGCGGTAATACGGAGGATCCAAGCGTTATCCGGATTTATTGGGTTTAAAGGGTGCGTAGGCGGTTGCTTAAGTCAGCGGTGAAAGTTTGCAGCTCAACTGTAAAATTGCCGTTGAAACTGGGTGACTTGAGTACGGTAGAGGTATGCGGAATGCGTTGTGTAGCGGTGAAATGCTTAGATATAACGCAGAACCCCAATTGCGAAGGCAGCATACTGGACCGGTAACTGACGCTGAGGCACGAAAGCGTGGGGATCAAACAGGATTAGATACCCTGGTAGTCCACGCCGTAAACTATGAATGCTAGCTATTGGCGATATACAGTCAGTGGCACAGAGAAATCGTTAAGCATTCCACCTGGGGAGTACGCCGGCAACGGTGAAACTCAAAGGAATTGACGGGGGCCCGCACAAGCGGAGGAACATGTGGTTTAATTCGATGATACGCGAGGAACCTTACCCGGGTTTGAACGCAGGGGGAATACAGTGGAAACATTGTAGCCAGCAATGGCCGCCTGCGAGGTGCTGCATGGTTGTCGTCAGCTCGTGCCGTGAGGTGTCGGCTTAAGTGCCATAACGAGCGCAACCCCTATCGATAGTTACTAACAGGTTAAGCTGAGGACTCTATTGAGACTGCCGGCGTAAGCCGAGAGGAAGGTGGGGATGACGTCAAATCAGCACGGCCCTTACATCCGGGGCGACACACGTGTTACAATGGTGGGTACAGAGGGCCGCTACCTGGTGACAGGATGCTAATCTCCAAAACCCATCTCAGTTCGGATCGGAGTCTGCAACTCGACTCCGTGAAGCTGGATTCGCTAGTAATCGCGCATCAGCCATGGCGCGGTGAATACGTTCCCGGGCCTTGTACACACCGCCCGTCAAACAATGGAAGTTGGGGGTACCTAAAGTCTGCAACCGCAAGGAGCGGCCTAGGGTAAAACTAATAACTGGTGTTAAGTCGTAACAAGGTAGCCGTACCGGAAGGTGCGGCTGGAACACCTCCTTTCTGGAGAGCAAACCTTACTTAAAGGTTTAATTTTTCTGACTACTACTTGTTTATTTAAAGATACAAGACGAAAAGACAAAAAGAGTCAAGACAATAGATGCAAGACAAAAGACGTAGAGTCAGGAGTCAAAAGTCTAAAAGTCTTTGATCTTAAGGTCTTCAGTCTAAGAGGAGACAGAGCCACTCAGGCAAAGAAAAAGTAATGCAGTCCTATAGCTCAGTTGGTTAGAGCGCTACACTGATAATGTAGAGGTCGGCAGTTCAACTCTGCCTGGGACTACCCGAGGGTAATGAAGAATTAAGAATTAAAAATGAAGAATTAAAGAGTCGCAAGACAAACATTCTTCACTCTTCATTCATCATTATTCATTAAAAAAAACGGGGGATTAGCTCAGCTGGCTAGAGCACCTGCCTTGCACGCAGGGGGTCAACGGTTCGAATCCGTTATTCTCCACGAAACTCAATCCGCAAGGAAAGAGAGAAGATCATTGACATATTGAAGAAGTAAAAGTAGTAAAGAAAAAACATCGAGCCATTGACGGCAGCAATGCCGGAAATGAGAAGAAAGTAAGCAAGGGCGCATGGCGGATGCCTTGGGTCTCGGAGGCGACGAAGGACGTGATAAGCTGCGATAAGCTACGGGGAGGAGCAAATATCCCTTGATCCGTAGATTTCCGAATGGGGCAACCCATCTGGTAGAAGACCAGATATATCTGTAAAGATAGGCGAACGTGGGGAACTGAAACATCTAAGTACCCATAGGAGAAGAAAACAAAAGTGATTCCGTAAGTAGTGGCGAGCGAACGCGGAACAGCCCAAACCAGTTATGTTTCGGCATAGCTGGGGTTGTAGGACCACGACATAGCAAGAATTGGAGAAGTGGAAGCCTTTGGAAAGAGGCCCCGAAGACGGTGACAGGCCGGTACACGAATCGAAGATGAAGCTTAGTGGTATCCTGAGTAGCGCGGGACACGAGAAATCCTGTGTGAATCAGCGGGGACCATCCCGTAAGGCTAAATACTCCCGAGACACCGATAGCGAACCAGTACTGTGAAGGAAAGGTGAAAAGAACCTCGAACAGAGGAGTGAAATAGACCCTGAAACCATGCGCTTACAAGCGGTAGGAGCTCCTACGTGGAGTGACTGCGTGCCTTTTGCATAATGAACCTACGAGTTACTTTCACCGGCAAGGTTAAGTGATTCAGTCACGGAGCCGAAGCGAAAGCGAGTCTTAACAGGGCGTATAGTCGGTGGGAGTAGACGCGAAACCAAGTGATCTACCCTTGAGCAGGTTGAAGTTTTGGTAACACAAAATGGAGGACCGAACCGGTAAACGTTGAAAAGTTTTCGGATGACTTGAGGGTAGGGGTGAAAGGCTAATCAAACTTGGAGATAGCTCGTACTCCCCGAAATGCATTTAGGTGCAGCCTGGGATGTTTCTTCTGAGAGGTAGAGCGACTGATTGGATGCGAGGGCTTCACCGCCTATCAAGTCCTGATAAACTCCGAATGCTCAGAAGTTAAGTCCTGGAGTGAGGGCATGGGTGCTAAGGTCCGTGTCCGAGAGGGAAAGAACCCAGACCATCAGCTAAGGTCCCCAAATAATTGCTAAGTTGAAAAAACGAAGTCAGACTGCATAGACAGCTAGGATGTTGGCTTGGAAGCAGCCATTCATTTAAAGAGTGCGTAACAGCTCACTAGTCGAGGAGTTTGGCATGGATAATAATCGGGCATAAGCAATTTACCGAAGCTATGGATTGTCTTTAAGACACTGGTAGGGGAGCATTCTAACGGCGCAGAAGGTAAAGCGTAAGCTTTGCTGGAGCTTTTAGAAAAGCAAATGTAGGTATAAGTAACGATAAAGAGAGTGAGAAACTCTCTCGCCGAAAGACTAAGGTTTCCTGATCAACGCTAATCGGATCAGGGTTAGTCGGGGCCTAAGGTTCAGCCGACAGGCGAGACCGATGGAAGAACTGGTTAATATTCCAGTACTAGCTATATGAGTGATGTGGAGACGAAGTAGTGAAAGTCCTGCCAACTGACGGAATAGTTGGTTAAAGGGTGTAGATATTGAGATCTGTAGGCAAATCCGCAGATTGAGTCGAACCTGATAGTACAGAGAGTCTACGGATAATCTGATATGGATGTAAGCAGACTTCCAAGAAAATCCGCTAAACTTAATCATATAGGTACCCGTACCGCAAACGGACACACGTAGTTGGGTAGAATATACTAAGGCGCTCGAGTGATTCACGGTTAAGGAACTAGGCAAATTGACCCCGTAACTTCGGGATAAGGGGTCCCTACTGAGAGGTAGGGCGCAGAGAATAGGTCCAGGCAACTGTTTAACAAAAACACAGGGCTATGCAAATTTGAAAGAAGAGGTATATAGCCTGACACCTGCCCGGTGCCGGAAGGTTAAGAGGAGAAGTCATCGCAAGAGAAGCTTTGAATTGAAGCCCCGGTAAACGGCGGCCGTAACTATAACGGTCCTAAGGTAGCGAAATTCCTTGTCGGGTAAGTTCCGACCTGCACGAATGGTGTAATGATCTGGACACTGTCTCAACCGTGAGCTCGGTGAAATTGTAGTATCGGTGAAGATGCCGATTACCCGCAACGGGACGGAAAGACCCCGTGAACCTTTACTGCAACTTAACATTGAATTTGGGTAACTAATGTGTAGGATAGGCCGGAGGCTATGAAGCGGGCACGCTAGTGTTTGTGGAGCCGCCGTTGAAATACGGCCCTTTGGTTATTTGAGTTCTAACTCCCGCTGGGAGGACACTGTTTGGTGGGTAGTTTGACTGGGGTGGTCGCCTCCAAAAGTGTAACGGAGGCTTCCAAAGGTACCCTCAGACCGATTGGTAACCGGTCGCAGAGTGTAATGGCATAAGGGTGCTTGACTGAGAGACCGACAAGTCGATCAGGTAGGAAACTAGGGCATAGTGATCCGGTGGTTCCGTATGGAAGGGCCATCGCTCAAAGGATAAAAGGTACTCCGGGGATAACAGGCTGATCGCTCCCAAGAGCTCATATCGACGGAGCGGTTTGGCACCTCGATGTCGGCTCGTCACATCCTGGGGCTGGAGAAGGTCCCAAGGGTTGGGCTGTTCGCCCATTAAAGTGGCACGCGAGCTGGGTTCAGAACGTCGTGAGACAGTTCGGTCCCTATCTGTTGTGGGCGTAAGAAATTTGAGGGGCTCTGACACTAGTACGAGAGGACCGTGTTGGACTAACCGCTGGTTTACCTGTTGTTCCGCCAGGGGCATCGCAGGGTAGCTAAGTTGGGAAGGGATAAGCGCTGAAAGCATCTAAGTGCGAAGCCCGCCTCAAGATTAGATTTCTATGAGGGTCGTTAAAGACGATGACGTTGATAGGCTGCAGGTGTAAAGGTGGTAACATCAAAGCCGAGCAGTACTAATTACCCGAAACTTTCCTCATCTGATGGTTTGCTGATTTTTCTGAAATACTTTACTTCTAAGATATGTTGTAAAGACGTCGCATGCGGCGTCTGTATGAGAGACGCCGCATGCGACGTCTTTACAAAAGAGATGATCAAAAAGACATTTAGGTGGTTATAGCACCGGGGTTCCACCTCTTCCCATTCCGAACAGAGAAGTTAAGCCCGATCACGCCGATGGTACTGCGCAAGTGGGAGAGTAGGTAGCCGCCTCTTAAGAACCCTCATCAGCTAACGCTGGTGGGGGTTTGTTGTGTTTATACATTGTCAATCAGTGTACGCTCGTTTCATAGATATAAAATAAAAGGGAGCGCCGTTTGTGGCGCTCCCTTTTTATTTGGATATATGTATATATCCGGATTCTTACAGTAGACTTTCAATTTTAGTAACAAATGTTGCTTTTGGAGCAGCACCTACCTGTTTGTCTACAAGCTCACCTCCTTTGAAGAAAAGAATGGTTGGGATGTTGCGGATTCCAAATTGCTCTGCAACTTCTGTATTTTCGTCAACATCGATTTTCCCGATGTTTACTTTGCCTTCATATTCGTGTGCAAGTTCTTCAATGATCGGACCAACCATACGGCAGGGACCACACCATTCTGCCCAAAAATCCAGTACTAGAGGTTTGGAGTCTTGAAGCAGCTCCTGGAAGTTTGCGTCTGTGATTGTTAAAGCCATAATCTTGTTATTTATAAATTAGTAAATGTGTTTGTTTGAAACGGCCTCAAAGTTATACTTTTCTGTGAAAAAAGACAAAGATCAATTGATTTTAAACGCGAGGTTTTCGTTTTCCCGGATATAATTAATCAGTTCTTTGGAGACGTTTGTTTTTACGTTACGGGAGAAAAGCGGGACCTGATAATGGTTAGCTTCATCGATAACGTTAAAAAACAGTTCGCAACTGCCTTTGACATCTTTGGCTACTGCGGAAATATCAGAGATAAACTCGGGCGTGATCTCTTCCAGCGGAACATGGATGGTGATCTTCTCGATCAGAGATTCTTTGACATCCGGCAGAAGCTGAAATGAGACAACCTTAAAATCAAGTTCATTTTCGTTGTATCTGCGGGGCACGTATTTTCCCTTGATATATAAGAACAAGTTTTCGGTGAAATAGTTTCGGAACTCAATAAAATCGTTTCCAAATAAGGCAATCTCTCCGGCACCTGAATAATCTTCAATCTTTAATACGCCGAATGGTTTGCCGTTTTTGGTATTGGCAATGCGTACATTAGTGACTAGTCCACCCATAGTTATATCCCGGCCTGCCAGCAGTGTCCTGTCGGATAATTCAGCCATTTTGGTATTACAAACGTGGTTTAGAATAATTGAATATTCATCCAGCGGGTGAGCTGAGAGATAGATTCCGACTAGTTCACGTTCTTTATTTAGTCTTTCCAGATCAGACCATGGTTCTGCCTGCGGTACTTCGGGCCGGGCTATTTCAATTTCGTTGATCCCTCCAAACAGAGAATTCGTTTGTACAGATTTGTCAACCTGTACTTTATTCCCGTACCGGAGAAGAAGTTCGAGGAAGACCTCTCCCTTAGCATTCTCGGTAAAAAATTGTTCGCGTTTTACTTCTTCAAAATTGTCAAATGCCCCGGCTAATGCCAGCGCCTCCATATTTTTTCGGTTACAAGCAGTCAGGTTAACGCGTTCCACAAAGTCGAATACGCTGGTAAAGGGTCCGTTTTTCTTTCGTTCATCAAGTATAGATTGAACTGCATTTTCGCCAACGCCTTTAATAGCGCCTAAGCCAAAGCGGATATCTCCTTTTTTGTTGACAGAGAACTTGTGCAAACTTTCATTAACATCCGGTCCCAATACCTGAATCTTCATGGCTTTGCATTCGTCCATGAATTTCGTGATATCGGCGATGTTCGAGATGTTTCGGCTCAGCACGGCAGCCATGTACTCCGAAGGATAATTGGCCTTTAAATAGGCTGTCTGGTAGGCAACCCAGGAGTAGCAGGTGGCATGCGACTTATTGAACGCATAAGAGGCGAATTTTTCCCAGTCAGCCCATATTTTTTCGCAGACCTTTGTGTCGTGGCCGTTAGCATTTGCCCCTTCCAGAAACTTAGCTTTCAGGGCATTCATCTTATCGATGAGTTTTTTACCCATTGCTTTACGTAACTCGTCCGATTGACCGCGGGTAAAGTTGGCCAACAGACGGGACAGAAGCATCACCTGTTCCTGGTAAACTGTAATACCGTATGTGTCCTTCAAATAGCGCTCCATTACGGGAATATCGTATTCGATAGGCTCGTATCCGTGCTTACGTGCAATAAACGACGGGATGTAGTCCATCGGTCCCGGGCGATAAAGCGCATTCATCGCAATCAAATCCTCGAATTTGGAGGGTTTGAGCTCACGAAGGTATTTTTGCATGCCGGCGGACTCGAATTGGAACGTACCGGTCGTTTTTCCGGTACTATAAAGCTCGTATGTTTTTTCGTCTTCCAACGAGATCCTGGATATATCAAGATCAAGGTCATTGGTCAGCTTAATGTTTTCCAGTGCTTCTTTGATAATGGACAGGGTTTTCAGGCCCAGAAAGTCCATCTTCAGCATGCCGACGTCCTCGATGAGAGATCCTTCGTATTGGGTTACAAGCATCTCCTCGTCAGACTCTTTGTCTTTGGCGGTACTGATAGGAACGAAGTTGGTTAAATCATCGCGTGCAATGATAATACCGCATGCATGAACGCCTGTATTCCGTACCGTACCTTCAAGCATCTGGGCATACTTCATCGTATTCCGGAGCAGCATGTCCGGGGATTCAGTGGCCATACGTAACTCCGGGACATATTCGATAGCGTTACGCAGATTGACTTTCTTGTCGGGGATTTTATCCGGTACCAGTTTCGTGAGTCGGTCTGATTCCTGAAGCGAAAGCTTTTGAACACGTGCGACGTCCTTGATGGACGATTTGGTAGCCATCGTTCCGAAGGTAACAATATGGGCTACTTTCTCTTTTCCGTATTTTTCGGTAACCCATTTAAGTACCTGACCCCGACCATCATCATCAAAGTCGATATCGATATCAGGCATGGAGATACGGTCCGGATTAAGGAAACGCTCAAACAGCAAAGTCGTATTTAATCGGGTCGATGTCGGTGATTCCGAGGCAGTATGCAACGGCAGAACCGGCGGCAGACCCACGACCGGGACCAACAGCCACTCCCATATTACGGGCCGCGGCAATAAAGTCCTGTACGATCAGGAAGTAGCCGGGGAATCCCATGTTCAGGATGGTCTGAAGCTCAAAGTCGATACGTTCCCTGATGTCATCTGTCAGTTCAGGGTAGCGTTGGGCAGCTCCGACATATGTGAGGTGTTTCAGATATTCCCCATCATCGGTAAACTCCTCCGGTAGGGGGAAAACAGGCATAATCGCTTTACTGTTGATGCTGTAAAGCTCAATTTTTTTAGCAATTTCAAGTGTATTGGAAAGCACATGTGGAAGATCGGCAAAGATGATATTCATTTCAGCCTGTGTTTTCATCCATTCCTGCTTGGTGTAGCGCATGCGGTTGGGATCATGAAGATCGGCTCCCGTATTCAGGCATATCAGGTGGTCATGGGCTTCGGCATCTTCCGCGTTAACAAAGTGAACGTCGTTGGATGCGATTAATTTTACACCTGTTTTTTCAGCAAGCTTAATCAGTTCGATGTTGACCTGTTCCTGCTTTTTATAGGTTTCTCTGTCTGCATTCGGGTTATCGGTTTGATGCCGTTGCATTTCGAGGTAATAATCTTCCCCAAACAGATTTTTGAACCAGAGAATAGTTTCTTCAGCTTCTTCCAGATTTCCGGCTGCAATGTGGCGGGGTATCTCACCACCGAGACATGCGGAACTGACAATCAGGCCTTCTTTATGTTTTTCCAGCAACTCTTTGTCAATACGCGGACGACCGTAGAAGCCGTCAATCCACGCCATTGAAACAAGCTTTACCAGGTTGTGATAACCCACTTTGTTTTTGGCAAGCAGAATCAGGTGGTTACCGCTTCGGTTTTCTTTTCCCGATTTTACATGACGACCATTGCGGGCTACATAGACTTCACAACCGAAAATGGGTTTGAATAGCTTATGGGATAACTCGTTGATCTGATTCTGTAAAGCAGTGATCCGGGGTTCATCATCCGGCAATTCTTCAGCCTTTTTCAGGGATTCGATTTCCTTTTTTAGTTTGGAAATTTCATCCTGGTATTTGCCGTTCTTTTTGGAAGTGTAGTTAAAGAACTCCTTAATGCCGAACATATTGCCATGATCTGTCAGAGCAATGGCTTTCATACCGTCGGCAATAGCCTTGTCGACTAATGCGGGAATAGAGGCCTGTCCGTCAAGAATTGAGTATTGGGAGTGAACGTGTAAATGAACAAAAGGTTGCATAAATGTAGCCTGAGATTTGATTTCAGACAAAATTACGATATTACTTTGTTTTGAATGATATGTACTGTCTAAAATAACCATAATTGAGAATGAAATCACTCTCCGGATTAAAGAGTTTTGTCTACCTAAAAATCCTTAATTTCAATCTAAATCCCCCTTTTGCAGAGCTTAAGGTGTAAGAAAGTACAAAAGGCAAAAAGCATTAATCGAAAAAAATCGCTTACTTTGCATCCTGCATTTGAAAAACAGGGATTTGCCTGTTTTAAACCGAAAAATGAGTAACCTTTTTTAAGTATGGCACAACAGGAAGAAGTCTTTAAAAAACTTGTATCGCATTGTAAAGAATATGGGTTTGTATTCCCTTCGAGTGAAATCTATGATGGTTTAGGCGCAGTATATGACTACGGTCAGCTGGGTGTTGAACTAAAAAATAATATCAAAAAATATTGGTGGGACAGCATGGTGCTGCTCAACGAAAATGTAGTGGGCATCGATTCTGCTATTTTCATGCATCCCACGATCTGGAAAGCATCGGGTCACGTGGATGCCTTCAATGACCCCCTGATTGATAATAAAGATTCTAAGAAACGCTATCGTGCCGATGTGTTGATCGAAGATCTGATGGCGAAAATCGATGATAAAATTGAAAAAGAGGTAGAGAAAGCGGCTAAGAAATTCGGTGAGTCTTTCGATGCAGAACTTTTCCGCCAAACCAATCCCCGTGTTCAGGAAAACATTGCAAAACGTCAGGAAATTCATACCCGTTTTGCCAAAGCCCTGAATGATGGTAACCTCGATGAACTTCGTCAGATTATCCTGGATTACGAAGTGGTTTGTCCGATCAGTGGTACTAAAAACTGGACGGAAGTTCGCCAGTTCAACCTGATGTTTGCTACCGAAATGGGTTCTACTGCCGATGGCGCTTTGAAAGTTTACCTTCGTCCTGAAACTGCTCAGGGTATCTTTGTAAACTTCCTGAATGTACAGAAAACAGGCCGTATGAAGATTCCGTTTGGAATTGCTCAGATTGGTAAAGCTTTCCGTAATGAGATTGTGGCCCGTCAGTTTATTTTCCGTATGCGTGAGTTTGAGCAAATGGAGTTGCAATTCTTTGTTCGTCCGGGTGAAGAACTGAAATGGTTTGAATGGTGGAAAGACCGTCGTCTGAAATGGCACAAAGCCATCGGATTGGGCGATCATAAATATCGTTTCCACGATCACGATAAATTGGCTCACTATGCGAATGCCGCTACCGATATTGAATTTGAAATGCCTTTCGGATTCAAAGAGGTTGAAGGTATTCACTCCCGTACAGATTTTGACCTGGGTAGTCACGAGAAATTCTCAGGCAAGAAACAACAGTATTTCGATCCGGAGCTTAATAAATCATACACTCCATATGTTGTCGAAACATCTATCGGTGTTGACCGTATGTTCCTGAGTGTAATGGCTGCATCCTATAAGGAAGAGACGCTTGAAGGCGGCGATTCCCGTGTTGTACTGAAATTACCTGTTCCTTTGGCTCCTGTTAAACTGGCAGTTATGCCTTTGGTGAAAAAAGACGGACTTCCCGAAAAAGCGCGTGAGATTATCAACGATCTGAAGTTTGACTTTAATTGTCAGTACGACGAAAAAGACTCAATCGGAAAACGTTATCGTCGTCAGGATGCAATCGGTACTCCGTTCTGTGTAACCGTTGACCACCAATCCCTGGAAGATAATTGCGTGACTATCCGTCACCGCGATACCATGGCTCAGGAACGTGTTGCTATCAGCCAGCTTCGTGCAATTATCGGTGATCAGGTGAGCATGAAGAATTTGTTCAAAAAAATCACGGAGTAATTCTAAAAGCTTTTCCAATGTTTTGAACTTTGGAAAAGCTTAAAAAATATACGAATATGAAACTCAAATCATTGTTGTTGCTGCCATTGCTTTTCTTTGTCTTGTTTGCAACTTCTTGTTTGGATACTCAAACTACAGAAGAACAATATGCAGACTGGAAAGCCAAGAACGAGGCGTATTTTAATAGTTATAGCGACTCTGTCGGATATAAAACCTTAACAATTCCGGCTAATAGAGGAGGAGGAATTGTCCTTTATAAGATTCTGAAAGAGGGTGATGTGACGAGCGGTTCTCCATTATATAATGATACAGTATATGTTCATTATAGAGGGAAGCTTATGGATGGAACAATCTTTGATGAAACATATGAAGGTACTGATCCTATTTGGGAAAATCATGAAGATTCAACTTCGTTTTCTGTTAACGGTGTAATTAAAGGTTGGACAGAAGCCTTGATGGATATGCATCCGGGAGAAAAAAGAAGGATTATTATTCCCTGGAGCCTGGGATATGGATCATCCGGTACAACGGGTATAAATCCTTACTCTACATTGGTGTTTGATGTGAAACTGATCAGTTTTGGTACGCCAAAGTCAAATTGATACAATAAATCCACAATAAAAAAGCCGCTTTTTGAAGCGGCTTTTTTATTGTGGATATTTGATAACCATTGGTTAATGTTATGTTCGAACGTGCTATATCGAAAGATAGCAGTATAGACTGATATTATTTTACGTTAGGTCTGCGAACAGGACCTTCTTTTCTTTCTGTACCGAATACAGTGGTAAACTTCTTAGGTACAGGAGTAGAAAACTCCAGCAATTGATTGGTAACCGGATGGATGAATGACAACTCGATTGCATGAAGTCCGATGCGTTTAATCGGATTGTGAGTTGCTCCGTATTTTTTATCACCTACAACCGGATGGCCGATGCTTTGCATATGCACACGGATTTGGTTTTTTCTACCGGTGTCCAGTCTTACGGAAAGTAACGAGTAGTTTTTGTTCGATTTCATCACCCGATAATGGGTAATAGCCTTCATACCGCCATTGTCAACAGGCGAAGAGTGCACTACAAAGGTTTTACCTTCTTTTAGCCATGAAACAATAGTGTCCTGAGGCTGTTGGATCTCTCCCTCTACCAATGCAACATAAGAGCGTGCTGTTACAGCTCTTTCCCAATGGTACTGCAACTGTTCCTGAGTCTCCTGATCTTTGGCAAACATCATCAGTCCTGAAGTTTCACGGTCGAGGCGATGAAGAACAAAGATTCTGTTTTTTGCATTTTTCTCTTTTACATATTCGCTCAGGATACTGTATGCAGTTCCCCGTTTCTCGGTCTCCGTAGCAATAGAGAGTAATCCGGGCTCTTTGTCGATTACGATCAGATATCTGTCTTCATAAACGATTTTTAAACCAACCAATGTTTTCTCTTCATTGCCGCGGGTAGCGCAAACCGTTACAATATCACCATGGTTAAGGGGATGGTTGAATTGAGAGATAACTTTATTCCCTACCTTAATTTGTTTGTGTGAAAGCAGTGATTTGATATTATTGCGGCTTTTACCCTGTAATTTATCGATCAGGAAATTCATCAATTCAGATGGGTGATTCACCGTGAGCTGAAGATCTTTATTGTTTCCGGGCTTCTGTTTCATATGTCAATAATGATTTTTGTTTTGGCATCATATGGAACTCACATGAAAGGTACTCCTCAATTGAAGTAAACCTTAGTATATGCTCGTTTCATGAGAGTAAATATAGCTTTAGAAGAAATCGTTTGAGGTGGTTTTACTTGTTCTAAACCGATTACTTTACCTGTTTATTCTACAAAAATAAGGATAAAAGCCTGTTTTTCCTAATAAAAAAGAACGCCTGCTCACAAAGGAACAGGCGTTCTTTAACTTTTTGGTTGAAAACGGATTATCTCTGTTTGTCGATTTCCTGCAATTTTTCGCAAACCAGTGCATCCAGTACTGAAACGACTGTGAGTTTGACAATGTCGCGCACTGAACTTTCGATGTCAGTGAAGTGGATCGGTTTATTCAGTCCCATCTGGATTGGCCCGATAATTTCAGCTCCACCCATTTCAGCCATAAGTTTGTAGGCTGAGTTGGCCGAACTGAGATTTGGGAATACCAATGTATTGACGTCTTTACCAAATAATCTGCTGAACGGAAATTTACTGTCGCGTAGTTCCTTGTTCAGCGCAAAATTTACCTGCATTTCACCATCGATTTCAATATGGGGGTAATTTTGGTGAATGTGGTCAACAACCTGGTGAACTGAAGCCGGGCTTCCATCAGTATCAGCACCAAAATTCGAATAGGAGATCATGGCGATCACCGGTTTGAAGTTAAAGAACTTCACGGCCCGGTTTGTGAGTCGGGTGATGTCAATCAATGTCTCTGTCGAAGGATGGCGGTTGATTAGCGTATCGGCAAAGAAGAAGGGCCCTTTTTTGGTGTTGACGATATGCATAGCCCCGAAGTGATTGTACCCGTTGCGAATACCGACAACCTCTTTGGCAATGCGGCTGGTCTCGGAATATTTTGTATAGGTACCGGTGATAAAAGCATCAGCTTCTCCGGTTTCCACCATCATCATACCAAAGTAATTGCGATCATTCATCTTTTCGCGGGCTTCGTTGAATGTGATTCCCTGACGATGTCTTTTTTCTGAAAGGATCCGGGCATAACGATTGCGACGTTCCTCTTCACGGTCGTGACGAAGATTAATGATTTCTATATCTTCAAGGTTGAGATTTAGTTCTTCTGCAACCTTGCCGATACGCTCTTCATTGCCTAAAAGAATGGGATAACAGTATCCTGCCTGCTTTGCCTGAACAGCTGCTTTGAGCATATTCTCATGGTTTGCTTCAGCGAAAACAACTCTTCTCGGATTCTGACGCGCGGTGTCGGACATACGACGCATCAGTTTATTATCATAGCCCATTAATTCCTGCAAGCGCAAATCATAAGCATCCCAATCGGTAATTGATTTACGTGCAACTCCTGAGTCAATAGCCGCTTTGGCTACTGCCGGAGCCACGATGGTCAACAGACGCGGATCGAGAGGTTTGGGGATAATGTATTCGCGGCCAAAAGATAAATTGGAGATGTTGTATGCTGCATTGACCACGTCAGGAACAGGTTGTTTGGCCAGTTCGGCAATCGCTATTGCAGCTGCCAGTTTCATCTCTTCATTGATGCAGCTGGCATTTACGTCGAGAGCTCCACGGAAAATGTATGGGAATCCCAGAACGTTATTAATTTGGTTCGGATGGTCAGACCGTCCGGTAGCGAAGATCAGGTCAGAGCGTGAGGCTTTGGCATTTTCGTATGAAATTTCCGGATTAGGATTGGCCAACGCAAAAACGATCGGATCGTGGTTCATTGAGCGTACCATCTCTTTGGTGAGCACATCTGCTACCGAGAGTCCGAGGAATACATCGGCTCCTTCCATGGCCTGGGCCAGTGTTTTAATATCCCGTGTGGTAGCGAATTCTCTTTTTGAGGGGGTGAGGTCAGTCCGATGGATCGAGATTACGCCTTTGCTGTCGGCCATCACAATATTCTCTTTCTTTGCACCCAACATTAAGTAGAGTTTGGTACAGGAGTTGGCAGCAGCTCCCGCGCCATTCACCACAATCCTGACTTCATCGATTTTCTTTCCCACAATCTCCAATGCATTCAACAGCCCGGCACTGGAAATGATCGCTGTACCGTGCTGGTCATCGTGCATGATCGGAATATCAAGTTCCTCTTTTAACCGGTTTTCGATTTCAAAACATTCAGGCGCTTTGATATCTTCGAGATTGATTCCACCGAAAGTCGGTGCAATAGCTTTTACAGCTTGTACAAATTTCTCAGGGTCTTTTTCGTTGATTTCGATGTCAAAAACATCGATTCCGGCAAAGATCTTGAAAAGTAATCCTTTTCCTTCCATAACCGGTTTTCCGGCTAAAGCACCTATATCACCCAATCCCAGTACGGCTGTACCGTTGGAGATTACAGCGACCAGATTCCCCTTGCCGGTATAACGATAGGCATTGGCGGGGTCTTTTTCAATTTCAAGACACGGCTCGGCGACACCAGGTGAGTAGGCAAGCGAAAGGTCGGTTTGAGTACTGTAGGGTTTGGTGGGAACCACCTCGATTTTTCCGGGTCTGCCTTGCTCGTGATATTCAAGGGCAGCTTCTTTTGTGACTTTTTGCATATTAGTGTGAGTTAGAGTAGTACGTAAGGGTAAGTATTCTGCCGGGAGGCAGTAGTAGCAAATTTAACCATTTATTTATGATCGAAAAATCGGGGGGTATTAAAATTTGATAAATAGAAAGGTTTTGCAGTCTGTTCCGTCTAAATGAAAGCTGAAGTGTCTTATATTTATTCAGGATATCTTCTTTTTTTTTCATAACCCTGCTTTTTTTGAAACAGATGAATTATCTTTAGCGTCTGTTAACCATACTCTGAATCAAGAATATCGATCTGTATTCGACCATGAAACTATTTTCAACACCATTACGGACAGCTCATTTTGTCATTCATAGCTTTGCTGTTGCTCATGCTGTAACTGCCGCTGTGATTATTGCCCGGCATGCCGATCCCGGGATAATTCTGACCATATTTACCATTGCAATGGTTGTAGTGCTATCGCGGTTAAATGATTATCCGCTGGATGTGACAACAGCAATAGCTTTGATCTGTTGTCTTGCCGGTTTCTATTTAGGAACAATCGGCGCTGAATGGATGGAAATCCTGTTTTCCGGATCGGCTATGGTATCTCAGATTCTGACCACTGTATTGATCACAGAATTATTGGGATGGCTAACCTACCTGATCGTAAGGCGTACACAGCGTAAGTAAATGTAATCCGGCTTCTAACACCTTTCATTATGATCAAAAAAGAGGCTAAAAGCAAATGGAATGAAATTCTTATTCTGGCAGGCATTGTGTTGCTTTTCCGGGTATTTTATGTGGAGATAATTAATTATCTGAAATCGGATTATCAGTATAATGTCACCGATTTGCTGCTTACCATCTTTAAAGAGTACCCTGTAACCCTGTTTATGGTAATAACAGGGTTCTTTTCGATGCATTATATCAATAAGCTATACTCATGGGGGGAAAATCCTTTACGCCGGATTCTTCTTTTTGTCTTTGCTTTAGGGGCGCTATCAGCGTTGGTAACTGCGATGATTTGCCTTCCCAAATTACGCTATTTTTCATGGGGGGAATTGGTCGCAAGCGGTCATCTGGAAGCGGTTTTTGTCGTTTCTATTATGGCTTTTACCGTAATAATGGGCATAACGGATGTAATATTATATTACAGAAAATCTCACGAAAAAGCTCTCGATGCCGAAATACTGAAAAAGAACCGTGCCCGTTTTCAATACGATCAGCTGAAGCGGCAGCTTAATCCCCATTTTTTATTTAACAGTCTTAATGTATTGGATTATCTGGTGCATACCGATGCCGCTCGTGCAAGTGATTTTATCAAGAAGTTAGCCGGTGTCTATCGCTATCTGTTGAGTAAAGAAAGTGATCCGGTCGTTTCATTGTCAGATGAACTGGAATTTGCCGGCATGTATACCGATCTTCTGAAAGAACGTTTTGATACAGGACTGGATGTCTCGGTTGATATAGACGGAAAATATTTGCATACACAGATAATCCCCTGTAGTCTGCAATTGTTGATTGAAAATGCCACAAAACATAATATTATCAGCACTACCTCCCCGCTTTTAATCAGAATCTATATACATGATGATTATATCTGTGTGGAAAATAATTATCAGCCCCGCATTAAAACCGGAGAATCCAACGGTTTGGGTCTGAAGAGTATAGAAGGTCAATATCAGTCTCTGTTTAATAAGTCGATTATTATTCAGCAAACGAATGAAATTTATTTAGTTAAGTTGCCGCTTATCATAAACTAAATAGAAATATTGTTGTTTAGTGTAAATAAAAGTTGATTATGAAGGTTTTAATAATTGAAGACGAAATACCCGCCCAGATACAGCTTGAAAGGTTGATTCATACTCACTATCCTGATTTTGAGATTATTGCCCGTGTCGATTCTGTTACAGGGGCGGTAGCCTGGTTAGGTGAGAATCAGCCGGATCTGATCTTTATGGATGTGGAGCTGTCTGATGGCCAGTGTTTTGAAATATTTAAACTGGTTGTTGTAAAAGCGCCTGTAATTATAACGACGGCATATAATGAGTATGCCATCAAAGCCTTCAAAGTGAACAGCATTGACTATCTGTTGAAACCCATTGATAAAAGCGAGTTTGTCAATGCTGTTGATAAGTCAATCAGACTAACATCGAAAGCAACACCCGAGTACAACAGGCTGGAGGAGTTGCTCTCGAAAAGCCTTCCCAAAGAATATAAGAAACGTTTTGCTGTAAAGGTAGGAGACCATATTGTTATTGTCAATACCGATGAGATTGCCTATTTCTATGCGGAGGAAAAGGTCACGTTCTTAGTCACTAATTCAGGTAAAAAATATATTTCCGATCTCTCCCTCGATAATCTGGAAGTGCAACTGAATCCGAAAGATTTCTTCCGTCTCTCCCGTGGTTGTATAGCCCACATTAGCTCCATCAAAACAGTATCAAAGTACTTTAACAGCCGGTTGAAAATTGCATTAGTGCCACCCATGGATACGGATATTCTGGTAAGTCGTATCCGGATTCCTGAATTCCTGAATTGGTTGGAAGGGCTTTGATCCTATTTTTGTCTTTCCCGTTTGTATACCTCCCTGGCATTGCCTTTGAAAATTCTATTTCAGTGAATTATGTTATATTTCAATATAGTGAGTAGCTTTAACATATCATAAATCAAACTCAATATTTTCGAATAAATTGATGCGCATGCGCGTGGACAAACACTTTGAGTCTGAGTCCTCTTTGTGACTTTGTGTTTAGACTATATATATGTTCCTTCTGGGGCAACTTCTTCTTTAACAGAAAAGATTAATATTGATTAAACAATAGAAGATTCGGATTGTTTTAATGCTATATTATCTCCGTAACCCTTTATTATGCATATTCAGGTTACTATACTGCTTATTTCTTGAGGCAATATTGACAGGTGACAGGCCGGAAAGCCAGATTTTATAAACTCAATTATATGATTATGAAAAAGTTAGTCTTTTTGTTGTTTTGTATGAGTGGCCTGTTCATGGTAAATGCTCAGAATGCCGATAAAACATGGTCTTTAGAGGTTCAGTTTGGTAAGAATGAATACAAGGGAGACATTGTAAATGACTTCTTTAAATGGAATAAAGCATTCTATGAAATGGGAGGCATTGGCCTGAATCATTATTTGAACAAATCGTTTGATTTGGGACTGTTGGGTACATACGGCAGGTACGGAGGTTACAGGAATTCGATAATCCGGTTTATCGGTTATAAATTCGATGGAAGCCTTTTGCTTAAATACAAATTAAATAATGGTTATATCCTCAGTGAAAAAGCATTTATAGCTCCGTATCTGACTGCCGGCGCCGGATTCGCAAACTTTCCTTCCGGGATGTCTATCGTTGATGGAACCAACTTCATCATTCCAATGGGGGTAGGAATTAAATTCAACATTACCAGAAACTTTGCTTTACAATACCAGTCGCTTTTTAATCTGAATTATTCTGATGTCAGGGATAATCGCAGAACGGACGGTAAGTATGATAATTACATGAAGCATACTTTGGGGCTTGTCTTTAGTTTCGGTGGTAAAAAAGATGCCGATAAAGATGGTGTAAGTGATAAGTATGACCTGTGTCCAAACACGCCTCTGAATGTAAAAGTTGATGCCAATGGTTGTCCGGTTGATAGTGACCATGACGGTGTAGCCGATTATCTGGATAAATGCCCCGATACCCCGGCAAATGTGGCAGTTGATGCTTCGGGTTGTCCCAAAGACAGTGATGGTGACGGTATCGCCGATTACCTGGATGCTTGTCCGAATGCAAAAGGAAGTGTTGCTCTTAATGGTTGTCCCGATAGTGATAACGATGGCGTGGCAGATAAGGATGATAAATGTCCGAATACACCTAAAGGCATAAAAGTAGATGTAAATGGTTGTCCGATAGATACCGACGGTGATGGCGTACCGGATTATCTGGATAAATGCCCGAATGAAAAGGGCCTTAAAGAAAATAAAGGCTGTCCGGAAGTGAAGAAAGAAACGAAAGAATTATTTAATAAAGCGTTACAGGGTATACAATTTGAGACAGGTAAAGATGTAATACGCTCGGGCTCTAACCCAATACTTGATGCAGTAGTAAAAGTTATGAATAACAATCCGTCTTATCTGTTGCAAATCAATGGCCATACCGATAATGTAGGCAAGCCGGAAGCTAATAAACTACTATCAGAAAAACGGGCTATGGCTGTTAAGAATTATCTGGTCAGCAAAGGTGTTAGCGAAAGCCGTTTGAAAACAGCAGGATATGGTGATACCAAACCTGTGGCAGACAATAAAACACCAGCCGGAAAAAAACTAAACAGACGGGTGGAATTTAATGTGGAATTTTAGATAACGATCTTTTAGCTCAAATATGCCCCATCTCAATCTATGTTGAGGTGGGGTTTTTATTTATCAGGATAAAAAGTAGTTGATGCCTTAACTCATTTCATCATTCAAATTCTGCATTTCGTCAGGATTCCATTTGAAAACGATTGAATCAGTCTGATATTTGTCATGTAAAAGAAAACCAACGATCTAAGACCATAAACATGAAAAACAGCTGCATTATATCACATCGTTTTTCTGCATCTTATTCCCGAAAATAAAATAACACTATCTAGTTAACCTTCATTATTCATCTAAATTATTACCCAAACATGAGAAAAATCAGATTTACGCTATTGGTCTTTTTTTTGCTATGCCTCGGCATAAATGCCATAGCACAGTCTAAAATCACCCTTCGGGGGACAGTGGTTGATCAATCCAATCAAACGGTGATTGGCGCTTCTGTTTTAGAAAAAGGAACCTCAAACGGAACTGTCACTGATATTGATGGTAAGTTTGTTTTAAATGTGAGTTCTAAGAATGCTGTGATCCAGATTAGTTATATCGGATTTGACAAACTTGAACTTTTGGCTTCATCCTTTACCGGAATGAAAAAGATTCAACTCAAAGAATCGTCAGTGGCTTTAGGAGAGGTGGTCGCTATCGGTTATGGTCAGGTGAAAAAGAATGACGCAACGGGATCTGTAGCAGTCTTAAGCGAAAAGAATCTTAACAAAAGCGCAAGTACCTCACCTCAGCAATTGATTGTAGGGAAAATGGCCGGAGTGAATGTGACTACGTCAGGTGGGGCGCCTACCGATGGTGCTACCATACGGATTCGGGGAGGCTCATCTATGTCGGCAAGTAATGATCCTCTTATCATTGTCGATGGATTACCTCTGGATAACCGGTCGATAGACGGATTAGGGAATATTTTAAGTTCAATCAATCCGAATGAAATAGAAACATTTACCGTATTGAAAGATGCATCGGCAACAGCTATATATGGTTCGCGTGCTTCGAATGGCGTAATAATGATTACAACCAAAAAAGGAGCAAAGGGGCAGAAATTGAAAATTGATTTTGACTCGAAATTTTCGATTGGAACAATTGTGAAAAAAGTAGATGTGCTGAATGCTGATGAATACAGAACTTTGGTAAATGAACGATTTGCATCCAATAATGATGTGAAAGGTTTATTGGGTAATGCTAATACAAACTGGCAGAATCAGATTTTTCAAACATCTTTTGGCCAGGATCATAATCTGGGAATTTCCAGTTCTTTCAAAACGATGCCGGTCCGTGTTTCTGTCGGTTATACAGGACAAGAAGGGATTCTGAAAACTTCGGATATGCAGCGCGGTACGGGTGCGGTAAGAGTTAGTCCCAGTTTCTTTAATAATCATTTGAATATCGATTTCGGATTGAAAGGGATATATTCTGATAACCGCTTTGCTGAAAAAGGAGCAGTGGCAAATGCTATCCGGTTTGATCCGACGCAATCTCCTGTGAGCACCGAAACAAAATATCAGAAATACGGTGGATATTATACCTGGTTATTGAGCGATGGCGCCCGTAATATCAATGGAACACGCAATCCACTTGCTCAGTTGGAGCAAAGAAGCGACAAAGCAAACGTGACACGATTGATTGGGGACCTGAAATTAGATTATAAATTTCATTTCTTACCAGATCTGAGAGCGTCACTAACAACCGGCCTGGACTATACCAACAGTGATGGAAAGATCCGGATTGATCCATCTGCATCCTGGGTTGAACTGGCTACAGCACCTGATGCACAACTCAAAAGGGACTATACTCAGGAAACAAAAAATGAGATGATCAACTTTGTATTGAACTATAAAAAAGATATTAAGTCTGTACGTAGTGTAGTCGATGCGATGGTCGGAACGGAAGAACAACACTTCTGGAGAAAAGCCAGCGGTCATGATATCCGTGTGAATGGCTCAACATTGGATGATGGAAGTGAAACAGAGAATTATCTTGTATCCTTTTTTGGCCGTTTGAATTATACCCTTAATAATAAATATTTACTTACAGCTTCATTGCGACGTGATGGTTCATCCCGTTTTTCACCGGATACGCGTTGGGGACTTTTTCCCTCTGCTGCTTTGGCCTGGAAGGTGAATGAGGAATCTTTCCTGAAAGATGTAAATGTTATTAGTAATTTAAAGCTCAGATTGGGTTATGGTGTTACCGGACAACAGGATATTACCAATAACGACTATCCATATTTGGGTACTTACCGGATAAGTGATAATTATGCGCGTTATCAAATGGGGGATAAATTCGTTTATACCTTAAGACCCAATGGTTATGATGAAAATATCAAATGGGAAGAAACAACGACCTATAAATGCCGGACTTGATTTCGGATTCTTTAAAGGCCGGTTAAGTGGCTCTGTTGATGTTTATTATCGCAAAACCAATGACTTAATTAATACGATTCCCACACCTGCGGGATGTAACTATACAGACCGTTTGCTAACCAATGTCGGCAATCTGGAGAATAAGGGGGTTGAATTTACCCTGAATGCAGTTGCAATTGATAAGAAGAATCTAACCTGGGAAGTTGGTTTTAATCTTACCCAAAATACAAATAAAATTACCAAACTGACCAGTTATGATGATCCCAACTATGTAGGTGTGGAAACCGGTGGAATATCCGGAGGTGTCGGAAATAATGTTCAGGTACATGCCGTTGGTCATTCATTGAATACATTCTATTTGTATGAACAGAAATACGATGAAAACGGGACTCCGATAGAAGGTAGTTATGTCGATAGAAATAAAGACGGATCGATTACTATTGCCGATAAATATTATGCTAAGAAACCAGCTCCCGATTTATTTATGGGATACTCTTCAAGCCTCAGATATCGTGATTTCGATTTAAGTATTTCGGGTCGCGTCAGTCTTGGTAATTATGTTTACGATGATGTCAGTTCAAACGGTGCACGTTATCAGAACCTTACAACCAGCGGCTTCTTAATGAATTTGCCCCGTGATATTTATAACACAAAGTTTGTCAATCAGCAGTTTTGGTCTGATTACTATCTGAAAGATGCTTCTTTCTTAAAATTGGATAATATCACCTTAGGGTGCAATATGAATAATTTGATTCCGGCTTTAAGTAAAGCTAAGATTAACCTCAGATTGTTTACATCTGTTCAGAATGTATTCACGGTTACTTCTTATAAAGGAATTGATCCAGAAGTAGATGGAGGTATTGATAATGCAATATATCCTCGTCCCAGAACCTATGTTTTAGGCCTTTCTGCCAGATTTTAACCGGTAAATATTTATAGTATGAAAACAAAAAACAAAAATATATCGTATCTCATGATCGCAATGTTTGCGGTGATGACAGCTTTTACTTCATGTGTGAATGATTTGGATACCCTTCCGTTGGATAAAAATGTTCAGACGGGCAGTAACATTCTCACAAAAGACTCTTCCTATCTCCAACTATTGGCAAAATGTTATAGCGGACTTGCTGTGGGAGGCCAAACCGCAAATGATGGAGAACCTGATATTTCAAGCATAAACGGTGGATTCTCCTCTTATCTCAGACAGTATTGGTGTGCCCAGGAGTTGACTACTGAAGAAGCTATTTGTGCATGGAACGATGGTAATCTTCGTGATTATCATGATCAGGACTGGACAGCTTCTAATGAGTTTATTACGGCTCTTTACTACAGAGTTAACCTGGAAATATCATATTGTAATAATTTGATTCGTCTTACCAAAGGCAATAGTGCTTATAAAGCCTATAATACTGAAGCCCGTTTTTTACGTGCATTGGCATACTGGCACATGCTTGATCTATTTCGCACAGGTCCATTTGTAACTGAAAATGATAAAGTCGGATTTTTCTTTCCGAAACAAGCTTCAGCTCAGGAACTGTTTGAATATATTGAAAGTGAGCTGAAGGATATCGAAAATGAATTGCCGCTTCCCCGTGCAAATGGCTATGGCAGGGCAGACAGAGGGGCTGCATGGACACTTCTGGCAAAGCTATACCTCAATGCTGAAGTGTATATCGAAGCAAATAAATACACAGATTGTATTACGTATTGCAACAAAGTGATCTCAGCTGGTTATACCCTGGAGACTAAGTATGCAAATCTTTTCCTGGCGGATAACAATTTACGGACTAACGAAATCATTTTCCCCATCTGTTTTGATGGCCGGGCTACTCAGACATGGGGTGGAACAACTTATCTTATCAGCGCTTCGGTAGGAGATGGAATGAATGCCAGTGAGTTTGGTATTGGTGGAGGATGGTATGGCAACAGAACAACTTCAGCATTTGTGAATAAATTTGCGGATATTACCGGTGCGACTGACAAACGGGCAATGATTTATACGAATGGACATACCGTGGAGATTACCGATATCTTTAGTTTCAAACAAGGTTATGCGTTGGGTAAATTCAAGAATGTAACATCTACGGGTGCTAATGGATCCAGTTCAACTTTTCCTGATACAGACTTTCCGATGTTCCGATTGGCTGATGTATACCTGATGTATGCTGAAGCGGTCCTTCGTGGTGGAAGTGGTGCCACAAGAGCTGATGCCCTGGGTTACCGTTAATAAAGTTATAGATCGCGCTTATAACGGAGTAACAACTGCAGAGATATCAGATTCTCAGCTGACACTTGATTTTATACTCAATGAACGGGCCCGTGAATTATATTGGGAAGGACATCGTCGGACTGATCTCGTCCGTTTTGGTAAACTAACCGGCGGTAGTTATTTGTGGCCATGGAAAGGAGCAGTAAAAGAGGGAGTGTCAACGGCCTCAAAATATAATGTGCTTCCTATTCCGTCTTCCGATTTGAATGCTAATCCTAATTTGAAGCAAACTGTTTTCAAATAGGAAAATGATTCAGATAAAGTAAGATCTTCCTGATGATGCATTTTAATATAATGTGATATTTAAACAATGTGAGTAATGGAGATCAAATAATTTCAAACCGGGGCTTTTCAAAATGAAGAGCTCCGGTTTTCTGAAAGCAATTATTCCTTTTTTTATCGATGATATCTTCATAGAGCTTTCCTTAAAATCCGATTTCTTAATTTTCAATGACATATGAAATGAGCATGCACTGGCGTTCGCCAATGAGTATGACAATGTATGCGAATTCCATGCGTAGCAACACAAGAAATAAATATTGACGCATGAAAACTAAATGGTTGATTCTGTTTGTTTGTGTGTTGAAGCTAACAGCATGCAACTTCAAGGAGCCACTAAAAGATATTCTGCAAGATGCAAACTCTACTCCGGCAGATGTTGTTTATCTGCGGACTAATATCGATACCTTGCTGTTATCAGCCTCATTCCCGGCATTAAATGATGTTGACTCCGTATTTGCAAATGGTCTGGATGTTAAAGCTCTGGATGTAACCCGTCAGAAACTTCAGATTGTAGTCACAGATAGTTCCTCAATTCTTCATCATGCAACGGTAATGCGTAAAGGGGAAAAAGTATCACTAATATTATACTACATAACGGGAATAAAGTCTCAATCCGGATCTTCTTCCGTATTGCCTGTAGGTTCTTTAAATAATCGGCTGTTATTCAGTTGTTCACGGATCCCCGGGGAATTATATGTGTTGTGGCAGAATGTCCTTCTGCCTGACAATTTTGTTTCGTTTAATAAAAAAGGATTTTCCATTGTTATACCCAAAGAGGCCAGAGATGTTGAGCACTCTCAGATTCGTGTTTTTACTGAAAACGGAAATCAATCGGTTGATCAGTTTTCCATTACTTTATTATCAGGAATTCCTGTTACTCCCCAGGTTTGGGCTAAAAAAGTACTGACAAAAAAATAATATTTACTTTAAACATTACAATATGAAATGAGCATGCATCCGACTTCATCAAAGAAGTGTGACAATGTATGTAAGTTTCAGGTGTAGATAAAATAATAAATTGTTATTGACGAATGAAAAAATTACTCTTTACATTATCTCTGTTAGCTCTGACGCCGGGGCTTTTTGCTGCTGTACAAATCAATAAATTAGAACCTGCATTCTGGTGGGCGGGTATGAAGAATCCCGAACTGCAGATCATGGTTTATGGTGTAAATATCGGTAATGCACAGGTTAAATCTCTTTCACCTGATGTCACTGTAAAAGGTGTAGCTAAAGGCGATAGCCCCAACTATCTTTTTTGTGTATCTTGACCTGAGTAATGCTGTTGCAGGTAAAACCGATTTGCTGTTTTCCATCGGAAAAGAAAAGAAAAAAGTTAGTTATGAATTGAAATCCCGGGCTACTGATTCTTCTCTCAGGGGGGGATTCTCATCTTCCGATGTGCTTTACCTGCTAATGCCCGACCGCTTTGCCAACGGTAATCCGGCCAACGATAATCTGAAGCTGAAATCAGCCACTGTTCAGGTCAATCGCAATGATCCCAACTCCCGCCATGGAGGTGATATTTCCGGTGTAACGCAGCATCTGGATTATCTTGCAGATCTTGGCATAACAACCCTTTGGCTAACTCCTGTGCAGGAAAATGATATGCCCGGTGGTTCCTACCATGGATATGCCATCACAGACTTTTACAACATCGATCCACGTTTTGGTACTAATGAAGAGTACCGGAATATGGTGGATGCAGCACATGGGAAAGGGCTGAAAGTGGTGATGGATATGGTCTTCAACCATTGTGGTAGCGGGCACGTATGGCGCAAGGATCCTCCATGTAAAGACTGGTTTAACTTTCAGGATAAATATACACAAACTAATCATGCAAAGGGCGTGAGTTACGATCTCTATGCTTCAGAATACGATAAAAAGCTGATGCATGACGGTTGGTTTGTTGAGGTTATGCCTGATCTGAATCAGCGTAATCCTCACCTGGCCCGTTATTTGATCCAAAACAGTATCTGGTGGACCGAATTTGCCGGTCTGGATGGAATCCGTCAGGATACCTATCCTTATTCCGATGCCCGGATGATGTCGCAATGGTGTAGTGAGGTGTTTGCTGAATATCCTCATTACAATATTGTAGGAGAAGCCTGGTATGATTATACCGGTGCAACCGCTTTCTGGCAGGCTGATAGTCCCTTAAATAAAACGGGAAATTCTCATCTTAAAACCGTAATGGATTTTCCCTTCATGTTGGCTTCGCATAATGCCTTTCATCAGGAGACGGATTGGGGTAACGGATTATCCCGGATATATGAACTCCTGGCATTGGATTTTTTATACGCTAATCCCAATAATGTATTGGTTTTTCTGGAAAATCATGATACCGATCGCTTTTTGCGGGAAATGCCACAAGATTTATCGGCCCTTAAACAGGCTTATACATATCTGCTTACCACACGGGGAATTCCTCAGTTATATTATGGTACGGAACTACTGATGACTGGTTTGAAGAAAGAGAGTGACGGTTTTGTTCGTCGGGATATACCAGGTGGATGGCCGGGCGATAAATTGAACTATTTTACCCCGGATGGGCGTTTTTCTTTGCAGAATGAGGCATTTAACTTTATAAAGAAAATACTTAACTGGCGAAAAAATAATGAGGTGATTGCTAAAGGAACACTTCGGCACTTTGCTCCCCGTAATGGCGCTTATATTTATCTTCGTGAATATATGGGGAAAAAGGTTTTGGTTATTTTGAATGGTAAAAATGCAGTGAATAAAATCGCAATGGATCAATATGCCGAAGTGATTGGTAAATCCGTTTCGGGTAAAGATGTCATTAGTGGACGAGATATTTCATTGGTTGGGGAGTTGAATCTGACCTCCAGGGAATCGCTTATTCTGGAATTAGAATAACAAGATTGTTGGAAATGTTTTTGTCTCAGGGAGTGTGATATTTATGTCTAACTCCCTGATTTTTTTATTGTATATGACACACACGTGATAACTCAGGGAGTTTCCTGTATATAACTTTGAACGCTAAGTACACAAAGGCTCAAAATATCGAAGTTTTTATATGTTTATAAATACACGCTTTGAGTCTTCATGTTTTTGAGACTTGCTTAAATAAACGACATTGTATTATAATGACAAAAAACTCCGGATGTAAATCCGGAGTTTTTTGGTAGCCCATAGGAGAGTCGAACTCCTCTTTCAAGAATGAAAATCTTACGTCCTAACCGATAGACGAATGGGCCATTTATAGAATGTTGTTTTTGCTCAAAACAATTTCTTCACAAAGCGTATTAAGCAAGTTTGTTTACGTAAACAGCCAATTTAGATTTTAAATTGCTTGCTTTGTTTTTGTGGATAGTATTTTTCTTAGCCAATTTATCCAACATGCCACTTACGCTGCGATACAATGCGATAGCCTCTTCTTTGCTTGTAGTAGAACGCAATTTTTTCACCGCGTTTCTGGCAGTCTTAGCATAGTATCTGTTGCGCAATCTTTTTGCACGTGTTTGTCTAATTCTTTTTTCTGATGATTTATGATTTGCCATTTCGACTAATCTCCCAATTCGTTAAGTTTGTTATCTTTTTAATTGTAGCCCATAGGAGAATCGAACTCCTCTTTCAAGAATGAAAATCTTACGTCCTAACCGATAGACGAATGGGCCATTTTAAAGAGTTGCCTTTTGTTGTTTCTGAGGCGTTGTTCCCTTTTTGCGAGTGCAAAGATAGGGCGTATTTTTCAATCTGCAAAATATTTCGATGAAAAAATCAGATATTTTTCTTCTTTTTTTTGCTCAGCCAAAGCATTGATTGGATGTCTGTGTTGTAAGGCCTTGATAAATAGGGCGTAATGTTTGTGTGTTGGGTTGGTAGGGATTTGTCGGAAAGGAATAGTGATATGGAGAACACTACAGTGATCCTTTCTACATTCTTATGGATAGATAACTCTTACAGAGTTCCGCTTAACTAAACGACATTGATTGCAGGAATTGTAAATTGTAATGCTGAAAAGGTCAACTGAACTCAAACATATAATTATCGGTGTATCCATTCTTCAATATCCGTGAAGTTCAAATAAAAATGGGTTTCTAAGTCTATAGAAACCCATTTAAAGTTATTTTCCCGGAATCAAACGAACCGGTCCGATCAGGCCCGAAGGCATAGGCTCCCAGTGTCCGTATTTGGTTTTGCGGTATTTGATGTCCACCAGATTGATCTCTTCAAACTTGCGCCACTCGATGCCGCGACGGTCGTAGTCGGCAATGCGGTTGGCCGGCAGGTTGGTCACTTCCACTTCGAGAGTGTTTTTACCAGTGCGAAGGTATTGACTAATCTCGGCACGGTATGGAACAGCCCACAATGTGCCGATAGATTGACCGTTGATGGTCACGCGGGCACTTTCCCGCACATCGCCGAGATCAAGAATCCAACGTTTCGCTCCTGTTGCAGGCATATCGAATGTTACGCTGTATTTGCCGGAGCCGGCATTGATCTTCGTATTCGGATTATCCAGCTCTGTCCAGGAGCAAAGGCGGTCGATATCAAATGTCCCTTTGATCGCAGGTTCACTTTCGGTAAAAGATAGGCTCCAGCCTTTGTCGATATTCAGACTTACCTGGTCAGCCGTAAAATAGTTCCATGGTTCTGCTTTTACATCGGCCTTTTCAAAAGTTTTCAGGATGGTTGATTCTCCGGAAGCCAGTTGCAGATACACCTGCGTTTTTCCGTCCTGTTTGCGGATTTTAGCCAAACCGCTTTTGCCGCTCATCGGGTCAAAGAGCATGGCTGATTGGGCATCTACCCCTAGTGTTACCCAGTTGTCGATATCTTTTCCCTGTAGGTTACTGAAGAAATAGTGGTGGCCGGTTTCATTTTTGCGGCGGATACATTTTCCTCCCAATACAGCCTTGAACTCTTCCGCTTTCACACCGCATGCGCTGAGCGTCTGATTGTAATCGCTTCCAGTGATGATGCGGCCTTTGCCATAATTAAGAATAGAAACCTGACCGAATGATTGTGGTTTGGGCAATTTCGCAGCTAATGTATGGAAGATAGTGCGACGTTTCTCCAGATTAGCCAGACCGGGAGCATCCTCCGGATATTGCCCCGTGAAGACTACGGTAGCTCCGTTTTCAGCCAGCTTTATGAGCTGAGCCAGTACGTCAGCCGGAATCAGATGTACATCCGGAACGATAATCGCTTTGTATGTGCTACCACCGACCGTTTTCAACCGACCGTTTTCGCAGGAGGTCGTTTTAATGAAATTATCCGAAATATAATCCACATCATATCCACTGCCGGTGATCTGGTGCACCATATCGATAAACTTAGGCGCCTGTTTCTCCAGATTGTGAATGGAAAACGCTATATAGGGTGTTTTGCGCTGTTCGTTCCAGATATCGTATATCGGCAGGTAAAGCAGGAAGTCATTGTCAGGCTTTCCATATTGCAGGTATGACTGGCAACGGGTGATGTAGCTGAACATCGCGTTGGCATCCTTCCAGATGGTGTTGGTCGGTGACATATTGACCGAAGCGTAGAATAGCCAGCCCGGCCATGCAGCATCCTGCGGCGAGTAGGGTGTACCGTGGAAGAAGAGGTGATTTACCCCACCGAGAAACATCAGGTCAATATCCGGTTTACATTGCGACAACGAGGTGCGGAAATGCTCTGTTAGCCAGGTCAGCGTTTCGGAGGATGTCAACGGCTTACCCGAAATGTGGGCTGCCGAAGAAGCGTATTTCAGCGTCGAAAGGTCAGAATCGTTCTTTTTAATCAGACTATCCTTCCGCAATCCTTTTATATTGAATTCCGAGATACCGAATGATTCACATTCCGGAATATCTACCGTAGCATACAGGTCAATCAGGTTACCGGGCGATCCGTGAGCCTGGTTGCGGGTCAATGCCCCGTGAGAATGCGCCCAGTTTGTCCAGTTTTGGGTGAAGTTGGAGTGCAGCATTTCAGCGATAGTCACCCGGTAATCGGTGAAAATGCGGGCACGGGTCTCATCATTTCCTCCACCTAAAAATTCCGGCAGGTACATCTCCAGTTTGTAACCGTGCATTTTGTAAAATGCCTCAAGCAGTCCGGGAGTCCAGTCTGCATCGTATACCTCGTAAGAGTCGTTGAAGAAGGCTTTGGGGAACGCAGTTTTCGTCGATCTGAAGGCATCGTCGAAACGTTTGAAGTAATTATCCACCGCTTTTTTCGAGAAGTGGTCCATTACATAGCCCTGCCCACCCGGAGCAGCACGTTTGACCATTTGCAGCGTTTTGCCGATGAAGAGGCCTATTAATCGCCATTCACCCTGCGGGGCAGTCCAGTTGAGCGATCCGTCTGCTTTTACATTTGATGTAATATCAAGTTTCTTACCATCTGCCGAGAATGCCATCAGGCGGGAAAGACGGGCAAATTTTACCTGTTTGGGATCGTTTACACCGATCTTATCCGAAAGTGTTTCTCCGCCTTTCAGTTTATATTCCTGAAATATTACTTTGGTTGCCGCATCTTCCACCGAAACGGTCGGTCCCCCGAAAGGCCATCCGGTACCGTTGTTCATATCGGTCTCCATACCCAGTCGTTTGTTTTCGGCTTCGGTATGCCTGAGTTGAGCCATCCATTGCGGAGAGAGGTATTGCAGGTTGCGCGATTCGTTGCCTTTTACGCCATAGATAGGGGTGATTTCTACGCCGCCCAATCCGGCTTTGGCATATCTTTCGAGATTATAAGTCAGGTTTTGCTGGTCTACGGCATTCCCCATCCACCACCAGCGGGTAAAGGGTTTGGCTTCGGTTTTTACTTCCGGCCAGGTTGTCGTTTGGGCAAAGAGCCCGCAGGAGAAAAGCAAGCCGGTAGCAAGTAGGTTGGTTTTTTTCATATTCTAAGGTGTGGTCTTTATTTCATCAAATTCTTCAATACCGATTCTTTTACCTTAAAGGCTGTTCCGTGGCGGATGCCTTTCGGGAAGGTTACAAGGTCAGAAACATCTTCCCATTTTTTACCGTCTTTCGAGCGGACTGCACCATATTTATGGTCACGGTATTTATCAAAATAAACGTATACATATTCGCCTACTTCCAGCGGAGTCGGACCTTCTGCCCAGTATTTGTTGCCGGTAATTGGTTCGGATACTTTGGTCGGGAAGCCTTTTCTGATGTCTTTGCAAATAGTCAGGCGAATGTTTTTTTGCGGTGGATTGGGATTTTCGTTTTTCACAAACATCCAGTTTTTATTACCGTGTCGGAGTATGGTACCGTCGATTGCACTGAAGTCAGGATTGAAGAACAGGAATGTCTTTGAATATGTTTTGAAATCTTTGGTTGTAACGGCAAAGAGACGGTGATTGAGTCCTTTTTCACGGTCAGATTCTGCGATATCTTTAAATCGCCCCGGAATTGTAGTTGCCCAGACGATGTAATAGGTCTTGCTTTTTTGATCATAGAAAAGCTCCGGTGCCCAGGCGTTCTTAGCTGTCGGTTCGTGCATCATTACCGGTAGACTATCTTGTTTCGACCAGTTAATCAGATCGGGAGAAGAGGCATATCCTACAATGCGGTCCCACCAGCCACTGGTCCAGACCATGCGAAACATACCATCAGGCCCCTGCACGATACTCGGGTCGCGCATCAGCTTGTCTTTGCCCACATTGGGTGTCAGGTATGAGTTTCCGTTATTAAGTGCTTCCCACTTCAGGCCATCGTAGCTGTAAGCCAGATGTAATCCGTCTTGTCCGTTGTTGATAAAGTAGGAAAAGAGATAAACCTCTTTTTCGGCTTTTATAGGAGCCAGCATCATTGTAACCAGCAGTAAAAACAGTAGGTGTGCTTTTTTAGTCATGAGTTATATTGTTTAGATTTATTTGTGGCATCAGAAGTTGCAAATTTACATTATAATGACACGAAATATTTTGTCTATTTTGACCATATACATGTAATTCTGTACTGCAATAATGAAACAATCCACTCTTTTACTTCCCTAGCTCCAGACATCCCATAATAAACGGACCGGTTGCCTTGGCGTCGTTATCCCTGATTTTTTCGTGGATATAGTATTCGTAGCTGCCGTCACGATAAGGATTCCCTCCCAGTCCGGCCACTGCACAACATTGAGTCAGGGATAAGGTTCCGTCCGGATTCTTTTTGATCAGTTTGGAGGTAATTCCCTTGAATGCCTTAAGTGCGGCTTTTTTGTATTTCGGATCCACATAGCCTTTGTTTACAGCTTTGGCAATAGCGTACATATACATGGATGAGGCTGAAGCTTCAGCATAGTTTCCTTCACGCCGGGGTTGATCTACCACCTGGTACCAGAGACCGTTTTTGTCCTGATATTTGGGGAGGGTTTCGGTAAGTCCTTTAACCAGATTGATCAGCTCCCCGCGTTGAGGATGATTCTGAGGAACGTAGTCGAGAACATCAACCAATGCCATAAAGAACCAACCGATACTGCGTCCCCAGAAATTGGGGGAATGGCCGGTTACCTTGTCTGCCCATTTCTGTGAACGGCTTTCATCATAGGCGTGGTAATACAGTCCGGTTCTCGCATCGTAAGTCCGTTTGGCTCCGATGAGCAGTTGATGAATGGCATCATCGAGTAAAGCCGGTTCATTGAATGTTACTGCGTATTCCGCTAAAAAAGGATCCCCCATGTAAAGCCCATCCAGCCAGATTTGATGCGGATAAACGGCTTTGTGCCAGAATACCCCTTCGCTGGTTCGCGGATGAGTTTTCATCTGTTCGCGAAGACTATCCATCGCCATTTTATATTTCTCCTGATGTGTTTCTTTGTAAATGGTGAAAAGGATTTTACCGGGATTGATAAAATCGATGTTGTGGCTTTGAGGTTCGTACAGGTATATCTGACCCTTGTCGTTGATGATTGTATCAGCCCATTGGCGCACATATTCGTAATATTTGCGATCGCCGGTGGCCTGCCACATCTTCAACATGGCCAGGCAACCCAGTCCCTGGGGATAACCGAAGAACAACCGTTTTCCATGATCCAGCTGGTAAGCCTGCGGAAAGCGTTTCATTTCCGAGTCTGCAAATCTACGGGCGTATTTCTGACTAAATATAGTCTGCATAAACAGACCGAGCAATAAGGTAATTAAGAGTCCTTTTTTCATGTGTCAATAATAATTCTTGTTTTTCTTGTCTAAACGCAAAGTCACGAAGATATAAAGGCACTAAGTGTTTATTTACAAATATTAAGCTTAGCGTTTTTGTGTCTCTGAGTTCTTTGCATTCAAAATATTTTTTTTAGGCAGCTTCCGGTGGGGTCGGCAATTAAGCCTTTAACAACCTTACCTCCTTTGTTGAGTTCCTGGGAGGTTTTTATCTCACCAATGTAGCCCCCATCATCCCGATAATCACCTCGTAAGCGACTGTTTTCCATTCCAGCCTTTGCAAAGTTTTCGTATTGTCAAGTGGCAGGTCTAGGATAACGGCAGCTCCACCGTCAATCTCGCGGGTGATGCCTTTCAATCCCAACTCGTTACCCAGGTTTCGGCTGACTAATCCCGATTTCAGGTGTACGCGGAATGGACGTGGAGCGTTGAGGTTAAAGGCTTTTTCGTCGGTAAAGTAATCCTGCTCGATGGGGCACCAGGTTTCCGGATTTACGAGGTCGAGATTTTCAAACGATCCGTCGGTATAATAAACCTTAACCTCCCCGTTGGTCAGACGGCTCTGCATGTAGTTGGTGCTTCCGGCCATCAGCAGGTAAATATGGGATGCCTTACCGGATAATGGTACGGATAGTTGTTTGGGATAATTGTCCCAAAGCGAGGTGAACGCGATATTTTTAGTACCCTTAGCTGAAGGTGTTGCAAAACTCAGCCCCTCGGGCGAGGTAAAGATATTATTGACTGCCAGTTTGCGCAGTCCGCTGTCGTCGATGTGGGTCGTTGTGTTCGGGTGCGTCCATTCGCCGATACCCTGCTTGGGGATTTGCAGCGTGGTATAGGGGGAGCGGGGCGACAGGTATTCATTTTTGAAAATATGAGTTACCGTATCATTCAGCACCGGAGATAAGTTTACCGTTTCCATCCGTGATTTGGGCAAGTTGGGGATATTCCAGCACTGAATGGTCGTGTCGCATATTGTATTGAATCCGTTAATTACGGTTATTTTATTGCTCCCTTTCATTGTGTTGTCAATGGGGATAGGTATCAATGCCGATGTTACACCGGGTGCAATCTGTATGCTGGTGATATAATTGGCCGAGCCCGGATTGACAGACAGTGTTCCGAAGAACTTTTTCCCTGTATTATTTTTTAACCGGACTGCCAATGTGGTAGAATCTGCATTCGGAATAATGATTTCAATGGGTTGTTTTACCATCAGATCTACTGGCATCCACCATTGCAGATCTCCTGATTTTATTTGGGCAAATAAGGTGTGATGTCCGGTTACCCCGCTGATGGTTCCCTGCCATCCGTCGGCAGTTTTATGCACATTTTTCAAAATATCCTGCGGGTCATAAACGGACTGGATATTATCATTTTCAAGAGAAAATATTTCCCCCTGGGCGATATATTCTTCTTTGGGTTGAGGTGTGACGGGTTTTCCGTTCCATTCGATTTGTACCAGATAGCGGTTGGCTTTGGCACAATCTACCAGAATAACCGGAGAGCCTACAGCGGTTGAATCGGCTTTCCAGGATGCCGCTTTCCCGTTAACCCATACTTTAGCCACCTGATCGTAAGGTGCGCGTAGGTTTAAAGTCAATGCCAGCAGTTTCGGGAAACGCAGGTTGATGCGGTATTCGTCGGTTTTGTTTTTTCTTGTAAATGTAAAATCGATGTCCGGCGTGTTGATCGATGTTGAAAGCCAGCGGGTCGGAAAGCCGGGACGAATAATAATCTTTTCATTCATCGCATCGGGCAAAATACCGTAAAGCCCCTGGATAATCGCACGTGAAGCCATTCCTACCGGATCGCCAAAATCGCGGTAACATTCTCCGCGGGCAGCATCGTAGTGGCTGATCTGGCCGACATTGCCGGGGCTGTTGCCCAGATACATGCCATCGAGGATGGCGCTTTTCATCAGCTTAAAGGCCTGGTCGTTTCGTCCGCTTTGCCAGTAGGAGAGGGCGGTGTGGTAAACCTCGGCAAAAGCCACGTTGTTGATCGACCATGCATAAGGCATCCAGTTGGAGGTAGAAACGGTGGCATATCCGTCATTGCGGATACCTTTAGCCTCCACGGGAATGTGCGGGATCTCATTTTCGACATAACGGATGGCCTGATAATTCTGGAATGGATTGCCTGTGTCTGAATCAATCGCGTGATAAATCGTCCACAATCCCGCAGACGGGTGAACCAGTTTATTACCCATCCGGTCGATAAATTCAGCCCAGTGCCCCTCTTTTTTCAACCAGAGTTTACTGTTGAGCGCATTCAGTATTTTCTGAGCTTCCTGTTCATATTTCGAACTATCTTTTCCCAGCTTGCGGGCAATCTCAGCTGCTATTTTATTGGCACGGTAATTATAAGCCGATGAGTGTGTCACGCCTCCGCTGCTGTATTGCAGGGCATCGCTTGCCCAGATGCAGCAGTAGGCATCGTATAGCCCGTCGTTGTCCGGGTCAAAGTTGCGCTTTTCCCAATCCAGATGACGCTCGAGTACCGGCCACATTTTTTCAACATAAGCCATGTCGCCCGTCCAGTTGAAGTGCCAGAGCAATTCGTCGATGTAGCAGAGGTTCATGTCGTAATGATGCATCACGTTGTTCTGGTTCGGGTTGCGACAGATATAGCCATTGCTGTACATGGGGGTACCCCATTTTTTCAGGGAACGGGCCAGATTCAGTGCACTGTCCTGTTGCGGGTGATTGTAAATCTGAGGGACATTGGTTACCTGAGATGCGGCATAACCGTCGAAGTGTCCGCGGGCACGGTTGTGCCATCCGAGTACATCACCGGCATACGGGCCGCGCCAGCCGTTTAGTCGCATGCGCCAGCCGATTGCACCGTGCAGGTAAGAGTCCGGTTCCCAAATGGCATCTCCGGCTGTACCCAGCACCCCGCCCAGGGTATTGAAGAATGGATCAGGGGTCAGGATTTTAATCCGGTTGGCAATTTTCTTACGGGCTGCTTCTGCCTGATTGAAGAGGGCGGCCAAATCATTTTCCCGGATATCTGCTTTTGATGCCGGATTGTATATCGTAAAATAGAGGGTCGAATTTCCTTTGGTTGCTTTCTTGCCGACAATTACCGGATTGGTATCCGAAACCGGAGCTTTCCATAGCGTAGCCGGATTCTCCAAATGAGAAGCATCCCCAATCTTAAGTCCGGAGCCGGTTGGAAATATACCGCACATCTGACGTGGGCGTTTTTTTATGTCTGCGTTTGAGGTGTTTTCTCCTTTGCGGGCGGCTTCCACCAGCTCTTTATCGGTTCCGTACCAGAGAGAAAACCGGTTTTTGCTGATTTCGAAAAGATTATTTGCACAATTTCCCGGTTTCAGGTCAAAGGCATCTTCCGGGTCCACTCCCAGATCCCCTTCCCGGGAAAAGCGTTTGTTGGAAGCACCTCCAAATACCCAGACCAGTTCCGTGTTTTTGGGGGTGTTGATAAATTCAGTTTTGAGAATCATCCCCTCGGCATCACCCAAAGCCAATGCGGTAATGATGATTTTTCCATTCTCTAAAACAGGATCGGTGATCGTGTAAATGCGGCTTCCGGCCCGGTAACGGCTTTCGATACGTTTAGCCTGACTCAGCCAGATCTGTTTTTCTCCGGCCATCAGCCCAAAGTGGAAATGTCCGCCCATGTTGGGCATGTAGAGTCCGAATTCAGGTACATCTCCGGTTTCCACCCGAAATCCGGTATTGGTTCCGTAGAGTGCACGGTTGTATTTGCGATGACCGTTTACAATGACAAAATCCTGCCCGTCGGGACGGTAACGAAGGGTACGTTGCTGCGGCTCATTGTTTTTGGTAATGAATTGATTCAACTCCGGGTCAAATACTACATTTTGTTGTGTATAGACATTAACCGTTACTGATAGAAGTCCAAGAAGAAGTGGTAAACTCCTGAATTTGGGGAAGATCATAAATGGATACTTTTAGAGTATGATAGAGAGAAGGACATTTTGTTTAAAAACGCATGCCGGTGCCTGATTTGACATCAACATGCGTTTTTATAGACGAATAGAAGTGGAGATGGTTTAATCAGGGCATGGGTTGGAGGCCTTCCCAACGTACATTCCATTTTCCATCTTTGGGAAATCCGGGATTTTGTACTTTACAGCCATCCCATCCGGCACACATCATGGCTATGGCACTCAGCAGACCTCCGTTTCCCGGCAGGTAGATGCGCAGCCGCTGATCCTGATAATTGTGTCCGTTGAGTAGATAGGTGTTTGTCCGTTTGTCCATCAACAGGGCGCCGACTGCCTTGTCGGGCATTCCCAGGCGTGCGGCAGACATTGCGGTCATGGCAAAGTCCCAGCCCCAGGTTTTGCCCCAGTTCCAGTTGTCCCAGATCCAGTTGAAAGTATTTTTCATATAATCCGTTCTGACCAGTTTGCATTTAGGTAGAATGCCCAACGCGCCAAGTACAGCCATGTGGTCAGAGGTAAAGCGGATATCTTTGTAGGTGTCTGTTGCAGTTTCGGCAGCCAGATAAAGACCGTCCTGTGCAGCCAACGGTGATAACTTGTCAATCAGCTCTTCCCATTGCAGGTTTTTAGACAAGCCGGCCCGTTTGCGCCATTCCTGAGCCACACTCATGGCATAATGCCAGTAGGAGAGTTCGAAAGGCGGATTCATGGTCTCGCTTGCACGTAAAGTTTCCTGGGCAGGGATAGCTCCTTTCAGCACATATCTTCCTTCCAGCATATCGTAAGTGGCAAACGATGCCATAAATTCAGCCGTAGCAAAAACGAGGTCTTTATACTTGTTGATTACCTCCTGTGAAGGGTGGTTGCGGTAAGCCATTTCGGCCATGTAAATGAAATGGGGTTGTTGCCAGATCAGGAAAGAGCCAACTTTCGAGGGTGATTCCTGTCCCGAAGGATCAGTCATTTTCATCCAGCGTACACCTTTGAATCCTTGTCTTTCGGCAATCTGCCTGGCAATGGGATAAACTTTGAAATACCAGTCAAGGCTGCGTTCCATCAGATCCGGACGCCCCCATAATGCAAAATGGACGGCATGCCACCAGTGCATTTCGAGGTGGAATTTGCCAAACCAACTATTATAAGTCAGTCCGGTCTCCTGTGGTGGGATGTTACCTGCACATTGAATCGCCATGAGGTATTGTGAAAGAACTACGCGGCGTTCCAGCTCTTTGGCTCTGGGATCTTTACATTGGGAGAAATCGATTGCACCGCCGCGATTCCAGAATTTATACCAGTAATCTGCCGATCTGGTGGCAATATCAGCATAAGTGAGCTTGTCGTCAGTTTCTTTTTTTGCAGAATAAGAACATGTAAATGAGAATTCTTTATCGTGGGGAGTCAGTGTGAAATAATGTGGCGCTACTTCCGTGAAGGCTGCATTTCCGGTCCAGTGGATGGAGACATAATAGGTAGTCGTATCGATTGTTCTGAGCAGGGTGACGCTTTGAGCACTCTGTTCAACGATTCGGGTTAAATGTTTTTCCGGGCTATTCCAGTCGCAGGCATCATCTACATGTTTTCCGGTTGGATATGGAAATCTGAACGATAGCTTTAGTTGGCCGGAAGTAATTAAGTCTGAAGTCAATTCGGCTGCTATGCGGTCACGTTGCGGATCGCATACAGTCTTTACAGCGGTTTTTTTATTTTCAACCGAAAAGGAACTGCTGATCATTCCGTTCCACAGGTTCAATTGCTGACTGGTCGCTTTCAGATCGTCCATGGAAACTTTTCTTCCGTCCTGACGGGTCATTTCCAGTCCGGTTATACCCAGATGAATGCGATGCGGATTTACCCGGAACCATTCAGAGGCCTCCTGCTGGCGTCCCGGTTCATTGAACTGGGTAGCGTATAGTTCTTTGTGTCCCCGGAAGTCATAAGCTTTCAGAGTCTCTTCGAACCGGTAATCATTGTTTTTCGGAAAACTGTGCCAACCCCATTGTGACTGGGTGCCGAGCGGCACTCCCTGAGTGTAATGTTCCGGAAAAGACTGCAATCCCGTAATGTCGGCAGTAAAAGCAAAATTGCCATTTCCTACGCTTAAAGAAGAAAGCGAATCAGGAGTTGTTACGGTCACATTGTTTCGGGAGACGAGTGCCTGCCGGTCGATGGGGGTGTTTTTTGCCTGTGCAGACAGAAATAAAGCAAGTGTCAGGAAAAAGATGAGTTTCTTACTAACTTTCATGAGTCGATGTATTTTTACATGCGCACTTCTACAATCCGGAAGCTTTGTCGTGTGCGTATCGATTAGGCATTACAAACTTATCGGTTGTTTGCCGGTGGTAGTGGCGGCAGGTCCGGATATAGTTGTGGTTAATTTATTCCGACAAATATAAAAATCTTTCTCTGGGGATTGTTTGCTTAAAATGATTTTATGCCTGGCTTTTTTGATGGTTGTGTGTTTGTGTAAAAAACAGACTGTCAGTGTTATATATTGTGTGGTGCATAACATGTCAGCACAGGTGGAAGGGTAGCCCTGATTATTGAGCTGATGATATTGAATTTTCCCTGCCGTAATTGCGGTATTCCAATGGGGTGAATCCTGTCTTTTTCTTGAATAATGTTGAAAAATGTTCGGTTGATTCATAATTCAACATAATCGAGATCTCTTTTACCGGTTTGGATGTGTGAGTCAGCATCTCTTTGGCTTTCTGGAGTTTGAGTTCCTGGAAATATTTTGCCGGAGCAAAACCGGTATAATCTTTGAATACTTTTCTGAACCAGGAGTAGCTTAAGTTTAATTTGGATGCCAGCAATTCAAGATCGATATCCTGCAGAATACTTTCACGCATGATGATCTTAGCCCGTTCGATTTTCTGGTCAATCTCATCGGTCTCAAATACTTTGTTTTTAGAAACGGAAAGAGCAATACCCAACATGTGCATTACAATGCCGGCAAGCAATTGTTGTGCTCCGATTTTATCGGTTTTGGCCGTTTCGATGGCTTCTTTATAAAGCCGTACGATTTCTTCGCTTAGTCCAATCGGAAGTAACGGGGATTGCGGATTGATAAATCCGGATTCGACCAGACTATCCATCATTTTTCCGGAGAATCCAATGTAATATTCATTCCATCCTGATTTGGCGTCCGGACGATAGGTATGCCATTTGCCGGGGAAAAGAATAAACAATGTTCCTTGTCCGATAGCTGTTTCGGGAGTATCATCACAGGTAAATACCCCATGTCCGCGGGTGATGTAGACCAGTTGATATTCGGGTAAGATGCGACCCTTGGAGTAGTTAAAGTAATATCCCGAAGGGTGTTCTTTAAGCGGGTATTCTGAGCCGGACTTAATTTCCTGGAATCCGACTGTACTGATGGTTAATCCCCACTGGTGATCTGTATCGTTGGCTATCAGATATTTTATGTCGATGCTTTCGTCATTTAGACTCATTGTTTTCAGGATTAAAATGTTGAGGATGAACTACAAATATAATGAATTTCTAAAAATAGAATAGTCCCGGATTGACGATAAATGATAAGGTGAAGTTATTCTGTACTATATTACTGTATTTATGAACAAGTTTGCCGGACAATCCTGATTTTTTTAAGGATACACTCCAAAAAAAACGGCATCTGATTGACGCCGTTTTCTGCAATATTCTGATTAAGATAAATTCTTTTATTTCAAAGTTAATTCTTTAGCCGCGATGTCCAGCTGCTCATACCACTCTTCGCCGAAACGACGAATCAGCGGCTCTTTGAGGAATTGGTAAAGTTTTACGCCTTCACGACGGCCCAGTACTTCAGCGCACTTACATATTTTCCAGCGGTGAACGTTGATAGCCGTAAATCCGTCATATTCTTTCAGGCGTACCGGGTAGAGGTGGCAGGAGATGGGTTTGTAGAAATCGGATTTCCCTTCGCGGAAAGCTTTCTCCAGTACACATTTGCAAATGCCGTTTCCTTCGTAATAGGTAAACACGCAGTCTTTGCCGTGGATCAGGTTGGTTACCAGATCACCCTCTTCGTCAATGTATGAAACGCCGGTTTCTTCAATCACCTTTTGGGCTTCGGGTAGCAAGTCGTTCCAGATTACGGGCAACAGCTCTTCGATTTTATCCCGTTCTTCGTAATTAAGGGGTGCACCGGAATCACCTTCGATGCAGCAGGCACCGAGGCAGGTGTTAAGGTCGCAAATAAATTCGCGCTCGATCAGGTCGAGGCTGATGATGGTATCATCTATTTGAAGCATGGATGTAGGGTGTTTAAACAAATGTAGAGACGCAAAATTTTGCGTCTCTACATAGAATATGTGAATTTTGTAATTGCAAATTCTGTCTCCCTTCCCTTCGGGGAGGGCAGGGGTGGGGTCTCCCTTAGATCAGGCTTTTACCGGTCATTTCAGCAGGAACAGCTACATCTAAGATTTTGCAGATAGAAGGCGCAACGTCAGCCAGAATACCGTTTTCTACTTTCGCAGCCGTATTTTCAGTAACATATACGAAAGGAACCGGATTCAAAGAGTGAGCCGTGTTGGCAGAACCGTCAGCGTTTACCGCGTTGTCGGCGTTACCGTGGTCAGCGATGATGATCACTTCGTAACCGTTGGCTTTAGCCGCTTCTACAGTGTCTTTCACACAGTTGTCAACCGCAACAATCGCTTTTTCGATTGCTCCGTAGATGCCGGTGTGGCCTACCATGTCACCGTTAGCGTAGTTACAAGCGATGAAGTCATATTTCTGCTCGCCGATAGCTTTCACCAAAGCATCTTTTACTTCGAAAGCGCTCATCTCCGGTTTCAGGTCGTAAGTAGCCACTTTCGGAGAAGATACCAGGATACGCTCTTCACCTTCGAATTCAGCTTCGCGACCACCTGAGAAGAAGAAAGTAACGTGAGCGTACTTTTCAGTCTCAGCGATACGAAGTTGTTTTTTACCCAAAGAAGAAACATATTCTCCCAATGTATTTTGTACGTTGTCTTTGTCGAACAGGATGTGCATTCCCTGGAATTTTGCATCGTACGGAGTCATAGTACAGTAGTGCAAAGGAATGGTTTTCATGCCGTGCTCAGGCATATCCTGCTGAGTAAGAACTAAAGTCAGTTCTTTCGCACGGTCGTTGCGGTAGTTGAAGAAAATGATCACGTCACCTTCGCTGATTTTAGCAACAGGGTTTCCGTTAGCATCCACTTTCACCACAGCTTTGATAAATTCATCGGTGATACCGGCATCGTAAGAAGCCTGAACCGAAGCAACCATATCCGTAGTCGAAGTACCCACGCCGTTAACCATTGCGTCGTAAGATTCTTTTACGCGCTCCCAACGTTTGTCACGGTCCATCGCGTAGTAACGACCTATCATGGTAGCGATCTGGCCGGTGGTTTTAGCCATCTGACCTTCGAGTGCTTCAATAAAGCCTTTACCGCTGCGTGGGTCAGTGTCGCGACCATCCATGAAAGCGTGAACGAAAGTTTTTTCGATACCGTACTCTTTAGAGATTTCGAGCAACTTGAAAAGGTGATCCAAAGAAGAGTGCACGCCACCGTCAGAAACAAGACCCATGAAGTGTACCTGTTTTCCGCTCTCTTTAGCGTATGTAAATGCTTTAACGATTTCCGGATTTTTCAGGATAGAGTTGTCGCGGCAAGCGATATTGATTTTCACCAAATCCTGATAAACGATACGGCCGGCACCGATATTTAAGTGACCTACCTCAGAGTTACCCATCTGTCCGTCAGGCAAACCCACGTTTTCGCCGGAAGCTTGCAGTTGTGAGTTAGGGTAAGTAGAAACGAGATAATCCCAGTAAGGGGTAGGGGTGTTATAGATTACGTCTGCTTTCGAGTGATTGCCGATTCCCCATCCGTCGAGGATCAGTAAGAGCGCTTTTTTTGCCATAATAATAAGGGGTGTTTATTTGTTTTTATATAGTCGCTGAAATCAATTCTTATCCGGCAGAATTATTATAAAACAATCTCTGTCGAAATTTGCTCGCAAAGGTAAGAAATTTATTGCTTAAATAGTTATAAGAGAAGAGAAAGAAGGTGGTGGATAGTCAGATTATGACTTTGACAAGTTGAGTTTTATATCTCTTTTTGCTTTTATGAATTACAAACGTGCCCGGCTGTTTGTATTTCATAAGGGGTAACTTTAAATCACCCCTTGATAGATGTTTGTTAATTGTTTTTTTCTGAAACAAAATCTTCAATAGCGATTGGTGTCTGGATGTCCCTATATCTCCTCTATGTTTACTCTATGTTGACTCTAAGCTAAAATAGTGATAATACAGTGGTGACATAGAGATAACATAGAGATAAAATACTCTTTATAAAGAATATTTTATCTCTATGTTATCAGTGTAATTCAACTATAAATGCTACATCTATACCTAAAGTCAAAATAGAGTAAACCTATACACAAATCCGGCTCAACAGCGAAAAAGGTGTATGGGAAAGAAATTAGGGATTGAGGGGGGAGCATCATTGGTAGAAGAGATATTCAGGTAAAGATGAGTGGCTATTCTCCGGGTAATATTTTTGGGAATTGTTTTTTATTCTTAAATTTGGAGTATAAGATTCAAACCCAAATAGTAGTAAAAGCATGAAGATACATCAGGACTGGTATCAACGCGCATGGCATTTCTTTGAAAATCATATTGTTCCCCTCTATAGGAGCCGGAAGATGCATGGGGAAACCAATGTGAATACGCTGATACGACGACGTTTCTTTGTTCCGATTACCTCTCTTGTTTTTATTGTAATAACCGGCTTCTTCGGTTATATTTTTATTGAAGGGTATACTCCGCTCGATTCATTATATATGTTGGTTATCACCTTTGCCACCATAGGGTACGGAGAAGTACATCCGTTATCCGAAACCGGACGGATATTTACCATTTTTCTGATTATTTCAGGATTTACGGTGGGTTTATATGCATTGGGGCGTGTATCGACCTTCTTTATGGAAGGTGAATTGTTTAATATACTAAAGATAAAGAGAATGGATAAAATACTGGTGAATCTTAAAGGGCATTACATCATATGTGGATATGGTAAAACCGGTAAAAAGGTTATGGAAGATCTTTTGCATAAAGGACATAAGGTGGTGCTTATTGAAAGTAATCCGGAACGGAATGAAAAACTGAAGGAGGTCTTCCATGAAAATCTGATACATATCGACGGAGATTCGACCAACGATGACGTGTTGTTACATGCCGGAATCGAACGGGCCGGGATTCTGATCGCATTATTGAACACCGATGCCGAGAATCTTTTTGTTACCCTGAGTGCGAAAGACTTAAACCGGAATATCAAAGTAGTAACCCGTGTGGAGGATGTCGCATCTACCTCCAAATTGAAAAAGGCAGGGGCTGATTTTATCATTTCCCAAATCGATATTGCTTCGGAGCGTATAGTTTCGATAGCAACAACCAGTACTGATTTCTTCAGTTTTGTGGAATTTGCCGATGATAAGGAGGAGATGCGCGGATACAAGTTTAAGCTTGTGGAAATTCATGCCGGGAGTGATCTGATTGGCAAAACCTACCGCGAAGCGAATATTCCTTCCCGGACCAATCTGGTTGTGATCGGGTCGTACCAATCGACGGAAAATCTACATGTGAATCCTAAAGCTAACGATGTTATCCATCTTGGAGATCGCCTGCTGGTCTTTGGGAAGGATGAGCAGATTAGCCTGCTGGCGTCTATTGCAAAGGCGTAAAGTGGTATCATCTATCGGACTAATTATCTCGAAGAGTTATTTCTCATGTTTTTTGATCACTTTCTCCAATCGTTGCTCCACTTCGTTTAACTCTAAAAAAGTTGCATTTCCGGAATCGATCTCATTGAGTTCTTGTATGAGATATTCTCTTTGAGAGATAAATTCATCATTATCAGAAATCACTTCAACTTCTTCTTTACTGAATTTGCCAAGCAACCACATCAGTTTATCATAAACACTATCATTGACTTTTAATTGAATAGTATGCATAATTTTCTTTTTTGCAAATATACAAGTGAAAACAGGTATGTGATAATTCAATAGCGTTAAAATTAGAATTTTATCAGTTTCTCACCTCTTCCGCTAAGACATTCATTTCTTTCCCCTTATACGACTCAATCCACTGCTTCACCGCATAAAAGAACACCGTAAAGGCGCAACCCATTATCAACAGCGTTAAAGCCAGGTTGATTGAGCCCTGCACCCATTTGGCATCGTCCGAAATCTGTGGGATGTAGATGTTGAAAATATTGGTCACCCCGGCATAGATCGTTGTGAATCCTACAAAGATGAAAGGCACCATCGTAATCCAAGCATACCGGATCAGTCCCCGGTTGATGATAAAGGAGGTTCCCACAGCCAGTGCTATTGAGGCCAGCAGCTGGTTGGCCGTTCCAAACATCGGCCAGATTGTAGCCACACTACCCGTATAGATGAAATAGCCCCGGCTGAATACCATGATCGCGCTCGCAATCAGGTTGCCCGGTAACATTGCTCCGATAATCAAAGGCATTGCATTCATGGGGGTAATGTAGAGACGCGATACATCGCTTGTGTCAGATTGAATAATTACGGTTTACACAAAAAGGAAGATATGAAAAGCACACAGATGACACAGATCTAAATCGATTTACACAGATAAAAAATCCGTGAAAATCCGTGTTGCAAAGCATCCGCGTCATCTGCGTGCCAATTATTCTACTTCAAACTGGTCCAGCCACATATACTCCCCGTCAAAGACAGCGTACGAGAAGTGATTAATCCAGTCGCCCAGAATTAAAATACGGCTTCGTTGGGGCAGTATCAGGTCGAGCATGATATGGCGGTGTCCGAAGATCAGGAAGTCCACCTGATTGTGTTGCACATAATCTTTGGCAAACAGCACTAAATGTTCTTTATCCTCGCCCATGTAATCGCTGTATTCTTCTCCCTTCTTACGGCTGCTTTTAGACCAGTTGAGGCCGAAAGCGATTGACCAGCGCGGATGTATCCAGGCAAACATCTTTTGCAGGATTTTATTGTGAAAGATATTGCGGATAAGTTTGAATGCGCGGGAGTTATCGCCCATTCCGTCACCGTGGGCGATGAAGAATTTTTTGCCGTTCAGTTTGCAGGTCAGAGGCTGATAGTGAACGATAGCACCTGTCTCTTTCTGAATATAATCAAATATCCAGATATCGTGATTGCCGATAAACCAGTGTACCTCAATGCCGGAATCGGTTAATTCTGCAATTTTACCAAAGAACCGGGTAAAGCCTTTGGGTACAACGTATCTGTATTCAAACCAAAAGTCGATCATGTCGCCTACCAGATAAATGGCAGATGCGTCGTGTTTGATGCTGTCAAGCCAGCGGACAAAGCGTTTTTCGTAAGTTAAAGGATCGTTAAAGGTAAGAGATCCGAAATGAGTGTCAGAAGCAAAGTATATTTTTTTCATTCAGATGGTAACAGTTTAAACACGAAGACGCGAAGACGCACGGTATTCAGCATTAATCGGTCTGAATAGATAGCGTCTTCGCGTCTTTGCATTCAATTAATCAAAGAAATCCGAGGTCCAGTTTTGCCTCTTCACTCATCATGTCTTTGTTCCACTCAGGCTCAAAAACAATTTCGACATCGACATTCTTTACTTCATCGACGCTCTCTACTTTCATGCGTACATCTTCTACGATAAAGTCAGCAGCCGGACAGTTGGGGGCGGTAAGCGTCATTTCGATACGTACGTTTTTATCGTCGTCGATATCTACTTTATAGATCAGTCCAAGATCGTAAACATTGACGGGGATTTCAGGGTCGAAGACCGTCTTCAGCATTTTGATGATCTTCTCTTCTATTTCCAGAAATTTATTTTCCATATTCTTAGGTTCTACGTTTTTTAGTTATAGGTTCAACGTTGTAGGTTTTACGTTTTACGTGAATCGTTGTTGTAAAACGCTTTAATTGGTTGACAAAAATAGTGATTTGTTTTCAGAATCTGTATCTTATAACCAAAGTGATTCACTTCATTCACTCCCTCTAACTACATATAACTCCATCTGACTCCTTCTAACTCCCTCTCCCTCTAACTTCCTCTAACTCCCTATGACTTCTTATTACTTCCCTTTACTCCCCTCCCCTAAATCTTCCCTTCATCAGCATAACTGTAATAGTGCCCATCGCAGACGATAAGATGGTCAAGTACGCGAATGTCCATATTGCAGGTTGCGGTTACGATTTTGCGGGTAAGGTTGTCATCGGCAGAGCTGGGTTGCCGGTTACCCGAAGGGTGATTGTGACAAAGGATTATTGCCGGAGATAAAGCCATTAGTGCCGATTTCAGGATTAGCTTCACATCCACCGATGTGGCAGCCACTCCACCCTGGCTGATCTTGACCCGGTTGATTACGCGGTTGGCCTGGTTGAGTAGAAGTACCCAGAACTCCTCATGCGGCAGGTCGCATAAAAGCGGATGGAATATTTCATACACAGACAGGCTGCCAGTCACCTGATCCCGCTGTACTACCTCTGCGAGCTTTCGTCGTTTGCCGAGTTCCATTGCCGCCATGATGGTGATGGCTTTGGCTTCTCCGATGCCATTGAACTTTATCAGATCGCTTAGTTCGTATTTCCCCAGCAGGTTCAGGTTGTTGTCGGCACTAAGTAATATGCGGCGGCAAAGTGCAACAGCAGTTTCATTCTGATTACCCGATCCGATAAGTATTGCAAGCAGTTCAGCATCGGTAAGAGCACCAACACCTTTCAGTATCATCTTTTCCCGTGGGCGGTCTTCGAGTGCCCACTCTTTGATAGAGAGTTTATCCATAATTTCCGGATTTTCCTGTGGTAAGAAAGTTAAATTGGGTGATTAAGAATCTTTACCGGCAAAAATAGTGAAATGTAAACAATTATTATGGTTGTGTGGTTAAAATTATTTTGGGTCGTGGTGACGCTTAATTTCTATAAGCATGGGTTGGGCAGGGTGTGCGGATGATTGATGAACCATTATGGTATCAGTATTGTTAATTAAAAATATATAATGGGTGGTTGTTTCGTTAAGAATCAGATAACTCTGTAAGTATTACCTGTACATAACGCCCGGTTTCAACCGGGTGTATTTGGCAAGCATCTGTAACATTCCGATTATAGATCTCAAACACAGTTTTTGGTTCTATTTTGTAGTTGTGTGTATTGTATTGAAAATCAGTGTGTAGATTGTTTTCTGTTTTTGTTGCTTCTTGTAAAATGTCAAAAAGTCCACATATAAAATCAGAAAATACACCTGAAATGAGTATAAAAACAATTGCTTTGCATTCTGTTGACCTATTTAAGAGCTTAAAAGGCTATTGTTAAATCTAAAATAAACCTATCATGAAAAACGTGCGAAGACACTCATTGAGAGTAGTCGTAGGGCTACTTTTTGTACTTGCCAGTTTTGCCGTTCAGGCAAAGAACAGGGCGATATCGGGGAAAGTAACCGATGCCAAAAATGAACCACTTATCGGGGTGAATGTCTCTGTAAAAGGTACTACGATTGGTACTGTAACTGATGTGAACGGGAAATATACACTACAGGTTCCCGAAGAACAAAAAATGCTTCAATTCTCTTATATTGGATTCCTTCCTGTATCCGAGTCTATTGGAAACCGGTCTCTCATTAATGTTGTACTGAAAGAAGATACCAAAAATCTGGAAGAAGTTGTTGTTGTCGGTTATGGTGTGGTAAAAAAGAGAGACCTGACCGGTGCGGTTTCTTCCATTAAAACCAAAGACATTCTGGCTGTACCTAGTACTAATGCGTTGGAATCACTTCAGGGCCGTGTATCGGGTATTGACATTACCAAGTCGAGTGGTCAGGCCGGAGCCGGTTTGAGCTTTACAGTGCGGGGAGAGCGTTCGATTACAGCCAGCAATGCTCCTCTGATTCTTGTAGACGGAATTCCTTATGGAAGTACCCTTGATATCAATCCTTCAGATATCGAATCGATGGAGATTCTCAAAGATGCCTCATCTACGGCTATTTATGGTTCTAAAGGTGCAAATGGTGTAATTATTATTACCACCAAACGTGGAAAAGCCGGCAAAACCAAGATTTCATTTAACTCATATGCATCGATCAACTCGGTATCCAAACTACCTCACTATATGAATGGTGCAGAGTATGCCGCTTTGAAACGCGAAGCAAACCGTACTACGGGCAAATGGGCTACTGTGGCTGACGACTCTAAGATATTTGCCCCATTGGAATTGGACTATCTGAATAAAGGTCAGTTTGAGGACTTTTCGAAATTGTTATTACAAGATGGTTTGACTCAGAATTATGAGCTTTCAATGGCCGGAGGTAATGAAAAGACTTCATACAGCTTATCATTCGGTTATATGGATGAAAAGGGATTGTTTAAGGTGAACGATCAATATAAACGCTACAACGGCCGCATGACGCTGGATCACAATATTACTAAAAATGTGAAAGTAGGAGCCAATATACTTTATACCTATAAAGATCAGGACAAACGTCGTGACCCGCTGAATATGGCTAATAAAATACTTCCGATTGCAAAAGCATATAATGATGATGGTACTGTAAATGCTTATCCTGCACCCGGCTATTCTTCTCAGATGAATCCCTTGCTGGATGATGTAGATGGCGCAACAGCGGATAATGTAGTAAACAAACGTTTCTTCAGCACGGCTTATCTGGACTGGGAAATTATTAAAGACCTGCGTTTTAAATCCAATATTGGGCTTGATGTTTCTGATCAGCGCAGAGGCTATTTCTATGATAAAATGACCCTTGACGGAGCCGGTGTAGCTCCAAGCTCAGGAGCCGAGTTGAGCACAACCAGCAATCTGACCTGGGAAAACATCCTGACCTATAATAAAAAAATCGGGGCAGATCATGAAATACAACTTATGGGAGGAACCTCTCTGGGAACAAATGATTATGAGTTTTATACCCTGAATGGAAAGAACCAGTCTTCGGCCTATTCGTTGTATCACTTTCTGGAATCAAATACTTCTGAAATCCGTATCGGAAGCGACTATACAGAGACGAATACTTTCTCCTATTTCGGCCGTCTAAATTATAAATTTAAAGAACGTTACCTGTTGACCGCTTCATTGCGATCAGATGCTTCTTCAGTATTGGCTCCCGGACATCAATGGGCGGCTTATCCTTCAGTTGCGTTAGGTTGGAGAATCAATGAAGAGGGTTTTCTCAAAGGGGTTACCGAAATTGATAACCTGAAATTACGTCTGAGCTGGGGTAAATCCGGAAGTAGTGCAATTGATCCTTACTATACATTGGGTGGCGTAGGAAGTTCTACTTATTCATTCAACAACACATTGGCTTTAGGATACTATCCTAAAATCGTATCAAATCCCAATCTGGGCTGGGAAACCACTGCAGTTTATGATTTAGGACTTGATTTTGGTATATTCAATAATCGTATTTCCGGTACCGTCGATGTGTTCAAATCATTCACCAGCGATCTGTTGTTGTCACGTGAATTACCGATGACCAGCGGTTATAACAGTGTTATGCAGAATATTGGTAAAACAGAAAATATTGGTTTGGATGCAACATTGAGTACCCTGAATATTAAAACCAAAGATTTTACATGGAATACTGATTTCAACTTCTCTACCAGTAAGGAGAAAATCACTCAGCTGTCATCCGGTGTGACCGAAGATGTTAACAACCGTTGGTTTGTAGGTTCGCCTATCCGGGTGTTGTATGATTACCAAAAAACGGGTATCTGGCAAACGGGAGAAACATCTGGATCTGATAAAATTATACCTGTTCCGGGTGAAATCAAAGTGGCTGATGTTAACAAGGATGGTGTTCTCGACTCAAAAGACCGCGTGAAATACAAACAACGTCCTGACTTTACGTTAGGGGTAAACAATACATTTGCATACAAAGGATTTGACTTGTCATTCTTTACTTACGCCCGTATAGGTCAGTATATCAATTATAACTTCTATACCAGTTATAAATCAAATGCATTGGAAAATGGCGCTGCTGTGAATTACTGGACTCCTGAGAATCCCTCAAACGATTTTCCCCGTCCCAATGCAGGTGTAACACCTACCAGCCGATTGTATTACAGTACATTGGGTATTGTGAAAGGTTCGTTTGTAAAAATCAGGGATGTTTCGTTCGGATATAATCTGCCCAAGAAATTGATTGGTAAAGCAGGTATCAATAACCTAAGACTTTATGTAACCGGTAAAAACCTCTTTACCTTCAGTGATTTGAAAGATTACGATCCGGAAAGAGGTGGTGGTGAATCGTTCCCTATGACTAAACAAGTTGTTTTCGGCGTTAATCTGGATTTCTGATCATCGATGTAGTCCGGTTAAAATGCCTGACATGTTTGATACATATTCAGACGACGAAGCGATATTTATCCATTCAAATCAAGACAAATGAAACGAGCATGCACTACTTCATTCAAGCGCATGACATTGTATGCGAGTTCCATATGTGGCAAAAACAAAAATAAAAAGTGACGTATGAAAACAAAAATAATTTTAGGTTGCATTGCGGCAGCCTCACTAATCTTTACTTCGTGTGAAGATTTTCTCAAAGAAGACAACAGACAGAGCCTTACGGCGGATCCTTTCTATACTTCAGAAGTTGGTTATGAAAGTTTGATTAACGCCTGTTACACCCCACTTCGTTTGTGGTATGGGAAAGAAGATGCTTATGGGATTACTGAAACCGGTACGGATCTGTTTACCAAAGCGGCAGGAAATACCAATACCGTATTGAACGATTACGATAATACGGCATTCAACGGTACGAATGGCCCCCTGACCACTTATTGGAAATATTTCTACCGTGCGATTAACTCCTGTAATGCTGCGATAAACCGGGCAAAAGATGCCAAAATAAGCAACGACCTGCGTCGTAAAAGAGTTGCGGAAGCCCGTTTCCTTCGTGCTTTCTACTATTGGCATATTGTTGAGACCTGGGGTAGTACGCACTTTACTACCGAAGAAACAGAGGGAGTGCAAACCACTGCTAATAAAACGGCTCCTGAGGTGATTTATACTCAGATTTTCGCTGATCTCGATTCATGTATTAACAGTAATCTTTCAGAAAACAAACACGACAATGGCCGTGTGACCAAATGGGCTGCCAAAGCACTGAAGGCACGCCTTTGCCTGACACGCGCTTCAGAAACGAATAATGCTCAGCTCTATGCGCAGGCTGCAACCCTGGCAAAAGAGGTGATCAATAGCGCTAAGTTTTCGATGTATGCCGATTATAAATCGATCTGGAGCATGGCTAATTCCGATGGCCCTACCAATACAGAAGCAATCTGGTATGTGGAATATTCAAATGACCATTTGTATAATAAACCTGAATACGATGATTATACTATCCGAAACGGAGGACACAATGGTCACTTATTGTTCTGCATGAAGTATGACGATCAACCGGGTATGACCCGTGATATTGCAAACGGACGTCCGTTTAATCGTTATATGCCTACAAAATATTATGTCAATCTCTTTGATGAAACCATCGACCAACGTTGGGCAGGTTCTTTCAAAACTGTTTGGAGAATGAATAATGCCAGTAGCAAGGGGATATATACCAATATGACAGATACGTCTATTTATCTGTATAAAGGTATTGCCACTCAGGCTATGCGTAACCGGGCCAGCGCTCGTTATCAGTTGCTTGACCTGAACGATTTGTACGGAGATAACACTCCGGGTAAATTAAGCCGGTTGAGAACATTCCAGTTGACCAAGTTTGATGACCCTAACCGGGCGACTAAAGATGAGGACCGCAGTACCCGTGATGCATTTGTATTCCGTATTTCGGAAATGTATCTTATCGCTGCGGAAGCTTTAATGGCAACTGATCCTGATCAGGCTGTCAGCTATATGAATCAGTTACGTGAGAGACGGGCTGTCTCGGGAAAAGCGGCTCAAATGGATATAGCTAAAACCCAGCTTACCCTCGATTTTATCCTGGATGAACGTGCACGTGAATTGGGCGGAGAACAGCTTCGCTGGTTCGACCTCAAACGTACCAATAAGCTGATTGATCGTGTTAAGGCAGGAAGTCCTGATGGTGGTCCGAATATTAAGAGCTGGCACATGGTCCGTCCGATACCGCGCACTCAACTTGATGCCGTGTTTAATAAAACTGAGTTCCAGCAAAATGATGGTTATTCTCAGTAATTCAGCAATTAAAGCTGAATCTTTTTACAATTGGTAAGAAAAGATTGGTTTAGTTGAAGTCTGGATTATAAAACCGGTCGGAGCACAGACAATGAAAAATGATTGTCATGTTCCGGACCGGTTTTATTTTACACCAGTTGCTTTTTATATGTTTAGAGTATTCATCTTCGGAATGTGAATAATCCATTTTTTTTCAAAGACACAATAACAATTATGAAACGAGCAAGCACTTTATTGGTATTTTGTGTTCTGTTTTTTTTCTATTCGTTTGCGCAGAATTACCCCTACCAGAGTGATATTTTATGGGTAACAACACCCAGTCATACCAACTGGCTCTATAAGCTGAATGAAGAAGCTAGAATTACGGTATCTCTATATGAATATGGAATTCAGAAGAGTGATGTGAAAATAGATTATAGTATTGGCCCTGATATGATGCCGGTGTCAGAGACCGGTACCGTAACATTGAAGGACGGAAAAGCGGAGATTTCGTTGGGCACAATGTCTCGTCCCGGCTTTAAGGACTGCCAACTCAAGGTCATACTCAATGGAGAAGAGTATAAACATCATATCAAACTGGGATTTGAGCCTGATAAGCTAACACCTTACACAAAGTATCCATCTGATTTTATCAGTTTCTGGGAGACGGCTAAATCCGAAGCCGCAAAATGTCCCATGGAAGTAGAGAAAGTATTTGTCCCCGAATTTTCGAATGACAAGGTGGATTGTTACCTGGTCAAATTGCAGGTATTCAAAAAAGGAAGTTATGTGTACGGTTATCTGACACTGCCTAAGCAGGATGGGAAATATCCGGTTGTGTTTTCACCTCCCGGTGCAGGCATCAAGCCGATGGATCCTGCGAAAGATATTTCCTATGCAGAAAACGGTTGTATCCGTTTTGATATGGAAATACATGGCATCCGACCTAATCTGGATGCCGAAACATACAAATCTATAAGTCAGGCATTTGGTAATGGAGATAACAGTTATCTGGTCAATGGACTGGACGACCGGGACTCTTATTATATGAAGAAAGTTTACCTCTCGTTTCAGCGTGTGGTGGATTACCTCACATCCTTGCCCCGGTGGGACGGAAAGAATGTAATAGCGCAGGGAGGAAGTCAGGGCGGTGCATTAGCCTTGATCGCTACGGGGCTTGATTCAAGAATAACCGCATGTGCGGCCAATCATCCGGCATTAAGCGATATGGCCGGTTATAAGGCCAACAGGGCAGGAGGTTATCCTCATCTATTTGCCAACTATACCGGAATGGATACCCCTGAAAAGCTTAAAACCTTAGAGTACTATGATGTGGTCAACTTTGTAAAAAAGATAAAAGTGCCGGTGTTTATGACTTGGGGATATAACGATAATGTTTGTCCTCCTACAACCAGCTATATTGTCTATAATACTTTGGATTGTAAGAAGGAAGTATTAATTACTCCGGTGAATGAACATTGGGTTTCGGTTACAACCCGTCATCAGATACTGGATTGGATAAAGAAAAATCTAAATAAATAGTAAATTGCAGGTCTCTTTAGGTTAGAGCGAACTTTTGCTAAATAAAAGAAAGCGACTTCCGAAATATGAGGAGGTCGCTTTTTTCGATTGCAAAGTTTTATATTGCTGTTAGGATACCGATCTTAATCGTACCATTGAATGTTCTGTCTGTCACAATAAATAATAATGACAAAAATGAAAGATCACAAAGATTTTCTTATTGACCAGCTAAAGCTCGGTTCGGAAAAGGCCTATCACTATTTGTTTTCACATTATTATGCACGGTTGTGTCGTGTCGCGAATACGTACCTAAACGATTCTTTTGCAGCAGAGAATATAGTTAGCGATCTGTTTTTTTACCTATGGGAGCACCGGGAAGAGATTTCAATAAACAGTTCTCTTGATTCCTATTTGCTGAAGTCTGTCAGAAACCGTTGCCTGAATTACCTGCAACAAGCGATGTACAGGTATGAAACTGATTTACCTGATTCTATCAGTGATTTCTCTGTTAATCATCAAAACGATTCTACTCCGGGTTCGCCATTGGATCATCTATTGGAAAAAGAACTGGAAGGGAAGATTCATATGGCGGTAGGGAATCTGCCGGATGAGTGCCGGGCTGTATTCAAAATGAGCCGGTATGAGCAAAACTCATACGAAGAAATCGCTCAAAGTCTGGGCATATCAGTGAATACCGTCCGCTATCACATGAAGAATGCCTTGTCCAGGTTACGTGAAAACCTGAAAGATTACCTGACCTTTTTCCTTTGGTGAATCGGTTGGATCAAAAAAAATGCCTTTCAGGAATAGAATATTAATTTTTTAACAATAAATGACTACACAACTTTCGTGCTGATTTGTCATTATAACAGAACACCAGACTATGGATACTCATAACACACATATAGAAGATCAAATTGAATTACTGATAATCGATTATCTGGGAGGGATGATTTCACCCCGGGACTTAGAGATACTGGAGCAATGGATAGATGAGTCGGAAGAAAACCGTCACCATTTTGAGCAACTGAAAAGAATATGGAATACAGCCTCTTTAGCGGAGGATAAAGAATTTGACAGCGAATTGGCTTATAACAGATTCAGAATTCGGGTAAAGGAGTATCAAAAGCAAAACCAAAAGAAACGGAGACTAACGATCAACCCTTTTTTACAGGGAGTGGCAGCATCCGTGATATTATTTATAACAGGAGGGTTGGCTTTATATTTCATACATGCGTATAGATCTGAATCACAGCAATACTCCATAACAGTACCCTATGGGTCAAAGTCAAAGATTACATTGCCGGATAACAGTATTGTGTGGTTGAATGCTGGAAGTACGCTCTCTTATCTGAGTAATTTTGGCCGGAAAGCCAGAAAAGTGGTTTTGAACGGAGAAGCCTATTTTGAGGTATCGAAAAACAAGGAAAAACCATTTGTCGTACAGGGGAATGATCTGGCTGTAAGAGTACTGGGGACAAAGTTTGACGTAAAGTCATATCAGGAAGATTCGATTGTTGATGTTACCTTGCTCGAAGGTTCCGTTAGCCTGACCGGCAGACAAAAAGAATCGGAAAAACCGGTATTGATAAAACCGGGTGAACGTGCATCCTATCATAAATACAGCCAACGAATGGTTGTTGCAAATGTTGAGGCAACCAATTCAAATGCCTGGACCCGGGGGAGTTTGGTATTCGAAGAAGAAAAGTTCGGACAGATTATCAAGCGGTTGGAACGGGAATATAACGTAATGATAGAGGTTAAAAACAAAGAGTTGCTGGAACGCAGGTTTTACGGAGATTTCAGGCGCGCCCAGTCAATTACAGAGATATTTGATATTATGACGGAGAGTAATAAATTTCACTACAGGATGATGGAAAACAAGATTGAAGTTTATCAATAACAGCCGACGAAAAGCGATTGACTAATATTAACCTTAAAAAAATTATAGACCATGAAAGATACTTCATAGAAAAACCTCCAATGAATACAAAAAAAACCGGAGATTGATTGCAGCAACCCCCGGATATTGTATCGATAAACGCACGTAAATATGTTTATCTCAATACATTGCAAAGCTACATAATTCTTTCCAATGTAAGAGATAAAGTCGCTCCGTATTTATTTAAAATACGTTCTTCCTTCCGCTGCTTTCGTTATTTCTTACTAATCGCAAAGCAGAGTAAACAGACATATCAGTGAAAAACTTTATTTCTTATACTTTATGAATAAAATCAAGTTTGTATTTCTTGTTCTGGCATTATGCATTTACACCACTGCATTCTGTCAACAAAAGAAGATATCCGTTTCGCTTAATCAGGTTACGGTGAAAGAGGCCTTAGAGGCTGTAAAACAGCAGGCTAATATTTCTTATTGGTTTGAGACCAATGACCTGGATCTCAAACGCATTGTAACTGTTAATGCAAAAAACAAATCCGTTGGTGAAGTCCTTAACCAGATTCTGGCCGGACAGGATGTCCATTTTACCTTTAAAGGAAATTCAGTTGTTATCTCGAAGGGGAAAATACCTAAAATATCAGAGGTTCAAATAGATAATAACCAGTCTGGTGAACTTATGAACGTAGCTGGATTAATTACCGATGAAAAAGGACTGCCACTTATTGGTGTATCTGTACGTCCAAAGGGCAGCAATGTAGGTACAACATCAGATGCGAATGGTAAATTTAAACTTGACGCCAGGACTAATGCCGTTTTGACATTTTCATACATTGGCTTTATTACACGTGAAGTTGCTGTAAGTGGAAAAAGCAATCTGAAAATTGAGTTGGCCGAAGACCTGAAAAAACTGGATGAAGTGGTTGTGGTCGGTTACGGTACTGTAAAACGCAGGGATCTCACTGGTGCAGTCGCGTCAGTAAAGGGCGAGACTGTAGCAGCAGTCCCTGTTGCTAATGTGGCTCAGGCTATTCAGGGAAAACTTGCAGGTGTTAATGTAATCACTCAGGATGGTCGTCCCGGAGCAACTGTGTCAATAAGGGTACGAGGTGGAGGCTCTATAACCCAATCCAATGACCCCCTTTACATTGTAGATGGATTTCCGGTTGGCAATATCAATGACCTCTCTTCCTCTGAAATCGAGTCAATTGACGTCCTTAAGGATGCGTCTTCTACAGCTATTTATGGCGCAAGAGGGGCTAATGGGGTAATCCTGATCACAACAAAGAGTGGTAAGGTGGGACGAACCAAAGTAACCTATGACGGGTATGCACAATTTAAAAATGCAACGAAAACACTGGAAACTCTTTCGGCTCAGGATTATGTGCTTTCGAACTGGAGCTATGCTGCATCCAGAGGGACTGCAAATCAGGATGCGGTGGAAAAGTATTTTGGATTAGGCAGTAAATATGGTAATCATTATGCTGAATATGCCAATGTAAAAGCGCATGATTATACAGATGACATTCTGCGTACAGCTATCACCCAAAGCCATACTGTAACTATTTCCGGTGGAAATGAGAATACAAAAATCTTTTCAAATTTAGGATATATAGCAGATCAGGGAATCAAAATCAATTCAGACTATAAACGTATAAATGCTTCGCTGAAGGTTCAGCAGAAACTGGCCAGCAATCTTAATCTGGATATGGATATGCGTTATACTGAAGAAAATTTAAATGGAAATGAAGGTGTGACAAATGGGAGAGGCTCTAATGTGTCATCAGCTTATACCTATCGTCCGATCGACAATCCTCTTGGAGGCGTAAGTTATTCGGATGTGGCATCAGGCTTTAGTTTCGGGGTGGCAAATATAGATGACAAGCACAATCCGGTGATGTTGATTAATGACATTACCAACCGTTCGCTGAACGGAACTCTCAGAGGAACTGCAGCTCTTTCCTGGGAAATCATTCATGGACTGACTGCTCGCACGGAAGCATCCGTAGGACGTTCGACTTCCAAATATACTTACTATGAAAACGGATATACTAACGGTGATAAGCGTGCGACCCTTTCCCGCGGAATGGGAAACAGCTTACGTTCAACTTCTACGTTAAATTACAACCTGGATATTAATAAGGACAATAAATTGACGTTCTTATTGGGGAATGAGGTGCTGAAATTTTCATACGAATCATCCCAGATATCTGGTCGTGGATATCCTGATAACTTTGATTATAAGACAACCATGGGGTTAATTCAGACAGCCACTTCATCTCTCTCTTCAACGAATGGATTTTCAGTTCCTACCAGTACGTTATCTTACTTTGGCCGGATGAACTATTCATTAATGAGCCGCTATTTGCTGACAGCAACATTCCGGGCAGACGGGTCTTCTAAATTTGCTCCGAATAATCGTTGGGGGTATTTCCCGGCTGCTGCTTTGGCGTGGCGTATCACTGACGAATCATTTATGGAAGATACCAAGGACTGGCTTTCAAACCTGAAATTACGTCTATCATTGGGTACTATCGGAAGCGATAATATCAGCCCAAACCTCTGGCAAGAGACCTGGTCCAGCGTAGGGTCTGGTGGAAATCACACTCCGATTAATGGCCAGTTTATCTCCTATTATCGTCCCGATGGATTGTTGGCAAATCCCGATTTGAAATGGGAAACCACCATTTCACGCAACATTGGTATTGACTACGGCTTCTGGGGAAATAAGATTAACGGTAGTATTGAGCTCTACAAGAATACAACAAAAGACCTGCTAATGGCAGTTCCGGTAGATAATACCACCGGGTATTCGTACCAATTCCAGAACTTTGGAAAAAACATCTAACCGTGGTATCGAACTCTCTTTGAATGCGGATTTGGTCAATACCAAAGACTTCCATTTAAATGTCGGTTTGATTTATAACTATAACATGAATAATCTGGATGAGTTGCCGAATGCAGATCAATACTTATACAGTTCAAATTGGGCATCTTCAGCGTCGATGCCTAAAAATGATTATATGTTTATAGAGGGACGGCCTATTGGTGTTATTCGTGGTTTTGTAAGTGAAGGATTTTATTCAGTAAATGATTTTAATTACGTCAATGGTAAGTATGTCTTGAAGAATGGTGTTACTGATATTTCCGGAGCTGTTGTAGCAACTTATAAACATCCCTTTAATATACCAAACGGACAGACGGCTTTTCCCGGATGCGTGAAGTTTAAAAATACTGATGGAAATAATATCGTTGATGTGAATGATGCAACAGATTTGGGCGATGCAATTGCTCATCATACTGGCTCTTTTAATTTGAATTTTACCTATAAAAATCTAGATTTGTCATCAAACTTCAACTGGGTATTGGGTGGAAAGATTTATAATGTTGGCGCAATGATTAATGCTTCAGGGCAAGAATTTAACGGGATAGGTATTCAAAAATCGGCTTGGGTGTCGGGTGCCTATAAGGTTTATAATGTGGATAAAACAGGGAATCTTTATGCGGTAACAGACCCTAACGAGCTAAATGTTTTAAATTCAGGAGCGAAATACGCACTACCTTATCAACAAAGCGGCATTACTACTTCTGAATGGATTGAAGATGGATCTTATCTACGCTTACAGAATCTAACGCTTGGATATACACTTCCAAACTCCATACTCAAAAAAATTGGAGTGTCAAAGTTTAGAATTTACGGAACAGCGTCAAATTTATTTACTCTGACAGGTTATTCAGGTATTGATCCGGAAGCAAATATTACATCAACCGGAGGGGCTGGATTTGCTGGTAATTTAAGAGTATTTCCAACGCTTAATATGGATTTTGGAAGTTATCCGCGTGCCCGGACATTTACTCTCGGTGCAAATATAACATTCTAATTGTATACCGGGCAATCATAAATACGATTGCTAATTGATCGGTACCCTCATTTATACATTTCGTTCCGATAGGGGTAGTGGTACGGATTAAGAGGGATTTATTTTACCATAAAAACAATTCTATTAGTATGAAAAAAATATTAAGTATAGCGTTTGCAGCCACCTTTTTATTAAGTAGCACCAGCTGCAAGGATTTTCTTGAAACATCATCGCCTAGTGTAGTTGACCGGATTTTGTATTCTCAAACGAAGCTTCAGCTAGATCAGCATTATATTATGGATATGAATCGTTACATAATATTGGAAGTCTTCATTCTTACGGTTTCTTTTGGCATCCGATATGGGGGTCTGATATAGAAGATTCACAGGATGTATATAACGAAGGTAGCGCGGGCATTCAGGAGAAATGGCTTTATCCGTCCGGGACCTCAAATTATAACATCAATGCCGGGGAAGGGACAGAAGTGTTTACTCAGGTTTACGCAACTATTGCAGTTGCTAACTCGCTTATTACCAGTTTTGAGAGTCTTGGTAACTTTAAACAGCTTATGACGGGGGCGCCCAATAATCTTTCTGATATTTACGGACAGGCGGTCGCTCTTCGCGCTACATGTTACTGGGAATTGTGTCGTTGGTACGGAGATGTACCTCATGCTTTGAAAGCAGCTGAATCAGCAAAAGGGCTGACATCACGGTTTGCCATTTACGACTATCACATTAAGAAGTTGATCGAAGTAGAACCTCATATGTATCGTGCCGGAGAAAATGGTAACCGCGCCGATGTAATGAACCGTACTTATGTACAAGGTTTAATTGGTCGAATGTGTCTCTATGATGGAGGATATGCTACCCGACGAACCGACCTTGGCGCTAATTTTCATGTGGATGGAAATGGCAAAACCCTCACATTTGAAGACTGGAGTATAGAGAAAAGTGGTGCAATTTATGGCCGTCGTAGCGACTGGAAAGATATTTTTGCTATCGCCAAAAAGTATCTCAGAGATTGTGTTGATAACCCAGGCACGGTATTGCTTCGAACCACTGATCCGAGAGCCACAGGGGTAAATGGACAAAAATATGGAAACCCATATCAATACACATTCCAACAAATGCATTCGGGTGATAATGTGACACTGGCTGATGAATCTATTTATGAAATCCCATCAGAATATAATTATTCTTCGGCTCGTCCTGCCTATATTGGTCGTCCCTCAACAGGGGGCAATGGTCAGGCTCCTTGTGTTGCTTGTGGTCAGGATCGTATCCAGGCTCATTTCTACTACGGATGGTATGATAATGCCGATATGCGTCGTGATGCATCTTGTTGTGTAACCGGAAGTACAGGTGGTGGACAAGAGCTTATCCAATCATTTAACCGGAGTGCATGGGGTAAAGGAGCGGGTATTGCTACAAACAAATGGGACTGGAATCGCCTTCCTTCTCCAAATACCAAATCGTATGGTTCGTCAGGTATAAATATTTCAATTATGCGTATATCTGATGTCTATCTAATGTTAGCCGAAGTATATGCAGCTCTGGGTGACGATGCCAATGCTAAAACTTACCTGGGTAAGGTACATAACCGTGCGTTCCCTAATGGTACTGATCCAAATTTTGACAAGTATATTTCGGATTGTGGCTCTCTCTACAAAGCAGTTATTAAAGAACGTGCATTGGAGTTTGCAGGAGAAGGGGTTCGCAGATTCGATTTGGTCAGAACAGGATTGCTTCCCGATGCGGCAGTTCAAAATCGTCAAGCTATGAAAGCCCTGATCAATGGAATTCGTACAAATGGTTATTATACTTTCTCTAATGGTAACCAGATTCCGGCATATATCTGGACTAAGATGGCTGATGCCAAAGGCCTGTATGGTTATCGCCTTACAGCTCAGACACCTACTGATAAACAGGATGATCCTGTCCTTTTTCCGGGGTGGCGGGGACAACACAACGATTGGGGAAGTATAGTGCCGGCTTATGCAGGTGTAACTCAGACTAATGTGGCAATTAAAGGCCTTTTCAAATACATTCAACCAGGTAGTCCGGAAGCTACAGCACTTGAATCAGCCGGTTATGTGAAGACACCATGGGCAATCGATATGTTGAACTACGAAGATTCATATGCAAACAAGCTGTTTGCAGGCTATACTGATGCTGATTATGCCGCAAAGAATCCACCTATATATTTATTGCCAAACATATATCAGGTGCTTTTGAATTCAGGAATCACTAACGGCTATGGATTCAAACAAAAATAATATTTCTGGTATTGTTAGAACATACCGGTTGACTATCGGGTTTTGACATGTATTATTTTTAGGTGTTAGTTTGTTTTAAATTAAGAACTCTCTCATTCATGTAAGATGAGATGAGAGAGTTCTTTTTTAATATTCTCCTCAATTCTTTTAATGTAAGAATGGCTAGTAGAGAATAAAAAATTAATGTAAGATGAGATACTTTGTAAATTATTTTTTAGCACTCTTCCTTTTTTCTTTTTGCGCATTTAGTTCATTTGCACAGGATGCAGTTATCCCACGTGATACCAGTTATAATCTCACAAATGCATTAAAGAATTTGCAGCGGTATAATTCAAAATTGCAATTGGCTTCAAGTAAACTTCCAATTGGAGTAAAAGCTGAGAAAGATTTAATCTACGCAGTGCTTGAGCATACCCGGTATGGAAAGCGAGAGTTGCATCTAGACATCTTTCGACCTGATAAAAAGGGTAAGTATCCAGCCCTTATACAGATACATGGTGGCGGATGGCGCTCGGGGAATAAATCGATGGAAGCGGCAATGGCTATAGAGATTGCAAAGTCAGGATATGTGACTATTCCTATTGAATACCGATTGTCAATGGAAGCTCAGTATCCTGCGGCAGTGTATGATATCAAAGCGGCTATCAGATGGGTAAAGGCAAATGCCGATAAGTATGGAATCGATACTACCCAAATTGCAATTACAGGGAATTCGGCAGGTGGACATTTAGCGACGCTGGTTGGAATGACTAATTCTGTAAATAAGTTTGAAGGCTCAGAAGGTTCTATGTCTGCCACAAGTACAGTTCATGCTGTTATTGATATTGATGGAGTGGTGGATTTTATGGCACCGTTGTCTTTAAATCTTAACCGAAAACCCGATTCTCCTGACATCGCCTGGCTGGGCGGTTCTTTCCTCGAACGCCCTGATCTCTGGAAAGAGGCATCACCTATATTTTGGGTAAATGAGAAATCAGTGCCTACGCTGTTTGTCAATAGTGCCCAACATCGCTTTCATGCCGGGGAGGACGAAATGTTAGGCTTGTTGAGGCAATACAATGTCTATTCGGATGTTTGTGAAATACCAGATTCACCGCATACTTTCTGGCTGTTTCATCCCTGGTTTGAGCCAACCGTAATGCATATGGTGCAATTCCTTGATAAAGTATTGAAAAATAAATAAAGTCCTTTATATATTTAGCGTTTCATGAGAAAGATTTTATTGTTATTATTTGTATTTGTAACATCTGTCGTATACTCGCAACAACAAAAATACGACATTGTAGTAGATCGTAACGGCACCGGCCATTTCCGGAACATTCAGCAAGCCATTGATTCGGTCCGGACTTTTAATCCGGCCGGGACAGTTACTATTTTTATAAAGAAAGGGGTGTATAAAGAGAAATTGCTTATACCTACACACTGTTGTAACGTCAGATTGATTGGTGAAGACCGGGATAAGACTATAATTAATTACGACGATCATGCCAATATCAACAAGATGGGCACTTTCCGGTCATATACGTTGAAAATATGCGGAAATGATATTTACATGGAAACCCTGACTGTAGAAAACTCCTCTGCACCACATGGACAGGCAGTTGCCTTACATGTGGAAGGAGATCGGGCGGTGTTTGTCAATTGCCGGTTTTTAGGCCATCAGGACACCATATTTACGGGAAAGGAGAATATGCGTCAGTTTTTTCTCAACTGTTACATCGAAGGGACCACTGATTTTATATTTGGCCCATCAACTGCCTGGTTTGAAGGATGCCGGATTGTCTGCAAAAGTAATTCCTATATCACAGCAGCCAATACACCCCAAAATATCCGGTACGGCTATATTTTCAATCATTGCACTATAGAAGTGCGTGACAGTTCGGTGACAAAAGAGTATCTGGGGCGTCCGTGGCGTGCGTATGCTATGACACTGTTTATGAATTGTCATTTACCTAAGGAGATAGTGGGCTGGCACAACTGGGGAAATCCGGAAAATGAAAAAACGGCACGATACATGGAGTATAATAATAGCGGTTCGGGTGCTGATACCTCTAACCGTCCTGCCTGGGTACGGATACTGACCAAAAAGGAAGCGGCGGAATATACTATTGAGCATGTTTTAAGCGGTTATGATGGATGGAATCCAATGAGCAAAATAACGTTGAGCAAGTAACCCTTAATAAAGTCTTCAGGAAATGCTATACAGTCAGATAAATATCAATATTAGGTCGTTATTTATCACAATGTCAGAAAATGCACATTCTTTACCAAAATTTCAATTTAAACCCACTATGATATTTGTTTCTTTGCATAGGTTTGCATGAGGTCTGATTGCTTAGTGGCAACGAACATATTCATGCGGTATTAGTAGGTCTTAAGGTAGGAAAAAGATTATGGGTATTCAGTTAAGAACCGGTCGGAGTATTGATTCACTCAAATATTCCGATCCGGTTTTTTGCATGCAGAGAGAAGATCATGTTTTTCAGAACTAAGTAATTGTAAAGTGATATGTCGTACACCCGGATTCCGTTGAAAAGAGTATTGATCATCAGTGTCATGGCGCTATGTGTCCACAGCCCTTTTGCTCAGGTAAATGAACAAAGTCAGGAGTTTTCTCCGATTAGTCTTAAGCCCTTCTCCGACAGTTCCCGCCACTGGTATGGAATACACGATGATAGTAACGTCATCAATCCGTCGCTCAATCAGCCTAAGTATAAAGAAACCGAGATCACAAAGATTGCCGATAATATTCTCCTTTATCAGCGGGATAATGGCGGTTGGCCGAAGAACTACGACGTGCAGGCCATTCTTACCCCAAAACAAGCCGATAGTCTGGTGAAGACCAAATATCAGGTTCATACCACCTTTGATAATTCCACCACTTATACACATGTCGATTATCTGGCTAAAGTATTTACCGTTACACATATAGAGAAATACAAAGCGGCCTGCGAAAAAGGGATTAAGTTCATTCTTGCAGCACAGTATCCCAATGGCGGATGGCCGCAGTATTATCCGTTGGAAAAAGGTTATAGCCGTCATATCACCTTCAATGACGGAGCTTATATCGGGGTGATGGAAACATTAAAAAAGATTGTGGATAATGATGCGGATTATACATTCGTTGATGATAATCTTCGTAAAAAGATCACATTAGCTTACCAGAATGGAATTCGTTGTATCCTCAAAACCCAGATAGTGGATAAAGGCCGGCTTACCGCCTGGTGTCAGCAACACGATGAAGTGACCCTGCAGCCTGCCTGGGCAAGAGCTTTCGAGCCTCCCTGTATATGCAATGGCGAAAGTGCGGGAATTGTACAGTTTCTGATGAAGATAAAAAATCCTGCTCCGGAAATAGTCCGGTCTGTACAGGCTGCAGTGAAGTGGTTTCAGGAGTCTGAAATACGAAATACCCGGATAGAGACCGTCAGGATAGCACCCGAACAGTCAAAATATAAAAAGATTACGACCGACCGCATCGTGGTTAATGATACACTGGCGCCTCCCATCTGGACCCGCTATTACGAACTGAGTACGGAAAGACCCATGTTTAGCGACCGGAATAGTAAGATTCTTTATTCACTTTCAGAAGTCAGTCTGGAGAGACGTAGCGGATATGCCTGGTACACCAATGCTCCGCAGGAGGTGTTGGATAAATATTCACAGTGGCAGAAGAAATGGGTGTATTGATGCTATATACTATATTGTATCGTGTGATAAATATCTGCGCCATAAAACAGCCTGGACTCCGGGGATCTTCCGCTATTGCTCCGTTGATCCTCCGTAGATGCTCCGTAGATGCTCCGAGAAACTCATACTGATGTAAAGCAAAATCAAACTACGGATTGTGACTTTGTGCGCTATTATTCTTGCAGATTAGTTATAAAGCGATCGATATTCTTACAGATTAAAACCTGTGTTTTTGATTTTTACCCCGAAACACCTCTGTAGTTTTAATTATCATTTTGTATTTAATACGCAGGTGGTACGGCAGGGAGCGCACTCAGCCGTTCGGCGACAGCCTCTGGCTTCGCCGTAAGAAAATCAAAGCCTCTGGCTTTACCTTATATAAAAAACACCGATCTTGTCACGTAAAAAAAGCTCCTGATCACCTTGGAAAGGCAAAGCAGGAACTTTGCTTTTAGCAATGACGAAGGTAAAAACCTTTGCCAAACTACCGAACTACGGTTATCGCATGCTACTGCGAACAGAGGGTGGGATTGTAAAATTCCGCCTTCTGTTCGTTATTTTTTCTGCGTTAAATCCACTGCAGGAGGGTATATGACAAGGTGTTTATGTAAATTATTCTTGATCCACAGGAATACGCGGTGGAATATATCTGGGACCATGTACAAGAAATTGAGGAAAACGATAAGCACTATCAATACGGAATTGCTGGTTTGATACCTTTACCATCCAATGCGGATACATTTTATATTTAGTCTCATAATCAGGCATCTTCCCAATCACCTTCTTAAACAGGAGCAATGTCCCAGAATGAAGATCTCGAATAAAACCACAAACATCTTCCAAAACAATGAATACTGTCTTTTCTTTATACTCGCAATAGCCAATAGGCAAGCAACTCATTGAATCACTCTTTTGCGTAATTGGACGTATTACAAAAGTTAGAGAATCCCTTACCCGGTAAACATTTAAAATGAAATACTCACGGTTTTGCAGAGTTTCATTATTGAGATATTTTATTAAAACAGAATCAGCAAACTCATCTGAGATTAACCGACAATCTACCATTGACATTTTAGTGTCCTTTACGCAACTACAAAATATCATCAGAAAGAAAAAACAAATAACCATCCTAACTACATTTATATGCTTAATATCCATTTAATATGTTAATTAATGAATTATATGAGGAGCAATTCATAATTCGATTTACAGAATATCCCTGGATTGCATTAAAATATAGTGTTGAAAAACCATCAGCACTCCATTGACCATCAATAGACCCATCTGCTCTAAACAGAAGATATGGTGCTCCATTCAGTTTCTTAGCAAAATTCAAATCTTCGAATGAAAAGGTTCGATAATCTGGATCCGTTTGCCAATGGACATGTGCTCCCGCCAGAATAAAATCTTTACCTCCATCCGCACGTGTTATATACCATCGTTTATATTGACTATCCCATTTGGGGCTAAAAGGGCCAAAGCCGTTTTCGCCATCATCATCTTCTGCTTTCCATGTATACACACTATTTTGCGTAATCAAAGCAAGATATTCCCACCTCTGAGAATAGCATCATTGTACATTTGCGCATATGCCTTACATTCATCCGTTCTCTTATATTTTTTTAGACATGTACATTTAATACAACTTGAAGTCTCTTCGGAAGCTGTAGCACTTCGAAGCCCCACATCACTTTCATCCTCAATAATAACGATCCCTCCACATATTGGACAAACGTCCCCTTGGCAATCAGTACTACACGCCTTTTGTCCCGTCGTTCCACCCACACAATTCCCGCATTGGTCAGTATATGCCGATCCTCCTTCTACCCCGGCACAGTCACATGGCTGTCGCCCGGTATTTCCATCCACACATTTACCGCAATTATCCAAATAGGCGGATCCGTTCTCATCACCATTACAATCCTTGCACGGTTGGCTATAGGTATTTCCACCTACACATTTGCCACAATTATCGTAATAAGCGCTCCCATTAGGATCGCCATTACAATCGTTGGTAACTTCGCAAGTTTCAAATGCAGTTGTCCATTCAGTACATTCATATTCTGACCCGTCAACCTTTTCCTGGGTATCACAGTCAACTTGTATGCCACAATCTTGTTCTACCAACAGGCAATCAGTTACATATAAAGTCGTATACTCCCTACTCCAACAGGGCTGAACATATTCTGGATTACCATTATTATCACAAGCATGTAAGTCTGTGGCGACAAGGACGCAAAGTATTTGTTTTTATATTGGATTCCGCCTTAACTTCCATTCTTTTTCTTAGATTCTATATATCCCGAACGACAGATACAAAACCTGATTTACTTCATCATGAAAGTAAGAGGAAGAGAGTATTTACTATCAATCGGTTCAAACTCGCCCTCCCTCAGAGCCGGTAACCAGTTTGGCATTAAGGATATTAGCCTTGCCACTTCTTGGTAAAGCCCCGGTATATCTTTCTGAGCTACTTCTATGTCAGTAAGTTGCCCATCTTTCTTTACCGTAAATTTCACCTTAAATACACCCTTTATATTATTTTCCATCATCGTTACCGGGTAACGCATATTAGCTTTTATAAATTTATCCCGGGCATAGTTTCCTCCCGGGAATTCAGGACGGGGACGAAAAGGAGTATAACTGATTTCTTTTCCTTCCTGATTAAAGCATTTGCCGGAAATCAATCTATCTTTTTCGAAAGTCTCCACCCGTTTGGGGTGTTCATTATCCCAATAAATAATTGATTGCCCATTCTTTGCCCCATTCTGGAAATCTATCTCTTTGTACAACTGGCCATTTTCCTTCCACTCTTTATATCGACCATCACTACTTTTTAGTACAGCATTGTCAATGATTGGATCGTTTATGGTACGCTTTCCTGATAGGAATGCCTTAATGACAGATTTGGGCGCATCGTATTTGAAGTGGAATCGGAATGGCTCTTCTGACTTGATTTTACCCGTTTCCCAATAGGTTATTTCTGTCGCCTTATATTGATCCTGAGGATCTGCTATAATCTTCTTACTGTAATAGGCTTGCTCTCTTGTTTCTGCATTCTCATTGATACATTTTAAAGTTGCTTGCCCTTTTGATGTTGTTATTACAGATAACATCAAAAAAATAAATAGAGGTTGTTTCATATTGATTCGTATATTGAGTTAATAAACTGAGAAATGTTTGTAATAGAAGGAGGTGGGATCACAAACCCGCCTACGGCTTAACAAACCCGTATCAATCATCAGGTACAATACTAATAAAAGTAGCACAGCGAGTGTTACCCATTCCTTTTTATTAAAAAACATACATTTTAATATATTTGGCTTTGCAAAAGTATGCCCTCAATTCTATTTCGTAGAGTAATATTCGGTATGATATAAGGAATTATTGGTATAAATAGGAATCTTATGCAGAATAGAATGGGTGGGTTTTTGTTCCGGGTAAAAATGCAGCCGGGGGGCATATCCATTGATTCTGAAAATTATCATTGTATCAGATAATGCACAATCTTTACCAATATATCTAACCTGAAATAGCAGAGCTTTTCTTTCTTTGCGGAAGATTGGATTTATTGTCTGTATATCATTAGGCAGATCCAATGCATTCTTAATAATCAATGACATATGAAAAAACGACTTTTGCCTTTGCTGCTCAGCTTAGGTTGGCTTTCCCTGTATGCAAACAGTAGCGAAGACACAGATCTTAGTAATCTTGACTGGAAAATATCGCTCGACAAACAGGCTCAATGGCAAGCTGATCCTCTCTTTCTTCCTCCGGTAAATATAAAAACATTACCTGTTCATCAGCCAACAGGCGGTTGGGGTGCCTTAGCGAATATGCCGCAAAAGACTGTGCATCTCCCCGCTACTGTCGAGCAACACTTCTGGGGATACAATGGCAGCACCTTTGGTGTGACCGGAAATTACGTCGGTGTTTCCTGGTTTACGACACAGGTAAATATCCCTGCTGAAATGAAAGGAAAACGGGTTTTCCTGAATATGCAGAGTGTACGGTTCCGGGCTGAGATATTTGTCAATCAGAAACCGGTGGGCTACGATGTAATCAACAGCACACCGTTTCAGGTGGAGATCACCGATGCGGTTGTGTTTGGCAAGGTAAATGATATTGCTTTCCGAATCACCGATCCAAACGGCAACTTCAACTGGAAAGACTCACAAAACTACATGTGGGGCGATTACCGCACGATCCCTTCGCATGGCTTTGGCGGTATTACGGGTAAGGTAATCCTTTCTGCCCGGAGTAACCTCTATATCGATGATGTCTTTGTCAAAAACAAACCCAAAGCTAATGAAGTGGATGTGGAAGTGACTGCAAAGAATGGTTTGCCGCAAAACTGCAAGGGTAGTTATGTTCTGGAGGTCCGGGAACATAGAGGACAAAAGGTCGTTTATTCCAAAACCTATCCGGCCAGTGAGTTGCCAAAAGGTGAGTCGGTACATAAATTTACCATTTCCCTGCCCGACGCTAAATTGTGGAGTGTGGATTCTCCCGACCTGTATGATTTGACCGTACGTCTGAAAGGGAACCAGGAGGAAGATGTATTTAAACGCCGGTTTGGATTCCGTTGGTTTGAAGTACATGATGAAAACGGCAACCGGGAGTTTCGTTTGAACGGAAAACGTATTGTTTTGCGCACATCTATTTCATGGAGTTTCTGGCCGGATAATGGTATTGTGCCTGACGATTCCCTGGCTAAAAAGCAGGTGATGATTGCCAAACGACTGGGACTGAATATGCTCAACTTTCATCGTACCATCGGATATACCAATGTGTTGGATTATGCCGACGAACTGGGGCTGCTCTATTTTGAGGAACCTGGAGGGAACTCATTTCCCGTCAATCTCTTTTCCGCTAAAGATAGTCTGGGGAAAATGCAATCGGAATTCTATCTGAAAGCCCGTACCGAAAAGCTTTGCCGCATGGTACGCCGGGACAGGAGTCACCCATCGCTTGTTATATACAATATGCACAACGAACGGGGAGCAGCACCCCAACAACCGGATTACGACGAAATGGCGGCAGCCCATCGTCTGGATGAAACGCGGATACTGACCTATAACTCCTGTAATGGCAGCAATCCGGTAGAAAAACCCGATGCTCATTTCAAAACACATCTCTTGCCCTATGACAGTACATTCCATGATTCCGGTTGGTGGGATGAACATCACGCCGGCGGTCCGGGAGTTTACCACGATTTCCTGTATAAGAATGCAGCCGGGTATCACCGGGGCAGCAACAATAAGAAAGAGATTGTCTATTGGGGTGAGGAGGGAGCCATCGGCACACCTCCCCGTCTGGAGCTGATCCGCAACGAAATATTGAAGAGTGGCAAAACCACAGGGTGGGAAGCCGACGATTACCTGAAATGGTACGATGCTTACGACTCATTCCTGAAAAACAATAACGGTTTTGCTAAAGCCTTTCCATCCGTCGATTCGTTAACCCGTGCCATGGGTAACGTTGCCTATTATTATCAGGGACGCATGATGGAGAATGTCCGCATCAATAATGTGGTGGACGGTTATGCCGTGAACGGATGGGAGAGTATGAAACTTGAAAATCACTCCGGAATTGTGGATAATTACCGCAACCCCAAAGGTGATGTGGATTTGATAGCCCGTTACAATAAACCGCTCTACGTGGCTGTAAAAATGAACCGCAAGGTGGTTGAGGCAGGCAGCAACACCACCGTTGACTTCCACATCGTGAATGAACTGAACCTTCGCGGCAGTTATCAGCTGAAAGCAACCGTTACCGGGGAGAACGGTCAGGTGATTCTGTCAAAAAACATTTCCTGTAAAAGTGACCGGTGGCAATACGTACGGTGAATTGCTGAAAGCGGGCTGGGTAATTCCGGTCAATGCCTCTGGCTACTGCACGGTGATAGCTGAATTGATTAAAAACGGTAAGGCCGTAGCCAAGGGCGATGACAAAATATTTGCCGTAAGTGCTGAAAAACCGGCAATACAACTCTCCGGGATGGTAGCCGATACAACGGGTGTATTGTCTCGTTTCCTTTCAGCGAAAGGGATCCGGACAGAAGAGTATAAATCCGGTACCCCAAAAGGCGATTACCTGCTTGTCGGTGGTTTTGAGCCGCAACAATGGGGTTCCGGTATTTCCGATATTATGGAATGGGTGTACTCCGGTCATACTTTGATTGTTGTAAATAACGCAGAACGATGGGCGGAATTCCTTTCAGACAAAGAGGTTGCCGATTACCGGGGCAGTAAGAAACTGGGTACATCCTGGTACGGTGGAAACTTCTTTGTAAAGGAACATCCATTATTTGAAGGCCTGCCTCAGAATTGTGTGTTCAACTGGGAGTATCAGTGCTTTGCCACCTATAACCGCAAACGTACCGGATTGCGTCTTTTCAACGGGGAGACTATAGTGGGTTGTGTTTCCGATCACAAGAAAGAGGTCTATTCAGCACTTAGTGTTATTCCTGCCGGCAGGGGTAAGATCGTTCTTTGTGCACTCGACATATTTGCCTGTATTCAGGATCTGAAACCTCTGAAAAAGATCACCGATATCGATGGTGAAAATGCATCGATGAACACGTTCAATACGTCTGGTGCGAATCAGGCCAATGTGGTAGGCCAACGCCTGTTGATGAATATGATTAGGTATGCCGGTGAATAAGATTAGTTAATTAAAATAACAACATCCAATAAGAACATGAGAAAATTTATTTCCGGAATGTTGATTGTGGCGGGTTTATAACTTCAGTTATAGTACCGACGGCTGGAATTTCAAGCCGGTCGGAACTACTTTTATAGCCCGTGAAGGTCATTGGGTAGGGGCAAAGGTCGTTTAAACAGTATCTGATGATTGTTTAAACGACCTTTTTTTGTTGAAAAAGATCTTGAGCATAAGAGTATAATTATTCTCCATTCAATTCGTTATTGAATGAACATTCCGGGATAATCTGTCTTCTTTTCCCGATAAATATTACATTTGCATCTATTAATTAAAATCGAAGTAAGAATGAGAAAATTATCAGGTAAAAACATCTTAAGCAGTATGTTGTTGCTGTTTGCCTTCCCGGCAATCGCACAGCAAATGCAGCCGCTGCCTATCGACCCGAAAGTCCGTTACGGGAAGCTGGACAATGGATTGACCTACTACATCCGGCATAATGAACAGCCGAAGCAACGAGCCGAGTTTTACATTGCCCAGCGGGTAGGGTCTGTTCTCGAGGAGGAATCGCAGCGCGGATTAGCGCATTTTCTGGAGCATATGGCTTTCAACGGCACTAAAAACTATCCGGGTAAGGCGATGACGAATTACCTGGAAACCATCGGAGTGAAGTTTGGAGAGAACTTAAACGCTTATACTTCTTTTGATGAGACGGTTTATAACATCTCGAATGTCCCGATGACACGAGAGTCAATTATAGACTCTTGTCTGTTGGTGCTGCACGACTGGTCTGGGTTTATTTCCCTGGATAATAAAGAGATCGATAAAGAACGGGGTGTAATCCATGAAGAATGGCGCACAGGTAGGGATGCCCAGGATAGGATCTGGGAAAAGATGTTTCCTGAGATTTATCCCAATTCTCAATATGCAAACCGTATGCCTATCGGATTAATGAGTGTGGTGGACAACTTTAAATATCAGACTCTCCGGGACTACTATAAAAAATGGTACCGTCCCGATTTGCAGGCTATCATTGTGGTGGGTGATGTGAATGTTGATCAGGTTGAGGCAAAGATCAAAAAGATGTATGCTGATATCCCCAAACCGGTGAATGCCGCCCAACGTGTTATGTACCCGGTACCGGATAATGTGAAACCGATTGTATCGGTTGCTTCAGATCCGGAAGCAACCCGTACTACTCTGGCTGTTTTCTTCAAACACGATCCTCTGCCGGACGAAGTTAAACCAACTGCTTACGCATTGGTAAATGGCTATTTTAAAACTTTGGGGCAGATGATGATCAATACCCGTCTGGCAGAACTGACTCAGAAAGCCAATCCTCCTTTTGTAGGTGCTGATGTTGAGGATGGCGAATACCTGGTGTCGAGAACCAAAGATGCTTTGACGGCTTCTGCCGTTTGCAAAGAGGGGGAAATCGATAAAGCGATGACGGCCCTCGTGCAGGAGCTTTATCGTGTGGATAAATTCGGATTTACCCAAAGTGAACTGGATCGGGCAAAAGCCAATCTTATGCGGAGTATAGAAAGTATTTATCAGGACCGGGAAAAGCAGTACAACCAATCTTTTGTCCGTGAATATGTCAGCCATTTTACCAGTGGCGAGGTCATTCCGGGCATTGAATTTGAATACAACTTCATGAATAATGTGTTGCCAAAGCTGACTCTGGAGCAGGTCAACCAATCCATGCAGGAGCTGTTGAATGATTCAAATGTGGTAATCACGGTATTCGGCCCCCAAAAAGCAGGGGTGACTTATCCGACAAAAGAGGAATTGCTTGCAACATTTGACAAAGCAAAATCAGCTGAACTGACGGCCTATCAGGATAAGGTGTCCGATGAACCCCTGATAACCAACGAACCGAAAGCCGGTAGTGTGAAAAAAGTGGTGCAGGATAAAACCTTCGATGCTACGGTATGGACACTGTCTAACGGGGCTCGTGTGGTTGTGAAGAAGACTGATTTCAAGGAAGATCAGATCCTGATGAGAGGTGTGAGCCTGGGCGGTAATTCACTGATCGACAACAAGGAAATTATCAACATCATGGCAATGAATGATGTGTTGGGGGTGAATGGCCTCGGCAACTTCAGCAAAACAGATCTTCCGAAAGTGCTGGCAGGCAAAAAGGTGGGCATATCAGCCAGTGTGGGTACCACTACCGAAAACGTAAGCGGATCATGTTCTCCCAAAGATCTCTCCACGTTGATGCAACTGACTTATCTGACTTTTACAGCTCCCCGTCGGGACTCTGCAGCTTTCATCAGCTATCAGAAACGTACGAAAGCGATGCTTGAAAATAACGAAGCTAATCCGATGGTGATCTATCGGGATTCTCTCTACCGGGCCATGTATGGCGATCATCCGCGTTCTAAGCGTATGAAAGCCGACATGATCGACAAAGTGGATTACAACCGCATCATGCAATTGTATGCACAACGTTTTGCTAATGCCGGTGACTTTACCTTCTTCTTTGTCGGGAATGTAAACATTGATTCACTGAAACCTTTAGTGGAGAAATACATCGCTTCCCTGCCTGCTAAAGGCAAAAAAGAGAAATATGCCGATGTAAAGATGAATATCCGTCCGGGTATTATCAAGCACCATTTTGATCGTCCGATGGAGACACCGAAAACAACGATCTATACAGTCTATTCCGGTAAATGCCCTTATACGCTGGATAATCAAATCAGGATGAGTATGCTCGATCAGATCCTGGATATTGTTTACACCGAAAAAGTGCGTGAGGACCAGGGCGGAACGTATGGTGTAGGTGTTAGCGGATCTGTAAACAATTATCCGAAGAACACTTACCGTTTGTTGATTGGTTTTGATACCAACGAACAGAAGCGTGATACTCTCCTGGATATCGTCTATAAAGAGTTGAAGCTTATTGCTCAAAATGGTCCTTCGGAAGTGAACTTCAATAAAGTAAAAGAATTCATGCTCAAAAAGCACAAGGAGAATCTCCGTGAAAACGGTTATTGGTCCGGTATACTCTCTAACTTCTATATGGAAGGATTCGACCTGAATTCGCAGTACGAATCTACGATCAACAATATGTCTGTCGATAAAATCAAAGCTTTCGCAGCGACTTTACTTTCACAGCGTAACGATATAGAAGTAATCATGAACGGCAAGAAAAAGGAATAATTCCACTCCTTTTCTGTCAATAAAACGCAACCGGCATCTTCGTGGTATTCCGGTTGCGTTTTTTGTTATATGTTTAATCTATATTGTACTCCTGATTTGTTATATCTTTAGTCAGATCTTCTGAAATCAGATATGGGATAATGAGAATAATAGTCTTACTGTTATCGGTGTGTTTTTGTGCATTGTCTGTGTTGGGTGAAGATCTTAAAACGATCCCACCACAGGGCGATTCCATTCTGAATAGAGTGGATACGCTCAAACGTGCCAAAATCGAATCGCTTCTACGATGCTTTGCTAAAGCGTTTCAATAAATCACGAATTTCAGGATTGGTCGTAAAATCAATTATCAGTACCGGTGGAAATTCCCGGCAGGCAGATATAACGGAATTCCGGCTTGTAAAGGAACGAAGATATTATGAAGCTTTTAAGGGACGGACTATTCGTGAGATTTCGATTATCCGGTCTGATGTCTATAATGATGAAGACTCTTTAACGGGGGTAAGGCGCTTTGTCAGGCAATGGCACAGGCTGTCGCGGGAACAAATGCTCCGGCGATACCTGCTTTTTAAAAAGGGCTCGAAATTGGATGCTGAGCTGATGATGCGTAACGAACAGTTGCTTCGGTCGCTCTCTTATATCTCGGATGCCTATATTCTGCTACAGAATGTAGGGGATCAGGATGTGGATGTTTTTGTTTACACCCGCGATAATCTTTCTTTAAGTCCTGCATTTTCATCGGAAGGAATTCAGCGTTTTTATATTTCGCTTGCGGAAAGTAATATCCTGGGTACGGGAAACAAGCTGGAATTTGGTACTTTTCTCAGTTCTAAGGTTCCGTTTTACCGGGGGTATAAAGGTGATTTCCGGGTATATAATCTCTTTGGTACTTTTTTTGATTTCGATATACAGACCTATAAAGATTATACGAGTTCAGTCAGCCGGGCTTCGGTCGAAAAGAGCTTTATACTGCCTGTTGACTATGCCGGCGGATTGTCATATGAACTGAAGCGTTATAATGATTTTCAGAAGATACCTGATTCGACGGTGGTAATCGGTGAGAATATAAAGGATGTGTGGGCCGGTAAGTCCCTCCGGATATCTCCGTTTTGGGGTAGTTATTACCTGAGTGCCAGATGGACCGATACAGATTTCCCTATCCGATACGATGTCAATCAGGCATATAATCCCGCTTTTCACAATCGTAAGTCATTAATCTTATCGACCGGGATATATAAAGAGAGTTTCTACCGGGGGAATTTAATCTATGGTTTCGGGCGCAACGAGGATATCCCGTACGGTTTCAGGGTTGAATTCATTGGTGGATATTCATGGGAAGAATATGCTGAGCGCTCTTATCTGGCAGGTAAATTTCAGTTCGGGCGAATTGTTCGCTTCGGTTTTTTGAACCAGAAATTAGAAATAGGAAGCTATTTCAACTACAGCAATAACCGTTATGAGCAATCGGTTTTTTCCTCCGAAACAAACTACTTTACGCATTTAATTCCGATTGGACAATGGGGTATTCGTAACTTTCTGAATGTGAAATATATGCGTGGGTTTAACCGGTTGGTGGGGGAAGGGGAGAAGCTCTATTTTTCAGGCGGTAATTCTCCCCGTGCTATCCGGATTTATGACTATAACGGTTATAACCGTCTGCTTACCAGTCTGGAGTCTGTTGCTTTTAGTCCTTTTTACATTCATAATTTCCGGTTAGCTTTTTATGGGTTTCTGGATTGGGCCTGGCTGGGTTTTAATCATAACATTTTCAGAAATGACTACTTTTCAACAGCCGGATTCGGTATCCGTATCAAGAATGAACGGCTTATCTTCCAGACCATTCAGCTACGGATTGGTTTTGCATTGAAAAAGCCGCAGGGAGCCCCGGTTGATTGGCTGGATATCTCAGAAGAAGCCCGTATGAAGGCCAATCGTTTGATCCCGTTAAAACCGGCTGTATTGGAATACCGGTAGTTTTTACATTGGATATAAGGCATAAAAAAGCGCAGAGTTTAAAGTCCGCGCTTTCATGGCAAAATATTGAAACAGAAAATCTCTTCTCTTATTCCAAATAGGTGTATCCGTAAAGGCCGGAGCGATAGTTTGATAAGAACTCACGTCCCTCTTCAGCCGTAATGGTTCCGTTTTTCACTGAGGTAGTAACCCAGGTTTCAACGGTGCGAACCATCTTTTTCGGATTGTATTGTACATAGTCGAGTACTTCGGCAATAGTTTCCCCATCGATTACTTTCTCGATTTCATATTCATCTTCATATACCTTGATATGGATAGCATTGGTGTCTCCAAACAGGTTGTGCAGGTCGCCCAGAATTTCCTGGTAGGCTCCTACGAGGAATACGCCGATGTAGTATTTCTCCTTATTCTTCAACGCATGCACCGGCAGGCTGTTTGAGTAACTGTGAGATGTAACGAAGTTGTCAATCTTACCATCCGAGTCGCAGGTAATATCCTGTAGGGTTGCCGATAGCTCAGGTTTCTCGTCCAGACGGCTGATCGGAATGATCGGGAACACCTGATCGATGGCCCAGGAATCAGGCAAAGACTGGAACAATGAGAAGTTGCAGAAATATTTATCCGGCAACATTTTTGCGATTTTCTTCAACTCATCCGGCGCATGCTTCATCTCATCGGCAGCTGCATAGATCTCACGGGCAATGGACCAGAAAAGACGTTCTACCTGTGCCCGGGTTTTCAGGTCAACCAATCCGAGACTGAAACGGTCAAGGGTTTCTTCACGGATCTGAAGAGCATCGTGCCAGGTTTCCATCAATCGGGGCTGACTGATATTTCCCCACAATTCATAAAGTTCCTGAACCAGTTCATGTGCATTTTCATCCAGATCTTCGGTCGCATTCCAGGTGGGTAGAGTAGCTGTTTCCAGTACTTCGAATACCAATACGGAGTGATGGGCTGTCAGAGAACGTCCCGATTCGGTAATAATATTGGGTTGAGGGATATTATTCTTTTCACAGGCATCAACAAGGGTAGAGATAGAGTCATTTACATACTCCTGTATGGAATAGTTCATGCTGTATCCGCTTGATGAAGAACGTGTGCCGTCATAATCCACGCCAAGACCACCGCCGATGTCTACGAAATCAATCTCGTAATCCATCTTGCGTAATTGTACGTAGAATTGTGATGCCTCTTTCAGTGCATTTTTAATGCGGCGGATTTTGGTTACCTGACTACCGATATGGAAATGGATCAGTTTCAGGCAATCGCGCATCTTGTTTTTATCTATAAAATCAAGCGCTTCGAGTAGTTCGCTGGAGTTTAATCCGAATTTACTTACATCGCCACCCGATTCTTCCCATTTACCGCTTCCAGAACTGGCCAACTTGATACGAATACCAATATTGGGGCGTACTTTCAATCTTTTCGATATGCTGGCAATGAGTTTTAGTTCGTTCAGCTTTTCAACGACAAGGAAAATACGTTTACCCATCTTTTGAGCCAGCAGGGCAAGCTCAATGTAGGTTTCATCCTTGTATCCGTTGCAGATGATCATTGATTTTACATCCACATCAATTGCCAACACGGCGTGTAACTCGGGTTTTGAACCGGCTTCGAGGCCTATGTTGAATTTCTTACCATGGCGCACCAGTTCCTCCACCACCGGACGCATCTGGTTTACCTTAATCGGATAAATGATGTGGTTATTGGCTGTGTATCCGTATTCTTCGGCAGCCACTTTGAAACAGTTCGATATTTTTTCGATGCGATTGTCGAGGATGTCAGGAAAACGAAGCAGCATGGGAGAGATTACATCCCGAACTTGCAGCTCATCAATCAACTCTTTGAGGTCAACTGATACACAACCTTTTTTGGGTGAGACTGTTACATGTCCCTTTTCGTTGATAGAGAAGTAGTTGAGGCCCCAACCGTTGATGTTGTAGAGCTCAGCCGAATCTTCAATACGCCATTTTCTCATTTGCGTGAATGCGATATGGAGGTGGATAATAAAAAATTAGCCTGCGAAAATACAACTATTTTACGAATTATCAATGGGTTTTGCTATGTCGCGGGATTAGGATGGACCAGGCTTTTGGATTTATTAGGGAAAATGAAAAAGCGCAACACCAATCCGGTATTGCGCTTTCAGGGAAAGTGGTTGTAAATATCTTTTCGATGGAGGCATCTGATAAAAGTAACTTCAATAAGAATGATTTGTCCTTAATCTTGCTGACATCCTTGTCGAAAGATTTATCGATTCTGACAATCATTTACGGAGCTTTTTAAGAAACGATTCTGTATCGATATACTCATCAGTTTTGCCAGACTTGATTGCATGCACTAATCCTAATTCTTCCATATCTGCCTCCGATTAAGTCCTGGCTTTAATACCAATCTTTTTGGCGATTTCCATCAGCAGTTTGAGATCTGATTTAGAGTCTGTGTCTAAGAGTATTGCTTGCATGATTCCTTTTTTTTGATTTACACAAAGATAATGAGATAAACACAATTTTCCCAATAGGTTGTTTATTAATTATTTAAAAAAAAACGCAACACCCAATCGGGGCATTGCGCTTTTGAATATCTGAAACACGTAGCGTTTTTGCGCCTTTGCGTTTGATGAATTACTTCGAATGATTTTTGATCCAGTTGAAGGCATTGCTGAATGCTTCCATCCATGGAGTAACCTGATCGTTCTCTTTGCGGTTAGTTGGGTAGAAACCACACTGCCATGGGAAGATCGCACGTTCGGGGTGAGGCATCATCGCTAAGTGGCGACCATCTTTCGAGCAAACACCGGCAGTTGCGAAGGCAGAACCGTTCGGATTGGCAGGATATGCGTCGTAGTTGTATTTCGCAATGATGTTGTATTGCTCTTCGCCGTAAGGGAATGAGAATTTACCTTCACCGTGAGCCACCCAAACACCCATTTTGCTGCCTGATAATGAGCCCAGCATCACCGAATTGTTTTGAGGGATCTCAAGAGTCACGAAGTTTGATTCGAATTTGTGTGAATCGTTATGCAGCATCTTGTGTTTCAGTTCGTGCTCAGGGTAGATCATTTCCAGTTCAGCCATCAGCTGGCAACCGTTACAGATACCGAGACTCAACGTGTCTGGGCGTGCCATGAACTTGTCGATAGCCGCTTTCGCTTTCTCGTTGAAGAGGATACCTCCGGCCCATCCTTTTGCAGAACCCAGTACATCAGAGTTGGAGAATCCACCGCAGAATACCACCATGTTCACATCTTCCAGTGTCTCGCGGCCTGAAGCAAGGTCAGTCAGGTGAACATCTTTCACGTCAAAGCCTGCCAGATACAAGGCGTAAGCCATCTCGCGCTCACCGTTGGTACCTTTGTCACGAAGGATAGCAGCTTTGATGCCGTTTGCTTCGTGGCGTGGGTTGAGGTTGTATTGTGACATTTTACCGGTGAAAGCCTGGTTGAACTTCCACTCGATAGGCTGTTGTTTGTAGTTTTCGAAACGGGCTTTTGCACATGCCTCACCGCTCTGTTTGCGGTCGAGCAGGTATGAAGAAGAGTACCACAGGTCACGCAGGTAATCGATGCCCAACTGGTAGTCGATACCGTCTTTGCTGATCAGGATGTGACGTTCTTCGCAAGGTTTGGCAATGCGTAGGAATCCTACACCAGCCTCATCCAATGCTTTCTCTACAGCCGTTTTGTCTTTTACCTGAATAATTACACCCGGATTTTCAGCGAAGAGGATTTTGATAATGTCTTCTTCTGCAATTTTGTCCAGAGTTACTTCCAAACCGCCTTCTACGTTTGCAAAACACATTTCCAGCAGAGTTGTAATCATACCACCGCCAGAGATATCGTGACCGGCAAGAATCAGACCTTTTTCGATCAATCCCTGGATAGCCATGAATGCATCGGCAAAGTACTCGGTGTCTTTTACAGTCGGCACTTCCATACCGATTTTGTTCTGAGCCTGGGCAAATGCAGATCCACCTAATTTGAATGTGTCAAAAGAGAAGTCAATATAGTAAAGTGAAGTTCCTTTTTCCTGTACTAAAACAGGTGAAACCACTTTTTTGATATCGCTCACTTCGCCACCGGCAGAGATAATCACAGTTCCCGGAGAAATTACTTTCTCGTCACCGTATTTCTGAGTCATAGACAAAGAGTCTTTTCCGGTCGGGATGTTGATGCCCAGGTCGCAGGCGAACTGGCTACAAGCTTCAACAGCTTTGTACAAGCGAGCGTCTTCACCGGCGTTGCGGCAAGGCCACATCCAGTTGGCAGAAAGCGAAATACTTTCCATCCCATCCTTCATCGGAGCCCAAACGAGGTTGGTCAATGATTCGGCAACTGCCAAAACAGAACCGGCTTCCGGATCAGCCATTGCAGCCTGGGGTGCATGACCGATAGAGGTTGCGATACCGGCTTCGCCTTTGTAGTCAAGGGCAACCACACCGCAGTCGCTCAACGGTAACTGCAATTCACCCTGACATTGCTGACGGGCGATTTTTCCGGTTACCGAACGGTCCACTTTGTTGGTCAACCAGTCTTTACAAGCTACCGCTTCCAGTTGAAGAACGGTTTCGATATAGTTGTGGATATCAGCAGCCTGATATTCCGGTTCTTTATAAGATTCAACAACGGTGCTGTCGGTCATCACGGTACGTGGCGGTTTTCCGAACATCATCTCCAGTTGAAGGTCAATCGGACGTTCGCCATCAGCTTGCTCGAACACAAACTTCATGTCGCCGGTAGTTTCACCTACCACGTACATCGGAGCACGTTCGCGCTCAGCGATTTTCTGAACCTTCTCGATGTCTTTTTCCTTGATAAGCAATCCCATACGTTCCTGGCTCTCGTTACCTACGATTTCTTTAGCAGAAAGGGTAGGGTCGCCTACAGGAAGTTTGTCCACGTGAATCAATCCGCCGGTTGTTTCCACCAACTCAGAAAGTGAGTTAAGGTGACCGCCTGCACCGTGGTCGTGGATAGATACGATCGGGTTTTCATCCGCTTCAGCCAATGCACGGATTACGTTAGCGACACGTTTCTGCATTTCCGGGTTGGCACGTTGTACGGCATTCAGCTCAACGGCATTTTCGTAGTGACCGGTATCCACTGAAGATACGGCTCCACCACCCATACCGATGCGGTAGTTATCACCACCCATTACGACTACTTTGTCGCCTACTTCAGGCTCGCCTTTCAAAGCGTCTTTCAAAGTACCGTAACCGACACCGCCGGCCAGCATGATTACTTTATCGAATCCGAATTTCTTATCGTTTTCTTCATGTTCGAAAGTCAGCACAGAACCGCAGATCAGCGGCTGACCGAATTTGTTACCGAAGTCAGATGCACCGTTTGATGCTTTAATCAGAATTTGCTCCGGAGTCTGGTACAACCAGTTGCGTTCCGCCATTGAACCTTCCCACTCACGAACTCCGTCAGTACGTGGGTATGAAGTCATGTATACGGCAGTTCCCGCGATTGGCAAACTCGCTTTACCTCCGCCGAGACGGTCACGGATCTCACCTCCGGTTCCGGTAGCAGCACCGTTGAAAGGCTCTACGGTAGTCGGGAAGTTGTGGGTTTCCGCTTTCAGGGAAATAACGGTTTTGATATCTTTTACCTGGAAGAAATCAGGTTTGTCGGAAGATGCAGGAGCGAATTGCTCAACAACAGGGCCTTCGCTGAAGGCAACGTTGTCTTTGTAGGCAGAAACCAGTTTGTTCCAATTGGTTTCAGCAGTCTTTTTGATGAGTTTGAAGAGTGAGCTCTCTTTTTCTTCACCGTCGATGACGAATACGCCATTGAAGATTTTGTGACGACAGTGCTCAGAGTTTACCTGAGAGAAACCGAAGATTTCGCTGTCGGTCAGTTTGCGTCCGATTTTTTCACTTACTTCATTCAGGTAAGCCACTTCGTCATCGCTGAGGGCCAGACCCTCCTGTTGGTTGTAAGCGGCGATATCCGTAATGTGCAAGATGGGCTCCGGCTGTTTGTTAACGGTGAAAATCGTTTGATTCAGGCCATTGTACATACGCTGCAACATCGGGTCGTGCGCTGCATTTTCGTCAGCAACAGGGAAATACTCCTCGATGCGGGTGATGCCGGTAATGCCTACGTTGAGGGCGATTTCCACAGCATTGGAACTCCACGGAGTGATCATCTCCTTGCGGGGACCTACAAACCAGCCTTCGATAGAGTCGGCTTCGATCGGTGTTGCTTCACTAAACAACCAAACCAGTTTGCGTGTATCTTCGGCAGATAACGCGTGGTTTACTTCAACGGCAAGAACCGTTTTAGCAGGATTTTGAAAAAATCGAATCATTGTATTGAGTTACAAGTTACTAGTTACAAGCTTTAAGGATAAAGCCGGCATGCATGAATTGATTGCATGTTCGCAGGCTTCTATCTTTCTTTTTTGTGAGAAAATTGCTGCAAAAGTAACCATTTTTTTTCAGAGACTTTCTATATAATGCGTTATATTTTAGCGTGAAGACTATGACGCTGCTATATCTGATATCGTATTGAATATTGTTTGCATGGAGACATTCGGAGGCTTAACCTATTCATTTGATTTCTATGGGAATGTGGAAAAAGTGAACGCTCTTGTTTTTTAATAGGGTGATAAAATTGTATCTTTGCATCGCTTTGGCAAAATAACGAACTATAACCTGGTGGATCAAACAATATTAATTATACTCAAAGGGATGCTTATCGGTGTGCTTGTTTCGGCACCCATGGGTCCTGTAGGAGCACTCTGCATTCAACGAACACTTAATAAGGGGCGGTGGCATGGATTTGCTACCGGTGTGGGTGCTATGCTTTCCGATGTCATTTATGCGGTGATGGTTGGGATGGGTATGAGCTTCATTATTAATATTATATCCTCTTTTGAGGGGATTATTCAGATTTTGGGTAGTGCATTGCTTATGGTGTTTGGCATCATTCTGTTCCGGAGTAATCCGATCAAGGCTTTTCGCCAGCAACGTAAGAATATAACGACCTATACTCAGGACTTTGTGACAGCATTTCTTATAACGCTATCCAATCCGATGATTATTTTTCTTTTTATAGCCCTGTTTGCCCGCCTTAATTTCTACAATGGTAATTTTTCGTTGCTTCAACATATTATTGGCTTTATCTCTATTGCTACAGGTGCATTGCTCTGGTGGTTATTAGTGACTACACTTTTTGGCAAACTGCGTGACCGCATTAACCTGCGCCGTTTGTGGGTGGTAAATCGCGTAATAGCCGGCATTATTATTGGAATATCACTTATTGGTTTAATCTACAGTACTTTCGATGAAGTGAAGTCTACACAGACAGGTACGAAGGTTAAGCATAAGGAAATTCTTCAGCAATATGTGAGTCAATAATCGGGAAAAGCCGTTTTTTGCAATCAGGAGGCTCTGTGATTGCATATTTTATTCCTGCTCTCCCGGATATTATTTGGAAATAAAATGCTAAATTTACCTCTGCTTTATTGCATATAGTTCAAATTTAGATCAACATGAAGAATATATCCGTTCCTTATTTACCCGAACTTGCCGGATTGGGAGAAGACCGCATCATCGAATTGATGGAGCATAAAGCAACACGGCAAAGTATCGATCAAGCCAATTGGCCTGAATATTCCTACAAACCGATTTCTGTTTTTACAATTGCTCACGATGGAAATAGTATCTATATTCACTATTTTATCCGTGGTAATTGCCTGCGTGCCCTCTATACAGAAGATCAATCGCCTGTATGGACCGATAGTTGTGTGGAGTTTTTTGTACAACCTCCCATTGGCCCCGACTACTACAATTTTGAATTTAATTGCATCGGTACCTGTTATGCAGCCAAACGGCGTGATCGTAATGATTTTACGCTGTTGTCAACGAAAGAGTTGCAGCAGATAAAACGATATCCAAGTGTGGGCCGGAAGCCTTTTCAGGAGATGGGTGGGCTGTTTGCGTGGGAATTGTTGGTTGAGATTCCCTTTTCGCTGATTGGCCTGGATAATGCAAAACTGCCTGAGCAGATACGGGCCAACTTCTATAAATGTGCTGATGGAACTATTCTTCCACACTATCTGAGTTGGAATCCGATTGAGACGCCCAAGCCCGATTTTCATCGACCCGAATATTTCGGAGAGCTTTTTCTGGAAATGCCGGAAAAGGAACTGTAAGCCCGATATTTGTTTTTGTAACAAACAATTTCCCGATATGACTGTTTTATACCTGAAAAATGCTGTTTGAATGTTCTTCAGGCAGCATTTTTTTATTGTCGTCAATTTTCAGTCGAATCATAAACATTACAATAATCTTATGGAAAATAGAATCTGTCGTCTTTTGAATATTAAGTATCCCATTATACAGGGAGGGATGGTCTGGTGCAGTGGTTGGGAACTGGCTTCTGCTGTAAGTAACGCCGGCGGATTAGGATTGATCGGAGCCGGATCAATGCGTCCTCAGATTCTCCGGGAGCATATCCAAAAGTGTAAAACGGCTACGAATAAACCTTTCGGTGTGAATGTTCCACTCATGTACCCCGAGATTGAGGAGATTATGAATATAATCGTAGAGGAAGGTGTCAGGGTGGTTTTTACATCGGCAGGTAATCCGAAAACGTGGACTTCGTTTCTTAAGGAAAAAGGGATTACAGTCGTTCATGTTATAGCGAATGGTAAGTTTGCACACAAGTGCGAAGAGGCAGGAGTAGATGCAATTGTTGCAGAAGGCTTCGAAGCAGGAGGCCATAATGGCAGGGAAGAGACTACTACGCTTTGTCTGATACCTCACATTCACCAGATCTCCGGATTACCTTTAATAGCAGCCGGAGGAATTACTACCGGTCGGGGCATGTTGGCTGCAATGTCTCTGGGCGCCGAAGGTGTACAGGTTGGAACGGCTTTTGCTCTTTCAGCCGAAAGTTCTGCAAGTGAGAAGTTCAAACACCGTTGCCTGAATCTGGCCGAAGGTGAAACGAAACTTTCTTTAAAGAAATATTCGCCTACCCGTCTGGTGAAAAATGAGTTTTACCATCAGGTTCACGAAATGGAAGCACGGGGAGGTTCGGCTGACGAACTGAGAGCCCTTGTCGGAAAAGGTCGTGCTAAGAAAGGAATCTTTGAAGGCGACCTTCAGGAGGGAATGCTGGAAATCGGACAAGGAGCATCTTTGGTGAAAGAGATTCTTCCCGTGGGTGCGATTGTGAAAAATATGATTGCAGAATATAATGAAGCGTTGCGTGGTTTGAGGGAGTTGTAGATTGCTTCAAAGATCAATTCTTTCAATCAAAAGTTAACGGCTTTTTTTCTTTCCCTAAAATCCTTACCTTTGCCTTTCTATGTTGCTCTGTTGCAAAAATAGCTATCGGAGACAACCGTGAAAGGCAAATAAATTAATTAGCTATATGGAAATTACAGGAAAAATTGTGCAGATCCTTCCGCTGCAATCCGGTCAGGGAAAAAATGGTGTTTGGAAAAAACAAGATTACATCATAGAGTTTGGTGACCAGTACCCCAAGAAAGTTTGCTTCAACCTTTGGGGCGACAAGATCGATACTTTTGCTATTCAGCTCAATGAGCAGGTGAAAGTGGATTTTGATGTGGAAAGCCGTGAATTCAACGGTCGTTGGTACACCGACGTTCGTGCATGGAATATCACGAAACTGGCAGCAGGTGCTCCGGGGGCTGTTCCTCCTGCTTTTGCACCAAAAGCCGAAGACTTCCTGCAGCAGGCTCCCGGTGAGGATATGCCTTTCTAAAGAATAAGTTCCAGGATAAATAGGAAAGCCGTTTAATCAGTTTTATGCTGGTTAAACGGCTTTTGTTTTTAAGAATCAATTACAATTAATCCGGCAATTCTCATCTCCCCGTTCAATCTGAATGGTCGCATGTTCGATATGGAAATGGTCATGCAGATGCTTTTGTACCTCGTAGATAAAAGCATTGTCCGTTTCGCTTTGGATGTTGAGGTGGACGGTCAGTGCAGCATCAGTCGTACTCAGTGCCCAGATATGCAGGTCGTGGATGGCAGAGACTTCGGGCAGACTTTCGAGATATATCCGTACTGCTTCGATGTCGATGTGTTCGGGTACGGCATCCAGTCCGAGGTTGATGGAGTCAATCAGCAGATGGATGGTACTGTACAGGATCACCGCGATGATGATAAACGAAACCACCGAGTCAATCCATGTGATGCCTGTTAATGCCATAATTACACCGGCAACTACCACACCCAGCGATACCAGCGCATCGGCTACAAAGTGGACAAATGCGCTACGGATGTTGAGGTCGTGCTTTTTCCCCTTGACAAACAGCCACGCCGTAAAACCGTTGATGACAATACCGATGGCCGCCACCAGAATGACATCCTGCGATTTTATTTCCAATGGCTTGCCAAGCCGGTGAATGGTCTCCCAGAGGATAAAGCCGATGGCGACCAGCAGCAGTACTGTATTGAGCAGCGTAATCAGAATAGTCGAACGGCGAAACCCATAGGTAAATCGCAAGGTCGGCTTCCGTTGTGAGAGTATAACGCCTATCCAGGAAAACGCCAGTGCCAGCACATCGCTGAAGTTGTGGCCGGCATCGGCTACCAACGCCATTGAATTGGACAGATAACCGTAACCGACTTCGATTGCAGTAAAAATAATATTTAGGGCAATGCCTATTTTAAAGGCATTGTCCAGACTGATTTCGTGCTGATGGTGTTCGTGCTGATGTCCCATAGATGATAATAAATTAATCGCAGGCCATTTCACCCGCATTCTTCTTAGCCGAGAGCAGGTTGTATGCTCCTTTTATAACAACTTTACTTGTCTTTAGATCGAAATGATCCGGCAAAATCACTTCGGTGTATCCCTCATCGCTAACACCTTTTCTTACCTGAATCATTTGATATTCGGTAAAAGGCTTTCCTCCTTCGCTCTTATTTTTTGCGAATGTGAAGATATAATCTTTGTCATCAAATGTTACGATTGCGTCCGTAGGTAGGGCGGTCACGTCGTTGACCGTTCCTTCGATGATGGCGTTGGCATACATGCCGGGCAATACGTTTCTGCACTTGTCTTTCACGCGGGCATAGACCTTGTAGGTCTTATCCGCATTCACCAGATTGCCGGTTTGGTAAATAACTGCATCGTGTTGTTCGCTTTCATTATTGATGTAAAAACGAATCTTCTGACCGGTCGAGACTTTATCTGCATCTTTTTCGAAAAGGGTCAGTTCAAGCAACAGTTGGTCGCTGTTGACAATCTCAAACAACACGTCCGATGGGGCAACGGACTTTCCGATACTTATGTTGACCGCCTTTACATATCCGGAGATGGGGGAGGTTACCGCTACCGATCGTCTTATATTATTCATTGTAAGTTTACCGGCATTTATGCCGATGAGTTCGAGTTTCTGGCGAAGGGCGGTCAATTGTACCTTCAGCGTCTTGTATTCCGAAGTTACCTGCTGTACGTTTTTTTGCGAATAAACATCCTCCTTGTAGAGGTCGTTGTGACGCTTGTATTCGGCTTCGGCATATTCGAGTTTGCTTTTTACCTCCAGGTAATTTTGCTGTAAATCCACAAATTCCGGATTTTCCAGAATGGCGAGCGTCTGCCCCTTGCGAACCGCATTACCCGGTACGAGCGAGGTGCTTTTGACAAATCCGCCCATCGGCATACAGACGGTAGCCAGGTTTTGCGGCGCTACGGTTACCAGCCCGTTCACCTTGAGCGTACCGCTGAGAGAACGCATTTCGATTTTGCCGAGTGAGATTTCGGCAAGTTTTATCTGATCTGCACGAAGTTCAACGATGTCTTCGGGAAGTACCTCTTCTTCTTTTTCGGTTTTCGCTTCGGCTTTTTTGCCACCGTTGCACGATGTGACGGCTATGATACAAGCCGAAAGAATGGATAAGGATAGGAACTTATATGTTTTCATAAATGACTTTGAATTAAAAGATTTTTCCTGAAATATTCTCGATACTGATCACCACCTGATTGTAACTGTTCAGCGCATCGAGGTAATTCTCGCGAATAGTTAATGCCCGGCTCAGGCTGAGGATATAGTCCACATAATCCATCGCTCCGGCTTTATAGCTGCCCGATGCCTGACGGATAATCAGGTCGGCTTCGGGCAATGCCTGTTTCTCGTAGTAATCGAGGCTGCTGCTGTACTTCGTATATTCGCCCAACAGCGATTTGTAGTTTCCGGCAATGGCTTTCGAATAGCTTTCTGCTGTAGAGCGGGCTTCCTGTTCTTTGAATTTTGCAGCTTTTGTCCTGGCTGTATTGGCCGAAAACCAGAGTGGAACAGATATTCCTGCCTGAATGCCGTTGAAGCGGTCTTTCGGGCCAAAGGTGCGGGCAATACCATTCACCTCCTGCGTGCCCTGCATGGTTTGGCTGAAGTAGCCGATGGTGAGGTCGGGCAGCATTTTACTGCGTTCGAGAGTTTTCTCCATACGGGAGACTTCCACCTGTTGATGCATGTACTTCACTGAAGGATTTACGTTCAGAACAGTATCTGACAATGCTGTAAATGGTATGCGGTGCAATACCGTATCTGCCGGTACGAAAGATACCCCGGCATTCAGCAGCAATTGCAACTTTTGCCGGGAAATATCAATATCCACGTTTACCTGTTGCATCCGGTTCTTTACCTCCAGACTTTGCGAATGGGCGCTGATCATCTCGATGCGGTTTGTTTCACCGCTGCGGGCACGAAGTTCGGCCGCCCGGTAGAAGCCCGTGTAAAGACTGTCCTGATAAACGAGTAGTTTGCGCATCGAATAGAGATAGGTCAGTTGCCAATAGGTCTGCTTCACCTGAGTGGCAACTTCGAGTCGGGCATTTTGGTGTTGCCACCGGCTACTTTTCTCATTCGCTTTGGCCAACCTGCTCTGGTTGGCATAAACGGTTGGGAAGGCAAAAGACTGGGATACGGTAAAGCTGTTGTCTTTCAACCGGGAATTGAACTGTCCGTATTGTCCTTCGACGGATGTTTTCGGAATGTCCCATGCAGCGCCTTTAAGTGCCTTTTGCGCTTCCACATTGTAGCCGGACGAGCGTATCGTCAGGTTGCTGTCAAGTGCCAGTTGGATGGCTTGTTGCAGATTTACCCGAACCGCCTTTTGTGCATTTCCCGTTGTGAAAAGAGAGACGCCGATGATGAACAGCATCGCGGTCTTGGAGAATTTACCCTGAATCATTTTCCTGAAATTTATTTGGGAAAATAAGATATAGAAGACCGGCAGCACGACCAATGTGAGCAATGTCGCCGTAATCAATCCGCCGATAACGACTGTGGCCAACGGTTTCTGCACCTCGGCTCCGGCAGAGGTGGAAATAGCCATCGGCAGGAAGCCGAGCGAAGCCACCGCAGCTGTCATTATCACCGGGCGGAAGCGAATGCGAAGGCCTTTCAGCACCCGTTCGGTAATGTCGGAAACACCCTCTTTCTCCAGCCGGTTAAATTCGGCAATCAGCACAATCCCGTTGAGGACTGCCACCCCGAAAAGTGCGATAAATCCGACTCCTGCCGAGATCGAAAAATTCATGCCCCGCAGCCAGAGCGCCACCACTCCTCCGATGGCAGACATCGGCACGGCAGTGAAGATGAGCAGCGACTGCTTCACCGAGCGGAAGGTTAAGAAGAGCAACAGGAAGATGAGCGCCAAAGCCACCGGTACGGCCAATGCCAGACGGGACTTTGCCGCTTCGAGGTTCTGGAACTGACCGCCGTAGGTCACATAGTACCCGGTCGGGAGCTTGATTTCCTTGTCGATGCGGGAAGATACTTCGCGGATAACGCTCTGTACATCCCGGCTACGCACGTTGAAGCCGACGGTAATACGTCGTTTTGTATTTTCACGGGAGACCTGTGCCGGACCGGATTTTATCTCCACATTAGCCAACTGCTCCATAGGAATTTGTCCGCCACCCGGAAGGCTCACCGAAAGAGAGCGCACATTGTCGAGGCTTTGGCGGTAATCCTTGTCAAGACGAACCACCAGTGCAAAGCGTTTTTCGCCATCGAAAACCACACCGGCCTGGCTTCCGGCAAAGGCAGCCCGCAATACTTTGTTGACATCTTCGACGGATAGTCCGTATTGCGCCAGCCGGTCCCGGTTATATTCAATCTGCACCTGTGCCAGCCCGGTTACTTTTTCCACGTTGATATCTTCGGCACCTTCTACTTCGCGGATGATTTTCTCTACTTTGGCCGCTTTGTCAGCCAGCTCGTCCAGGTCATCGCCGAATATTTTTACCGCGATGTCCTGTTTCGAACCGGAGAGCAGTTCGTTGAATCGCATCTGTATTGGTTGCTGGAATTCAAACTTGACCCCGGCCAGTGCAACCAGCTTCTCCTGCATCTTTTCCACCAGCTCTTCGCGGGTTTTAGCCGATGTCCATTCGCTTTTATCCTTCAGCGTAATGATGTAGTCGCCCGTTTCCATCGGGGTAGGGTCGGTCGGGATTTCACCCGCTCCGATTTTACAGACGGTATGTTTAATTTCGGGGAAATTATCGAGCAGGATTTTGTTGGCTTTTTTCACCTGTTCCACGGTGTGAGTCAGCGAACCGCCCTGCAAAGTCATCACTGCGGCGGCTAAATCGCCCTCTTCCAGTTGCGGTATAAACTCGCCTCCCAACCGGGTAAACAGGAAAATGCTGGCCAGAAACAGCACCACGGCAGAAACCGTCACAGCAAGCTTCCGCTTCAGGGCAAGTGCAATCATCGGATTAAACACCCGGTGCATCTTAGCCATCAGGCGGTCGGAGAAATTCGGCTTATGCTCCGTCTTTTTACTCAGGAAAATGGAGGAGGCCACCGGCACATAGGTCAATGACAAGATACCCGCTCCGAGCAGGGCAAATGCCACCACCTGCGCCATCGGCTGGAACATTTTTCCTTCGATGCCAACCAGTGCCATGATGGGCAGGTAAACGATGAGGATAATCAACTGTCCGAAGGTGGCCGAGCTCATCATCCGTTTGGCGGAATCGAGGACATTTTCATCCATCTGCTGCTGGGAAAGCCTTTCGATACCCTGGTGATGATGTTTACTCATCGTGATGCGGTGTACCACGCTTTCGACGATAATGACCGCCCCGTCCACAATCAGACCGAAGTCGATGGCGCCAAGACTCATCAGGTTGCCCGACACGCCGAAGAGGTTCATCATCGCAATGGCAAACAGCATCGATAGCGGAATGACCGATGCCACAATCAGCCCCGCCCGCATATTTCCCAATAAGAGAATCAGGACAAAAATCACAATGAGCGCCCCCTCAATCAGGTTTCGGGAGACAGTGCCAATGGCTCTTCCCACCAGGTCGGAACGGTTGAGATAAGGCTCGATTTTCACTCCTTCGGGCAAAGACTTCTGAATAGACTCTATGCGGTTTTCAACATTGTCAACCACTTCATGTGCATTAGCCCCCTTGAGCATCATCACCACACCGCCTACCGCCTCGGTCGTGTCAATAACCAAGGCTCCGTAGCGGGTGGCATTGCCATACTGCACGGTAGCTACATCGCGTATCAGCACCGGCATGCCCGACGGATTGGTTTTTACCACGATTTTCTCAATATCCTCTTTATTCTTCACCAATCCGAGACTGCGTATAAAGTATGAGGTCGGATTTTTATCAATGTAGGCGCTACCGGTATTCTCGTTATTTTTTTCCAGAGCGTCGAAGATGTCGGTCAGCGTAAGGTTCATACTGCGAAGCCGTTCGGGATTGACCGCAATTTCGTATTGTTTGACGAAACCGCCATAACTGTTGATATCTGCCACACCGGGTGTTCCCAGCATGGCACGACGAACCACCCAGTCCTGCAAAGTGCGCAGCTCCATTGGTGTGTAACGTTTTTCATTCGCTTTATCCACTGAAAGCTGGTATTGGTAAATTTCACCCAACCCGGTGGAAATAGGGGCTAACTCAATCTTAGCCAGTCCGGGAGGGATTTGTTCTTCGGCCTCTTTCAACCGTTCGGAAAGTTGCTGCCGTGCCCAGTAGACATCGACGTTATCCTTGAAAACAACGGTAATCACCGACAATCCTAACCGGGAGATGGAGCGTAATTCTAAAATATCAGGGATATTGGCCACCGCTACTTCGATGGGAGCCGTCACCATGCCTTCCACTTCCTGAACGGCGAGCGAAGGTGCAAGGGAAATAATCTGGACCTGATTGTTGGTGATGTCGGGGATGGCATCCACCGGCAGACGGCTAAGCGAGTAGCCTCCCCACGCGATTAGCGCCACCACAAACAGTCCGATAATGAATTTATTCTTTATCGAAAACTCAATGATACGTGCTATCATATTCGGAAAATATTTTCTGATTAATAAATGAGATATGTTCTGTGTTCCAATGTGTTGGATACAATAATGCAGAGGAATACTTACCGACTGTGCAAAGCCGGCAATACCCGTAATCATTCCGTTATCGGAAATGAAAAGTGTCTGTGAAAAGATTAACCCAGTTTAGGTGGTTGCCAGATGGAGTAGAAAGGGGAAGTGTAATCCAGATTGTGGTAACTGAATATCCGTTGTTCCAGAATTGTAGCAGTCTGGAAGTTAAACATCTGGAAGTGTGATACCATAGGCGATGCACAGCACTGGCAGGTGCAGAAAGGCGAACAGTGGTCGCCGTCGTCCGTATGCTTTTCGGTCGAAGCCTTGGTCAGTTCGGTTTTGTGCAACAGATTATCCGTTGGTACATCTACACAAGGAAGGAGTGTCAGTACCAAAACATAGATGGATAATATAGCTGCCAGAAATTTCATATCGTGATTGCAAAGATAGAATAATTTCAGAAAATGAATACTCCGGAAACGAAAGAGATGAGCCTAATGTGGGTTGAAGCCCCAATGAAATGTAATTAATACAAGGAAAAAGAATATTTTTGTAATGCTAATCAGAATGGTAGAATACTTTGTTATTAGTTTTGACGTTAATCAATCTATGAGAATCAGAGCTGCACAGTTTATCATTTGTGAGCCATCAACTTTTATCCGGAATGAAAAAAATACAATTTATACTTCTCTTCTTGCTAATTTCCTCCGCACTGTTTTCCCAAAAGAAGATCTTTATCTCGGGGTACGTAACCGACCGTGACAACCATAGTCTGGAAAAGGTTAACGTGCAACTGTGGAACTCGGAAAATGGCATTACCACCAAAGAAAACGGATACTATGAAATATCGGTTCCCGAACGGGATACTGTGGTACTGGTCTATTCCTGTGTAGGGTATAAAAAGATTAGCCGGACGCTGGTCAAACCGGCCAGACGTGTTTTCCTGAATGTGAAAAATGGAATTAGCTACAACCGAACTCAGGGCTCTCACTGTTACAGCTGTGCGTCGCCAGATGGATATGATGCAGAAGATAGATGCGAGCAAGGTTAAATTCCTGCCGGATGCTTCGGGTGGCAACATCGAGTCGCTGATTGTGACCTTTGCAGGAGTGCATTCCAATAACGAAATGAGTTCACAGTATTCGGTGCGGGGCGGTAACTCTCGACGAAAACCTGGTTCTATATCAATGGCGTTGAGGTATATCGTCCATTGCTGGTTCGGGCGGGTCAGCAGGAGGGACTGAGTATTATTAATCCCGATATGGTCGGAGCGGTTGATTTCTCTGCCGGTGGCTTCGAAGCACGCTATGGCGATAAGATGTCGTCGGTACTCGATATCACCTACAAAAAGCCCAAAGCCTTTGAAGGTGCGGTCTCTGCCAGCCTGATGGGAGGTACGTTCTATGTCGGAACTTCTTCGGGCAAATTTACCCAAATGCACGGTGTTCGCTACAAACAAAACCGCTCCCTGCTCGGAACGCTTGATGAGAAAGGGGAATACGATCCGTCATTTTTCGACTATCAGACCTTCCTGACTTATACTATTAACGATAAGACGGATATGAATTTTCTTGGCAATGTTTCCCGCAACAAATACAACTTCATGCCGCAGGAACGGAATACATCTTTCGGAACACTGACCGAAACCAAACATTTCAAAGTCTATTTCGACGGACAAGAGCAGGATTTGGTTTGAAACGGGATTCGGAACGATGTCATTGAATTATCACCCGGATAAGGAGACCGAGCTGAAACTGCTTACTTCCGGTTTCATCACCCGGGAGAAGGAGACTTACGATATATCCGGGGAATACTGGTTAAGCGATGTAACCGGGGATGCATCAACCGGCAAAATTACCGATGAGCAAACTATCGGGATTGGAACCTATCAGCAGCATGCCCGCAACCGCCTTTATGCCCGTGTGCTTTCAGTTTCACACCAGGGGATCCGCAACTGGGAAAACAACCGCCTGCAATGGGGAATGACTCTTCAGTCGGAGTATTTTAAAGATAAAATCAGTGAATGGGAGATGCGCGATTCGGCAGGTTATTCGCTGCCACATACCGGTAACGGTGTCAATGTCTATTACAACCTGAAGTCGGTTAACGAGGTGAGTAGGTCATCGCTTTTCAGGTTATTTGCAGGATACTTACAAAATACGGGGCGATTCGGTGTCTTTTCCGTTACCGGAGGTATACGTGCCGCTTACTGGAATTACAACAAAGAGTGGATTCTTAGTCCGCGCTTCTCTGCGGCATGGGATTCCGGCCTGGAAAAAGGATTTCACATTTCGTGCTGCCGGAGGGGTGTATTATCAGGCGCCATTCTATAAAGAGTTTCGTGATACATCGTGGGTAAATGGAAATGCAACGGTAATGCTTAACCACAATATTAAATCACAAAAATCAGTACAACTGGTCATCGGAACCGACTATACCTTTAACTCCAAAGGTCGTCCTTATAAACTGACGCTGGAAGGTTATTACAAAAAACTAAGTAACCTGATTCCCTACAATGTCGATAATGTGCGTGTTCGCTACTATGGACGCAATATGGCCGATGGCTATGCAACCGGAGTCGATTGCAAACTCTTCGGGGAGTTTGTTCCCGGTACCGATTCCTGGGTTAGTCTTTCCCTGATGAAGTCGGAAGAAACCATCAATGGTTGTGACTGTACCCCGTCCGACCGATCAGGTTGCCAGCCTCTCGATGTTCTTTCAGGATTACTGGCCCACCAACCCGAAGTATAAGCTCAACCTGAAGATGATCTGGGCATCGGGACTACCTGTCGCTGCCCCGCACTCAGGTCGTGAGAACGGCTACTTCCGCACACCGGCTTATCGTCGTGTCGACATCGGCCTTACCCGCCAATTGGTCGGAGGTGAAGATAAGTGGATGAAGAGTCCGATCCTCCGTTATTTCAAAAATATTTCCCTGGGCATTGATATATTCAATTTGCTTGATATCAAAAATACGAATTCCTACTACTGTGTGACTGATATCAACAGTAATCAATACGCTGTCCCCAACTATCTTACATCCCGACAACTGAATGTGCGGGTGATCGGGGAATTTTAAAAAATATATTACCGGCTCTGTATATAGGAATGTAGAGCCGTTTTTTGTACTTCGTCAATCTATTACACTCACGTTATATATTACTTCAACGGCTCTGCGTCCTTTAGGATTCAGGGCCGTTTCTTTTTTCTTAATTACACTCTTCTCCTGATCGTTTCTGATATCAAATCATCTGCCGCCACTTTTCACCCTATATCTATCCTATATTGTGTATCGATTTAGTCTATGTGTAGCAATCCTGTCAGAGATGGATCTGTAGAATGTGGATGTTACTTTAATGTTCAAATGATAATCATAGAATAGGACGCGGATTCTCGCTGATATGGCGGATGAGAAATTGTTAATCCGTATACATCCGCTTAATCTGCGTAAATCCGCGTTCCATTCTATTTCTATATTCAATTAATTTTATTCTCATGAGTCCCCTTTGTATTACATTTGCTCCTATCTTGTTCCGCTGTTTATTATAGGTTTTTCCATAGATAACCCATAGATATCCCATAGATAACCCATATTATATATATGATATGGGATATCTATGGTACATCCTTGGAATAACCATGAGACTATGGTTATTCAAGTACAGGGAAACACCGGAGCAAGATTAATTGATATCAGCGCATGATCCGGATAAATTCCGGCGACACATTAAACGATTATATGAACAAAGATTGATTGCAAATGATGATTATTCGTTGGCCTGGTGTGATTGCAGGATATATCCGGAGGTAATATCCCTTAAATCTCCGTTCTTTCCATTTGCCCACTCGCAGTTTTAGTCATTTTCTTTGAAAGACA
>CAXXPA010000035.1:0-56679 GCA_963662365.2 Bacteroidales bacterium
TTCCACGACCTCCCAGGTTCTGCTAAGGCTTACCATCCGGGATTGAAAAGCGGTTTGCGCCAATGTAGCATCGGTTCCAAATACAGGATTTCCACTGTTTACTATTCCACCTGGAGTAACGACAGTGATCAATTGTGCATAATCGTACAAATTTATTCCGCTTTGATTGCCCATAGTCCCCCAAGAAACTCTCAACTTAAGGTCATCCAACCACTCATTCTTTTTCAGGTAGGATTCCTGTGAAATACGCCAGCCACATGAAATACCACCAAAGGCTTTCCAGCGGGAACCGGAAATAAACCGGGAGGATCCATCATAGCGACCGTTAAGTTCAAGCATGTATTTATTGCGAAGAATATAATTCAGGCGGGAGTAGCCTGACGAAAGTCCCCACGATGATTTTCCTTCATCATTCGTAATATTGGTTGTTCCCAGATTGAGAGTGGAGGCATTTTCGGAAAGCAAAGATTGCCGGAAGCTGAAAACCAGTTATCTGAATTCTGTTCAACGGAACCACCCAGCATAGCACTTAGCGTCTGATCACCGGGAAGGACTGGTGAATAGTCAAAATAAGCACTGAAGTTATGGTAATAATTCTTAGCATAATATCTACTGATGCTGCTTTGCGAAGGATTCGTACGGCGATAATTCCCTGCATAATCATACCATTTGATTGCATTCCGGTTTTCACGCCGGTCGGTAACGCCATAATTAACAGCTACAATACCGGTTAAGGAGAGTTCCTTTTTGATATTCCAGATTGTTTTCAACCTCGAATTAAACCGGTTGATCTGTTCCTTTCGCACTCCTCCCAGTTCTGCAATCCAGTTGGGAGTTTCCTGTGCCCCCCAGGCATACGGCTTTCCGTTTAAAGCAGATGTCGGGAAACCCGGTTGTGCCATATCTATATTGAAGTTAAGCGACGGATGCTTCACATACTGGCCGTCAAAAGAAAGCAAGGGTTCTATCTTCAAATGGTCATTTACGACAAATGTACTTTTCATGCGTAAGGTTACACGCTCATTGCCATCCTCTCCCCATTTCAGCGGACTACCATCATTGAGATACCCCAGGTCAAAGAGGTATTTTACCCGGTCACCTTGTCCTGACACTCCGAGGTTATGAGAGGTAGAAAGGGTTTTTCCATACATCACGTTACGCCAGTCCTGATCAGCGAAAACATAATCAACATAATCCGTACCCGCCGTTGCAGGCACCCAACCGGATGCAGGCCTTAAAGCAGGGTTCTTAAACATGGACACCACAGTAGGCAAGTACAAAGGAACTGTTTTTCCATCGTTCAGGTATGCCTCCTCAAAGGTTTCCATATACCGCTGCATATTCATTAGCTCAGGCATCAGCCCGGGTATTTTCAATTGTGTATTGCCCTTATATTTAAAAACAGGACGGGCAGATTCGCCACTTCTGGTTGTAACCAGAATTACTCCACCTGCTGCACGTGCTCCGTACACGGACGCCGAAGCATCTTTCAATACAGAGATGCTTTGTATATCGTCCGCATTTACGGAAGATATATCACCGGGTACGTCATCTATAATTACCAAAGGCGTAGTTCCGTTCACCGAAGTGACACCACGTATTTCCATTTGCCACTCCTCTCCACCGGGCTGGCCGGATGTACGGGTTATCGTCAATCCCGGAATCACTCCCTGCAAAGCTTGTTGTGGATCTGACACCAAACCTTTCCCTGTAAAAAAATCAGGTGGTGTGGCTGCAACCGCACCGGTCATATTTACCCGTTTCTGCACTCCGTATCCGACTACAACCAACTCATCCATCAACATGGAAGAGGGCGTCATAATCACCCGATTACAATCATGACCTTTGGTTGTCACCTCTTTTTTTTCATAACCTATAAAAGAAAAGACCAGATTAACAACATCCCGGGGAATCTCAATACTAAACTGTCCCATTGCATTTGTTGTTGTACCGCTCTTGCTTCCTGCTGGTAAGACCAATACGGAGGGCATGGGCAAACCATTTTCATCTACAACTTCACCCTGAATGGTTTTATACAATTTCTCATTGAGATAGGATTCCTCTAGACTGAGTACAATAATATTATCTATTACCTTATATTGGATCGGCGTACCTGTCAGAATCTTCTCTAAAACATGATTAATGCTATTATAAAGAAACGGATCTATCGTTTTTCTTCCAAATAGACTCTCCAACGATTTGCTGAAGATAAAATTATACCCCGTCTTCTTTCGTATGCTACGTGCCACCTCCTTTAATGAAGCGTTATTAAAAGAGAGGGTATTGGAAGGATCCTGTCCCATTGAAGGGTCTGGGTATAAAAATAAAAAGAGAAGTAGTATAATCCGGAAGATTATACCACATCTCTTTTTGTTATTTATACCGGTCAATAGACTTTTGGCCATGCGATCTTTATTGATGGCCGGAAAATAAACTTACCGGCTCCTGTTTTTCATAGTTATGAGGATGGAATCGTCCTTTACCTGATATCTTATAGGGGCTACATTTGTTAATGCTTCCATCATCGTTTCTACCGGAATATCTAACGATAGGTTTACGACAAGCTCATACTTGTTTAATTCCGGTGATTGTACCACAATATTTTTGTGATAATGACGCCTAAGTACGTCTATAAGCTCGACAAAGTTAACTGAATTCAGGTCAATCTCACCCTTTAACCAGGAGATGTATAGATCTGAACGGACTCTTCTGACTTTCATCTGCTTTTTCAAAGGATCATAAGAAACAAAATCACCGGGCTTCATCGTGTACAGATTTTTATTGCTTAAATCCCGAATGCTGACAGAACCCTCTATCAGCGCAACTTCCGACAAACCGGATTCTGTTCTCACATCGAACTGAGTTCCCAATACCTGAACATAAATATTATCAGCCTTAACCCTAAAAGGACGCTGTTTGTCTTTTGCAACCTTTAAAAACGCATGTCCTTTTACTTGTATATCGCGTTGGTTATCCTTAAAATGCTTAGGATAAAGTAGCGTACTGTTTTTATCCAACACGACCTCTGTCCCATCTTCCAGGCGAATACTTTGCATAGTATCCGTTGCTACAGCTTCTAACATTTGAGAAGAAGCCATTGTTTTCTGATATACAAAATATCCGCCTAATCCCAACGTTAATATTCCAATTACGATAGCTGCGTAACTTAAATACTTCCGGAATAACGGAACAGTTTTGCCTCCTTGTTTTTCAGCAGAAAATTCACCTACTCTTGCCATTAGCTCATCAAAAGAACGATCGATGTGATTTTCATCCGAAAAGTGCACATAGTTACCGGCTGCTTTAAGAAGCTTTGCTTCAATAAACTCAGCTTTTACCTCTTCTGAGGCTTCTAATGCTGCATTAAGGCTATTAAGTTCCTCTTCGGTACATTCACCGGAGAGATACTTAATTATTATATCACTATATTTTGATTCCATACCGAATACCTATTGAATAACTTAACACCGTCTATATATAATACGTAAGTAAATATTTTTACACCTAACTACAATCCGGAAAATTGAGTTTTTTATAAGATATAAATGTCTCTAAAGATTTGGGAATTGCGTACAAAGTAGAAAAACCAAAAACTGATAATTTGAGAAACGTTTTTTCAAAGACTTCATAGCATTGTAGATGTGATTCTCAACCGTACTCTTTGACAGCTCCAGTTCATCACTGATTTCTTTCGCGCTTTTTTGCTCAAAATAATACAGACAAAACACCTCACGACATTTCGCAGGCAATTTCAAAATCTCAGCATTTACACTTTTATATAACTCCTCTGAAAACAAACGATTCTCAATCTCATGATTATCCGGATGAAAGTAATTTTTCTCTTTTTCCTCAATCTCATCGCGTACCACCGAAGCATACTGCTCTTTGGTATATTGTTTTCTTAGCACATCTATACATCGATTGTAAACAGCTCTGTACATATATGAACTAAAAGTTGCAGACTCAATCAATGATGTCCGGTTCTCCCAAACAGAGACAAAAACCTCCTGAACAACATCATGTGCTTCATCCTGAGAAAGAAAAAGTGTAGCATAGGTACATAACTTAGGGTAAAGAGTTCTATACAATTCTTTAAAATCTGATTTTATAGGGTTGTTATCTGCAATCATGTTTTTCATTTTCCTTTCTGATAGCTAAGATAATAGGTTTAATGATATGATTCTGCATTCTTACTGTAAAATGAGAATTTTGAGAATAAAAAAGAGGCAATCCAACGCAGTGAATTGCCTCTTTTTGTCGATTATATTGAATCAATGACCTTTCTCACTTAAATAACGCTCAGCATCGATAGCAGCTTTACATCCCGATCCGGCAGCTGTAATAGCCTGTCTGTAAATTGGATCTGCAACATCCCCTGCCGCAAATATTCCCGGAATATTAGTTGTCGCAGTTCCGTTTTCCGTCACGATATAGCCCACTTCATCCAATTTTAAATATGGTTTAAAAATATCCGTATTGGGTTTGTGACCAATGGCCAGAAAGAATCCGTCAATGGCAATATCAAGCTTTTCTTCATCTGCCTGACCACGACGTTTGACTAAATGTGCTCCTTCAACTCCTTTTTCACCAAAAAGGCCCAATGTTTCATGTTCGAATAAAACCTCTATTTTCGGATTATTAAATACTCGCTCCTGCATGATTTTAGAAGCTCTCAAAAATGGCTTACGAACAATCAAATATACTTTTGAAGCCAGATTTGCCAGATAAACAGCTTCTTCACAAGCTGTATCTCCACCGCCGACAACAGCTACTGTTTTCTTTCTATAGAAAAAGCCGTCGCAGGTAGCACAAGCAGAAACTCCCATTCCCGCATATTTCTGTTCATCGGCAAGACCTAAATATTTAGCAGCAGCCCCGGTTGCAATGATCACAGTCTCCGCTTCAATAATTTTCACACCGTCAAAAGTCACTTTGTATGGAGATGCTGAAAAGTCAACTTCTGTAGCTATTCCGGATCTTACATCAGCGCCAAAACGTTTAGCCTGACTGCGAAGATCTTCCATCATTTCGAAACCAGTGGTTCCACTCGGATAACCGGGGAAATTTTCTATCTCCGTAGTTGTGGTTAATTGTCCGCCGGGTTGAATTCCTTCATAAAGGACCGGAGACAAATTAGCTCTTCCGGCATAAATTGCCGCTGTAAATCCGGCCGGACCGGATCCTATTATCAAACATCTTACTTGTTCGTTCATATCTATTTTTAATTCTAACTTTTATCTTAAATCAATAACTTCAGCTTTCGGATATTGCTTCTTATTGAAAACAAACAAATTATCGGGGTGATTTAATCCGCTTCTATAATTTTGAATCAGAACCTGTTGATTTATTTGGTTCTTATTCTGGATAAAAATGGAAACCAGCGTGTGCGATTTTTTATCTATCTGTACGGTAATCTTTGAAACGTCCGTTTTGACTTTTGAGGGTACCAGATCAATGGTTTCAATCGTTTTCCCCTTTACGGTTTTCTCCCCCAGATATTTACAGACATACCCCTTATTGTAAATCTGAAATAAAAACCGACGGATTTATCGCCTCCAGGTCAGACTCCGATGGATTAGATAAATTCACTTCATCTGTTCCGTTATTCATTACCCATTGATTCTTCCCATCAAACCACATTTGAGCATCCGGTGAAGAATATTTAAACTTGCGTCCTTTCATCCATACTTTACCATCATAACTTTCGTTTTGTTTCGATTTCTTATTGATGATATTTACCGTAAAATCAGCTGAAATCCCACCTGCGTTGTTAAAAGTCTCACGAGCAAGATCCAATGATGCTACTGCCTTGGGATTATGTTGGGCAGAAAGGGAGATAATGGAGATTATAAATCCCAGAAATAATGTTATTCTCTTCATAGTTTTAGCAATTGATGAATTGCAAAATTAGCAATTAAACAACATTTTAATGAGAGTTGTTTAATTGCTAATATTTCTTTTCAGAATAAATGGCATTTTCTGACAATTTTTCAGAGAATGCAATCTTATGTTTAAAGCATGCTTTTAAGATGATGCTCAAGCTGTACTTCATCGTTAACCAACACTTGCCGTGCTTTACTTCCTTCGAAGGGGCCAACCACACCGGCAGCCTCTAGTTGATCCATGATTCGCCCGGCTCGGTTATAACCCAATGACATTTTACGCTGAATCAATGACGTGGAACCTTGTTGGTGAATAACAATCAGACGGGCAGCCTCTTCAAACATCGGATCCCTATCGTTCAGATCGACGCCACTAACGCTGCTGCTGGTTTCGTCTCCGACATATTCAGGTAAGTAATATGCATTCGGATATCCTCGCTGATTTCCAATATAATCTGCAATCTCCTCTACTTCAGGGGTATCAACAAAGGCACACTGCACACGAATCAAATCACTTCCCTGCGAAAACAACAAGTCTCCGCGACCAATCAGCTGATTTGCACCTGGACAATCCAGAATAGTACGGGAGTCAATCATCGACGATACCCGGAAAGCTACACGCGCCGGGAAGTTTGCTTTGATCGTACCTGTAATAATATTGGTAGAGGGTCGTTGTGTTGCGATAATCATGTGAATACCGACAGCACGGGCTAACTGAGCAATCCGCGCAATGGGAAGTTCCACCTCCTTGCCCGCAGTCATAATCAGATCTCCAAACTCATCTATAATCACAACGATATAAGGCATGTACCGGTGTCCCTTTTCTGGATTCAGCTTCCGGTTAATAAACTTATCATTGTATTCTTTGATATTACGCACATGCGCCTTCTGCAGTAAATCGTAACGACTGTCCATCTCAATGGTTATCGATTTCAGAGTATTCACTACCTTGGTTACATCGGTAATAATAGCTTCCTCTCCATCGGGTAGTTTTGCCAAAAAATGACGTTCAATATTGGAATAGATATTGAACTCTACTTTCTTGGGATCGACCAATACAAACTTCAATTGTGACGGGTGCTTTTTGTACAGTAAAGAGGTAATAATTGCATTCAATCCGACAGACTTACCCTGACCGGTTGCACCGGCCACCAGGATATGCGGCATTTTGCACAAATCCACCATGAAAATATCATTGGTAATTGTTTTCCCCAGGGCAATCGGCAAATCAAATTTTGTTTCCTGAAACTTACGGGATGCAATAATCGATTGCATAGAAACCATCTGTGGATCTTTATTGGGAACCTCAATACCAATAGTACCCTTCCCGGGTATCGGAGCAATAATACGAATACCCAACGCAGCCAGGCTGAGTGCAATGTCATCTTCCAGATTACGGATTTTAGATATTCGTACCCCCGGCTCCGGAACAATTTCGTACAAAGTAATTGTAGGACCAACTGTTGCTTTAATCGAACTAATCTTAATTCCGTAATGTTCTAACGTTTCAATAATACGGTTTTTATTAGCCGATTGTTCGTCCATATTTATGGGCAAATCTGAATTATCATATCTTTTTAACAGTTCAATTGCCGGATATTTATAACTGGACAAATCCAATGTAGGATCATATGTTCCTAAAACACTGCCATCCCATTCTTCTGCATCTGAACTTTTTTCAATAATAAAATCGGGATCTTCGTCCTCTTTATTACTTAACGATAATGTTTCTTCCTGAAAAGGAGTTTCAATAATCAGATCATCAGCTTCTCCTTGTGAAATCCAACTGTCAACCGGCTCCGGTTCAACAATAGGTTCTGGTTTTGGAATATAAGGAGGGGGCACAACCAACGGAACTTCTGTTTCAGGTTCAGGTTGCTTCGGTTCGGGATTAACTACACTTTCGACCGGCTGCTGCGAAGCTGCCTCTGTCTGCTTTCGCCGGGGGATAAATGAAAGGGCAAAGAACTTACGGAGTACCGGAATTGTATCTGCATTTACAAATATCAAGGCTAATACAAACGTAAACAAAATCACCAGACATGTACCAATCCATCCGACATTTGCCTGAAGCAGTTCACTCATATAATATCCATGAACACCTCCAAGATATAGGAAAGAACTGTTTAATGCATTAACGAAAAAGAAACCAAAGAATACAGATCCCCAGATTAATCCGACAACACTAATTGCAAAATGCTTCAATAAACGCACTTGCTGAGCTTTCATCAGTTTCAATGAGAACAGAGCTAAAAAGTACACAATGAAAAATGAGGATATACCAAATAATCTGTTCATAAAAAGATTGGAGAAAAATGCGCCACTTGATCCTGCCCAGTTTTCGATGCCATTCTTCACCTGAATGAGTTCAAACAAAGTTTTATTCTCCAACTTACTTTGATCGGCTGCTCCTGTATAGAAAAAAGAGATAAACGAAACTATCAGCAGGACATCAAAGACAAAAAACAACAACCCCACCACAAAGTGAGTGATTTCATTGCTGAGCAACTGCCTGATCTTATCAATTATCAAAGCTGGTTTTACGACCTTACTTTCGGGTTTCTTCTTAGCCATAATATTCCTTAATTAACCTCACAAAGATAAAAAAAACAATCTAATCCAAACTATTCAGAGTTTCTTTTCTACTCTTAAATATTCTATGAGAACAAAATGTGAGAATGTATAATTTTAAATCAAATACATCTCACTTACAAACAGAAAAAACGGGAATGTCTTTTTGAAAAACATCCCCGTTTTCTTATCTAAACAATGTCAATCATAAAGTTTCCGTCAAATACTGATGCATGTGAGCTGCTGCCTTACGCCCATCGCCCATTGCCAGAATAACTGTTGCACCACCTCTTACAATATCGCCGCCGGCAAACAGATCTTTTACATCAGATTGCATGCTTTCCTGATTAACGATAACAGTTCCCCATTTGCTTACCTGAAGTCCCGGAATAGAACTTGGAATTAAAGGATTCGGAGAAACCCCCACGCTTACAATTACCAAATCCACATCAACTTCTTCTGTAGCTCCCGAAATCTCAACAGGACTTCTTCGTCCTGAAGCATCAGGTTCTCCCAGCTCCATCTTCTGAAGAATCATCGTTTTCACGCGTCCTTTTTCATCACCCAGATAAGCAACCGGATTGTGCAGAGTTAAAAACTCAACGCCCTCTTCTTTGGCGTGTTTAACCTCTTCAACACGGGCAGGCATTTCTTCTTCAGAACGACGATATACAATCATTGCCCGTTCGGCACCTAAACGTCTTGCAGTACGCACAGAGTCCATAGCTGTATTTCCACCGCCGATAATAGCAACATTTTTACCAAAGAAAACAGGCGTATCTGAGTTCGGATTTGCCGCATCCATCAGATTCACCCGGGTTAAATATTCATTGGATGACATCACCCCATTGAGGTTTTCACCCGGAATCCCCATAAATCTGGGCAATCCGGCTCCACTACCGACAAAAATACCTTTAAAACCCATATCATGGAGATCATCGTATGACAATGTTTTTCCTACAATACAGTCTGTAATAAAGGATACGCCCATTTGACGAAGAATATTTACTTCGACATCAACTATCTTATTGGGTAGTCTGAACTCAGGAATACCGTATTTTAATACACCTCCGACTTCGTGCAAAGCTTCAAATACAGTTACATCATAACCAAACTTTGCTATATCTCCGGCAAATGCCAGTCCGGCAGGGCCAGAACCTACAACGGCCACTTTGATCCCGTTTTTAGGCGCTGTTTCCGGAACGGACATTTGTCCGCTTTCACGCTCATAATCCGCAGCAAAACGCTCTAAATAACCGATTGCCACGGGCTCTTTTCCCATTTTCTGAATATATACACACTGGGACTCACATTGCTTCTCCTGTGGACAAACGCGACCACAAACAGCTGGCAGGGCACTTGTTTCCTTCAAAGTAGACGCCGCACTCAGAAAGTCTCCCTTTTCAATATATTTCACAAATGTAGGGATATTAATCTCTACAGGACAACCTTTCATACAGGTAGGATCTGCACAATCCAGACAACGTTTTGCCTCATTCATAGCCTGATCCGGCTTTAAACCCAGATTCACCTCCTCATTATTTGTGCTTCTGTATGCAGGATCCAGCTCGTTCATGTGAACTCGTTGAATAGCGGCACGATCTTTTGCTTTCATTGACTTACGTAAGTCCTCTCTCCAGGCCTCACTTCGTCTTTCTGATATATAATTTTTTTCTGACATTTCTTGCTTTTTTCTTACATGGAACGGTTGTGGATATCCTATTCTAATTCTTTGTATGAAGACAATCGCATCAGCATCTCATCAAAATCAACTTGATGAGCATCAAATTCAGGACCATCCACGCATACAAATTTTGTCTTTCCTCCCACAGAAATACGACATGCTCCACACATACCGGTACCATCTACCATAATAGTATTTAAAGAAGCAACGGTAGGTAAGTTATATTTTTTTGTCAATAAAGAAACAAACTTCATCATCACGGCTGGTCCGATTGTCACGCACAGATCCACTTTCTCACGCAAAATAACCTCTTCTACGCCTTGAGTCACCAACCCTTTTCTTCCATAAGAACCATCATCGGTCATTACGATTACCTCATCTGAGTTTTTCTTCATCTCATCCTCTAAAATAACTAAATCTTTAGTTCTTGCCGCCAATACGGTAATCACACGATTACCTGCGGCTTTAAAGGCTTCTACAATGGGTAATAACGGAGCTACACCAACTCCACCTCCTGCACAAACTACTGTTCCTACGTTTTCAATATGTGTTGCTTTTCCCAACGGACCAACGACATTGGTTATATAGTCACCTACGTTCAACTCACATACTTTTGCAGAAGAGCGACCTACATTCTGGATAACCAAAGTTATAGTTCCTTTTTGCTGATCAGCAGATGCAATAGTTAAAGGAATACGTTCCCCTTTTTCACCTACTCTTACAATCACAAAGTGTCCTGCCTTTCGAGAACGGGCAATAAGTGGAGCTTCTATCTCCAGCTTAACAACCTTCTCTGAGAAGTACTCTTTACTGATAATCTTGTTCATTTTTTGTAGTAGTTTTTTCTGAAATACAAATTCATTAAGAATGCGCAAATATAGAGCATTTATCAATAGCAACAAAGTAAATATCTTGTTCTAAATCAAAGAATCCAGCTTCAATCTGTTAGTTAAACATTGAATTAAAACAAGTACAATTTAAATACAACAAACCCCCACCAGCGTTAGCTGATGAGGGTTCTTAAGAGGCGGCTACCTACTCTCCCACTTGCGCAGTACCATCGGCGTGATCGGGCTTAACTTCTCTGTTCGGAATGGGAAGAGGTGGAACCCCGGTGCTATAACCACCTAAATGTCTTTTTATGATCATATCTCAGAAGTAAAGTATTTCAGAAAAATCAGCAAACCATCAGATGAGGAAAGTTTCGGGTAATTAGTACTGCTCGGCTTTGATGTTACCACCTTTACACCTGCAGCCTATCAACGTCATCGTCTTTAACGACCCTCATAGAAATCTAATCTTGAGGCGGGCTTCGCACTTAGATGCTTTCAGCGCTTATCCCTTCCCAACTTAGCTACCCTGCGATGCCCCTGGCGGAACAACAGGTAAACCAGCGGTTAGTCCAACACGGTCCTCTCGTACTAGTGTCAGAGCCCCTCAAATTTCTTACGCCCACAACAGATAGGGACCGAACTGTCTCACGACGTTCTGAACCCAGCTCGCGTGCCACTTTAATGGGCGAACAGCCCAACCCTTGGGACCTTCTCCAGCCCCAGGATGTGACGAGCCGACATCGAGGTGCCAAACCGCTCCGTCGATATGAGCTCTTGGGAGCGATCAGCCTGTTATCCCCGGAGTACCTTTTATCCTTTGAGCGATGGCCCTTCCATACGGAACCACCGGATCACTATGCCCTAGTTTCCTACCTGATCGACTTGTCGGTCTCTCAGTCAAGCACCCTTATGCCATTACACTCTGCGACCGGTTACCAATCGGTCTGAGGGTACCTTTGGAAGCCTCCGTTACACTTTTGGAGGCGACCACCCCAGTCAAACTACCCACCAAACAGTGTCCTCCCAGCGGGAGTTAGAACTCAAATAACCAAAGGGCCGTATTTCAACGGCGGCTCCACAAACACTAGCGTGCCCGCTTCATAGCCTCCGGCCTATCCTACACATTAGTTACCCAAATTCAATGTTAAGTTGCAGTAAAGGTTCACGGGGTCTTTCCGTCCCGTTGCGGGTAATCGGCATCTTCACCGATACTACAATTTCACCGAGCTCACGGTTGAGACAGTGTCCAGATCATTACACCATTCGTGCAGGTCGGAACTTACCCGACAAGGAATTTCGCTACCTTAGGACCGTTATAGTTACGGCCGCCGTTTACCGGGGCTTCAATTCAAAGCTTCTCTTGCGATGACTTCTCCTCTTAACCTTCCGGCACCGGGCAGGTGTCAGGCTATATACCTCTTCTTTCAAATTTGCATAGCCCTGTGTTTTTGTTAAACAGTTGCCTGGACCTATTCTCTGCGCCCTACCTCTCAGTAGGGACCCCTTATCCCGAAGTTACGGGGTCAATTTGCCTAGTTCCTTAACCGTGAATCACTCGAGCGCCTTAGTATATTCTACCCAACTACGTGTGTCCGTTTGCGGTACGGGTACCTATATGATTAAGTTTAGCGGATTTTCTTGGAAGTCTGCTTACATCCATATCAGATTATCCGTAGACTCTCTGTACTATCAGGTTCGACTCAATCTGCGGATTTGCCTACAGATCTCAATATCTACACCCTTTAACCAACTATTCCGTCAGTTGGCAGGACTTTCACTACTTCGTCTCCACATCACTCATATAGCTAGTACTGGAATATTAACCAGTTCTTCCATCGGTCTCGCCGGTCGGCTGAACCTTAGGCCCCGACTAACCCTGATCCGATTAGCGTTGATCAGGAAACCTTAGTCTTTCGGCGAGAGAGTTTCTCACTCTCTTTATCGTTACTTATACCTACATTTGCTTTTCTAAAAGCTCCAGCAAAGCTTACGCTTTACCTTCTGCGCCGTTAGAATGCTCCCCTACCAGTGTCTTTAAGACAATCCATAGCTTCGGTAAATTGCTTATGCCCGATTATTATCCATGCCAAACTCCTCGACTAGTGAGCTGTTACGCACTCTTTAAATGAATGGCTGCTTCCAAGCCAACATCCTAGCTGTCTATGCAGTCTGACTTCGTTTTTTCAACTTAGCAATTATTTGGGGACCTTAGCTGATGGTCTGGGTTCTTTCCCTCTCGGACACGGACCTTAGCACCCATGCCCTCACTCCAGGACTTAACTTCTGAGCATTCGGAGTTTATCAGGACTTGATAGGCGGTGAAGCCCTCGCATCCAATCAGTCGCTCTACCTCTCAGAAGAAACATCCCAGGCTGCACCTAAATGCATTTCGGGGAGTACGAGCTATCTCCAAGTTTGATTAGCCTTTCACCCCTACCCTCAAGTCATCCGAAAACTTTTCAACGTTTACCGGTTCGGTCCTCCATTTTGTGTTACCAAAACTTCAACCTGCTCAAGGGTAGATCACTTGGTTTCGCGTCTACTCCCACCGACTATACGCCCTGTTAAGACTCGCTTTCGCTTCGGCTCCGTGACTGAATCACTTAACCTTGCCGGTGAAAGTAACTCGTAGGTTCATTATGCAAAAGGCACGCAGTCACTCCACGTAGGAGCTCCTACCGCTTGTAAGCGCATGGTTTCAGGGTCTATTTCACTCCTCTGTTCGAGGTTCTTTTCACCTTTCCTTCACAGTACTGGTTCGCTATCGGTGTCTCGGGAGTATTTAGCCTTACGGGATGGTCCCCGCTGATTCACACAGGATTTCTCGTGTCCCGCGCTACTCAGGATACCACTAAGCTTCATCTTCGATTCGTGTACCGGCCTGTCACCGTCTTCGGGGCCTCTTTCCAAAGGCTTCCACTTCTCCAATTCTTGCTATGTCGTGGTCCTACAACCCCAGCTATGCCGAAACATAACTGGTTTGGGCTGTTCCGCGTTCGCTCGCCACTACTTACGGAATCACTTTTGTTTTCTTCTCCTATGGGTACTTAGATGTTTCAGTTCCCCACGTTCGCCTATCTTTACAGATATATCTGGTCTTCTACCAGATGGGTTGCCCCATTCGGAAATCTACGGATCAAGGGATATTTGCTCCTCCCCGTAGCTTATCGCAGCTTATCACGTCCTTCGTCGCCTCCGAGACCCAAGGCATCCGCCATGCGCCCTTGCTTACTTTCTTCTCATTTCCGGCATTACTGCCGTCAATGGCTCGATGTTTTTTCTTTACTACTTTTACTTCTTCAATATGTCAATGATCTTCTCTCTTTCCTTGCGGATTGAGGTTCGTGGAGAATAACGGATTCGAACCGTTGACCCCCTGCGTGCAAGGCAGGTGCTCTAGCCAGCTGAGCTAATCCCCCGTATTATTTACTATCTATTCATTTACTATTTACAATTCCATTCGTGGTTATTCAAATGGTTAATCGTAAATGGACAAATCGTAAATGTCTTGGGTAGTCCCAGGCAGAGTTGAACTGCCGACCTCTACATTATCAGTGTAGCGCTCTAACCAACTGAGCTATAGGACTGCATTACTTTTTCTTTGCCTGAGTGGCTCTGTCTCCTCTTAGACTGAAGACCTTAAGATGAAAGACTTTTAGACTTTTGACTCCTGACTCTACGTCTTTTGTCTTGCTTCTATTGTCTTGACTCTTTTTGTCTTTTCGTCTTGTATCTTTAAATAAACAAGTAGTAGTCAGAAAAATTAAACCTTTAAGTAAGGTTTGCTCTCCAGAAAGGAGGTGTTCCAGCCGCACCTTCCGGTACGGCTACCTTGTTACGACTTAACACCAGTTATTAGTTTCACCCTAGGCCGCTCCTTGCGGTTGCAGACTTTAGGTACCCCCAACTTCCATTGTTTGACGGGCGGTGTGTACAAGGCCCGGGAACGTATTCACCGCGCCATGGCTGATGCGCGATTACTAGCGAATCCAGCTTCACGGAGTCGAGTTGCAGACTCCGATCCGAACTGAGATGGGTTTTGGAGATTAGCATCCTGTCACCAGGTAGCGGCCCTCTGTACCCACCATTGTAACACGTGTGTCGCCCCGGATGTAAGGGCCGTGCTGATTTGACGTCATCCCCACCTTCCTCTCGGCTTACGCCGGCAGTCTCAATAGAGTCCTCAGCTTAACCTGTTAGTAACTATCGATAGGGGTTGCGCTCGTTATGGCACTTAAGCCGACACCTCACGGCACGAGCTGACGACAACCATGCAGCACCTCGCAGGCGGCCATTGCTGGCTACAATGTTTCCACTGTATTCCCCCTGCGTTCAAACCCGGGTAAGGTTCCTCGCGTATCATCGAATTAAACCACATGTTCCTCCGCTTGTGCGGGCCCCCGTCAATTCCTTTGAGTTTCACCGTTGCCGGCGTACTCCCCAGGTGGAATGCTTAACGATTTCTCTGTGCCACTGACTGTATATCGCCAATAGCTAGCATTCATAGTTTACGGCGTGGACTACCAGGGTATCTAATCCTGTTTGATCCCCACGCTTTCGTGCCTCAGCGTCAGTTACCGGTCCAGTATGCTGCCTTCGCAATTGGGGTTCTGCGTTATATCTAAGCATTTCACCGCTACACAACGCATTCCGCATACCTCTACCGTACTCAAGTCACCCAGTTTCAACGGCAATTTTACAGTTGAGCTGCAAACTTTCACCGCTGACTTAAGCAACCGCCTACGCACCCTTTAAACCCAATAAATCCGGATAACGCTTGGATCCTCCGTATTACCGCGGCTGCTGGCACGGAGTTAGCCGATCCTTATTCCTAAAGTACATTCATCCTCTTACACGTAAGAGTTGTTATTCCTTTATAAAAGCAGTTTACAACCCATAAGGCAGTCATCCTGCACGCGACTTGGCTGGTTCAGGCTCTCGCCCATTGACCAATATTCCTCACTGCTGCCTCCCGTAGGAGTCTGGTCCGTGTCTCAGTACCAGTGTGGGGGACCTTCCTCTCAGAACCCCTAGACATCGTAGTCTTGGTAGGCCGTTACCCTACCAACTAACTAATGTCACGCATGCCCATCCATTACCGAAATTCTTTAACCACAAAATCATGCGATTTCGTGGTATTATGCGGTATTAGTTTCCGTTTCCGAAAGTTATTCCCCAGTAATAGGTAGGTTGCATACGCGTTACTCACCCGTGCGCCGGTCGCCACCCGAAGTGCTGCCCCTCGACTTGCATGTGTTAGGCCTGTCGCTAGCGTTCATCCTGAGCCAGGATCAAACTCTTCGTTGTATTATTGTTTTTTTTAAGTAAACGAGTTTACCAGTAAACGTGTAAACAAGAATAAATCCCGTCTACCTGTATACTAAACCCTCATATACTAATTTAATACTTTCAAGTCAATCCTTACTCCAATTATTGCTAATTGACGGTTTAATTTTTCCCTTACCTGATCACTCGCACATCGCTGCGCTTTATTGCGTCAGGTAGTTTTTGTACTACTTATTTATCTATAATTTCTTCAATGATCTCTTTCATTTTGCTTCGCAGTTTTTAGCGAAACGGCTGCAAAGATAACGCTTTTTATTTTTAACTTCCAAATCTTTTCAGATTTATTTTTTTCAAAACTTTCAAGCGCTTTTCGTTAGGCCGCTGCCCTTATCTGTTTAGCGAGTGCAAAAGTAGTGCTTATACCCTTCCCCTCCAAATTATAGCATGCCTATTTTGTGTTAAAAAACATAACCAGCTGAGGGCGTGGGGGTGTTTGCCGGACATTTATTAAGGAGGATACTGCCCCATTACTGTTCTACGCATCTGTAATGCAAAAAGGCTGAAAAGTAGTTCAAAGAAAATGACTAAAACTGCGAGTGGGCAAATGGAAAGAACAGAGATTTGTGGAATATTACTTCAGGATATATCCTGCAATCACACCAGGCCAACGAATAATCATCATTTGCAATCAACCCTTGTTCATATAATCGTTTAATGTGTCACCGGATTTTATCCGGATCATGCGCTGAGATCAATTAATGTTGCTCCGGTGTTTCCCTATACTTGATAAACCGTAGTCTCATAGTTATTCTAAGGATGTACCATAGATATCCCATATCATATATATAATATGGGTTATCTATGGGATATCTATGGGATATCTATGGGATATCTATGGGATATCTATGGGAAAACCTATAATAAACACCGGAACAAGATAGGAGCAAATGTAATACATCGGGTACTCATGAGAATAAAATTAACCCATATGCTTTTTTCATTTGACAGTGAAAAAATTGTTCATCTCTGACGGGATTGCCACACATAGACTAAATCCAGCCGGATATAATCAACCGGAAAGCTCCGGACTGCACAAATATTTTTTAGTTATTGCATATCTTATTAGGTATTTATCACCGGAAACATCTGATCATATCTAATTTTAGATATATATGATCTAATTTCACAAATACACAACCATATATATGTTTTAACTTTACAACCTGTAATTTATGTCTACAATACACTTTTAATCAAACATTAATGAAAATCATTCGATTCCATTATTTTATATCTAGAATATTGAACATTAGCCTCGTTATTCTAATTGTTGGCTGCACCACTTACCCCGATTCATTAAAATCTAATTTCAAACAGGCCGGAAAGAATCAGTCCGAATTAAAAAAAGTAATCAGACATTATTCAACTCATAAAGCTGACTCCGTCAAAAAGAAAGCTGCAATCTTTCTGATTCAAAATATGGATGCTCATGAATCATATAAAAGCAATGCGTGGGATAGTTATCAAGCTGACTTAAATGACTTATTCAAGAAAGAAGATCGCCCCGCTGAATTATCCAAAGGTTTTAATCAGTTATACAAAAAATACACAGAGCAGCTCAACGATATTAATTATGTCTCAGATCTCGAATCAATAAATGCAAAATTTCTGATTTCAAATATTGATGAAGCTTTTAAAGCATGGAAATCTCCCAATGCCAGTTATCTAACCTTTGATGAATTTTGCGAATACCTCTTGCCTTATCGCGCAGGTACCGAACCTTTAGGCGATTGGCGCATGGAATTCAAAAATAATTTCAACACCGATTTAGTGGCAAGAATAACCACCAAGAAAGACTCAATAACAGCTCGAAAAATATGTGATGCGATAAAAACGTATCCACATGGAACTATTATGTTCATGCCGGGCGAACTTCCCGACTATAATACACACACTCTCTCGTTAATGAAAATAGGTAATTGCAGGTTATACAGCCTACAGGGCGTTCTTGCAGCCAGAAGCTTAGGCATTCCAGTAACCCTCGACTATACCCCACAGTGGGCAACCCGAGCTTTCGGGCATGAATGGAATGCTCTTATTGCCGAAAAAAACAAACCGCTTTCATTTGGTATTGGAGATTTTCTTGAATTGGGAAAACATGAAAAAATGGGAGATCGTATTGCCGCTAAAGTCTATCGAGAAACTTATGCCAAACAACCGAATAGTCTTATGATGATACATGAAAAGGAAGAAATACCCAATGCTTTTATGTCAAAATGCATCAAAGACGTAACTCGTGATTATTACACAGATATATCGAATGTTTCGGTGAAGCTCATACTTAAAGCGCCAGCACAACTGAAGTTTACATATCTATCCGTATTTGACAATAAAAACTGGACACCGATCGCCTGGGCAAGAAATGATAATAACAGCTCATTATTTAATGATATGCACAGAGGTATCGCTTGTCTCCCATCCTACTATTTCCAGGGGAAAGTGACTCCTGCCGCATATCCCATAATTATTAGAACTGATGGAAAAATTACAAATCTGAAACCTGATTTAAAAAATCGACAGAGTATAATCTTAAATCGTAAATATCAGTTCGGATGGGGCTCTTATCGTGGATTTGCAATGTTATCCGGGAAATTCCAGGTAGCCAATGATTCTAATTTCAGTGACGCAATTGATATTTACGAAATCAAGGAGAAACCCGAACAATTTTACCAGGTAGTTGATATCCAACCTACTGCAGAATATAAATACTTTAGGTATTTCTCTCCCAAGAAGTCATATGGAGAAGTTGCAGAAGTGGAGGTATATGAATCCGGGAGCTGTTCTAAACTTATCGGGAAAATAATCGGGAATAATCACCCACAAACTGATTATCCACGTACAAATGCGTTTGATGGAAATACCACTACCCGATTTAAGACAGCTGAAGCCGACAGCACCTGGATAGGATTAGCATTTGATACCCCTAAAAAAATAAGTCGGATTGTTTACCTACCGACTAATGATGATAATTGCGTCTGCAACGGACAAACCTATGAACTTCTCTACTGGGATAATAAGTGGGTTTCCCTGGGCAAACAAACCGGTTCTAGTGAAACCTACCGACTAAAATATGACAATGTACCCACCAATGCCCTTTTCCTATTGCGCAATCTGACTAAAGGTAAAGAGGAACGAATTTTCACTTATGAAGATAACAAGCAAGTCTGGTGGTAACTATTTCTGTCGATTGTTGAATGTGAATTTCTGATTTCTATTATGCTTTTAGAATTTGTCAGCCTTATATCTGCATGTAATTTGGGCCTTTTAGCTGTCGTCTTATTTATCAAGACAAAACAGACAGCAACAATGAAGCACCCCAACCTGGCATTAATCCTTCTTTTTATTCTGATGTCGGTATATTGCTCTCTGGTGTATTTCCGCTATACCGCCATAGACAACCGGCAATTAGCCCGATTAGTATACCTACCCCCTGTCGATGGAATAATATTGCTATCCATGACTATATGCATCTATTATTATGTCAACTCTCTTCTTGGAAGGTTCGTTTTTATCAGTTCTTTTGCAGCAATGCTACATTTTATTGCTTATATACCATTTATTATTTTCAATATTGGCTTTTTTTTACAGCCGGCAAATCAACGTATAGACTGGACAATAACTGATTTTGAGCATGGATCTATTGAGATGAAGCTTTTGAATTTAATAATATATACACAATTGATTGTTTACCTGATTATATGCCAGCGGAATGTCATTGCCCGTTTAAAAGTATCTGACAAAATTTGTTTTGATGAAGTTTGCTACAATATCCGTTGGTTAAAATCATACCTTATGGTCAGTCTTATTGTTGTCGGTATATCATTTCCGGCCTGTTTCTATTTCGACAACGAACGTACCTCTATTCTCATCGGCCTTACGATAATGAATATCCAATTCATCTTTATGTTTTTTAAATGGACAATACACAATGAAATCGAAATTGAAGAGAATATAATTTCAAAACCGGATACACTCAACCGAATAGAATTTATAATACCCGATAATGACGAAATTGAAAAGCATATCGAGATCATTGGATACTGCATGGAAGAGCACAGACCGTATCTGGATGATACCTGTAATATAAAAACAGTCGCTGAACTAACCGGCCTACCTGTACATCAATTATCAAATATCCTGAATCTGAGACTGAAGAAAAACTTTCCCGATTTCATTAATGAATATCGTATCAATCATGCTAAAAGAATACTTATATCACGGATTACGGAAGAAATAACAATCGAACAAGTAGCTTTAGAATGTGGATTCGGCTCAAAAAGCACTTTCAACCGCGCTTTCAAGAAATTCTCCGATAACATTACGCCTTCTGAATTTATCCGACAGAATAGGGCGGTTAGAAAATAACTTTTCTATAATATGGAATTTTGAGAAAGTATTACACAAAAACCTTGTTCTATGACTATCAATCGAAAAACCTTACTAAATCCAACCAAAACTTTGTGTCATTTTAGAAAATGACACGTTTACGTCGAATACAATCTTTATTTTCGCAGGCATATTCAAGAGTTAAAAAGGGCGCCCCTATCCCATCGATTGCAGTCTGCCGGATTCGGTTCGCCCTTTTACCTCGCTTCACTAGATAATAAAGAAAGGAGGTTTCAGGCACAAAGGTAATGAATATGTCAGACAGTTAGAAATTGTCGCCGTTGAAAGGATAGATACGGCTAACAACAAAATGTACTATTATCCAACAATCAAAATCATACAAAAATGAGCACTAAAATATTGAGAATTATTTTTTTCACCATGTCTATTTTCTTTATTACATCTTGTTCAAAAGATGGGGATTTTAGCCGATCAAGAAAACCTGAGATAAAAGAAAAGATTCTCGAGTTAGCAACCAAATATGACATTAATATATCGAATATTGATGAAGAACAGATTACTGAAAGCTACCCATTAGATTCTTTAGAGAAAGTCTTTTCATCAATAAAAGCAAATGCAAAGAAAAAAGTCGAACAGAGATTAATACTAAGTAAAAAAGAAGGAAACATTCTTACATTTAAGCCCAAATATAACAATACAAGATTAAAATACGGCACTCTTGAAAATGGAATCTGGTCTATAAATGATGAAAACTTCCTTGGAATGTTAAAATATTCTGTTGTTGTTAACAGTAGTAACAGTCAATATTCTGTATCATTCAGTGCTCCTGGGCAAACGTTTATGCAAACAGGGAGTACATATATAAATGTACAAGGACAAAACATAGGATTTGTAATGTATGGTGAAATACAAGATAGCATATTGGGGATCACAATTACAAAGTCTGTAATGATATATGGGAATGTAAATACTTTGGCTGGATCAGGATACTTCTTTGTAGACAAACAATAAATAACATATCTAATCATGTATATTTTTGAATTCCTGTATTTAGTTAGACTTATAATAATTACAGTTTTTATATCATTCTCCTATCTTGGAATAAAAGCGATTTATCTAGAGAAGTCATTTCGAAAAGATGAGAAATTGGCTTGGTACATGATGGTTATTGTTTTTAATTTTTTAGGAGTAGTCTTGTACTATATGTATAAACGATTAATAGACAAACAAAATAAGACATAAGATCAGCTATTCACCGTATTCACCGCTCTACATATGCAACAACAGAACAATACATTTCTATTATTCAACACATTACATAAAACACACAATGAAAACCAGAACAAAAATCATATATTGTTAATTGGAGCAATTCTTATAATATTATTCATTATTGAAGCGATTAAAATGAATACCTTTTTGAAACATCCAACAACAGTTAAAATGCATATACAAAAATAATATTTATTGTAAGCACATTGTATTCTTTCCCCTTAGACAGAGCATCGGTGTAGTTCGGAAGAGCATTTCTCTATATTTAAGTCTAAAAGAGCAAGCTCCCGCTTTGACTTAATCGTTATGGCAAGCGGGAGCTTCTATATTGGATAAAACTATCTTCAATCATAATTTACCATGCAAAACAACAAGAATAGCTATAAAATCTCACAATACATTGGTATAATATTATCATTCATCACTTTTGCTTATTCGGTAATACTCAACAACACTAACACCTCATATTCAACATCATACATATTCGATTTTGCCATTACAACCTGTTATTTCATTTATTTCTTGTTATTCAAGAATTACAATTCATCTGACACTTTGATTTCAAAATACAAAAGAATCACCTTATTGACATTTTGTGCAATCTGGATCACTACAAGCGTGTCGAATATAACTGAATCATATCTAACCTCCCAGAGAATAGAATGGCTGCGAATAACGTTATACGGATTTTGCGTTGCTGTTATTCTTTTGGTCTTACCCGCTATTCTGATCGCCATGAAATATAAGCTTTCACTAAAAACCATCATTACAATTAAAAAGAAACAATCCAACCAATGAAAAAAAGAATCGTCGTTAGTGCTATCGTAAGCTTCTTTTCTACATTTTTCTATTTAAGCAATGCGCAAAAATACGGGATATTTCAGCCAATTGGCAAATATATTCTTTTCGTTGACAGCCTTAAAGCAAAACGACAAACCGATTGGCAGATAGACCAAATAAAAAACAACAGGGATACCACAAGGGTCAAATTATTAGACAACTATAATCTGGCAATTTGTTATATGGCAAAGGAGCAGATTGACAGTGTAATTATCTATTTGAAACAGTCAATAAACATATTTCCTGCTTATAACAGAATGATATTATCCGATTCCGATTTTGGCAGTCTTCATTCGCAACCTTGCTGGAAGGAAATAACCTCCAAAATAGATTCGGCCTTATTGGCTACCATTCCGAAGGCTACTCATCCCAAACTTGCAGTAGAGTTATTCCATTTATATGTAAAAGACCAATATGCCCGGGGCTATGGGTTGAAGTTTCCGGATAAAAGTACATTGCAAATCGATAGCATTAATCAGATGCGAATAGAACAGATAATCAATGAATATGGCTGGCCTACTTATACGATGGTTGGTAAAGTAGCTGCCGACGGTGCGTTTATGATTATCCAACACTCTAAGCCTGAAGTACAAAAAAAATATATTGAAACTTTACGTATCCTTGCCAGCAAAAAAGAAGCGAGTCCGGAATCCGTAGCTATGCTGTGGGATCGGATTTTGGTTAACGATCATCGTTCTCAGCTTTACGGGACTCAGGTGTTTCGAAGACAAGATCCTGTTACACATAAACTGAGTAAATATGCTTATTATCCGATTGAAGACGAGGCTAATGTGGATATCCGTAGAAAAGAGATGGGGTTGATACCGTTAAAAGAATATTTGAAAATGTTTGGTATTGACTATGTACCAGGAACAAAATTTCAGATGCCAACATTTTAAAATGAAGCCGATGAAAAGAGGAATAGACCAGATGAATAAAGCCAGATCCCTATCAATCATAATCTTATTAGCCCTGCCCCTTTTTATCTTTACCCAATCATTCGTCACACCCACCACTCTCTCGCTCTATATCTCATTCATCGGATGTATAGCCGGTGGTATATTGCTTATAACCGGAAAAATTAAAAGTCCAACGATTTGCTGCACAAAATCAGAAGGCATATTTATATCATTTCTGATGCTAACCATTATAATTAGCTCATTTAAAAATAGCATCTATCTGGAATACATTCTATCTGGGATAAGCCTGTTATTGCTCTATGGTGTCACAAGAAGAATAGATTTGAATAGAAGCTGGCTATTGATGGGGTTTACCCTGTTGAGCATTACTCAGGCGGGATACGGAATAGGGCAATACCTGCATTGGCTACCCAATTGGAATAGTGCATTTCCTGCTTGCGGGAGTTTCGATAATCCGGCAGGGTTTGCCGCTTCGCTGGTCGTGCTTTTTCCTTTTGCATTACAACAGATCAAAAGGGAATCGTATTATTGGAGAGCATTTGGAGCTATGGGGGCTACCTTAATGATAACAGCAGTAGCTTTATCCGAATCACGTGCCGGTATTACAGCTCAGGCTGTTATATTGGGCGTATGGATTTATTGGTCATATCAGGGAATACCGAAGAAATCCTAACGAAGAAAAGCAATACGCGAGGCTTTGCCTGATCGGGATAGCCCTGTTTGGCTGTTTCTCCTATCCGCTCAATTATCCTTTTGTCAGGATGATGGCCGTATTATCTGCCGCGATCATTATGCGGCATGAAGAGCATGGATGGACAATCTCCCGACCTATCTCTACAATAACAAAACCTTTGGCTGTTGCTCTTTGTCTTGGGTTATTGACCCTAAGCGGAAAGCTGTGCTACGATGAATACCGCTGGTGTAAGATTGCCCACCGCTCCTTAGCGGGAGAGACCCGCAAGGTCATGCCCGATTATGCCCGGTTGTACAAAACCATGAACCGCAACGCACTCTTCCTTTACAATTATGGTGCAGAGCTTAACTATATCGGGGAATGGAGGAAAAGTAACAACCTCCTGCTGGTATGTGGCCGCTACTATAACGACATCGATTTGCAACTCCAGCTTGCCGATAATTACACCCAACTCCGACAATACCGTCAAGCAGAGCAATGCCTGCTACTGGCTCATCAAATGATCCCAAACCGTTTTATCCCACTTTACCGTTTGGGCAATCTCTATAAAGATACCGGGCGACAAGCAAAAGCCCGCCTGCTGGCACAAGTAATTATCAAAAAACAGGTTAAAATAATTTCTCCGGAAGTTATGAGCATAAAGGCGGAAATGAAGGGGTTGGTGAAAGAAAAGTGAAAGAAACCGACCAAAACTTTGTGTCATTTTATAATATGACACGTTTAAGTCGAATTCAACACTTATTTTCGCAGCTAATTTAAAGAGGAAAAAGAGGCGTCCCTATCCATCGATTGCAGTCTGTCGGATTCGGTTCGCCCCTTCACCTCGCTTCACTAGATAATAAAGAAAGGAGGTTCCTGGCACAAAGGCAATATATTTTTGAAAAGCTTATGGGCTTTGGCTGTTGAAAGGATAAAATGGCATATTGAAAAGTGTATAATGATAAAAACATAAAAAATGAAACCAAATAAGATTTTGTATTGGTTTTTTGCTTCGGCGTTAGTTTTTTTTACAAGCTGCGGATTATTGTCATGTAGTAATGATGAAAGTTTAAATTTAGAGTTTCAGAATAACTCATTACGTTCAGTAAATTCTGAAGAGATTGGGCAAACGAAATATGATGAAGTTATTAATTCTGTAGAATTTGAGGAGTTTGTGAAGGCTAATTACAAATTTTCAAAGATGCTGCAAAAGCAGGATTCGTTGATTAAGAAAAATAAAACAAAAATAACCAACATGGGGGTTACGTCTGATAGTTTGTTGACTTATAAGGTTTATCCAATAGAAGTGGATTTAAATTTAAGAGATGAGGTTGTGTCTAAAACAAAATTACTGCAAGACAGATTTCCTCAAATAAAAACGTTTAAATCCAATGAATTTAAATCGGCAATTCTTAAGGCCATCAAAAATTCTAGTCGGGTTAGCAGAATATTATCTGAAAATGGATTTATTGTCAGGAATAAAAAGACAAGATTGAAATCTCAAACAGAAGCGGATCTGTTAATATTTAGTAGTGTTAAAGAAGCATATCTAAATGCAATGTTTTATTCAATGGTATCAGGTGTTGAATGTGCAGGTTTTATTTTAGCTGATGGAACTGCTGTTCTATCAATTGATGCAAATAATACAAGTAATAAATCTTTTTCTCCACCCTTTGCGCCTGACTGTAATTCAAATGGCACTAGTAATAATACTTATAATGGCAACGTGATAGTGACCTATTTTCACACTCATTTCATGTCTGGAACCCCTTCAGAAACAGACAGAAATGCCATGGTTGGGACTTTTTGCGATCAAACAATGGCAGTCTTGTACGATGGTAAAGTGTATTATTATCAATACACTAATGGCGTAAATACTTATAGTTATGTCGCTAATCCATAGTGTGTTTAGACGAAAATCGTCTCTTGCTTACCAATGTAAATTAATTGGCTTGCTAATGTTTTTTCTTTCAATGACAAAAATCTATGCCCAAACAGGTAATACCTTTGATTTGAGCGAATGCTATAAAACTGAAATTGAATACAGGTTACATCCTGGTGAAAAGGATCAAAGCGCTGTGGAAATTATATTCTTTATGGCCAGACCCTCTTTTAAAATTCCGGAATATTCGCTTAGCGTAGTTGAAATCAACAGTAAATTCTATATCCGGGCACGAATCCTGGAAAAGAATCTTTGGGAAGAATTATCTCAAGCAAAAGAAAAAAAACAGCAACTGAGTCCTGTACAGACTCCTGTCTATTCAAGGTCAATAAGCTCTTCATTTAAAGATAGTCTGCTGAATACCTTCCGAAAATCAATATTGTCTTACAAGAAAAAAAAGAAACCAGAAGGAGTAATATGTTGGTTTGATGGAACTGTTTTTGAATTTAACGTTTTCTTAGGCAATACTCTGGATCATATAAAAATAGATGATGATTTAAAGGATAATGATTACGAAAAGAAATCAATTATTTTATTGGATCAAATAATTAATGATCTTAAGGACGGGTCATTCGATGAATCGAAATATAAGTTTAGATTTTAACGGATAGAATTCTTAGTTGCACTGAACTAAAGCAGTTGGTAAAATAGCTTATCGTTGGCGGGATGAACCATCCCGCCTCCTTTTCATTATAAAGATTTGCAATCTGACAGATTGATAAACAAACGACAGGCAGAAAAATACTATTATTCAATTCCAAAAACCACAATGAACAAGACCGTCACATTATCAATCATAATCTTATTAGCCCTGACCCTTTTTGTCTTTACCCAATCATTCGTCACACCCACCACTCTCTCATACTACATCTCAATCATCGGATGTATAACCGGTGGAATATTGCTAATCGCCGGAAGAATTAAAAGGCCAACAATTGGTTACACAAAATCAGAAAGCATATTTATGTCATTTCTGATGCTATTTGTTATAATTAGCTCATTTGAAAATACCATCTATCCGGAATATCTTCTCTCGGGGATAAGCCTGTTATTGCTCTATGGTGTCACAAGAAGAATAGATTTGAATAAAGGCTGGCTATTAATGGGGTTTACCCTGTTGAGCATTACTCAGGCAGGATATGGAATAGGGCAATACCTACATTGGCTACCAAATTGGAATAGTGCATTTCCTGCTTGCGGGAGTTTCGATAATCCGGCAGGGTTTGCCGCTTCGCTGGTCGTGCTTTTTCCTTTTGCATTACAATTGACTAAAGAGAAACAGTATTATTGGAAGGCTCCAGGAATCCTGGGAGCCATGATGACAATATCAGCCGTCGCTTTATCCCAATCCCGTGCAGGGATTATTGCTCTCACCGTAATAGCTGGGATCTGGTTCTATCAATTGTATGGTGGGATTAAATTAAAACAGTGGAATAAGAGATTGAAATTAGCAACTGCCGGGATTATACTTTTCGCATTGGTGGCCGGACTCTATTTACTGAAAAAGGATTCGGCCAATGGACGGTTGTTGATCTGGCAATGCTCTGCCCGAATGATCGCCAATAAGCCGCTATTTGGTCACGGGACAGGTGGTTTCGAGCGGGAATATATGCTTTATCAGGCCGATTACTTCAGGGATCATCCAGATAGCTCATTCACGATGTTGGCAGATATCGTGAAGCATCCGTTCAACGAGTTCCTACTTTTGCTAGTGGAGCATGGTTTGATCGGAGGGTTATTCTTCGGTGCATTTATTTACCTGCTGATAAAGGAATACCGAAGGAATCCAAACGAAGAAAAGCAATACGCCGGGCTTTGCCTGATCGGGATAGCCCTGTTTGGCTGTTTCTCCTATCCGCTCAATTATCCTTTTGTCAGGATGATAGCCGTATTATCTGCCGCGATCATTATGCGGCATGAAGAGCATGGATGGACAATCACCCGACCTATCTCTACAATAACAAAACCTTTTGCTGTTGCTCTTTGTGTTGGATTATTGACCCTAAGCGGAAAGCTGTGCTACGACGAATACCGCTGGTGTGACATTGCCCACCGCTCCTTAGCGGGAGAGACCCGCAAGGTCATGCCCGATTATGCCCGGTTGTACAAAACTATGAATCGTAACGCTCTTTTCCTCTACAACTATGGAGCCGAGCTTAACTATATCGGAGGATGGAGGAAAAGTAACAAACTCCTGCTGGAATGCGCCCGCTACTACAACGACATCGACCTGCAACTGCTGTTGGCTGACAACTACACCCAACTTAAACAATTCCATCAAGCGGAACAGTGTCTGCGACTGGCTCATCAAATGATCCCAAACCGTTTTATCCCACTTTACCGTTTGGCCAATCTTTATAAAGATACCGGACGACAAGCTAAAGCCCGACTACTGGCACAAGTAATCATCAAAAAACAGGTTAAAATAATTTCCCCGGAAGTTATGAGCATAAAGTCGGAAATGAGGGGGTTGGTGAAAGAAAAGTGAAAGAAACCGACCAAAACTTTGTGTCATTTTATAATATGACACGTTTAAGTCGAATTCAACACTTATTTTCGCAGCTAATTTAAAGAGGAAAAAGAGGCGTCCCTATCCATCGATTGCAGTCTGTCGGATTCGGTTCGCCCCTTCACCTCGCTTCACTAGATAATAAAGAAAGGAGGTGTCTGGCACAAAGGTAATGAATATGTCCGACAGTTAGGAATTGTCGCCGTTGAAAGGATAGAGTACGGTAGTTTAAATGTTTAATATTCAACCAAGTTCATTTATGAAAAAATCAACAAATTCAAAAATAACATTTATATCATTTTTTATTATAGGATTTTTTTCAATCATAATGCTTCAATCTTGTGATAAGAGTGAAGAATTATCCAGTCTATCTGATAAAAAGACCACTTTGAAAAAATTGGAATATCTGGATGCTGATACTTCTAATTTAGCTAATCCAACCGAGCAACAGCAAAAAATAATCAAAAAAGCAATGGCACGGATTGATTCATTTGTGATCTGCGAAAATAAGACTTTTCGATTTACGATAAACTCAGGTAGTGAAATTCAAATCTCAGAAAGGCTGTTTGAGTTCTTCAAAAGCAAAATGTTGCTATCAAATTCAATTGTCAAAAACTTAAATGTTACAGCGGTCTCTAATGATCCGACTAGACTTAGAGTAATCCCTAAAGCCCAACTTAATAAAAAAGTTAGGCTAAAGTTTGATATTTTCGAGACTTACGAACCAATACCAGATGGACAAAGTGGATATGATGTGAGATGGTACGGTTATGATGTCTATTTAAATAATGAATTGGCAAAACAAATTACAGTACTTTTAGCAGGTGGATGTGCTGCAGCTGCGATTGTTACAGCATTAGGTGGAAATGTACCGGCAGCAATTGCAAGTGCAATTATGGGTTATGGTTCTGCTGTAATTGGAACATATAACGAAGGAAAAGGCGTTGTCATTGAGGTTGTACCTGGTTTTGATTGTGATATTAGATCTAGGTAATATATTTAGTCCAATATAAAATCAATTTATCACAATCAGATACATGAATATAATTTATTTACAATTAAGCTTAAATCAACATGAAAAATAGCGCAAAAGCAACATTGTTTGGCAGTACATTTTTACTTTTTGTCGTTATCTTTTTTCAATGGAAAGATGATATGATGTTTAGGTTTTCTTCAGTCGTTCTGATATACTATCTTGGAGGACTACAGTACTCCGACAAAAAAATCCAAAAAATCAATCAATTAATTTCTGTAATTGTCTTACTATTAGTATTTATATTAGGTTTTGGATTCAATTACTTTAAATATTAATTAGAAGGCCTAAATAAATTATTAACACAAAACACATGTGAGGAAGTTATAAAATACGTCACTCTCTCTTTTCTATTTTACATCATTGCTAGACATTAAGTCTCAGCAATGATGTAAATCCTCAAATAAAAAAGACATATACAGTTATTTATTCATCGCATTCCTATCTATTTCAATACTTGGATTTGTTTCTGAAATTTTCAAATATTAGACACTTGTATTTAATTACAATGCATTTTTCGAATAACCATGCAATAATATTGATACAAAAATCCTAATCATCAGTGCTAACTAAAATCTGATCTGTCGGTCTCCATCGTATCCAAACGCACTAATTACAATCTATTTTAATTGCAGGTTACGACTATCTATCAATTCTAAAAGCCAATAAAATATCTGTAATGCCAAGATACTATCCTATTTTCATAATTTTATTTCTTTTCAGATTTACATTTGCATTTGCCCAATTAAGTCAAGGTGGCGATCCACTCCCTCCCTCCATACTCAGAAGCGCCACTGCCGGTTTTTTTTGTAGAATTGGAATCGTTTGATATCCATCAAATGCTCCGGGAAGATTCAATAAAATCGAAACTGAAGGGAGCAGCCCGCTTCGCCAGGAAATTTTATACTGATATAAGACCGGATAACTCAGGCGTACACTTTACATTATCCGATGGAACTAAAGTATGGCAGTGCGGCATCCGATCACAAGGAGCATATTCCATCAATCTGCTTTTCACCCGGTACTATCTACCGAAAGGAGCTAAATTATTTATCTACAACAGCGACCGCACCTCTAAGAGCGGAGCATTTACCGAACTCAACAACAACGAATACCTGCAACTTCCGACGGCACCGGTCTATGGAGATGAAATCATCGTGGAATATCAGGAGCCTGCCGATGCTGAGTTTAGCGGACTACTTGCCATCGGTGAAGTGAATCATGATTACCGGGGGCTTACGCTTCGCTCCCGCCCCGGAGCATTAGCCTCAACAGCCGACTGCCACAAAGATGCGATATGTTATCCGGAATATTCCGAGGTAACACAAGCTACCACCCTGCTTATTATTAACGGGAACAGCTATTGCACCGGCTGCTTAGTCAATAATGTAGAACAGGATGGTACGCCATATCTCTTATCGGCAGCCCACTGCTTTCTTCCCGAAAACGGAATTACCTCACATACTAAAGCACAAAATACGGTCATTTTCTTTAACTATCAGAATCCTTCCTGTTCGAATGTGGTGATCGGTTCGGAGGAGTATAGCCTGGCATCAGCCAACCTTTTACTTTTCGAACAATCGATAGATGTCGTATTATTGAGACTAAACCAAGCACCACCAGTCTGGTACCGGCCATACTATGCCGGATGGAATGCCGGGAATCCGGCATCACCGCCGTACTTCGGGATACATCATCCCATGAGTAAAACGAAAAAGGTTGCCATTGAGAATCACAATATATCATTGACCACGTTGGATAGCGAAGGGCTCGATTATTCTTTCGAGCCGGGTATCCATTGGCGAATTCCATCGTGGGAAGTGGGTATTACCGAAGGGGGATCATCCGGATCACCGCTATTCGATTCCAACAAACGCTTAATTGGGGCATTAACCGGTGGAACTTCTGATTGCAGCTCATCCGATGACGATTATTACTACTCATTACAAAAAGCATGGACCTATTATCCAGACTCGCTCAGGCAACTTAAAACCTGGTTAGATCCAAAAAACAGAGGGATAAAACAGATCAATGGATTTAACCCCTACACGACAGAAGCGTGTGAACGGATAAGCAACATTTCCCCGAATGAAAAGATTACAACCAGTTATATCAAAACACCAGGGAGAGAGGCTCTCTTTGGCAAAAACTCACTACAAACCTCAGAATGCGCAGAACGGTTTATCACAAAAAAACAGAATACAATATATGGTGTTCACATGGTCATTCCTGCATGGAAAACAACGATGAACGGACATCTTACCATTAACCTGTATAAAGGATTAAACCAACCGGATTCATTACCCTTAGCCACTAAAACAGTTCAGTTAAGCTACCTGAATTACACCCAAAGCAGCGGCTTTTATAATGCCACCATACCGAATACATCTGCCAATGATATTTTCATCCGCTTTAATAATCCAGTTCATGTAGATTACAGCTTTTTTGTTAGCTATAAAGTTAACTATTCAACTTTAGATACATTCAAGGTTTATAATGCCGTGGATAGATATAATCTGTTTAATTCGAGCTATATAAATCTGAATGACAATCAATGGATATCATCCAACAGATTAGAGAATAACCCTATATACACATCTTTATGGATAGACCTGATAACGCATACGGGGATTGATGTTTCCAACCCGTATGAAGCCGATAACAATAACTTACTTCAACCAATATGCATCTATAGACCAGAAATGCGATCAGTCTGTTTTTCAGGATTAAATCCTAAGCAAACATATCAATTGACGATATATGATTCTTCAGGGAAGCTGGTAAGGCAGGAAGCTTATATTGATAAAATGAGTTATATCAATAATCTACCAAATGGAGTATATATAGTTTGTATATGGAGTGAGAAATCTGTAACCAAACAAAAGATTCTGGTATTCTAGAACTGAATCACAATAATCTCAGGTCACATTACATGGTAGTAGACATGACAGGTCGAATTTTCACACCAATCACACCAACCCCATTATTTTAATAAATAAAACACTATTATACATCAGAAAGTACAATTATACATTTAGCAATGTTTTTAAATAAAATATATTTGTAATCTTATTTACAATAAAAAGCCACACATGAAAAAACATTGGATTCTCTGTTTATTAGCAAGTACATTTCTGATTTCTCATGCCGCCGTTAAAATGATTAGAAATCCTTTTATTGAAGGAAGAGGGATGAAAGGGTGGTCAATCGATTCAATTCAGATCAACGACACCGCGACAATTGCTTACGGCCATTTCGGATTGGGAAAGGGATGGACCAGCAGTGCAGAACTGGACAACTACATTGAAATCCCTTTGAGTGGAAAGAAGTACCCGCAAAAAGGAATAAAAGGCATCCCACTGGCTCCGGCGAAAATTTATGGCGATGGAGGTTCCGTAAATTTCGAGTATATCTTCCCTCCTATCCCTGTGACTACCGAAAAAATCAATATTACCAGCAAAGATTTTGACGGAAAAGATGCTGCCTGGTATGAATGCCATATTCGGTGGTGATAACCATAGGGTCAATAATGAAATGCAACAGTTTGCCAAAGCATATCCCCATTTTGTCATCGAACGTCAGATATCCGACAGAGCAAACACCGGTTATGATAATTTCACCCAGTGGAGAAAAGAGCAGTTTGATAAGATTGCAGGAGGTTTTACCAACTGGCAGAATAGGCAATTGGGTAGCACCAAATTTACCTCACTGATGAATCTTTACCTGAAGTATGCCTATGTCTCGGATCTACTCAAAGGATTGTCCTATTCTCAAAAAGGTGAACTTCCCTCAGACCTGCTCAATACAAAGGACTCTTCATTTTTCAATAATCCGGAAGCCCTGATTTCGACTGAATATCTTAATTTGCCGACAGGCATACAGATCTTAGTCAGTAGATCTGTTTCCGGAATCTCAACTGTCGAACTCTGCAATTACCTGCAAAAGAATGCCAATCCCAAGCCCGGAGAAATCTCTTTATTGCTAAAACTTGACTCATTGAGCAAAACCGCCAATAATAAGGTCGGAATACAGGCTTTTCGGGACTTTTTCAAGGAAAACCAAACGGAACTTCAAAACATATCCAGCTCATATCAGATGGAAATTGCCGCATTTCAATCTCAAAAGCAGGAAGAGGCCAAACAGAAATATGCAATTCCCAACGAGGGCTTTTTTAACGACTTGTCAATTACACGTAATCTGGGGAACTTGTTAAGCCAGGAGGAAAGATCACTAAATCCAGACGAGCTGGATCTACTAAAAAACAAATGCAAAAACAACCTTCTGCGTCAGCTTGTACTTAACCTCAACAAAGAGGTAGATTCCAAAATCGAAAAAATCAAAACCGGGAAACTCCCCATAGGAGTCAACACCTATAAGATACCCGATGAAACCGACGATTTGCTTACTTACATATTGAAGAAATACAAAGGGAAAGTTGTCTATATTGACTTCTGGGCAACCTGGTGCGGACCTTGTCGCCAGGAACTGCCTTTTTCAGAAAAGCGCAAAGAGGAATACAAAGGAAAAGATGTGGTCTTTCTTTACATTACCGGGGAAAGTTCACCTGAACTAACCTGGAAGAAAATGATTACAGATATTCCAGGAGAGCACTATAAGCTTACCGAAAAACAGTGGAAAAACATCTGTGATAAGTTTCAGATCAGCGGAATACCCTATTATATGCTTATTGATAAAAAAGGTACTATTATAAATCAAAATGCACCCCGTCCCAGTGAAGCCGGTCAATTAAATGAGCAAATCAAGAAACTACTGTAAACTTTGACGCCTGTTTAGTGTTAAAAAACATAACCCATTGAAGGTAAGTGGGCGTCAGGTGATGTTTTTTATTGTCTTTTCGGGAATTAGTCATGGTTCACTATAAGTTGATTACTTTTGCATATGAGTATTAGTGTTTTTTTTCGTAATTTTGCCGGTGAATAATCAGAGGTAGTGTATTACACTATTATACAGACACAAAAAGCAATGACAGATTTAAAAAAGACGATGGTTGCGCCATCTATTTTATCAGCAGACTTTGGCAATTTGCAGCGCGACCTGGAAATGCTGAATGCCAGTGAAGCTGACTGGGTGCACCTCGACATTATGGATGGGGTGTTCGTACCTAATATTTCTTTCGGATTTCCGGTGTTGGAATATGTGAATAAAATCAGCACCAAACCACTGGACGCTCACCTGATGATTGTGGATCCGGCGAAATTTATTCCTGAAGTACGCAATATCGGTGCGCACATGATGACGGTGCACTACGAAGCGTGTACTCATTTGGACAGAACAATCCAACAAATTAAGGAAGCCGGTATGAAAGCCGGAGTTAGTCTTAATCCGCATACACCCGAATATTTACTGGAAGATATAATCACCGAAATTGACATGGTATTGATTATGTCGGTAAATCCGGGATATGGGAATCAGAAATTTATCCCCTACTCATTGGATAAAATCAGACGGTTGAAAGAGTTGATCCTGCGCAAGAATGCGAAAACACTGATTCAGGTAGACGGAGGTGTGAATCTCGAAACAGGACGTCAACTGGTAGATGCGGGAACAGATATCCTGGTTGCCGGAAGTTTCGTCTTTAATTCACCGGATCCGATGAGAACAATTGCAGATCTGAAAAACCTGTAACCTGCATACAACATGAAATTGCCCACAATCCATCAGATGCCATTTCTCAGAATGCTTCTGCCAATGATTGTGGGCATTCTTTTTTATCAGCTCTACCCTCACCTCCGACCGGCATACCTGTTTGGAAGTGCGTCGCTTCTCTTTCTGGCTGTTTCATCCATTCCTCTTGCTTCAGCTCAGAGATTTCGATTCAGGCAAATGTTTGGTATTGGTGTTTCTCTGGCCTTTCTGACATTGGGTATTTTTCTATCCCACCGGAAGGCAGTTTCCGTTTCATTTGATTTCCCCCCGGGAAAAACTATGGGAACAGCGGAAATCATCAATCAACCGGAAGAAAAGGAGCGCAGTGTGGCCTGTTACATCCGGGTACTGGAGAAAATGGATTCGTCAGGAAATTATCAGGCATCTGATAAATGGCTATCAGTCTATTTTCATAAAGATCAACAAAGCCTGAAGCTGCGTCAGGGCGACAAGGTACGGTTTTGTGCGGAAGTAAAACCATTAGTCAATACAAACCGGCCCGGTGGATTTGATTACGCATCATACCTCAACAGGCAAGGCGTCAGCGGAACAGCCTATATCGATTCGGTATGCTGGAGAAAAATTCCGGGTCAGCGGGCTTTTAATCTCAACTATATAGCCAACGATTTCCGGAACAATATTATTGAGACTTTTCGTTCGTTTCACTTTGGAGAAAACGAATTTGCTTTGCTTACAGCAACAACAATTGGCTATACCGACGAATTATCGCCGGAACAGAAAGGGAACTTCAGCGCAGTCGGCCTCTCACACCTGATGGCTGTAAGCGGAATGCAGACCGCGATGATCTTTGCCATGGTTCTTTTCCTTCTGAGATTCATACCCAAAAACTCCCGCTTCTTCAAAATTAAATTTATTATCACCCTGGTGATATTATGGGTATTCGCATTTATCACCGGATTATCACCATCGGTAGTGCGGGCAAGTCTGATGCTTTCCATTTTGCTGCTCGGTAAATTATCAGACAGGCAGAACTCACCATTCAACTCACTGGCATGCTCGGCATTCTGCATTTTGCTCTTCAATCCGTTGACGCTATTTGATATCGGATTCCAGTTAAGTTATGCAGCTGTGATTTCTATTCTGATTGCACAGGCTTTTTTCAGCGAATCGATAAATCAAAAGAAGAAAGTGTCCCAATATGGGTACAACCTTTTAATGATGACTTTAGCAGCTCAGTTGGGGACTTCCCCACTGAGTATCTATTATTTCCATCAATTCCCTTTGCTATTTCTGATTACGAATCTGATTGTTCTGCCGCTTTCGGGTATCCAGGTATATCTGTCGGTAGGTTGTCTGGTATTGGCTGCAATGGGGATTCCATATCAATGGTTCGGATATGTTTTGGGAAAAATGTTATGGGGACTGGATAACCTGACCCGTGTATTTGCGGAGTTTAATTTTGCTCAGATACGGGATCTGAATCCATCGCTCATGCAAATCAGCTGTTATTACCTGATTATCATTTTCACTATATCGTTCCTGTATAAGAAAAGATACAGAATGCTGGTTTATAGCCTGATGATGGTATTGATATTACAGGTTACAGATATTTACCAGGACTATCAAAGGAATCACACGTCCCGTATCATGGTCTATAATCAATTCGGAGAGAGCATTCTGGAGTGTGAAAACGGCTATGAAAAAGCGCAATATCGAAAAGATAAAAAACATCTGCTGTTTGAGGGAAAACGAATCGTGCGCCTCAACGATGACATCAGGCACATAACTGTAAAATCGCCCCTTGCCTGTGATTTCCTGATACTTTCCAAAGGATTTAGGGGAGATTTGTCAGACTTACACAGACAATATCGTTTTAAGAAAGTAATTCTGGATGCTTCTTTGAGCCGGTATTATGCCGAAAAGATTGAAGAAGAGAGCGTTAACCAACAGGGAGCTTGCCATAATATAGCCAGGCAGGGAGCTTTCGTATATGGACAAGACCGGTAACAACAAACACCAACACGTTATATTAGTCTGAAAATAATCCCATTATCCACTTCAGGTCCGAAATACAATTAGCTTCCCTTCGCCATGAAGTTCTATGGTAAAGCTTTCTTCCAATGCTTCATTCAATGTCCCCTCCCACCAGCATGCAAACTTGCGATTTTCGACAGGATATTTTAATCCCCGGATAGAAACGGGACAATCCGGTGTTAATGAAAAGACAGAAATCTGCTGACCGGGGAAAGACTCTATCCCGGTTGTTTCAGTAATCGCTGTAAACACTCCGTAATCGGATACCATTTCCACACAATCAAACAACCCGGAATATTGCGTTAACAAAGAGATATTTCCCAACGTATGATCTTCGCGTAATCCGGTTGCACCCACTATCAAAACGTTTTTAATGCCTTTGGAAACAGCAAACCGCACAGCTTTGGTCAGATCATTCGTTTCCTGATCGGGCATATGAATCAGACAGTCTGCAAACTGCATCTTCAACCGTTCCTCCAGACTGTCAAGGTCACCCACAATGTAATCCGGCGAAAAGCCATTCTCCAATGCTTTACGGGTAGCACCGTCGCAACAAATCACCAGTCCTGCATCCCGGATCAACTCTAATACGGTTTCGCTTTGCGGAAACAGACCGTCGGCAATGATAACCGCTTCGTATTTCGATAACATCATATTCATTTATTGGTTAAAACCGGTTTATAGTCTGCTTTCCATTTCTGGTAACCCACTACTGAAAGCACACCATATACACTAAAGAGAAATGCTGTAGGATATAGTCCGCGATATGCAAAGAGTCCGATTGAAAAGAGATTCACTACAATCCATACCAACCACTGCTCCAGGTACTTCTTTGCCAACATCCAGGTAGCTACGAGACTCAGGGCTGTGGGAAAAGCATCGCCATACGGTATAGGGGAATCCGTATAATGCACTAATACTCCGGCTATGCCCAGATAAAGCATTACTGAAACAACAAACAGTATACCTCCCAATAACCAGCTTATATTCTGATATGTAATCTCGTCTTCTTTTGACGGCTGTTCTCTCTCTTCACCGCTTTTCTTCCAAAGCAAGAATCCATACATACTAATGAGCACGTAATATATATTCAGGACCATATCAGCATAAAACTTTGACCGAAAGAATACAAAAATATAGACAAATGAAGAGATCAGCCCAACCACCCACATCGATTTGAGCTGGCGGATTTCCAGAAGAAGATAGAGAAGTCCGGTGAGGACACCGAACCACTCTAACCAATTATTTATGAGATATTCAGGCATGTTGTTTTTGGGAGTAAAGGGGTTATAAGGAGTATAAGGAGTTATGTGGAGTTATGTGGAGTTATGTGGAATCATAAAGAGTTATGTGGAGTCATAAGGAGTTATTTGTTTATTTGGGTTATTGGGGTATTGTTGGTTGGGGTTAAGTAAGATGGAGTAATGGGGGTTTTCGCTATTAAATCCCCATTACTCGCGGTTTGTTTTAGAATTTTAATGACATACTAACCACTAGGTTTGTTCCGGCTTGCGGGAAATAACCGAAGCTCTCGTAACGATCCCTGGTATTTGCATCGGGTTGTTGGTAATAGGAATAAACCCATGCGTTACTTTCATATTTTTCATTCAGAATATTATTGATCAACAATCCCAGACTTAGTTCCTTCACCCCTTTCAGTTTTAATGAATATCCAAGACGGATGTTATTTACAAAATAAGAATCCAGCGCACGACTATCATTTCCGGTATTATCAATGTATTGTTTGCTAACGTATGATGAAAGCAATGATGCGCTCCATTTATTATAAGTTGCCGAGAAAATGCTGTTGGCAATCATATTCGGTGAAAAAGAAACCGGAGTCGTTCCCAGTTTATTCTCCACCTGATCAGCCCATTCCCAGTTTTGATCGTAAAGATCGACAAATTCAGAATAATTCTTTATCCTATTTTGGCTTAATGTCATATTTCCGTCCCATTTCAGCCAATCGGTAATTTTCGCACCAGCCATAAGTTCAATACCTGCACGATAGCTTTCCGAGATATTCGAAGTCAGCGGCTCACCGATTTCATTGACCTTACCGGTCAATACCAGCTGATTCTTATAATCCATATAGTAGAAATTCACACCCAAAGATACAACAGGATTCCGGAAAACGTATCCTGCTTCATAATCTAACAATCGTTCGGCCTTCGGATTATCGTTGATCGATCCGTCGGTGTAGTTATTGCGGGTTGGCTCGCGATGTCCCACTGCAAAAGAGGCATAAGCATGGTTATTATCATTGATCTGGTAGAAAAGTCCGGCTTTCGGATTGAAAAAGTTGAACTTTTTATGAATATCCAGCTCCTGCATAGCACCGGTCATCCAGTCCCACGCATCATTCTGTCCATTTATCTTATAATCGATAAAGCGGTATTGCAGGTCGGCATACGCATTCAGGCCTTTTGCTAAAGCATAGTTGGCTTTCAGGTATGTATTCACGTCGGTCTTATCACCGGTACTACGATAGAACTCCTGTCCGGGTGTAAAAGCGGCATCCCCCGCATAGTTTTTCACCCACATGATTTTTCCGAAATGATTTCCGGCGTATTGATTGGCACCTCCTCCAAAAGTCAAATCCAGGTCTCCGTCTTTGTAGTTCAGCGAAAATACAGCACCGCCAAAATCATTGTCCAACCATTTCTGACGAACGAGATCGCTCTTTTTGATCAGGCTTCCCTCATAATAATATGGTGTTAATCCATACTCCTCCAACTTGCGGTTGACCTTGTATTCTTCATAATACCCTTTACCTTTTGTGTAATGCAATGCTGCATTCAGATTTAGAGATGGGGAAAAAGCATGGGTAAGAATCAGTTGGTAATGCGTCTGAGTATAGTTGTCAGTCTGATCTTTATAATAAGGGGCCAAAGGATTACCATAATCATCTTCCGCCATGTGACCGCTGGGATTGTAGGTGCGGTTTGTATGCAATGAATCCTTAGGGACACCATCCCATGCATGATAAGTACGCTCTTTCCCACCGAAAGTAATCAGTTTCACCACGGTATTTTGACTAAAATAGCCACCCTGGGCAAAGTAGGAATTCAGATCGGTAGTAGCACGGTCAATAAAACCGTCCGAATGAATATTTGACAGGCGCGCATCAAAAGCCCAATGGTTATTGAGCAACCCGGTTCCGGCTTTGAATGTCGCTTTCGAGGTATTAAAAGAACCATAAGCTCCGTTTACCTCTGCATAAGGTTGCATCGAAGCATTCCCGGTTTTCATATTGAGACTGGCACCGAATGCACCTGCTCCATTGGTCGAAGCCCCGACACCGCGCTGTATCTGCAAATCTTCGAGTGAAGATGCAAAGTCTGGCATATTGACCCAATACACACCGTGTGATTCGGAATCATTCAGCGGAATACCATTTGTAGTTACATTGATGCGGCTGGCATCAGTTCCCCTCACACGAAAACCGGTATAACCTATCCCGGCACCGGCATCGGAAGTTGCGACCAAAGAAGGGGTCAGCGATAAAAGGAAAGGAATATCTTGTCCGAAGTTCAGTTTCCTGATCTCTTCCTTGTTGACGTTAGAATAGGCTATCGGTGTTTTATCAGATGCACGCGTTCCCGTAACCACCATCTCATCCAGTCGGACATTTCGTGCAATTGAATCTTGTTTTTGTGCAGTTTTCTGTTGTGCGGATGCTTCTAACAGCCCCCCCGCCAGCAATAATGCCAGAAGTACTTTTTTCATAAATCACTTTAGGTTTAGACAAATAATTTCCTACCGGGCAACCGGAAGGCTAATATATATATGCATGATTAATAGAAAAGGGGAGCCAATAGTAAGAAAGCAGAACTTTGAAAAGAGAAACTTTTTCCCTGCGGCAGCATTACCTGCATCAGGTTCAAAGGGTATATTCTCAGCCTGAATTATATCAAGCACCCCTAAAATCCGGTACAAAGGTAATGATTATTTTCGGATAGCACCGTAGAGACAAGGCAGGCCTTGTCTCTACAGTTGATTACCAATCGATTTCCTTTTTTCCCTGTTTACGCAAATAATCGTTAGTCAGGCTGAAATGGTGGTTACCGAAGAATCCGCGGTGAGCGGATAGTGGTGATGGATGAGGAGACTTTAAAATAAGATGTTTGCGGGGATCAATAAACGCTCCCTTCTTCTGGGCATAGGCTCCCCAAAGGATAAAAACCAATCCTTCGCGTTGTTCTGCCAACCGGTGTATAACAGAATCGGTGAAAGTCTCCCACCCTTTATTCTGGTGCGAGCCTGCCTGATGGGCACGAACTGTCAATGTCGCATTGAGGAGCAATACTCCCTGTTTCGCCCAACGGGTAAGATCTCCGTTGGCTGGCATTGGTTTGCCCAAATCGCTGTGAATCTCCTTGAATATATTCAACAGCGACGGAGGAAAAGGCACTCCCTCTTGTACCGAAAAGCAAAGACCGTGTGCCTGATTGGGTTCATGATAGGGATCCTGCCCCAAAATCACCACCTCTACATCATCGAACGGACAGTTGTCAAATGCATTGAATATCAACGAACCGGGCGGATATACTTTATTGGTTGCATACTCTTGCTTCACAAAAGTGGTCAATGATTCAAAATAGGGTTTCTCAAACTCATCTTTAATATGATCGTGCCAGCTCTTTTCTATTTTTACGTTCATTCGTTTTGTATTTCTTTTTTCATTGATCGGCGGTATATGCCCTCTGATGTTCGGGGTACAAATATCAGGATTTATTGCGAATATCTCACGAAAGGCTGGTCGTAAAAGGAAAAGTGACTGATATTCTCCGCTGATTATTTGTTAATTCGGGAAATATATTTACTTTTGCACACCACTAAGGTATGGCCCCGTAGTTTAGTTGAATAGAACGTCAGATTCCGGTTCTGAAGGTCACAGGTTTGAGTCCTGTCGGGGTCACTTAAAGCTAATCCTGCTGAAATGTTTTTCAGCAGGATTTTTTTTATCTGTTAAATAAAATGAGAGCGACTTGACATCTTCCGATTGACTTAAGCTACACGTTGGTTCCAGACAAATACATTACCTATAAGTAAAAACAGTGGTAGATAAAAAACCTGGGATTTAAATCCTGTAGTTTGAAAACTATTACATCGTGAGCTTTCTTCCATATTATTTTTACCTTTGAAGTCCCAAAACTAATCCAGCATGAAACGAACATACGCCAGGATCACACCAAACAGTATGACCAGATATGCCAGTTCTATGCGCTTCCTCTATTAATGCATGAAAGAGATACTATTGCCCGATGAATTTCTGGAGCAAAGCCGTGAAGGTGTGGTGATTGACGTTCGTACTCCAGCAGAATACGCTGCCGGACACATTCCCGGTGCACTCAATATACCGCTCTTCACCAACGAGGAACGTGCCATCGTAGGTACGCTCTACGTACAGGTAGGTAAAGACCCGGCAGTTGAGAAAGGGTTGGAGCTGGTAGGACCAAAACTGGCAGACTTTGTTCGACAGGCACGTGAACTATCCGCAGGCAAACCTCTGTACCTCTACTGTTGGCGCGGAGGAATGCGTAGCGGCAGCATGGCGTGGCTCTTCCGCACAGCGGGATTCAAAACATTCCTGCTGAAAGGTGGCTACAAAGCTTACCGTCGTTCCTTCATCGATCTGCTGGAGAAACATCCGTGGAAAATCGTTGTTCTGGGTGGCCCTACCGGTTGCGGGAAGACCGAAATTCTCCATCGCTTACAGGAAAAGGAACAGCAGGTGATTGACCTCGAAGGATTGGCGCACCACAAAGGTTCAGCCTTCGGTGCACTGGGTGAACCGGAGCAACCTACCACCGAACACTTTATGAACCTGCTGTACGAACAGATGCGGAAGATGAATCCGGAACTACCGGTGTGGTGCGAAGGGGAAAGCATGAGCATCGGTCGCGTATTTATTCCGGCTGAGTTTCACGCGATGATGCTTGCGGGAACTTTTATCAAACTTGATTTGCCGAATGAAGACCGGGTGCAGCATATCCTGAAGGATTACGGAAACTTTTCCGCAGAAGAACTTATCGGTTCGTTCCAAAAGATAGAAAAACGGTTGGGCAACAAAGCCACCAACCAGGCCATCGAATATATACAAAACGGAGAACTGGCTGAAGCCGTCACCATCGCTCTGCATTATTATGACAAAGGCTATACCGCTTCTATGCAAAAGCATTGGCCCAATATCACCAGCTGCTTGTCTATCAATTCAGATACCGAAGCCAGCGCCAACAAACTTATCGAACTCATTCATTCATTGAAATAACTATGAAAACTATCGATACCCGCGGACACCTTTGTCCCGCTCCGCTGATTATGGCAAAAAAAGGCATCCAGGAAGCTGCTGCCGGTGAAGCCATCGAAATCCTGACCGACAACGATACCGCTTGCCAGAATCTTCAAAACTACCTGACAGAATTAAAGCTCAATCCGCAAGTGCGCACAGAAGGCAATATCCATATTTTCTCTCTGACCACTCCTGAAACTATAGCCTCGGCTCCATCACCCGAATCCTATTGCGCGACTCCGGTCAATGATTATGTGGTGGCCATCAAGTCTGATGCGATGGGGATTGGCGATGACGAGCTTGGTCATCTGCTGATGCGTGCCTTTATCAATTCGCTGAATGCAGTGGATAAATTACCGACTGCAATTTTACTTTACAACAGCGGCGTGAAAGTTGCCCTGAAAGATACGGATACAGCTGAATCATTGCAGGAGTTGGAGGACAAGGGGATCGCCATCATTGCCTGCGGTACCTGCGTGGAATATTACGGTGTAAAGGAATCGCTGGCTGTGGGAATGATCAGCAACATGTACACCATCACGAAATATTTGTCCGAAGCAGGACACGTGGTGTATCCGTAAGATTTTCAGACAATAGACTTCCAGATAAAAGATTAAAGATATAAGATAAAAGAGACAAGACTTAGATGCACAACAGCTATTTCGATAACGCAGCAACCTCCTTTCCCAAGCCACCGCAAGTGGCGGAAGCCATTTCCCGCTACCTCAACGAGGAGGGCGGAACGTACGGGCGTGCCGCATACGAACGGGTGCGGCATGCTACCATGCAGGTGGAGGATTGCCGCGATGCACTGACCCATCTGCTGGGTGTTAAGGAGGCTGAAAACATTGCGTTCTCTTCCGGCTCCACCGCTGCGCTGAATGAAATTATCTTTGGGCTCCATTTACCGAAAGGTTCATGTGTATGGGTTTCACCGTTGGAGCACAACGCGGTGATGCGACCACTGTGGCATTTGCAACAAACAGGATCTATCGAGCTAAAAACCTTACCCGCCGGAAATGACGGCTACATTGATATAACTGCTTTGGAAAAACTTCCTGCAAAGGAGTGCGACCTGCTCGTCATCAACCACCTCAGCAACGTCAACGGTGTAATTCAGCCCGTTAACGAAATAGCACAGATAGCCAAAACGAAAGGGTGGCTGACACTTCTCGACACTTCCCAGTCCTTCGGGGAAATTCCGGTAAATGCAGGTGAATGGGAAATAGACTTTGTTGCATTTACCGGACACAAAGGGTTACTTGGACCAACCGGCACCGGTGGCTTTTATGCAAAGAACCCTTCGCTGTTGCGACCGACCATATTCGGAGGAACGGGCAGCCTCTCCGAATCATTCGATATGCCGGATGAATTACCCGACCGTTTCCAGCCGGGTACACCGAATGTGGTGGGAATCATTGGTCTGTTAGCAGCGTTGGAAAACCGACCGTTGCCACAACACTCACGAAATGAATTTCTCAAATGCCTCAATTCTATTGAAAAATTGCCCGGCATTCATCTCTATAAAGCCAATAACCCCGAGCAGCAGGGCGAACTATTCTCCCTGACGCACGAAAGCCTTTCGACGGGTGATTTGGCGCAACTGCTCTATGACCGTCACGGCATAGAGACACGCTCCGGACTGCATTGCTCGCCATTGGCTCATCGTACATTGGGAACTTTTCCGTCGGGCACGGTGCGCTTTTCGCTGTCACCGTACCACACACCTGACGACCTTGCATTTTTAATTAAAGCCATTGCTGATGTCACAACCCTGTAAAATAGCCACATTCCGCACCACCCGCTCGGTGATGAAGGCCGACAAAGCCTGCAAACAGGCAGGTCTTGCAGCCCGTGTGATTGCCGTTCCGCCCTCTATTTCATCGGAATGCGGTATGTGTTTACGAATAGAAACTCCTCAACTGGCCGGCTTCACTGCACTGATGGAGTCGTTGGCCATTGAAACGAAAATATATGACTACACCTTCCTTTGACCTGTTAAGTACAACCCAATACGGTGGTTGTTCGGCCAAACTGGCCCCCTCTGCCCTATCCGATTTGCTCGCTAACATCCCGTTGGTGAAAAATGCCAATATCCTCGTGGACATCGAGACGCACGACGATGCCGGGGTATATAAACTGAATGACGAGACAGCACTCATTGTCACCACCGATTTCTTCCCTCCCGTCTGTTCCGATGCATTTACCTTCGGGCAAATAGCGGCCACCAACGCCCTGAGCGATGTCTATGCAATGGGGGGAATACCGTTGCTGGCCTTGAACCTCACGATGTTTCCATCGCAAAATATTCCACTGGAAGTATTGGGGCAAATCCTTGCAGGCGGACAGGAGAAGATCAACGAATCGGGTGCGCTCACCATGGGTGGACATACCATCGACGATAATCCACCGAAATATGGCCTTGCCGTAGTGGGTACGGTACATCCCGACCGTCTGATTACCAACGCCGGACTGAAAGCAGGTCAGATGCTTATTCTGACCAAGCCGCTCGGCGTGGGTGTATTGATGGCTGCCCAACGCATGGGTATAGCCGATGAAGCAGCCTACAACGAAGCCCTCCTCCAGATGAAAACGCTCAACAAGTTCGGCTGTACCTGCATGCAGCAGTTTGGTGTAAAAGGTGCGACTGATGTAACAGGCTTCGGCCTGCTCGGCCACGCGATGAAGATGGCGGAGGCCTCGGGCGTTACTATCCAGATTACGTTGGATAAAATCCCTGCCCTACCCCAGACTATGTCGCTGCTCACCGACGGCTGCATCCCCGGAGCGGCCTTCCGCAATGCCGACTATGTGAAAGAACATACCTTCTACGCCCCTACCTGCTCCTACGAACGAAAGATGCTCACCTGCGATGCACAGACCTCCGGCGGCCTGCTGATGGGTGTGGATGCGGATAAGGCGGAGGCGATGCTGAAGGCATTAAAGCCGTTCCATCCTGAGGCTGCAATTATCGGGGAGGTGATGGCGAAACGGGGGAAATGGGTGTATTGTGGGTGAAGGAAGGTACATATTTAATTTTGAGAGTTACATAAACGAGTTATCAGCAAGTTAATAAAACACACTGTCAATGACCCAGAAACTAGAATATATTAACCAGGGACGTAGTGGATATGTCATTTATAAGGATAACGAAACAGAATTCAGGCTTTTCTTTGAATTTGGCGACGGAAATTGCATTGCTATAATTTATGTTCCGACAATTAACGAATGGACAGCTAAAACAAACAAGTCCCTATCAGAACGGCTAAAAGTATTGACATTTATTGCGGAGCAATCAATTAATGACCAAGCTCCGAATTGTATATATGAATTATCGGACAGCTGTATTGAGATTCTAAATAAATCAGTAAAATAATATACTTCGCAAAACAAAGATTCCCTCTCCCCCATTGGCGGGAGTTTAGCGATAGCGTCGTGCCCAAAACAAAGACAGCCTGTAGCTGTCTCACATCTAATTGGCAGATATTAGAGAACGTAAAAGACACGTTCGTATTGAACCTTGTTAATCTGCAGAATTCCATGAATTCTTAAACAGCTTCAAGCTGTTTAGATTTCCAGCACGAGGTACGCTGCGCTAAACTCGCGCTAGTGGAGGGGCACGTCTCTTTTGGATAATCAACCAATTCGAATTACATTTGTTAGAGAATAATCAAACACACAGGATATGGAAAACGGACAAATTCGTTGGGTGCTTCGGTTCAATAATTATTGTAAAGCATTGAAAACTCTGGAAGAGATCATTCCGATCTATTCCAATCTGTCTGAATTGGAAAAAGACGGACTGATACAGCGCTTTGAATTCACATTCGACCTGAGCTGGAAGGTAATGCAGGATTACCTGAAAGAAATAGGATATACTGACATCAAGGGGCCACGCCCGGTAATCAAGCAGATGATACAGGACGGATTGCTCAATCCTTTTATTTGGGAAGATATTTTACTGGCACGCAACGAGCTGAGCCACATCTATAACGAAGAGAAAAGTCGCTCTTATCTGGATAAGATTGTATTTGACTTTTGTCCTGCCTTTGTTGATTTCAAAGAAAAACTACAAACCAGATTATGATTACCTATACTCTCAATGAATACGGACTTCGAGACAAGGATATGAAATATATGCATACCTTGTTTGCCGCTTATCCAGCCATTGAAAAGGTTATACTTTATGGAAGCCGGGCGATGGGACACTATGAGCTTGGTTCGGATATTGATCTTGCCATCGTTGGGGATAATATCTCATCCATGGATTTAGCCCGCATCCACGATAAACTGGAAAATGAAAGCCCTACCCTGCTTTTCTTCGATGTAGTGAGTTATAACAGCATCCGAAATGAAGAGTTAAAAGAACGCATTGACCGGTTTGGCAAAGTGATTTATCAGAAAAAATAGAGCTAAGAATCATGTCCGGCTGGAACCCCTGGCACGGCTGCCATAAAATCAGCCCCGGTTGCCAACATTGCTACGTTTACAGGATGGATGCGGCATACGATAAAGACGCCTCCATCATTACAAAAACGGCCAGTTTCGATTTGCCTTTGAAGAAAAAGCGCAACGGTGAATTCAAACTACAGGCGGGAGAGACGGTATATACCTGCTTCTCCTCCGACTTCTTTCTGGAAGAGGCGGATGAATTGCGCATTGAGGCATGGCGGATGATACGCCAGCGGAGCGACCTGCACTTTTTCATCATTACCAAACGTATTCACCGATTTACCGTCAGTCTGCCTGAGGATTGGAGTGATGGATATGAGAATGTCACCATCTGCTCTACCTGTGAAAATCAGGATCGGGCAAATTACCGCCTGCCTATTTTCCTGAGCCTGCCTATCCGGCACAAAGCTATAATTTGCGAGCCGCTATTGGAACAGATAGATATTTCTCCGTGGTTGGATAGTACGATTGAGGAGGTGGTGATTGGAGGTGAATCGGGCAAAGAGGCCCGCATCTGCAAATACGAATGGGTACTCGATATCCGCAGGCAATGCGTGGAGAAGGGTGTGCCGTTTTACTTCCGACAGACAGGTGCGAAGTTTGTCAAAGACGGTCGGTTGTATCATATTCCACGAAAAGACCAGCATTCACAGGCGGTAAAGGCAGGGATTGACTTTCAACCGTAAGATTACAGGAAAGGTAAAGAATTTGAAAGTTAATCACAGTCTCCCATAACCTGTATTCCGAAAAACCCGGGTATATTCTTGTTTATATTGACTCATACAACCGCTACAGAGTCATTTTCTGATAACGTTCAATCATTTTTCAAATAAAAAATAATTGATTTTGCAATCTCTATATTGCAAAATTGTGTACTTTTGCAAAATATTGAATTTTCAACTTACAAAAACATATCATCATGAGTTTGATGCAAGAAATCGTTGCGCGTGCAAAAGCCGATAAACAGCGCATCGTCCTTCCGGAGGGCACAGAAATCAGAACCCTTAAAGCGGCAAACCAAATCCTCGAAGAGGAAGTAGCAGACCTTATTCTAATCGGTAATCCCGGAGAAATAAACAAATTAGCTCAGGAAAACAATCTTGCTTACATCTCGAAAGCTACAATTGCAGATCCGGTAAACAATGACAAAAAAGAGGTTTACGCTCAATTACTTTTTGACCTGCGCAAAAGCAAAGGAATGACTCTTGATCAAGCTGAAAAACTGGCTCAGGATCCTCTCTACCTGGCTTGTTTGATGATTAAAAACGGGGATGCAGACGGAGAAGTGGCTGGTGCACAAAATACGACCGGTAATGTATTGCGCCCTGCTTTTCAAATTGTAAAAACTTTGCCCGGAATCAGCGTGGTATCTGGAGCCTTCCTGATGTTTATGCCCGACAATAAATGGGGAAACAACGGATTAATGATCTTTGCTGATTGCGCGGTTCATCCAAACCCTACCGCAGAAGAACTGGCTCAGATCGCTGTTTCAACCGGACATACCACCCGTGCTATTGCCGGATTTGAACCTAAAATTGCCATGTTAAGCTTTTCAACCAAAGGTAGTGCTAAACACGAAATGGTAGACAAAGTGGTAACAGCGACCAAACTGGCTAAAGAGATGGATCCGTCACTTCAAATTGACGGAGAACTGCAGGCTGATGCTGCAATCATCGCATCAGTTGGACAAAGCAAAGCTCCGGGTAGTGAAATCGCAGGTCAGGCAAACGTTTTAGTATTCCCTACATTGGAAGTTGGAAACATTGCTTATAAACTTGTACAACGCCTGGCTAATGCAGAAGCTGTCGGACCTATCCTGCAAGGTATTGCCGCTCCGATCAACGACCTTTCCAGAGGCTGTTCACCCGAAGATATTTATAGCATGGTCGCTATCACAGCCAACCAAGCCATTGGAATCAAAAAGAGTAAGTAATTCTTTATAGAAATAAAGAAGTATTGCTACGCTGATAAGTTAAAAAAATGGCCGCATACGATCAGGCCTCTTTCTAACTTATAACTCAAAAACGTAAAACAAACTCGTAACTAAAGAAACATATGGCAGAAACTATTGTAGAACAAATAGAAAACTATGGATTGAGCAAGAAAGACCGCAAAAAATCCATGTTTTCAAAGATCGGTGTAGTTGGTTGCGGCCACGAAGGACAAAACATTGTGGGTATCGCAGCATCATCTGGTCTCGATGTGGTATTCATTGAACTTTCACAGGAAAAAATCGATGCTGCATTTGACAAACTCAGCAAAAATCTGGATACTAAAATCGAAAACTGGGGTCTTACAGCTTCTGAAAAGAAAGCAGTTCTATCCCGCATTAAAGGATCATTAAAATACGAAGATCTGAAAGAGTGTGATTTCGTAATCGAATGTACCCGTCACGATTCAGAAACCGGAGAACGCAGCACCCGTTATCGTAAAGATGTTTTTCAGGAATTGGAAAAAGTACTTGCTCCGGACGCTATCATTGCCACAAATGCCTCAACGGTTATTGTTACAGAACTGGCATCCAATCTCAAACACAAAGAGCGTTGTATCAGCCTTCACTTCCTGGTAACACAACCTGAAGCTAAAATCCTGGAAATCGTCAAAGGGCTTTACACCTCTGATGAGGTATTTCAAAAGGTGATGCTATTCACCAAAATGATCAAACATGACGTTATCACCGTACACGAAAGTGCCGGTTTGGTGAGCCTTCGTCTTTTTGTTGTGATGCTTAACGAAGCCTGTCAGATGTTGATGGAAAATGTAGCCTCTATCGAAGACATCGATAAGCTGCTTTTCGTTGGTTGGGGTTATCGTAAAGGAGTATTCCGCACAGCTGATGTTATTGGCATTGAAAAAGTAGTTGCCCTGATGGAAAACATGTTCCACGAATACGGCGATAAAAAATACAAACCCAATCCGTTACTGATGCGTCTTTATCGCGCTAAACAATTCGGGGTGCGCACTCAAAAAGGATTTTACACCTACGATGAAGAGGGCAAAGTAGTAAAACAATAACTACCCGGATTCAGTAATACGATAACAAACCAAACTAGTAATCAAACAAAGATGAATATATTAGTCTTAAACTGCGGTAGTTCTTCAGTGAAGTACAAGCTCTTCAACATGGAGACAAAAGACATATTGGCTCAGGGAGGAATTGAAAAGATCGGACTCAAAGGATCTTTTCTAAAACTCACCAAACCCAATGGCGATAAAGTAGTATTAGAAGGAGAAATTCTTGAACATCAATCAGCTATCGAATACATTCTGGGTGTGCTGCTCAGTGAAAAACACGGATGTATTAAGTCGCTTGATGAAATTGACGCTGTGGGTCACCGCGTGGTACACGGAGGTGAGAAATTCAACTCCAGCGTAAGAATATGCGATGATGTAATTGCAAAAATGGAGGAATGTATCGAGATGGCACCTCTCCACAATCCACCAAACCTGAAAGGAGTCTATGCGGTAAAAGAACTTATGCCTAACGTTCCTCAGGTAGGCGTGTTCGATACCGCATTCCACCAAACTATGCCCTCATATGCTTATATGTACGGAATTCCATATTCTTTGTATGAAAAATATTCAATTCGTCGTTACGGATTCCACGGTACCAGCCACCGCTATGTATCGAAACGAGCCTGCGAAATATTGGGAGTTCCCTACGAAGATCAGAAAATCCTGACTTGCCATATCGGTAACGGAGGTTCTATTGCGGCTATCAAAGACGGAAAATCAGTAGACACATCTATGGGATTCACTCCGGTTGAAGGTTTGATGATGGGAACCCGTTCGGGAGATGTAGATGCAGGTGTAATCACTTTTCTGATGGACAAAGAAGCAATTGGTACAGCCGGAATAAGCAATATGCTTAATAAACAAAGCGGTTTGATGGGAATTTCCGGAATATCGTCTGATATGCGTGAAGTTGCGGCTGCTATTGAAGAAGGCAGTGAACGTGCACGCTTATCACTCGAAATGTATGACTATCGTATCAAAAAATACATCGGATCATACGCTGCTGCATTAGGTGGTGTTGATATGATCGTATTTACAGGCGGGGTTGGCGAATACAAAATAACAACCCGCTACAATGCCTGCAAGGATATGGAATTTATGGGAATCAAGATCGACGAAGAAAAAAACAGTAAAGCATACGGTGTGGAAGCTGTTGTCAGTGCAGATGATTCAAAAGTAAAAGTACTGGTAGTTCCGACTGACGAAGAGTTCATGATTGCCGCAGACACATTGGATATATTGTCGGCAAAATAATTACCTTTGTCATAAACCTCTTTATTTAATCGTAATTTAAACAAGGTATGATACTTGACTCATTAAAAAACACCGCTGCGGTTGAAAAAATTCATCCGCTTTTCAAACAGGCTTTTGACTATATCAAAGCTAATGACTTGTCAAAAGTTGCTCCGGGAAAAATCGAACTCGATGGCGCTAACTTATTCATTTCTGTTGCTGAAATCACAGGTAAAACACAGGAAGCGGCCAGAATAGAAACCCATAACAAATACATCGACATCCAGATTCCGGTTGTTGGTGTAGAAACTATGGGATGGTTAGCCGGCGAATATTGCAAAAACACAACCGATGGTTACAATGCAGAGAAGGATATCACCTTCTTTACGGACAAACCGTCAACTTATGTAAAAGTTCAACCCGGTGAGTTTATTGTTTTCTTCCCTGAAGACGGTCACGCTCCGGCAATTGGAGAAGGCTTTATCAAGAAACTCATTGTAAAAGTATTGGTATAGTATCCGTAGGTTATAATAACAGTATCAGATATTATATCCCATAGAATAAACATAAAAGCGACTTTCAATTCTTTTGAAAGTCGCTTTTTATGTAAAAACGCCCCTGTATGATAGCATAGTTTCATTGCAGGCATACGTATTAAAGTTAACATTTTCGTCTTAAATACAGCCTGTAAAAACCTAATCAAGTCATTTTTAAGCCCATTTTTATCGGGTATTTCAAAAAAAAAGGCGTTCTTTGCGAGTTAATTTTTTTCTCGTAAACATTTTGTAATTCAACAAAAGAAAAGAATGGTATTTACAGCTAAGCAAATTGCAGATTTTCTGCAGGGAGAAGTAGTTGGAGATCCGCAAGTGGCGGTTTCTGATTTTGCTAAAATCGAAGAAGGCAAACCGGGAACTATTTCGTTCCTTGCCAATCCGAAATATGAAGCATTCATCTACTCTACCCAAGCTGACATCGTATTGGTCAACAGTGATTTCACACCTGAAAAACCAATCAGTGCCACACTAATCAAAGTTCCTAATGCCTATGCGGCATTAGCGCAGCTGCTTCAATTAGCAGAACAGGCTAAGGGCAGAAAAAGCGGTATCGAACCGATGTCGTATGTTGCAGAATCTGCTCAATTGGGTGAATCTGTTTATGTAGGCGCTTTTGCATACATCAGCGACAAAGCCATTATCGGCAAACAAGTACAAATATATCCTCAGGTATTCGTTGGCGAAGGTGTAACTATCGGAGATAACACAATCCTCTATCCGGGAGTGAAAATCTATGCCGGATGTAAAATTGGCAATGAATGTATTCTTCATGCCGGATCAGTAATCGGATCAGACGGCTTTGGATTTGCCCCAGAAGGTGAAACCTACAAGAAAATCCCTCAAATGGGGAATGTAATTATTGAAGATCAGGTGGAAATCGGCGCCAATACAGCCATAGATTGCGCAACAATGGGTTCTACCATTATTCGTAAAGGTGTAAAACTGGATAACCTGATCCAGATAGCACATAATGTGGAAATAGGTTCCAACACCGTAATGGCTTCACAGTGCGGTATTGCCGGCTCTACCAAAATAGGTAAGAATTGTATGTTTGGCGGACAAGTCGGAGTAGGCGGACACATTACAATAGGCGATAAAACCCAGATTGGAGCACAATCAGGAATCGCCAACAGCGTACAAGGCAATCAGGTTTTACTGGGATCCCCGGCACAAAACGCACGTGATTGCGCCCGTAGTTATGCAGTAGTACGCAATCTACCCGATTTGCAGCGTACGGTAACTTCGTTGAAAAAAGAGATCGATGAGCTCAAAAAGCAGCTTCTGGAACAATAAATATCCGATATATCAGTATAAGAAAATTCAGAAGATTGAAGATCCTTACTTAACCTATTCATACAGAATCAAATTATAAAAACAAGAAAATAAACCGATGTCAAATCAGAAAACCTTAAAACAAAGTTTTTCAGTTTCAGGTAAAGGCTTACATACTGGCCTGGAAATTACGGTTACCTTCAATCCTGCGCCCGTAAATCATGGTTACAAAATTCAAAGAATTGATCTGGAAGGACAACCCATCCTCGATGCAGTAGCCGAAAACGTTATTGACACTCAACGTGGCACTGTCATAGGTAAAAACGACGTTAAAATCAGCACCATCGAACATGCTTTAGCTGCATTGTTCGCTTTCGAAATCGACAACTGTCTTATACAGGTTAATGCTCCTGAATTCCCTATTCTTGACGGTAGCTCAATCTGCTATGTAGAAGAAATTACGAAAGCAGGTATTGATGAACAGGATGAAGAAAAAGATTACTACATCGTAAGAAATAAAATGGAGATCAAAGATGAAGCCACCGGCTCATCAATTCTCGTTCTGCCGGATGATAAATTCAGTGTGAATGCTCTGGTCTCTTATGACTCTCCCATACTCTCGAACCAATTTGCGGTAATGAATGACCTGCAAGACTTCCCCGCTGAAATTGCAGCTTCCCGCACGTTTGTATTCGTAAAAGAGATTGAACCTCTCTTAAACAACAATCTTATCAAAGGTGGAGATCTTGATAATGCGATCGTAATTTACGATACTCCAAAATCACAGGAAGACCTCAACAAGTTGGCTGACCTGATGAATGTAGCACATAAACCTGCAGACCAATTGGGCTACCTTAATAATAAACCATTGGTATTCGACAACGAACCTGCACGTCACAAGTTACTTGATGTAATCGGGGATCTTGCTTTGATCGGGAAACCCATCAAAGGACGCGTTATTGCAACCAAACCCGGACATAAAATCAACACTCAGTTTGCCCGCCAAATCCGTCGCGAGCTGAAACGTATGGAGGTGCAAACACCTGTTTACAGCCCTGACAAAGCTCCGGTAATGGATGTTAACCGCATCAAAGAGTTATTGCCACACCGCTGGCCTTTCCTTATGGTAGACAAAGTAATCGAGATTGGATCAAAACATATTATTGGTGTTAAGAATGTTACTGTAAATGAAACATTCTTCTGCGGTCACTTCCAGAAGAACCTGTAATGCCCGGTGTTTTACAGGTAGAAGCTATGGCGCAGGTCGGAGGATTGATGGTTCTGAATTCTGTAGAAGATCCCTCCAGCTATTCTACCTATTTCATGAAGATTGACAACGTTAAGTTCCGTCAGAAAGTAGTTCCCGGAGATACATTATTATTCCGTCTTGAAATGACTTCACCCATTCGTCGTGGCTGTGCCAATATGAAAGGTTATGCTTTTGTAGGCGAAAAGATCGTATCAGAAGCTGAATTCATGGCTCAAATTATCAAAAACAAATAACACACAACAACCGATTTTATGAGACAACCATTAGCCTATATCCATCCGGATGCACAAATCGCTCCGAATGTGGTAATAGAACCATTCGTAACCATTGACAAAAATGTGGTCATCGAAGAAGGAACACGCGTCGGATCGAACGTGACCATTTTTGAAGGCGCCCGTATCGGTAAAAACTGTAATATTTTTCCGGGAGCAGTTATCTCAGCCGTTCCTCAGGATCTTAAGTTTCACGGAGAAAATTCGGTAGCAATTATCGGCGATAACACTACCATCCGTGAATGCGTAACTATAAACCGTGGTACAGCTTCAAAAGGCAAAACAGTGGTTGGTAGTAATTGTCTGATCATGGCGTATTGTCACGTAGCTCACGATAGCATACTTGGAAACAATGTAATTATGTCAAATGGAGTTCAGGTAGCCGGAGAAGTCCAAATCGATGATTTTGCTATCATTGGAGGAGGCTCACTTATCCACCAGTTTTGTCACATTGGTTCACATGTTATGATCCAGGGCGGTTCTCACATCAACAAAGATGTCCCTCCTTACGTGAAAGCCGGACGTAACCCTCTTTCATATGCCGGGATTAACTCGATTGGTCTGCGTCGTCGTGGATACAGCAACGAAATAATCCGCGATATCCAGGAAATCTATCGCTTCCTTTACCTATCGGGATTAAACAATTCCGACGCTATCGAACGTATTGAAGCTGAACTTCCTGCATCAAAAGAACGTGACGATATTATTCTGTTTGTCCGCAACTCTCAACGCGGCATTATCAAAGGATACTCAGGATTGTAATACCGGAAATATTCCTTAATTTCACATTCACTAAAAA
>CAXXPA010000036.1:0-141350 GCA_963662365.2 Bacteroidales bacterium
AACGTTACAACCAGATTATTGATACCTGGACACACGTTAACTCGAAGTTGTCAAACATCCTGATGAAACAGCTTGCTTCAGACAACCAAGGATTTAACTCTGTGTACATGATGCTTGACTCCGGTGCGCGGGGTTCTAAAGAGCAGATTCGTCAGCTCTCCGGCATGCGTGGTCTTATGGCTAAACCGCAGAAATCCGGAGCAGAAGGTGGTCAGATTATTGAAAACCCGATCTTGTCAAACTTTAAGGAAGGTCTGTCGGTATTAGAGTACTTTATCTCTACCCACGGTGCTCGTAAAGGTTTGGCGGATACCGCGTTGAAAACTGCTGATGCGGGATATCTGACCCGTCGTCTCGTAGACGTTTCTCAAGATGTTATTATTCATGAAGAAGACTGTGGTACACTTCGTGGTTTGACTTGTATGGAGTTGAAAAACAATGAAGAAGTTATCGCATCTCTATACGAAAGAATCCTCGGACGTGTATCAGTACATGATATTCAGCACCCGCTTACCGGAGAGATTCTGGTAGAGTCAGGTGAAGAAATTACCGAAGAGGCGGCCAGGAAAATTCAGGATTCTCCGATCGAACGCGTAGAAATTCGTTCGGTATTGACCTGTGAATCCCGTAAAGGTGTTTGTGCAAAATGCTACGGACGTAACCTTGCCACCAACAAGATGGTGCAAAAAGGAGAAGCCGTTGGTGTAATCGCTGCACAGTCAATCGGTGAGCCTGGTACACAGCTTACACTTCGTACCTTCCACGTAGGGGGTATCGCATCTAACATCGCTGCTGTATCTACTGCAACTTCTCGTTACGATGGTATCCTTGAAATCGACGAACTTCGTACAGTAGAATCTGTAGATGAGACTGGCAAAAATGTATTGGTTGTAGTAGGTCGTCTGGCAGAAATGCGTATCATCGATCCAAATACAAAAATCATCCTGACTACACAAAATATTCCTTACGGTTCGAAATTATATTTCACCCCCGGGGACAACGTTAAGAAAGGTGATATTATTTGTGAGTGGGACCCGTTCAACGCCGTTATCGTATCGGAAGTATCCGGACGTATTGAACTCGAGAACGTGATAGAAAACGTAACTTACAAAGTTGAGTCAGACGAACAAACTGGTCTTCGTGAGAAAATCATCATCGAATCGAAAGAGAAAACCAAAGTCCCTGCGGCTAACATTGTCGATGAAAATGGTGAAATTATACGCACATACAACTTACCGGTGGGTGCTCACCTGATGAAAGATGAGGAATACCTGATTAAAGCCGGTGAAGTATTCGTGAAAATACCACGCGCTGTTGGTAAAGCGGGCGATATTACCGGGGGTCTCCCCCGTGTTACCGAGCTTTTCGAAGCACGTAACCCGTCTAACCCTGCCGTTGTATCAGAAATCGATGGTGAAGTTAACTTTGGTAAAGTTAAACGTGGTAACCGCGAGATCTCAGTTACATCTAAAACAGGTGAATTGAAGAAGTACATGGTACCTCTTTCAAAACAAATCCTTGTTCAGGAAAACGATTATGTACGTGCCGGTACACCTCTGTCAGACGGAGCAACTACTCCTTCAGACATTCTTGCGATCAAAGGGCCGACAGCCGTACAAGAGTATATTGTAAATGAAGTTCAGGACGTTTACCGCCTGCAAGGGGTAAAAATCAACGACAAACATTTTGAAGTAATCGTTCGTCAGATGATGCGCAAAGTTGAAATTGTTGATCCGGGTGATACCCGTTTCCTTGAGCAACAGATTGTAGACAAACATGATTTCATGGAAGAAAACGACCGTATCTGGGGCAAGAAAGTAGTTATCGAAGCCGGTGACTCACAAACATTGAAGCCCGGACAGATCGTAACTCCCCGTAAGCTTCGTGATGAAAACAGTATGCTGAAACGCAGAGACCTTCATCCTGTAGAGGTTCGTGATGCAGTACCTGCAACATCTAATCAGATCCTGCAAGGTATTACCCGTGCTGCTCTTCAAACACAAAGCTTTATGTCGGCAGCTTCATTCCAGGAAACAACTAAAGTTCTTAACGAGGCTGCTATCAATGGCAAAATTGACCGTCTCGAAGGCTTGAAAGAAAATGTAATCTGCGGTCACCTGATACCTGCGGGTACCGGACAGCGTGAGTTCGATAAACTTATTGTAGGTTCAAAAGACGAATTCGAAAAAGTTTTTGCTGCTCGCAAGTCTGTTTTAGATTTTGAATAATCTATCAAATAATAAGGAGAGAGGCTGCTTAATGCAGCCTCTTTTTTTTGTTAAATAGTGTGTTTACTCTATTTTTCTGCCAAATAATTTGTTTTTTTGCAGCCAAATTGGGTGAACTATATATATAAAGTAAGGAAGTATGAAAATTAGCAGTGTAACGTCTTGTCCTATATGTGAAAACACCGAATTTTCCGGCTTTCTGACCTGCACGGACCATTACGTTACAAAAGAAGTTTTTCAACTCAACAAATGCAACAATTGCGGATTTGTCTTCACACAAGATTTTCCCTCTGAATCCTTCATTGGGAGTTACTACGAAACACAAGATTATATCTCACATTCCAATACAAAAAAAGGCCTTGTAAATTTCCTATATCATTATGCCCGTAGCTATATGCTTCGACGTAAATGCAATTTAATTAATGATATTAGTGAAATTAAGCAGGGTACAGCACTGGATTATGGATGCGGAACAGGTTTTTTTCTAAATGCAATCCGGCAAATCGGGTGGAAAACAATTGGAATTGAAAAAAGCCCTTCAGCCCGGGTTTTTGCCAAACAGGAATTCAATCTTGATATATTTGGGCCTGATGCTCTTTCTCAGATTGAAACATCAAGTTGTGATGTGATCACTCTTTGGCATGTCCTGGAACATATCGAGGATCTGAATGGAATGATGCAGGAGTTAAAAAGAATTTTAAAGCCATCCGGTCGACTAGTGCTGGCATTACCCAATGCCGGGTCTTATGACGCTTTACATTATCGCGAATACTGGGCTGCTTACGATGTCCCCCGCCACTTGTGGCATTTTACACCCCGCACTTTATTGTCTTTGGCACAAAAGCATGAATTTCAGCTTATCGATAAAAAAGGGATGCCTTTAGATACATTTTATATATCCATGCTGAGTGAGAAATACAAAAAACACAATCTCGCTTTTGTTCGCGGTTTTCTCATCGGGCTTAAAGGATTTATCTCTTCCTGCAAGGATATTGCGCTCAACAGTTCGGTGATTTATATCCTGAAAAAATAAACTATCATGGCAAAAAAGAAATATATAAATCCATCCTCATTTTATGGAGCCAGGATAACAGCTATAATAAGCAGTTCTTTGGTACTGTTCCTGCTGGGTATCTTAGTAATCATGTCACTGATCACTAATGAACTTTCGAATTACGTTAAAGAGAATATAGGCTTTTCTGTTATTCTGGCAGATAATATATCAGACCAGGAGCTCACACACCTTCAGAAACGTTTTGATACAGCTCCCTATGTCAAATCAAGCGAACTCTATTCAAAAGAACGAGCCCTGAAAGAACTGACAGAAGAACTTGGCGAAGATCCCCAGGATTTTCTGGGAACAGTACCATTAATGGCGTCCATTGAGATCAAATTAAAATCTCAATACGCAAATAATGACAGCATCACGAAGATTGAAAAACACCTCCGGACACAAAGCTATGTCCAGGATGTTATTTATCGCAAAGATCTTGTCCAAATGGTAAATGACAACATGAAAAGAATTGGATTTGTTTTATTATCAATTGCAGTTATACTTATGCTTATCTCTTTTGCATTATTGAATAATACAATTCGTCTGACCATATATTCTAAGAGATTCCTGATGTATACGATGAAACTAGTTGGTGCATCAGCCGGTTTTATCCGGAAACCGTTTATTTATAGCAATATGTTGAACGGGATCATGGCAGCAGCGCTCGCAATTGGAATGTTAAGCGGATTGCTTTATTATTTATCCAATGAAATTGATGGATTAAGTAATTTAATCAGTGCAGACTCTCTGCTGATTGCATTCGGGACTGTACTTGTATTAGGGATACTACTTTCTGTAATATGCGCCATTTTCTCAGTCAATCGCTTTCTGAGAATGAAAACGGAGAACCTATATTCAATATAAAAACCAGATAAGTAAATAAATTAGCTCAATAAATAAAGATATGGAAAATAAAAATTTTGCATTTGGAAAAACCAACTATCTACTGATTGGAGTATCTCTGCTTCTGATCATTATCGGATTTATTTTGATGTCAGGAAGCGGCTCAACAGACCAGGCATTTAATCCCGATATTTTCAGCAAAACCCGCATTGTAATTGCTCCGGCTATTTGCTTTATCGGCTTTTTGCTGGTAATAGTTGGCATACTATTTAAATCTAAAGAAAAAGATCAATGAATTTAATTCAAACTATCCTAATAGCAATTGTAGAAGGACTTACAGAATACCTGCCCGTTTCATCGACAGGGCATATGATTATTACCCAAAAAATCCTGGGTATACAAAGTACTGAGTTTATAAAAGCATTTACTGTAATCATACAGTTTGGGGCTATTCTCTCGGTAATGGTTCTCTATTGGAAACGTTTTTTGCAAAGCATCGAATTTTATAGAACCTTAATCATTGCTTTTCTACCTGCAGCAGTTCTCGGATTCTTGTTAAGTGATTATATAGACGCCTTGCTCGAAAATGTGATCGTGGTAGCCGTAACGCTGATTCTGGGAGGTGTATTAATGCTGTTTGTGGACAAATGGTTCAACAAACCGGCAAAAGATCAATCCATTTCTACAAAAAGGGCATTGACTATCGGTTTTTTTCAGTGTATAGCCATGATACCCGGCGTATCCAGATCAATGGCAACTATAGTAGGCGGAATGACACAAAAATTAGATCGCAAGAATGCTGCCGAATTCTCATTCTTCCTGGCAGTTCCGACCATGTTTGCAGCTTCAGCTTATAAATTACTGAAACTGATTATGGACCCGATGCAACTAACAGTGTTGAAAGACAACATGAGCATATTAATAATCGGTAATATTGTTGCTTTTATTGTAGCTATGCTTGCCATTAAATTCTTTATTGAATTTGTCTCCAAATACGGGTTCAAAGCTTTCGGTTATTACCGCATATTAGTAGGAGCAAGCATTATTATATTGATATTGCTCGGACATGAATTAAGTATAGTATAATTAGAATGGATTTTCAAAAAGGAGAAGTAATTTATTTCAACAAACCGCTCGGATGGACGTCTTTTGATTTGGTTAAACGAATACGATCCAAAACATGCAGGGCCTTGAAAATAAAAAAATTAAAAGTTGGGCACGCAGGTACTCTCGACCCACTGGCAACAGGTGTCATGATTATCTGCACCGGCAAAGCGACCAAGCTAATCGAAAGCTTTCAGTATCAAACCAAAGAATATATTGCCGGAATTGAACTCGGGGCCACAACCCCATCGTTTGATCTGGAAACAGAAGTTGACGGACGATATCCGACCGAGCATATAACAAGAGAGAAAGTCATAGAGGCATTAAAAAGTTTCATCGGTAGGATTGAACAGGTTCCTCCGGTTTATTCAGCCAACAAAATCAATGGAGTAAGAGCCTATGAATTTGCACGTAAAGGAGAAGAGGTTGAACTTAAGGCTAAAGAACTGGTTATTGATGAAATTGAACTTTTAGAATACGCTTTACCTGTAATTAAAGTTCGGGTAGTTTGCAGCAAAGGTACTTACATACGGGCCCTGGCACGTGATATCGGGTTAAAGCTTGAGAGTGGGGGACACCTTACCTCACTGATTCGTACCCGTATTGGTGAAATCACTCTGGAGCAATGCCTTGAGGTAGAACAAGCAGATCAACTATTTCCGGCTGAATCTGAAGAAATTAAAGATATTAAACAATTAAGCGAGTTAAACTATGAAGTTATCACAATTTAAATTTAAACTTCCTGACGAACTGATCGCCCTGAATCCGGCTAAAAACCGTGATGAATCCAGATTAATGGTGGTCAACCGTAATACAGGTCAGATACAACACGAAACATTCAAAGGAATTTTGAATTACTTCGACGACAAGGATGTTTTTATTTTTAACAATACCATGGTTTTCCCGGCTCGTCTTTATGGAAATAAAGAAAAAACCGGTGCTAAAATCGAGGTGTTTCTACTTCGCGAACTCAACCCTGATCTTCGTTTGTGGGATGTACTGGTAGATCCTGCCCGGAAAATCCGTATCGGTAATAAACTTTATTTCGGAGAAGATGATTCGATGGTAGCTGAGGTTATCGACAATACAACCTCACGCGGTAGAACATTACGCTTTCTCTACGACGGACCGCATGATGAATTTAAGAAAGCACTTTACGACCTGGGTGAAACTCCTCTACCAAAGTATATCGATCGTGAAGTAACCAAAGAAGATCCTAACCGTTACCAAACAATTTTCGCACAACACGAAGGTGCAGTTGTTGCACCCGCAGCTGGCTTACACTTTAGCCGCGAATTACTCAAGCGTATGGAGATTAGAGGAATAGACATAGGCTTTGTCACTGTACACTCCGGTCTTGGGAATTACCGCGACATTGATGTTGAAGATCTGACTAAGCACAAAATGGATTCTGAACAAATGTTGGTAAACGAAGAGATCGTGCGAATGGTAAATAAGGCTAAAGATGAACAAAGACAGGTATGTGCGGTAGGTACATCTGTAATGCGTGCTATCGAAACAGCTGTGAGTACTGATGGTCACTTAAAGCCATATGACGGATGGACCAATAAATTCATCTTCCCGCCTTATGACTTCACTGTTGCAACCTCAATGGTTTCAAACCTGCATATGCCTTTATCTACTTTATTGATGATGACTTGCGCGTTTGGGGGCCATGATCTGATTATGGATGCATACGATATTGCAATTAAAGAAAAATATCGCTTCGGAGCATATGGCGACGCAATGTTGATTATCTGATCAACTACTAAGGCTATTCAAATTCAACAAACTCAAAATGGCTATTATTTTTTTAAGTTTAGGAACAAATCTCGGTGACCGGGAGTCTAATTTAAAAGAGGCTATTTCCATTATAAAAGAGCGGGTAGGGAGTGTAATCTCCTTATCCGCTTTTTATCAGACAGCCCCCTGGGGATTTGAGAGTCCCAACGAATTTCTGAATGCAGTAATAAAGGCAGACACACAATTGTCTCCATTGGAATTACTTCACGAAACACAGGATATAGAGATCAAACTTGGTCGATTAAAGAAATCAACCAGTACTTATTCTGACCGGATTATCGATATTGACATCCTATATTATGATCAGATTTGTTTGAACACATCAAATCTGGTTATCCCCCATCCATTGTTACACCAGCGTGATTTCGTATTAGCCCCCCTTCTGGAGATTGCCCCCGATTGGCAACATCCTATATTACATAAGAGTACAGCAGAAATGTTTACAGAGTTAAAAACACTTTAAAACAGACTCTTCCTGTTGAAAAATAAGAAGTTGGTCTTTTTCTCACGAAAAAGATTTATCTTTGCAGTCGAGAATTGAAACGTGGATAAATTTGGCTGCTTGCAACCACTATAAAAAATGCTAAAATCGCGATTTATCGCGCTTTTTCCTCATAATACCCCTATCCGCTTTCATCTTCTCCTATAGAACTTTGTATAATTGAAAATCAATTTTTAAAGAAGATGAATTATCTATTCACATCAGAGTCGGTATCAGAAGGACATCCCGATAAAGTGGCCGACCAAATCTCAGACGCTATTCTGGATGAATTTTTAGCACAGGATGCATCGTCAAAAGTTGCATGCGAAACGCTCGTAACTACAGGTCAGGTGATTTTAGCCGGTGAAGTAAAATCACAAGCATATATTGACCTTCCCGAAGTCGCTCGCGGTGTAATTAACCGTATTGGTTATACAAAGAGTGATTATAAATTCGACGGTGACTCTTGCGGTGTTTTCTCTGCCATCCATGAGCAATCACAGGATATCAACCGTGGCGTAGAACGCGAAGATCCAATGAATCAGGGTGCCCGGTGACCAGGGAATGATGTTTGGTTACGCCAGCACAGAGACAGACAATTATATGCCATTATCTTTAGATCTGTCACACCTCTTGCTGCAAGAGTTAGCAAACATCCGTCGCGAAGGCGAAGTTATGACATACCTTCGTCCAGACTCTAAATCACAGGTAACAATAGAGTATTCTCAAAACGGCAACCCGGTTCGTGTACATACTATTGTAGTTTCTACCCAACATGATGAATTTATTGAGCCGGTTGATAAATCAGCTAAAGCACAGATAGAAGCTGACACCCAAATGCTCAATATGATTTATGAAGATGTAAAAAATCTCCTTCTACCCCGTGTTATTGATCAATTACCCGAACGTGTCCAGGCCTTGTTCGACGACAAGCTGATCCTTCACGTCAATCCGACAGGTAAATTTGTGATAGGTGGTCCACACGGAGATACCGGATTAACCGGCCGCAAAATCATCGTAGACACTTACGGTGGAAAAGGTGCTCATGGAGGTGGTGCATTCTCAGGAAAAGACCCTTCTAAGGTAGACCGCTCTGCAGCATACGCATCCCGACACATTGCTAAAAACATGGTGGCAGCAGGTGTTGCTGATGAAATGTTGGTACAAGTATCATACGCAATCGGCGTTGCAAAACCCGTCAGCATCTTTGTAGACACTTACGGAAAAGCAAAAGTAAAAATGACCGATGCCGAGATTGCGGGAAAAGTCGCTGAGATTTTTGACATGCGCCCCAAAGCCATCGAAGAGCGTTTAAAACTTCGCAACCCTATTTATCAGGAAACTGCAGCTTACGGACATATGGGACGTACCCCTGAAACTGTAACTAAAGTCTTCACCTCAAGATATCTGGACAAACCCATTATCAAGGAAGTAGAACTTTTCACATGGGAGAAACTGGATCATGTAGCCGAAATCCAAAAAGCTTTCGGACTCTAAGCCAATCCATATAGATAGTTAAAATGCCGCTAAATCCGTATATCCGGTTCTTAGCGGCATTTTTCTATTACGCAAGAAATGACTAATTTTGCGGCAGAAAATCAGGCAAATTATGAAAATCAAATCCGTCTGTGTTTATTGTGCCTCCAGCTCTAAAGTCGGCCCACAGTTTTTTGATGCAGCCCACCGACTGGGTAAAGTTCTGGCTCAACATGATGTGAAATGTATATATGGAGCCGGCAATCAGGGATTGATGGGAGAACTTGCTGATTCGGTACTGGCTCACGGAGGAGAAGTAAAAGGCATTATCCCACGCTTTATGCATGAAGAGGGCTGGAATCACACCGGACTGACAGAACTTCACATTGTTGAAAGCATGCATATAAGAAAACAACAGATGGCCGAAGGAGCCGATGCAGCAATTGCCCTTCCCGGAGGCTGTGGCACGATGGAAGAACTACTCGAAATTATCACCTGGAAACAACTGGGACTTTACAACAATCCTATTATCATATTAAATACAGATGGCTACTATGACCATCTTATCACAATGCTTAACCGCGCTGTGGAAGAAAATTTCATGCATGAAAGACATGCAGACATCTGGAAGATAGTCAATTCTCCCGAAGATGTAATTGAGGCTATTATCAATGAAAAAGAGTGGGTCAGCAATCCCCGTTCAATTGCGGCTCTCTGAAAAACGAAATCATGGCACAATCACAAACTCTTCCCCAACAACAAAACAAACACAACCTGGTTGCATTGCAGTCCAGTTCAATTGCAACAGACTCTACAACTCAGAGAATCGACAGTACGACTATCTCCTTTAGTTTAGAAAACATAAAGCCAAAGAAGGATAGTGTTGAACTTCCTGTATTCACAACCAACATAGACTCACTGTTAGCAGCTAAGAGAACTTTGAATCCTATGGATTCATTGACTCTAGCCTTAGACAGACCTTTAGGAATGACTGGGCTTCCTCTGAGTCAAAACCCCAAATCTTTAGATGGATTTATTCTGATATTTATTCTTGCTCTGATTTTAACAACCTGCGCATATAGCCTGGGAACACGATTCTATACTCAGTTCTTTAAAAATCTTTTTAGCGGAAAAGAGAGAATCAGCTTTCTCTTCGAGAGTACGCTTACCGGATTTGAGTTCAAGTCATGCCTGACGATACAAACCATCTTGCTTGAAGGGCTGATTTACTATAACCTGATCCGGGAACAGATTTATGGAGAAAACATCAATAAAAACTACATAATGACCCTATCTGCATTCATGGTCATTACTGCAGCCTATCATATAATCAGAGGAATTTCCTTTGTTATTCTGGGAAATATCTTCTCCAACAAAAGCACTACGCGGAGCTTTATCTCTGAATATTTCACATTGCTTAGCCTTTGGGGAACCTGGCTTTTACCGATATCCCTTTTCATGGTATTTTCTCAGATAAACATCTATGTATTAGCAACCTTACTGATTATACCCGCACTATTAATAAGAATCATTACAATCCACAAGGGAGTTAAGATTTTTTTCAACAATTTGAGAGGTACGTTTTACATATTTTTGTACCTTTGCGCCCTTGAAATAATGCCTCTGATTGCATTATTCTCGGCCCTAATGGCTACTTTTTCAAAACTCTAACTTTAAAAAACTACGAGCCTTGAATATCAGAAAGATACTTATTTCGCAGCCCAAACCGACTACCGAAAAGTCTCCATATTTCGACATTTCAGAAAAATACGGAATTGAAATGGTTTTTCGCCAGTTCTTCAAAGTCGAAGGCATCTCTGCTAAAGAATTTCGTCAGCAAAAAATTTCTATTCCTGAATATACCGCTGTAGTTTTTACGGCAAAAACAGCGATTGACCATTTCTTTGAATTGTGCAAAGAGCTGAGAGTTACCATCCCGGAAACTTTTAAATATTTCTGTACAACCGAGGCTATCGCTTTGTATCTTCAGAAATATATCGTTTATCGCAAACGTAAAATCTTTTTTGGTAAATCAGGAAAGGTAGATGATTTAATTCCGTTTATCCAGAAACACTCTGCCGAGAAATACATCGTCCCTGTCCCCGACACACACATCGATGAATCAACACAAGCTTTGGACAAGGCTAAAATCGCCTATACAAAAGCAGTTATGTATCGTACTGTAAGCAACGACTTCACACCAGAGGAATCATTCGATTACGACATGTTGCTTTTCTTCAGCCCCAACGGGATTAATGCTTTAAATAAAAACTTCCCGAATTTTGAGCAGGGAAACATACAAATCGGTACATTTGGAGCCAACACCGCCAAAGCTGCTAAAGAAGCTGGTCTGAGAGTTGACTTCGAAGCACCTCGTCCAGAAGCACCTTCTATGACAGCAGCGCTGGAGCTGTTCTTAAAAGAAAACGCGAAACCTGTCAAGAAATAATATCCCACCACAAATCAAATATCCCTGAAAGTTTGTTTTTAATAAGCCTATCTGATTTTATTGAAAACTGACTTTCAGGGTTTTTTATATGAATACGAACAGCTACTCATTACCCAAATCGGAACGGATTTCGCGAAAGTCGATCATTGATAAGCTTTTCGCGAAAGGAGGCCAATCTTTTGTTGTATATCCGCTCAGGGTGGTATATATCACCTCCGTCGGGGAACAAGACGCTGAATCAGCTATATTGATCAGTGTTTCAAAAAAACGATTTAAAAGGGCTGTTAAGCGAAACTACATCAAACGCAGAATCAAGGAAGCATACCGACTCAATAAACACAAACTAATCCTTCCACCAGGAATCACCAACATTTCAATTGCGTTTCTATACCTGAGCACTGATCTGAAAAGCTTTGAAACGATTAATAAAAAAATGGTCGAGCTGATAGAACAACTCAACCAAAAATTATGTTCCGAAAACTCCTGATATACCTTCTGCTTATTCCGGTTTACCTGTATCGGTACACCATATCTCCATTGAAGCCACCAAGCTGTCGATTCACCCCTACATGTTCGGAATATGCTATAGAAGCACTTAAAAAGCATGGCCCGGTCAAAGGTCTTTTACTTGCCATCAAACGTATTCTTCGCTGCAATCCCTGGGGAGGGAGCGGATATGATCCCGTTCCGTGAGTTAATATTGATGTACCTTAATCGATTTGTTCATAATGGATCAATTATTCAATCTACATACCCATCTGAATCCGTCAGAACCAAATGAAATAGGAATCCGGGATTTTCCTTTCAACCAGATAAATCCAAAAACATACTATTCCATCAGCATTCACCCCTGGACGCTTTCGCCCGAGATTTTATTTAATACAACAGATTGTATTCATGCGCATTCTTCCGATATCAATTTTGTAGCAATTGGAGAATGCGGGCTTGACAAGCTCTGCTCAACACCTTTCGACCTTCAGTTAAAATCTTTCAGAGAGATGATCGAAATTTCCGAGGCGTTGAATAAACCATTAATCATCCATTGCGTAAAAGCGTTTAACGAACTCATTTTACTAAAGAAAGAATTTAAGCCGAAACAGACCTGGATTATTCATGGCTTCCGAGGAAATCCAAACCAGGCATTACAACTTATTAATCATGGTTTTTGCCTTTCATTCGGAGCAAAACACAACAGTGAAACGATAAAAGTTATACCTTTGGAGGCATTTTTTGCAGAGACAGATAACTCTGAAAACCCTATCGGTTCCGTCTACTGCTTAATCGCCTGTGAATTAAATATTTCAGCCAACAAATTAGCTCAAATCACTCTCAACAACGCGAGAAAATATTTAAATATAACCATATGAAACGGGTAGGCACTGTCGTTCGTCTAAGAATATGACAGTTTATGCAAGTTACATATATAACCAATACAAAAAATCAAAATCAACATATGAATTTCGTAGAAGAATTAAAGTGGAGGGGCATGATCCACGATATGATGCCCGGAACAGAAGAGCAGTTACAAAAAGAGTTAACTTCGGCTTATGTAGGTATAGACCCGACAGCCGACTCATTACATATCGGTCATCTCGTGGGTGTAATGATGCTAAAACACTTCCAACGCGCAGGACACCGTCCAATCGCGTTGGTAGGTGGTGCTACAGGGATGATTGGTGATCCTTCGGGCAAATCACAGGAACGCAACCTGCTTACAGAAGATATATTACGTCACAACCAGGAATGTATCAAGAATCAGCTGGCAAAATTTCTTGATTTCACCTCTGATGCTCCTAACGCTGCTATTCTGGTAAACAATTACGACTGGATGAAAGAATTCTCATTTCTGGCTTTCATCCGTGACATCGGTAAACACATCACTGTAAACTACATGATGGCAAAAGACTCGGTAAAAAAAAGACTGGGTTCAGAATCAAGCACAGGCTTGTCATTTACCGAGTTTACCTATCAGTTGGTTCAGGGATACGACTTCCTGCATCTTTACAACGAATACGGCTGTAAACTCCAGATGGGAGGATCTGACCAATGGGGCAATATCACCACCGGTACAGAATTGATCCGCCGTAAATCAGGTGGTGAAGCCTTTGCCCTCACCTGCCCGTTGATCACAAAAGCAGATGGCGGTAAGTTCGGTAAAACAGAATCCGGCAACGTTTGGTTGGATCGCCGCTACACCAGCCCTTACAAATTCTATCAGTTCTGGTTGAACGTAAGCGATGCTGATGCCGAGAAATACATCAAGATCTTCACGGCTCTTCCCAAAAAAGAGATCGAAGCATTAGTTGCAGAACAGGCAGCAGCACCCCACTTGCGTCCCATGCAAAAACGACTTGCTAAAGAGATCACCATCATGGTTCATTCAGAAGAGGATTACAGTTCAGCCGTAGAAGCCTCAAGTATTCTTTTCGGGAACTCAACTTCAGATGCATTGAAACGTCTTGATGAAGAAACTTTCCTACAAGTATTCGATGGTGTACCTCAGTTTGAGATTGACCGCGCTGAATTGGTTGCCGGAATAAAAGCCGTAGACCTGCTTGGTGAAAAATGCCCTGTTTTTCCTTCAAAAGGAGAGATGAGAAAAACGGCTCAGGGAGGTGGCATTTCCATCAATAAAGAAAAACTTGCAGCCTTCGATCAAATCATTGATGCGTCGTTTTTGTTGAATGAAAAGTATATCCTAGTGCAAAAAGGCAAGAAAAACTACTTTTTATTGCTCGCAAAGTGATTTTTTCGCCTAAAGCATTTGCAAATTAAAAAATAAGGCGTATCTTTGCAACGCTTTTGAGAGATAACACAATCAAAGCAATCGGGATTGTCCCATGGTGTAATGGTAGCACAGCAGATTTTGGTTCTGTTAGTCTGGGTTCGAATCCTTGTGGGACAACTACCAAAGCCTGATTATCGAAAGATAATCAGGTTTTTTTATTTTCCAGACCACCCATCCATAAATCAAATAAAAACGAAATATCTCTCACCCCTCTACCTGTAACTCTGAAAGCCTTGCGTTTTGGGATCAAATGGAAAGTATAACATAGATGATTGCCCCAAAACAACACCCCCCCCTAAAAAATAACAATGCCCTGCTTTCAGAATAAACAGAAAGCAGGGCATTGTGCATTTACAGAAATGCAGTGTCTTTTCTATTACCCCAAATGCATCATTCTATACAGACGCTTATTGATAAATAACAGAACCAGACCCAGAAAAACTGAAACACCGGCAATAGCGCTAAAAATAGACATCGCACCCAATTGCGAAACGGAAGAAGCCAAAAAACCGCCCAGTATATTAGCCACAAAGCTACTCATCAACCATACCCCCATCAGCATAGAGGCCAGCTTCACCGGTGCTATTTTCGATATCATCGAAAGCCCAATCGGAGATAAGCACAACTCTCCTACCGTGTGCAACAGGTATGCAAATACCAACCAGGCCAGGTTAGCCTTAACAGATTCATCAGCAATATCACCGCCACGTTGCAACACAGCACCTACCATCAGTATAAATCCCATCCCAAGCAGGATCATCCCCAAGCCCATTTTTACGGGAATATTAGGCTCCTTATCCTTACTGGCCAGTCTATTCCAGATAATGGTAAATAATGGCGCCAACAAGACAATAAACAGGGGATTTACTGACTGAAACCAGGCCGCAGGAATATTAAATCCAAAGAAATCCCGGTCTATGTATTTTTCGGTATATAGAGAGAATGAACTTCCCGCTTGTTCAAAACCGGCAAAGAAGAAGATCACAAAAAACACAATGATGAATATCACTTTGGTCCGGTCCTTCTCCTCCCTGGTCAGAGGTCGGTTATCCATCTCTCTGGGATTTCCTTTTTTGGCACGTGAAGGATGACGTCCGATATCACCCAATAATTTATCGCCAAAAGACATGAACAATATCTGACCTAACAAGAGCCCTAAACCGGCTGCCATAAATCCGTAATTATAGTTATAATGCAACGCCAGATAACCTGTCACCAAAGGAGCCATCAGTGCTCCCATATTAATCCCCATATAGAAAATGGTGAAGGCAGCATCTTTACGTCGGTCGTTGGGCTCGTAAAGCTGCCCTACGATGACAGAAATATTTGGTTTAAAAAAGCCGTTACCCACAATCAACAGAAACAATCCGATAAACAGAAAAACCCTCGACTGCTCGAAAGCCAGACAAAACTGCCCCATCATCATAGTAAAGGCTCCAATAGTAATCGACTTCCGTTGTCCCAGAAAATTATCCGCTATCCATCCACCTATTATGGGCGTAAAATAGACAAAACCGGTAAAGAATCCATATATCAGGCTTCCTGTCTGTTCATTAAATCCTAACCCGCCATTAACCCATTGCTTGGTCAAATAATAAATCAATAGCGCCCGCATACCGTAGTAGCTGAACCGCTCCCACATCTCAGTTATAAATAATAAATATAATCCCTTAGGATGCCTGGTTAATGCTGTCATCTTCTTTATTTTATGAATTTATTTCTCTTAATGTTGTATGAAATCCAGCTTCAAATTCTCATCGGGTTTTTATTATCCGAAACTCAGGTAACCCAACCTGCAATACAGGCATTCTTTTACCTGAAATAATTTGTGTCCGGATTTTCAACAACAAAAATAACATAAACCAACGATTTAAGGCCATTTTAAAACATTAATCACAAAGATTTGCAGGACTAATAATTCAATCTACACAGATGTTCTGTTTTAACCTGTAAATCCACTAGAATGTATCTGAAACAGTTTTGATCAGGAGTCAAACCAGTGTTGACATCTCATGTCCGGATCATTTAAACAACAACAACTATAATTATATCCGGAAACTATCTTTCGTAGAATTAAAAAACCCGGCAGTCGAAACTACCGGGCTCAATTATGTCTATATAAAGTTTATCGATATCACGATCAGAAATTCACCCAAGCCTCTGGATTTTGCTTGGTAGTCTCTTTCCAGATCTGGAAATGAAGAATCGCCTGATTGCCATCTTCCGCGTCAGAATAAATCTTACCGATGCTTTGTCGGGTACCGACATGATCTCCTGCTTTCACATATACCCGGCTCAGGTTAGAGTAAACAGACAAGTAATTACCGTGACGGATTATCACAGAGCTATTGTAACCGGGCACCGCAAACACCTTTGTCACTACCCCCTTGAACACACAACGGGCATCAGCACCGGCATCTGTTCGAATATCCACCCCATTATTGTTAGTCACTACATAGACCAGATTTTCGTGCTGTTGCTGACCAAAATGCCCAACGACCGCATACCTGCCGGTAACAGGTACAGGTAATGAACCCCTATTCTGAGAAAAATCACTGGAAAGCGCTTTCTCTTCGCGTGTCATGGCATAACCACCTGCTGTTTCAGCCACACGTTCCCGTGCAGGAGCTGCTTCTTCTGAAGCTTTTCTGGCTGCTTCCTCTTTCCGTTTCTGCTCTTCTTGTTTACGTTTCTTTTCCAACGCTATTTTTTCAGCTTTCAACGCCTGCTTCGCCTTCTGGGTTTCCGCCAGTTTCTCGGCAGCAGCAATGCGGGCCGATTCGGCTGCATAAGCCTTACGACGGGCTTCTTCTTGAGCCAGACGCAGTTTGCGGGCTTCTTCAGCAGCCTGACGTTGTCTACGGGCCTCTTCTTCACGTGCAGCAGCACGACGGGCCTCTTCCTGAGCCCGGCGCACCTCTTCCTGGATAATGCGTTGAATCTGTCGGTCCAGAGCAGCTGCCTGACGCTTCTGTTTTGCCAGGGTAGTCTTCAGTTTTTGCTGTTCTTTATTCAAATCATCTACAACGACCTTCTGCTTAGACTCTTCCACCTGTAGATTTTTTGTCTCTTGCTGACGCATAGCCAGCAAAGACCCCTTCTCTTGTTTATTCTTCTGAAGCTCATCTCGCTTGGCATTCAGCTCATCCTGCTTCCTCATTATCTCTTGTCCTTTCAGACGACTCCAGGTAGCATATTCTTTCAGATACCGTGCCCTCCGATATCCCTGGGCAAGCGAATTTGAGGACAATATAAACATAATCTTATCATATGAAGAGCGTTTCATATAAACCAATTGCACAGCTTTTCCATACTCTCCCTTTTTCTGGTTGAGTTCTTTTTCCAAAGCTGCGATTTCAGCTTGCAGGATAAGCATCTGCTTGTCCAGCTCCATGATTTCAGAGCTCAATACATCGATCAGCTTTTTCCGGGAAACAATCTGGGTCTCAATCAACTGGAGTTTCTCCATGGACTGCATAGAGATCTTCTGGTTAGCTTTCAGCTTTTTATTGATCCCTGCTATTTGTTGAATAATTGTTTTTCGCTTGCTCTCCAGATCTTTTAGCTTGGTGCTGTTTTGCGAAAACAAAGGAGACAGACAAACCAGGGATAACAGTATAGTTATAATAAACTTCATAGATAAATGCACTCAAAAAAGCGGCTCAGCCGATTATTAGATAAAACATTAGCAACAGGAATACTGGAATATTACAAAACAGGGGGGCCAGCCGGTCTGTTTGTTCCTCCTGCTTTTTTCTACTTTATAATCCTGAAAATATTTTCAGAATATCATCCAGGTTAACGCGGGTATAACGCGATGGAATTGCACATTCCACATTGAGCTCTCTGCCAAATTCGATGCGGGCGAAATGCAATGAACTACTGATTTTTCGTTTAGAACTTGATATATTTACCTCCATCTGACGGGGGAAATCGTAAGCATCAATCACTGAAAAATCAGAATATAGCCAGCTAAGCTTAAACCGTTCACTAGCATCCGTAAGGATTGTTTCCGTCAACTGCCGGTTTCCATTCAGGACAAATGTACAATTTGAATCTTTCTTCGGAATAAGGTGGGTTTCATCTCCTTTGTTTTTCCAGTCAAATTCATCGATATCCTTATGGGTTAAACTCTCCTGACCATTTAAAAAGATCTTGTTGGTAAAGAGGGACTGCAACGCGTAGAAGTTTACCCCCTTACTCGTTAATTCCTGTAATCTGGCAAATGATTCGGCAAAATAACGACGATTGAAACGATCTATAGCCACAAGGCTATCAGGGGTTATTTTGAGGCGAGCCACCTCTATACCTAAAAAAGCCTGCAATGAAAGATAAATGGTCTTGTCCTTCACGATTCGCAGATCGCCTTTCGCATTTACACCGTTGGCATTAATTTGCAATTGCGAATTAAATGTCTTTGCATTATAATCTTTATCGAAAAGTTCGGCAACATCTTTTTGAGAAGACGCACCCCTACCAGCCAGCTTTCTGGTTTTACAGGAGCTAAAGGCCAGAATAGCCATCAGCAACACAATCAGTCTGAAACCTCTCATTTTATACGTAATAATTTTATTTCTTTTCATCTATATAAGTCCCTGTTTCAATCTTTTTGAGCAGGACTTCCGATTTATTACCCATCGACAGCGAAAGCTTCCATTGCTCAAGCGCTTTTTCCTTATCACCTGCCATATAGAGAATATCGCCATAGTGTTCGGTAATCACTTCACTCTTATCGCCACCGCTTTTCATCGCTTTTTCGATGTAGAACTTAGCCAGTGTATAGTTACCCTGAGTAAAGTATATCCAGGCATATGTATCAAGGTATGTACTGTTATTCGGTTCCAGTTCAATACTTTTCCCACTCATCCGTTCAGCTCTGCTCAGTTCTTTCTTATCCAGCGAGAGATAATAGGCGTAATTATTGAGCACCACTACATTCTTCTCGTTATACTTCAGAGCATTCTCATAAGCATCATATGCTTCTGCCTTTTTCCCGATCCTTTGATAAACATCACCCAGCTGACCATAGAAATCCGAAAGCATTGTCTTGTTTTTCGGATCTAAGACCTTTATCCCCTGCAAATAGCATTCTATAGCTTTTGCAAAATTGTCGGAAAGATAATTCCCCACACCTTTGTAGAAATGAAACTCCGCAACTTCAGGGAAATAGGTAAGTGCCTTCTCACAAACAGCAATCACCGACTTGTAATCATTAAGCTGCAAATCGATATTCAGCAACTGTTTCCACGAATTCACGTTGGTAGGCGCCAGATCCACGGCAAACTGCATTTTCTCGCGTGCCTCCTGCGGCTTTTTCTGCGAAATCAGGTATTCGGCAAAGAGTTGATAGAAGCTTTCTTCCTGTGGATGCAGTTCGATCAGTGCATTAAAAAGGGATTTGATATTTTCAGCCTCCTCGGGCTTTTCCAGACGGGTTGAAAGATAACCGGTAAGAATACGGTTTTTTGTTTCAATATCTGTGGTTGGATTGATCAACGCTTCCCGGATCTGACGATCCGCTTCAGCTTTATTTCCGGTCTTCTCATAATAGTTGGCCAGTGAAACTGAGATATAACCATTGCCGGGTTCCAGAATCCGCGCTTTTTGATAGCAATCATAAGCCTCTTTCGTATGATTGCTCTCCAGGTGCATATCGCCCAGCAGGATCAGATAACGTACATCCCTCGGGAAACCGGCCACCAGTTTTTCTATCTCATTAAAAGCTTTCTTATCCTCCTTAAGCATCGCATAAAGACGAAACTTCTCGATGCTCACCTCTTCGTTCAGCCCGATCTGCTTTTCCATCTGGTCGAGTGTCTGAATAGCCTTCCGGTACTCCTTGCTCTGTGCATAAATCTCAGCCAGGGAATAATTCAGTTCCGGTTTGTCGGTATACCGTTCTACCAAAGTGGAAAAAGCCTGAATGGCATCATCCTTCAGATTCAGATTCTGCGCCAGATTGGCATACGAATAGAGATACCAATAGTTCGATGCATCCAGTTTGGTTGCCTTGCGTACAAAATCAATCGAAGAAGCCGGATTGTTCATTTTCAGATAGCCATCGGCCAACTCGTAACAAACAATAGCACTCGAAGTATCAATTGCATAACAATGCTTAAACAGGTCAAAAGCAGCATCGGGTTGCTGCATATATTTCTGTTTTTCGCCCTCGAGAAAATAATATTCAAACTTGCGACGGTCTGAATCACTTAAAGTCTCTTTTTGCGTAGCCGATGACTGCAGCTGACTTTTATTTTTGCGCGAAGCATGTGCTGAAAGTGTAGTCAGACCTACAGCCAGCAGCACTATTTTAGAAAATTGAGGTTTCATGGGGTAGGTTTATTTTCTTCCGGTATGACCAAAACCGCCTTCGCCGCGAGCACTCTCCTGCAGAAGTTCTGCTTCGATCCACTCTACCTGTTCATGTGCAGCGACAACCATTTGGCAAATCCGTTCACCATCGTTGATGACAAACTCGTCCTGAGAAAGATTAATAAGAATGACTCCAATCTCCCCGCGGTAATCCGCATCAATGGTTCCCGGAGAATTCAGTACCGTAACTCCTTTCTTAAGTGCCAGCCCGCTACGGGGACGAATCTGCGCTTCATATCCCTGGGGAAGTTCTATAGATAGTCCGGTCGGGATTAGTTTGCGTTCAAAAGGTTTTAATGTAACTGCTTCATCGAGATTGGCACGAATATCCATTCCGGCAGCGTGAAGAGTTGCATATTCGGGGAGAGAATGTTTGGATTTATTGATTACTTTAACTTTCATTGTTCGAATAGAATTGGTGATATACAACGGGTTAAGCAGTTGCACACAGCTTCTGCTCCATTGGCGCAAAGATAGTATAAATTGAGATACTGAAACGATAAAATAATGGAATATGGAAGCCTGATTTAAATTTAGAAAATGAACGCTTAAAGAGGTTTGCTTTTTGCGTAACTTTAAGGCCTGAATAAAAAATGAATTTATGGACAAAATGAATTGGGAAAATCTGTTATCCTCCAAACGCTACGGTATGGAAGCATTGGCAGAAGGAAAAAAACACGATCGTACTGAGTTTCAACGGGACTACGACCGGTTGATATTCTCGGCTCCTTTCCGCCGTCTGCAGAATAAGACCCAGGTTTTTCCGCTTCCGGGAAGCGTATTCGTACATAACCGGCTCACTCATAGCTTAGAGGTTTCATGTGTAGGACGTTCACTGGGAGCTAATGTGGGTAAAATATTAAAAGACAAATACAAATCGGAAGAATGGCGTAAGATGTTCTACGAATGCGGTTCCATTGTAGCAGCAGCCTGTCTGGCACACGATCTGGGAAACCCTCCGTTCGGACACTCCGGTGAAAAAGCAATCGGCACCTATTTCTCGGAAGGCAATGGACGTATCTATCAGGAAAAAGTCTCTCCGTCGGAATGGCAGGACTTTATTCACTTTGAGGGAAACGCCAATTCGTTTAGACTTCTGGCACACCAGTTCATCGGACGCCGGAGAGGTGGTTTTGCATTAACTTACGCCACATTGGCATCTATCATAAAGTATCCTTATTCTTCGACTCTTTCCGGATCAAAAGGAAAGTTCGGATTCTTTCAAAGCGAAAGGGAAGCATTTGCAACCATTGCCGACCAACTGGGTCTGATCAGGCACGACCACGAACAACTGAAATACTCGCGTCACCCGCTGGTTTACCTCGTAGAAGCGGCAGATGATATCTGCTATCAGATTATGGACATTGAAGATGCTCATAAACTCAAAATCCTGACTACCCGCGAAACCATAGAGCTGCTCACCGGTTTCTTCACCGGCAAACGATTGGACAGCATACACCGGACTATGTGCATGGTTGATGATGTCAACGAACAAATAGCATACCTTCGTTCCTGCGTAATCGGGCTGTTGGTCGAAGAGTGTGCCCGGGTCTTTATCGAACAGGAAGAGGTTATTCTGTCCGGCAAACTGGAGGGTGAATTGATAGACCATGTATCGGAGCTTCCCGCCCGGGCTTACCAGACATGCAGCAAGATGGCTTTTGCACGAATCTATCGTTCATCGGATGTACTGGATATTGAATTGGCGGGTTATCAGATTATTTCGACATTACTGGACAAACTTCTATATTCAGTCTTCAACCCCAGCGAAGCCTATTCCGGACTATTCCTCAATCGTGTCCCCATGCAATACGATATGGGCGCAGATTCAGACTATGGAAAAATACAGGCCGTACTTGATTACATTTCCGGCATGACCGATGTCTATGCCCTGGATCTATACAGAAAGATCAATGGAATGAGCTTACCGGTACTATAAAAAAAGACGCACGGCTGTGCGTCTTTTTTTTCTTCTATGGATATAAAATAACAAACCCCCACCAGCGTTAGCTGATGAGGGTTCTTAAGAGGCGGCTACCTACTCTCCCACTTGCGCAGTACCATCGGCGTGATCGGGCTTAACTTCTCTGTTCGGAATGGGAAGAGGTGGAACCCCGGTGCTATAACCACCTAAATGTCTTTTTGATCATATCTCAGAAGTAAAGTATTTCAGAAAAATCAGCAAACCATCAGATGAGGAAAGTTTCGGGTAATTAGTACTGCTCGGCTTTGATGTTACCACCTTTACACCTGCAGCCTATCAACGTCATCGTCTTTAACGACCCTCATAGAAATCTAATCTTGAGGCGGGCTTCGCACTTAGATGCTTTCAGCGCTTATCCCTTCCCAACTTAGCTACCCTGCGATGCCCCTGGCGGAACAACAGGTAAACCAGCGGTTAGTCCAACACGGTCCTCTCGTACTAGTGTCAGAGCCCCTCAAATTTCTTACGCCCACAACAGATAGGGACCGAACTGTCTCACGACGTTCTGAACCCAGCTCGCGTGCCACTTTAATGGGCGAACAGCCCAACCCTTGGGACCTTCTCCAGCCCCAGGATGTGACGAGCCGACATCGAGGTGCCAAACCGCTCCGTCGATATGAGCTCTTGGGAGCGATCAGCCTGTTATCCCCGGAGTACCTTTTATCCTTTGAGCGATGGCCCTTCCATACGGAACCACCGGATCACTATGCCCTAGTTTCCTACCTGATCGACTTGTCGGTCTCTCAGTCAAGCACCCTTATGCCATTACACTCTGCGACCGGTTACCAATCGGTCTGAGGGTACCTTTGGAAGCCTCCGTTACACTTTTGGAGGCGACCACCCCAGTCAAACTACCCACCAAACAGTGTCCTCCCAGCGGGAGTTAGAACTCAAATAACCAAAGGGCCGTATTTCAACGGCGGCTCCACAAACACTAGCGTGCCCGCTTCATAGCCTCCGGCCTATCCTACACATTAGTTACCCAAATTCAATGTTAAGTTGCAGTAAAGGTTCACGGGGTCTTTCCGTCCCGTTGCGGGTAATCGGCATCTTCACCGATACTACAATTTCACCGAGCTCACGGTTGAGACAGTGTCCAGATCATTACACCATTCGTGCAGGTCGGAACTTACCCGACAAGGAATTTCGCTACCTTAGGACCGTTATAGTTACGGCCGCCGTTTACCGGGGCTTCAATTCAAAGCTTCTCTTGCGATGACTTCTCCTCTTAACCTTCCGGCACCGGGCAGGTGTCAGGCTATATACCTCTTCTTTCAAATTTGCATAGCCCTGTGTTTTTGTTAAACAGTTGCCTGGACCTATTCTCTGCGCCCTACCTCTCAGTAGGGACCCCTTATCCCGAAGTTACGGGGTCAATTTGCCTAGTTCCTTAACCGTGAATCACTCGAGCGCCTTAGTATATTCTACCCAACTACGTGTGTCCGTTTGCGGTACGGGTACCTATATGATTATGTTTAGCGGATTTTCTTGGAAGTCTGCTTACATCCATATCAGATTATCCGTAGACTCTCTGTACTATCAGGTTCGACTCAATCTGCGGATTTGCCTACAGATCTCAATATCTACACCCTTTAACCAACTATTCCGTCAGTTGGCAGGACTTTCACTACTTCGTCTCCACATCACTCATATAGCTAGTACTGGAATATTAACCAGTTCTTCCATCGGTCTCGCCTGTCGGCTGAACCTTAGGCCCCGACTAACCCTGATCCGATTAGCGTTGATCAGGAAACCTTAGTCTTTCGGCGAGAGAGTTTCTCACTCTCTTTATCGTTACTTATACCTACATTTGCTTTTCTAAAAGCTCCAGCAAAGCTTACGCTTTACCTTCTGCGCCGTTAGAATGCTCCCCTACCAGTGTCCCTAAAGACAATCCATAGCTTCGGTAAATTGCTTATGCCCGATTATTATCCATGCCAAACTCCTCGACTAGTGAGCTGTTACGCACTCTTTAAATGAATGGCTGCTTCCAAGCCAACATCCTAGCTGTCTATGCAGTCTGACTTCGTTTTTTCAACTTAGCAATTATTTGGGGACCTTAGCTGATGGTCTGGGTTCTTTCCCTCTCGGACACGGACCTTAGCACCCATGCCCTCACTCCAGGACTTGACTTCTGAGCATTCGGAGTTTATCAGGACTTGATAGGCGGTGAAGCCCTCGCATCCAATCAGTCGCTCTACCTCTCAGAAGAAACATCCCAGGCTGCACCTAAATGCATTTCGGGGAGTACGAGCTATCTCCAAGTTTGATTAGCCTTTCACCCCTACCCTCAAGTCATCCGAAAACTTTTCAACGTTTACCGGTTCGGTCCTCCATTTTGTGTTACCAAAACTTCAACCTGCTCAAGGGTAGATCACTTGGTTTCGCGTCTACTCCCACCGACTATACGCCCTGTTAAGACTCGCTTTCGCTTCGGCTCCGTGACTGAATCACTTAACCTTGCCGGTGAAAGTAACTCGTAGGTTCATTATGCAAAAGGCACGCAGTCACTCCACGTAGGAGCTCCTACCGCTTGTAAGCGCATGGTTTCAGGGTCTATTTCACTCCTCTGTTCGAGGTTCTTTTCACCTTTCCTTCACAGTACTGGTTCGCTATCGGTGTCTCGGGAGTATTTAGCCTTACGGGATGGTCCCCGCTGATTCACACAGGATTTCTCGTGTCCCGCGCTACTCAGGATACCACTAAGCTTCATCTTCGATTCGTGTACCGGCCTGTCACCGTCTTCGGGGCCTCTTTCCAAAGGCTTCCACTTCTCCAATTCTTGCTATGTCGTGGTCCTACAACCCCAGCTATGCCGAAACATAACTGGTTTGGGCTGTTCCGCGTTCGCTCGCCACTACTTACGGAATCACTTTTGTTTTCTTCTCCTATGGGTACTTAGATGTTTCAGTTCCCCACGTTCGCCTATCTTTACAGATATATCTGGTCTTCTACCAGATGGGTTGCCCCATTCGGAAATCTACGGATCAAGGGATATTTGCTCCTCCCCGTAGCTTATCGCAGCTTATCACGTCCTTCGTCGCCTCCGAGACCCAAGGCATCCGCCATGCGCCCTTGCTTACTTTCTTCTCATTTCCGGCATTACTGCCGTCAATGGCTCGATGTTTTTTCTTTACTACTTTTACTTCTTCAATATGTCAATGATCTTCTCTCTTTCCTTGCGGATTGAGTTTCGTGGAGAATAACGGATTCGAACCGTTGACCCCCTGCGTGCAAGGCAGGTGCTCTAGCCAGCTGAGCTAATCCCCCGTTTATTAATGAATAATGATGAATGAAGAGTGAAGAATGGGGTGTCTTGCGACTCGTTAATTCTTCATTTTTTAATTCTTAATTCTTCATTACCCTCGGGTAGTCCCAGGCAGAGTTGAACTGCCGACCTCTACATTATCAGTGTAGCGCTCTAACCAACTGAGCTATAGGACTGCATTACTTTTTCTTTGCCTGAGTGGCTCTGTCTCCTCTTAGACTGAAGACCTTTAGATGAAAGACTTGTAGACTTTTGACTCCTGACTCTACGTCTTTTGTCTTGGTTCTATGGTCTTGACTCTTTTTGTCTTTTCGTCTTGTATCTTTAAATAAACAAGTAGTAGTCAGAAAAATTAAACCTTTAAGTAAGGTTTGCTCTCCAGAAAGGAGGTGTTCCAGCCGCACCTTCCGGTACGGCTACCTTGTTACGACTTAACACCAGTTATTAGTTTTACCCTAGGCCGCTCCTTGCGGTTGCAGACTTTAGGTACCCCCAACTTCCATTGTTTGACGGGCGGTGTGTACAAGGCCCGGGAACGTATTCACCGCGCCATGGCTGATGCGCGATTACTAGCGAATCCAGCTTCACGGAGTCGAGTTGCAGACTCCGATCCGAACTGAGATGGGTTTTGGAGATTAGCATCCTGTCACCAGGTAGCGGCCCTCTGTACCCACCATTGTAACACGTGTGTCGCCCCGGATGTAAGGGCCGTGCTGATTTGACGTCATCCCCACCTTCCTCTCGGCTTACGCCGGCAGTCTCAATAGAGTCCTCAGCTTAACCTGTTAGTAACTATCGATAGGGGTTGCGCTCGTTATGGCACTTAAGCCGACACCTCACGGCACGAGCTGACGACAACCATGCAGCACCTCGCAGGCGGCCATTGCTGGCTACAATGTTTCCACTGTATTCCCCCTGCGTTCAAACCCGGGTAAGGTTCCTCGCGTATCATCGAATTAAACCACATGTTCCTCCGCTTGTGCGGGCCCCCGTCAATTCCTTTGAGTTTCACCGTTGCCGGCGTACTCCCCAGGTGGAATGCTTAACGATTTCTCTGTGCCACTGACTGTATATCGCCAATAGCTAGCATTCATAGTTTACGGCGTGGACTACCAGGGTATCTAATCCTGTTTGATCCCCACGCTTTCGTGCCTCAGCGTCAGTTACCGGTCCAGTATGCTGCCTTCGCAATTGGGGTTCTGCGTTATATCTAAGCATTTCACCGCTACACAACGCATTCCGCATACCTCTACCGTACTCAAGTCACCCAGTTTCAACGGCAATTTTACAGTTGAGCTGCAAACTTTCACCGCTGACTTAAGCAACCGCCTACGCACCCTTTAAACCCAATAAATCCGGATAACGCTTGGATCCTCCGTATTACCGCGGCTGCTGGCACGGAGTTAGCCGATCCTTATTCCTAAAGTACATTCATCCTTCCACACGTGGAAGTTGTTATTCCTTTATAAAAGCAGTTTACAACCCATAAGGCAGTCATCCTGCACGCGACTTGGCTGGTTCAGGCTCTCGCCCATTGACCAATATTCCTCACTGCTGCCTCCCGTAGGAGTCTGGTCCGTGTCTCAGTACCAGTGTGGGGGACCTTCCTCTCAGAACCCCTAGACATCGTAGTCTTGGTAGGCCGTTACCCTACCAACTAACTAATGTCACGCATGCCCATCCATTACCGAAATTCTTTAACCACAAAATCATGCGATTTCGTGGTGTTATGCGGTATTAGTTTCCGTTTCCGAAAGTTATTCCCCAGTAATAGGTAGGTTGCATACGCGTTACTCACCCGTGCGCCGGTCGCCACCCGAAGTGCTGCCCCTCGACTTGCATGTGTTAGGCCTGTCGCTAGCGTTCATCCTGAGCCAGGATCAAACTCTTCGTTGTATTATTGTTTTTTGTTAGTTGATTACTCAACTAGTTTTAATACTTTCAAGTCAATCCTTACTCCAATTATTGCTAATTGACGGTTTAATTTTTCCCTTACCTGATCACTCGCACATCACTGTGCTTTATTGCGTCAGGTAGTTTTTGTACTACTTATTTATCTATAATTTCTTCAATGATCTCTTTCATTTTGCTTCGCAGTTTTTAGCGAAACGGCTGCAAAGATAACGCTTTTTATTTTTAACTTCCAAATCTTTTCAGATTTATTTTTTCAAAACTTTCAGCGCTTATCGTTAGGCCGCTGCCCTTATCTGTTTAGCGAGTGCAAAAGTAGTGCTTATATCCTTTCCCTCCAAATTATACGACGCCTATTTTGTGTTAAAAAACATAACCGGCTGAGCGTAAGAGGGCGTATCCGATAGGTTTTTTACGGGCTAAAAGGCTTCTGACCGGTTTTCCCAACAACACCCCGGAAAAGCGGGTGAAATAATAATTCCGTTTAAGCGTAAAAACAACCGGAAACAGGCTCAATTATCAGCCGGATCCGGAACAATTCATATTTACCGGAATACTATAATAATGAAAAAGCGACTTTCTACTATTATATATACACCTTACATGAGAGGCTGATTACGTTCCCGGGGTATGAAATTATAGTTCCGGCTCATTTATTTCGGATCAAATACCTGTTAAGCGATTCATTATTTTGCTAAATTTGCGATAATCACCGGCAATACCTCAACTTATGGAGAAACCACATCATGTCTGGTTATACATTTGCTTACTACTTTTTGTTTTTTCATCCTGCAAAGAAGAGTTTGACTACGGATTAGGGGACTTCAGACTCGATCTGGCTACTATTGCCGAAACTACCACCGACCGGTACTATCGGCTCGACAACCAGACCAGACTGTATCCGCAGCAGGCAATATCCACCGATCTCAAAACCGGGGCGCGCGTTCTGCTCAATTATAACCTATCGGAACTTAAATCGGCAAACGAGTATTCTGTGAAGGTGAACTCAGTTAAAGATGTATTCACATCGGAGATTAAGGAGCTTCAAAGCAATCTGTCGGATGATCCTTTGTTCCTGGAAAGCATTTGGCAAAGCGGGGATTGGATCAATTTCCGGTTATCCTTCAATTATAAAAGCGCCAAACACGGAATTGCCTTATATCAAAATAAGGTTCCGGCAAACGATACTATATATTTAGAGCTCAGACATTCCAAAAATAACGACACGGAAGGTTATTTGGTAAATCTCTATGCATCCTTTCCTGTTAAATCATTCAGTCAGAAAGGGAAACCGGTTCCTTTGAAGGTAAAAGTGAATACATCGGACCAGGGAATCAAATACTATACATTCAATTATCTTAGTCCAACCCAAGATTAAAGTAAGGGAGAGTCATTGATGTTTTTATTGTGTATGGACGGCAAAAGCGAATCATCGCATAATCCTCAGCCGTCATTTGCAGCATTTCAGGCAACTGCTCTTTAATGGCAAACTCTCCATCCCGGTTCTCCAGCAGAGCATACCCATCCTTCGTGAAAACAGCTCCGCCATTCTGCCGAGCCAGATCGTCCAGGACAAAACGCATGTGATCTTTTCCCCAACAGATATCCAGCTCTCCCGTTAAAACGGAATTCCGGATAGATAAAATTTCAGCTACCAATTGTTCGGTGACAACTTCTTCTTTATTTCCGGGAACCGCCGGCACACACCCTTTAACCGGTTTCTTGTATAAACGGCTGAAACCCGATTTTTCATAGTAATTATACAATGAGTCACTTGCCGGAACCAGGACCAGCGCAAAAACAGATTGCCGGACCGCCTCTTCTCCGGCTTTTAAAAGAAGCTGCCGCATAAATCCGCCCCCCCGGTATCCGGGCAATGTAGCACAGGCATAGATGTACCAGACTGGATTCCACTCCTCTTCTACCCTGATTTCTGCCGGTAATAAGAACAACATGGCAACGACGTTTCCATCTTCTTCCGCTACCAGACAGTTTTTCCCGGTCCAACGCTCCCGGAGAAAATGCTCAACATAATCATCTTCATCACCGAAACAGATAAACCAGATCTGTTTAAGCGAATTTTTGTCTGAGGCTATTGCATAACGTATTGTCATCACAATTGGTTTTATACCTGACCGGAACTTACTTTTCGATACTCATCTGATAGATTTCCTGCAAAATATCCGGGTAGTAAGAGAGCTTTGCCTTTCGCAGCCCTTCGTCACCATTATCTTCTGCCCGGTTTACATAGCGGTACCCCATACAAAAATGGCGAACAAATTCCCGGTTAATCATCGGATAAGCCCCCCTGATATTTCCATCGGCTTTTTCAAAAAGAACGAGATAGGTATCGTCGGCAATCGGGCATCCGATTGAAAATGCCACAACCTCCCCATCGACCCTTAACAATCCGCCATCCAGCTCCAGACAGAAGAAAGCTTCAAGAGCGGTCATCAACGCCTGATTCTCCATATTCAACGCACTACCTATGGGGATGTTCATTTCATCATCCCATTTGTGACTGAACATCAATACCTCAAGCATGTTCTCTTGGGTAATCTTCTCAAACGACCAGTTATATTGTTTGGTAAAATAATTGATATGGTTGCGTTTGGGCTGCAGCGGTTTCCCCTGAAGCGACGCGAGTTTTCCGGTTTCATAAATATATTCAAATTCATCGCGGGAAGACCTGAATGTAAATTCTCCCGGAAATAATGCTTCAATTTGCGATTTCTGCTCCGGCAAAATCTGAAACATCCGGAAACAACACCCCTGCGACAAAGCATATTCCTGCATATCCCGGATAATCCGCTTAAGATCCCCGTCCCCCAAAGGAAATAAAAAGTTATGCTGACTATGGTGAAAGGTTTTGATCAGTAAAAAACCATCTTTCTCTGCTATTTCAAAATCACAGGCATCCTGCCATAAAAACAGCACATCGAAACTATAATTCAGCCGCCGACTTCCCTTGCCATGCAAATATCGCTCAATCAAGCTTCTATCTTCGAACCAAACCGGCCTGAACTTTATCATAATAGATCTATTCTAAATAACTCCACAAACATAGGCAATAATTCCGGAAAAACGATCCTGTACGCATAAAAAAAACGCCACTGAGAAATGTCCCAGTGGCGTAATGATTAGTTCGTTTTGTATTTGTAGTGAACCTGCTTCAACTCCTCGTTAGCCTTAACGATTTTTTTCTTCAGACCCTCTTTGTAAAGAGCCAGTTTTTCCTGAAGCACTTCATCACCGGTAGCAATCATCTGTACGGCAAGAATGGCTGCATTTAGCGAACCATCAATACCTACAGTCGCAACGGGAATACCCGGAGGCATTTGCACGATGGCCAGCAAGGCATCCATTCCATCGAGTGTTGCTTTGATAGGCACACCAATTACAGGCAGCGTAGTCATGGATGCAATTACACCGGGCAAATGCGCCGCCATACCGGCTGCTGCAATAATCACTTTGATGCCTCTTTCTTGTGCACCCTTGGCAAAAACTTCCACTTCGGCCGGTGTACGGTGAGCCGAAAGAGCGTTGATTTCAAACGGAATCTCAAAATCATTCAGGAGCTCGGCTGCTTTGCCCATAACAGGCAGATCCGATGTACTCCCCATAATAATGCTGATAATGGGTTTCATTTATATATATAATAGTTGATTAGTTATACTGAATAAGAATTTATTTTGCAATCAGTTGCCGGTACTCCTCTGCCGACAGTAATGAATCCAGGTCTGAAATATTTTCGGGAGCCACCCTGATAATCCATCCGTCCCCGTAAGGATCGGTATTTACCAATTCCGGCTGATCTTCGAGCGCTTCATTCAGCTCCAATACTTCAGCTGTAACCGGGATAAAAAGGTCCGAAACAGTTTTTACAGCCTCTACTGTTCCAAACACCTGACCGTTCTGAATCGTTTCACCGACCGTCTGAACATCGATGTACACAATTTCGCCTAACTGGTTTTGAGCAAAATCGGTGATTCCGACAAAAGCTTGTTGGCCATCCAGGCGAATCCACTCATGTTCTTTAGTGTACTTTAAATCTGAGGGAAAATTCATAATCTTAGGATTTTGAGGTTAAGAAATAATGAAACCCGGAATATCTGGCAAATCCTGTCTGGAAAAATGCATTCCCAGGGCGGGGATGCCCGGCTATTCCTATTAAATCTTATGAATCAGGGTGATTCCGTCTCTCAAAGGTAAGATAATTTTTTCAACTCTCGGATCGGCAGCAATTTTTTCATTAAATTTTAAGATTCCAAGAGTCTGGGCATCGTTTGAAGCGGGTACGTCCAGTACTTTACCGTCCCAGAGCGTATTGTCGGCAATGATAAATCCGCCGTGGCGTACTTTATCGAATACCAGATCAAAATATTCGCAATAACTGCGTTTGTCCGCATCGATAAAAACCAGGTCAAAGGTTTTATTCAACTGAGGAACAATCTCAAAGGTATCGCCGATATGAAGGTGAATTTTGTCGCGGTAAGGCGAAGCATCGATATGTTTGCGGATAAAGTCTTCCAGCTCATCATCGATTTCAATCGTGTGGAGTTCGCCATTTTCAGGCAATGCCTCTGCCATACAAAGTGCAGAGTACCCGGCATAGGTGCCAAGTTCAAGAATGCTGACAGGCCGGATCATGCGGCAGATCATTTTGAGGAAACGGCCCTGCAGATGGCCGGAAAGCATACGCGGTCGAAGCAGATTGACATGTGCATCCCGGTTTAACCGTTGCAAATGTTCACCTTCGGGATCAATATGATCCAGAATATACTGCTCGACCGCGTCTGTCATTGATGTTATCTCAGTTTATTATTTTTGCTCTTCTACGAAGTTAGGCAAAACATAGTCTGCTGCGTTAGGCAAAATCTTAGAAACCTGGTTGATTTCAAGATAAGAAGTACCGCTACCTTGTCCGAAGCTTCCGCCAAGGAATGCAACTGTGTCGGTATCTTTGATTTTACCGTCTTTCAAAAGAATTTTCATTCCTTCGAAGAAGTAGTCACGAGCGTTGGTGTCAACATCCAGGTGGATAGGGAATACACCGTAAGAAAGAGCTAAGTGACGGATTGTTCCTTCTTTGTAGCAGAATGCATATACAGGAGCTTTGCCACGGAAAGATGCTACGTAACGTGCAGTACCTCCGGTGAAGCTGTCAGTAAGGATTGCAGAAATAGGAAGACGACGGGTAGCTTTTACAGCTTTTTCAGCCAGGTAAGTAGCGATAGTCGTATTTTCTTTAGCATCTACAGGAATATCGTTTTCAGGCATTTTGGTTTTTTCAGCCTCTTCAGCGATAGCAGCCATAGTTTTAACCGCTTCTACAGGATATTTACCGTAAGCAGTTTCACCACTAAGCATGATAGCATCGGTACGGTAGTAGATTGCATTCGCAATGTCAGTAACCTCAGCACGTGTAGGACGTGGGTTTTTGATCATTGTGTGAAGCATCTGAGTTGCTACGATAACCGGTTTTTTAGCCTGAACACATTTTTTGATCAACAGACGCTGAATTCCGGGGATTTTTTCCTGGGGAACTTCGATACCGAGGTCACCACGGGCAACCATCACACCGTAAGCCACTTCAAGGATTTCGTCGATATTATCAACACCTTCCTGGTTTTCGATTTTAGCGATGATTTTGATAGGGCTCTGGTGAGCGTTCAGGATAGCCTGAATATCCAATACGTCCTGACGGTTACGTACGAATGAGTGAGCGATGAAGTCAACCTGGTGTTTGATAGCAAGATCAATTACCTCAAGGTCGCGCGGAGTCAAAGAAGGCAGATTGATGCGTACACCCGGTACGTTCACACTTTTACGGCTACCCAGTTCACCGTTGTTTTCAGCCTGAGCAATCAGTTTGTCAGCTTTTTTCTCGATAATAGTGAATTCGATTTCGCCATCGTCGATCAATACTTTCGTACCTACGTTAAGGTCGTGTACGAAGCTTTTGTATGATACCGAGATTTGATCTTTAGTTGTCAATACGGCAGGGTCACCGATCATTGCAACGATATCGCCAGATTCGAATTTAAGTTTATCTTCACCATCGATTTTTGTAGTTCTCACTTCAGGACCTTTTGTGTCCATCAGGATACCGATGTTTTTTGATACGGCACGGGTGTTATTTACCACTGCTGCGAATCCTTCCTCGTTCATGTGAGCCGAGTTCATACGCACAACGTTCATTCCACTCTCGTAAAGTTCCTTGATAAATTCCACTTCACATCTCATATCAGAGATGGTAGCTACAATTTTGGTGTGTTTCGACATAAAATATATTGTTTATGAAATAAGAAAAATTTATTGCCTTACCGGAAACCGGGATATTTCTCTGACGGTTACAAATGCAGTACCGCTTCCACAGCCAAACGGTATGAATCCATACCAAATCCCAGGATGCTTCCCTTGCAGGCAGCGGCGATCATCGATACATGCCGATATGATTCACGTTGGTGAATATTCGAGATATGTACTTCAATCACCGGGGTTGTCACTGCACGAATGGCATCGGCAATGGCAATAGAGGTATGCGTATATGCTCCGGCATTCAAAATAATCCCGTCGAAATCGAATCCGACTTCGTGAATTTTATTGATCAGCTCGCCTTCAATATTGGATTGAAAATAAGCTATTTCGCAACCTGTATAGTTAGTTTTTAGTTGATCGAGATACGACTCAAAAGATGAATTCCCGTAAACGGAGGGCTCTCTTTTACCCAAAAGATTGAGGTTAGGGCCATTGATTATCTGTATCTTCATAATAAAGAGATGATATTATCTTTTTCAGGAATAAACCGACAATTTGCGTACTTTTGCATACACACTATTTCGATTTGCGTGCAAAAGTAGTCAAAAAAACATGAAGGACAATCAATCTGTTGTAAAAAAATACATTACCTACCTGCGACTGGAAAAATCCCTATCCCCAAATTCGATCGAGGCATACCTCGACGACCTGAATAAACTGGCCAGGTTTGTAGAATCGGAGGAGAAAACAGTGATGGATATCACACTCGACGACCTGCATCAGTTTGTGGCGCAATTGCGCGATATCGGGATCTGCCCGCGCTCTCAGGCCCGCATTATTTCGGGGATAAAATCGTTCTACAACTTCCTGCTGCTGGATGGATTTATCGAATCGACCCCCTGCGAACTGCTCGAATCGCCCAGAATCGGGCTAAAGATCCCGGATGTACTGAGCCTGGAGGAGATCGATGCCGTTATTTCACAGATAGATCTGTCGAAACCCGAAGGACAGAGAAACCGGGCTATCCTGGAAGTTCTCTACAGCTGCGGATTGCGGGTATCGGAACTCACCTCGCTCCGGATCAGCGACATCTATACCGAGGATCTTTTCATCCGCGTATCTGGTAAAGGGAACAAACAGCGCCTGGTGCCTATCTCTGAGGTTGCCCTGCATGAAATCAGCCTTTACTACCCCGACCGGAATACACTGGAGATCCAAAAAGGCAATGAAGATATCCTGTTCCTCAACCGCCGGGGCGGGAAACTTACCCGGGTAATGATATTCTACATCATCAAACAACTTGTCGAAGCTGCCGGCATAAAAAAGACGGTAAGCCCGCACACGTTTCGCCACTCTTTCGCCACCCACCTGCTCGAAGGTGGCGCCAACCTGCGCGTGATCCAACAAATGCTGGGTCATGAACGCATCACCACTACCGAAATCTACACCCACATCGACCGGGAAATGCTACGCCGGGAAATCCTGGAGCATCATCCAAGAAATATGAAGAAAAAAGACTGACTCCACCCCGAAGTAACTTGCCATAGGCTTACTCCGGGGTTGACTATACCTGAACCTGAAATACAAGGTTACCATTAATAATTTACTTATCGCTTTATTCTAAGTTTACTCTGTTTTTACTCTATGTTGACTCTATGCTAATATAGTGATAATACAGTGCTAACATAGAGATAAAATAGTGATAAAATACTCTTTATAAAGACTATTTTATCTCTGTGTTATTACAGTATTGAATTTATATCACCCACATTTATACCTAAAGTCAACCTATACTCAACCTATAGTAAACCTTAAACGAATCATAGAATAAATGAATGAACTCCCACCAATGAAACCTGGCAATTTGTGCTTTCCTCTCAATTCGTGTAATATTTCTATTCGTAAATAGTTGATTTCCGGGCGTAAATAGTCTATATTTGCATTATAAACTAGTAATAGCGCATCACAATAAACTAGTAATAGCACATCATAATAAACTAGTAACAGCGCATTGCAATAAACTAGTAATAGAGCGACAGCTAGGCTAGAAAAAAGAAGTCTTAATAACAACCAACGCAATATGGCTACAGTGCAAGAGAATCTGGCGAACTCACTAAAAGAACTACAAAGATTTCAAAATGAGCAAGGACTTGCTATTGTAAAATCATCAGATATCTCCAGAGTTCATTTAGTAAGATTGATAAATAACGGTTTTCTACAGGAAGTAATGAAAGGGTGGTATATATCTTCCCGTCCGGATGCAACTCCGGGTGATACTACAAACTGGTACACCTCTTATTGGTATTTTGTGGCCGCATATGCAAAAGCAAGATTCAATGAAGATTGGTGCTTAACACCTGAACAATCGCTTTCTTTGTATAGTGGCAACCGTACAGTTCCCGCGCAGATTATTTTACGAGCCTTGAAGGGCTCAAATAATATTGTTAAGTTGCTCCATAATACCACTTTGCTGGATCTGAAAACAACAGTTGCAACCCCTGTTTACAAGGAGTCTCAGTTCGGATTAAATATATATACGTTACCTGAGGCTTTAATAGAATGTAGTCCTGATTTTTTCAGATTAGATAATATAACTGCTCGGACATGCTTGTCTTTAATCCCGGATGCTTCTGATATATTGAGGATTATACTGGAAAAAGGACAATCAACAAAAGCCGGTCGTCTTGCGGGAGCATTCCGAAACATAGGAAATACGGTAATAGCCGATGAGATAATTGGTACCATGAAAAGTCTTGGTTATAATCTTCGCGAAGAAGATCCATTTACAACATCATCTACAATCGCTTATCAAAGAGTTACATCGCCTTATGAGACCCGGTTACGATTGATGTGGCAGGCTATGAGAGAGGATGTAATTAAACTCTACCCGGAATCGAACAAAACTTATGCCGATATTGACTCTTGTTTAAAACTAATAGAAGAACAGTATAAACAAGATGCATACAATTCTCTATCAATTGAAGGTTATAAGGTTACAGATGAGCTCATTGAAAAGGTAAAAAGCGGGCAATGGAAACCGGAAGAAAATACATCAGATTTGGATCAAAAGAATGCTATGGCTGCAAGAGGCTATTGGCAAGCTTTTCAGGCCGTAAAGGAAAGTATTGCTAAGATCCTGAAAGGTGCGAATGCCGGAAAAACTATAGCAGACGACCATCGCGTATGGTATAGAGAGCTATTTGCTCCTAGTGTTCGTGTTGGGTTATTGAAACCTTCAGATTTGGCAGGGTACAGAATACATCAGGTGTACATTAAAGGCTCAATGCACACCCCTTTTAGTGCTGATGCCGTGAGGGATGCTATTCCCGTTTTGTTTGAATTGATGGAGAATGAATCTAATGCAGCGGTGCGTGCAATTCTGGGTCATTTCTTCTTTGTTTACATTCACCCGTATATGGACGGAAACGGACGTATAGCCCGATTCCTAATGAATACGCAGTTTATTTCTGGAGGATATGACTGGACCGTTATACCGGTGGAGAGAAGACAGGAGTATATGGCTGCTTTAGAAAAAGCAAGTATAAATAGTGATATTTCAAATTTCGTTCAATTCTTGTTGTCGTTATCAAAAACAGAGAGATAGAAAGTGCTTTGAAAATTCCCTGTTATTATTTTGAGGACTACAGCAGCATTAATCCAATATTGAAACATAAAAACAATGAATCTCCAAATATTTAAATCACTTTTCAAAGGCAGAGAAGATGTATTTGCTGTTCGTTGGGAGAATGGGAAGAAGAGTGGCTATATGCCTGCATACTTCTATGATCCATATATGTATCGTGCTCATAAAATGAGAGGAGGCACTTTCCAAAACTATCAGGATAAAACATATCTCCCTTTATCAGATAAAGAATTTGAAAAGCATTTGAGAGGAGAGCAATTGATAGGAATCTACCCTTTATTGCAAGACAACACTTCATGGTTTATTGCTGCTGATTTTGATGACGAGAATTGGTTGGAAGAATGTAAAGCCTTCTTGAAAGTTTGTAAGGACAATGAAATACCTGCTTATTTAGAGCGTTCTCGTTCGGGAGAAGGAGGCCATATCTGGATGTTCTTTGAGCAACCATATCCTGCTGCACGAAGCCGAAAGATAATTCTTTCTCTATTGGAAAGGTCGGGTGTGTTTTCTGTATTCGACAAAAGTTCAAGCTTTGACAGATTATTCCCCAATCAGGATTTCCTTTCAGGTAAAGGGTTGGGTAATCTTATCGCATTGCCATTATACCATAAGACATGGAAGCAGGGCAATAGTTGCTTTCTGGATACAAAGTCATTTCAGCCAATCCTGGATCAGTTTGGGTTTCTGCAAACAATCCGTCGTGTTCCTGTTGTCAAACTAGAAGAACTGTATGGAGATATATCTACTTCATTAAGCTTAGAGTCCAATCAGCCCGTAACAACAACTTCAGGCAAACTAACAATCACATTAAAAAATGTAGTCAAAATCAACAGAACCGGAATACCGTTTCCATTGATAAACTATCTGAAAGATGAGCTGAATTTTGCAAACGCCGAGTATTTTATCAAAAAGAAATCTGGAAAGAATACCTTTGAAACTGAACGCTATTTTAAGTTCATAGAGGAAACGGAGTCAGATGTTATAATTCCAAGAGGCTTTATTGGTAAACTGATTAGATTTTGCCTTGAGAAAAGAATCGAGTATAGTTTTATCGACCAGAGGAAAAAGCTTAATAATGTCATTTTCAGTTCAATGCAAGTCTTAGAGATCATCAACAAAGTGCTATCGAAGTAATTTCTAAAAAAGACTTTGGTGTAATTGTAGCCCCTCCGGGATCTGGTAAAACAATAATTGGCCTAAAAATTGTCTCCGATAGAAATCAACCAGCCTTAATTATTGTCCACCGTAAACAACTGGTAGAACAATGGATAGAACGAATTGAAACTTTTCTGGGCATTCCCAAACATGACATTGGAAAAATCGGACAAGGGAAAATTAAAGTTGGTTCTAAAGTTACTGTTGCAACAATACAGAGTTTGTCAAAGGAATTGCTAAAACCGGAGTCAAATAATTTTATAAATTCGTTTGGAACAATCATCGTTGACGAATGCCATCATATTCCAGCCAAAACCTATCGGGATACAATATCTAAAATTCCAACGTACTATTTGTATGGTTTGACCGCAACTCCATTTCGAAAATACAATGACGGTAAAATTATCTTTTCTCATCTGGGGGAGATTATTTCCGAAATTAGACCGACTGAGGTTTTATCATACAAAAAAGCAAAGATCATTGTAAGGAATACCGATCTTGATATACCCTATAATTCAAAAACGGATCAGTTTGAAACACTTTCAAAAGTATTGATTCACGATTCGACACGCAACAAACTGATTTTAGAAGATATTTTTGCCGAGTTGAGATTGGGTAAAAAGGTTGCAATAATTACAGAACGAAAAGAACATATAGATACCTTAAATCAATATTTGAAGCAATCGTATGAAACACTGACTTTGAGTGGCGACGATTCGGAAAATAGCAGGAAATTCAAATGGAAAACGCTTAAGGACGGAAATTATCAGGTACTCATAACAACAGGGCAATATTTTGGAGAAGGAACTGATTTGCAAAATGCAAACAGCCTTTTTCTTGTATACCCCTTTGCATTTGAGGGCAAACTTATTCAATATATTGGTCGGGTCCAACGTTCAGAAATAACACCGACTATTTATGATTACAGAGATGTAAAAGTCGATTATCTCAATAAGTTATTTCTCAAGCGAAATACCTATTATCGCAAAATAGAGAAGCAAGCTTCATTATTTGACGAACCGACAGAAGAAATCACCCTTCCGGATGAAACTAAGAAAATAAAGCTAAGAATAAAAGTCTCCCTGGAGGATATAGATTTTCGTTATGGAAGCATTGTCTTTAAATACACTATCCCAGAAATACCAGAACCAGTAGAATTCGAAGTTGAGAATTTTCAAATCAGGCCTGAATTTGAAGTATTGAAGCCTTATTTTGCGAAAGTGCTAGGCTCAAAGTACGTTTCATTTGATATATATGCAGAACTTGAAAAAGGTGAATTAGTATCACAATTAGCGACATCTTCAGACCTTCAGAAGATTAATCAGGAACTAGTCGATAACGTTAGATTCAGATACATTACAAATTCTGTTCTTAGCATGAAGCCAAGAACAGATCATAACCTATTGACTATTGATGACTTGTCTAAAAATGAAAACAGGGTACCTGGTCTTTACAATGATGGACGGGTTTTATTGGATGATTTGCTCAGTCATAAGAGCTTTAAACATTCAAGTCAATTGATGTATTTAGCCAATAGGCATGAAAGCTCTATCTTGAAAATAAGATTTATTTTAAGCCCCTTTTCTTTTGTGTTTTTGCTTGCTGGTGAGAGCCAATTTCATATTGTGTTAGAAACGCTTGATACGGAAGAAGCAACTTATTTATGGCATATAGAAAAGGACAAAGAGCTGCTTAAATCCCAATTAAAAATAATTGATGAACAGTTGTCTGTCATAAGAAATCAAGGAAGACAAGTATTCCTTGATTCAAAGCCGGAAAATTTCAGTAGAATTATGCATGATTATTCCAATTCACAGAAGGGGTTTGTAATTTGGAAAGACTTATTGGAGGAGAGAATTGATTAATGTGTTTGTTCGTTACAATCACGCCATACTAAAAAACAGGCTGCATTTTATCGAATCAACATAAGAGCCTCTCTCCGCGCTCAGCGAAACTTTTACAAACGATGTTTGTGAGTTTTTCAGCACTCCTCCCGTCGTACGGGGACTTGCAATATATCGCGAGATTCCATTTTATTACAATCTGGAAAAACAGTATCTTTGTAAAAATGCAATCAAATATGAAGGAATCGATAATTATAAGAAATTTTGGTCCGATAAATGAAATTGAGCTCGAAGACATTCGTCCCATGACTGTATTTATAGGAGAATCCGGAAGTGGAAAAAGTACGATAATAAAGGTTTTAGCACTTTTCCGCTGGATTTTTAAGATGGTAAGTATTCGTTCATATTTAAAACAATCCGGTATTACTAAATCTCCATTTAGATTTAGTTTCAATATTTACATAAGAAACAATGGATTTGAAGGATATCTAAAGAAGGATACAGAAATCATATATTCGATTGGAGATTGTGAAATCAAATATATGAATGGGAAACTCGATGCTGACGTTATTCTTGATAAATCTCAATTGAGTCTTGAGAAAGGATGTTTTATTTCGGATAAACGGAATATTATTCCAGATATCCTGGCAAATAATACCGAAAAAAGATCGACAAGTTTTTTTCTACGAGAAACCTTAAATGATTATTTGTTGGCAACGAAGGTTATAAAAGAGTTGTCTTTTGATTATCTCGGAGTGAAGTTTGTAGTAAAGAAAACAGCAACAGGTGAAAAACATTTTATAGAAGGGAACAATGAGGAAAGTCATTATTCGATAAAACTGGAGGATGCTTCTTCAGGAACTCAAACTGTTACACCTTTAAGTGTTATAGCGGAATATTTCTCTAAGAAATATGATTTGATTAAGTCCTTTAACAGTGCCGTTTTTAACTACATGTCAAACAGTGATAATTTGTCCGAATTTAAGGCTGTTACCAATGTAGGAGATATCCAACACAAAAGAGTAAATATTCATATAGAAGAGCCTGAGTTGAGTTTGTATCCGGAAAGCCAGAGAAGTTTGATTAATTATTTGGTAAATCGGTGTTTTGTTGATAATCCAAATGATTACAAAATGACATTAATGATGGCTACACACAGCCCATATATCATTAATCATATAAATTTACTGATACTGGCAGGAAGAAAAGGCGTATTGGAAGAAGGTGCAAGTTTAAATATTGCAGATGTAGATGTATTTGAGATCATTGATGGGTATTTGAATAATCTGAAGAGGGAAGATGCATTTATTATAGATGCCAGACCTTTGTCAGACCCAATCTCTAATATATATGAACGTTACAACGAACTAAACAAATAACAAGATGATCGAATTGCTGAAAAATCAATATATCAGTTATTTGAATAGCCGGAAACCACATCTTTCTCCATTTGATGGAAGCTCCTTAATAGTAAGGGCCGAAAATGTCAGTGATGAATATTTTGATATTCAGGATAAAAAAGCAACAATAAAACAACCCTTGGGTATGGGTAGTGCAACATATCATAATCCAGGATTGAAGGATATTACAATAATCGATTATGAAGATCTCTTGAATCAGTTACCATTTGATCTCCAGAAAGGTGTTGAGCGATGTGATTTTGTGGTTTATGATGAAACAGAAGACTCTTTCTTTATTTTAAACGAATTGTCTCAGAGTAGTTCTTCGAAAAATAAAATTTCAGATGCCAGAAGACAACTACATAAAGCTGCATTTTACTTTTCGGAAATTGCAGACATAAATAATTTTGTGAATCGACGTAGCCGAAGGATTTGTGTTTTCTCGAATAAACATAAATTGGTACCGACTCCGGATGATATGGCAAAGGCTTTCAGTGAGATTCAAGCATATTTACCAGACCCGATTCGTCATAATTTCCAACCGATAACGAAGTTAGGTTATGAATTGATTGAAACAGCAATAGTAGAGGTTTGATGATACTAAATAATTAGAGATAATTTTGTCCTTGCTGCGTATCCTGATCAAAATAGTTGTTTTTATTTCTGAGTTTGGAACAACCTCTTTCAACGTTTTGCATACGGCCTTCTTCTGTTAAACGCAAAATAAAAAAGCTCCTGATTGCCACAACAATGGCAATCAGGAGCTTTTTTATTTTGGATCGACTGACAGTAACCAACTACAATCCTGTACACTTTTTCTGGATTTTTATCCACCATTACCACTCCATTCATATCCTATGTACATTTTTCCAGTAGAAAGTATTGGACTCTATTTTTAACGGTTTGTATTCCCACTTACTTTGCTGCAACCAAATTTAAATCTAATGCGTGGCTGGAGACTCATTCTAAATGTCATGGCCCGATCTGCAACTTCCTTTTACCATTGTGCCTGGCAAAATTGCCCACGTTGTCATTTTCTTTTTCTCTGAAAGCAGATTCGTATATTCTCCAACCTTAAATACTAATTCTATGAAACAGAAACTTTTCCGATGTTTATTAATCTTGCTGCTTATCTGTGGATGGGCAGGCTCACTGGACGCACAGCGTAAAGTTGAGAAATTAGGCCGCGGAGTTGTAGCGGTCAATACCGGTGGTGGTACTGCTTATATAAGCTGGCGATTACTGGCCACCGATCCTGAAGGTATTGGTTTCAACATTTATCGCTCCATAGGTGGAGCCGAAGCCGAAAAGCTTAATGCCACCCCGATCACTGCCACTACGGATTATACTGACAATTCGGCAAGTACTACCTCTACAAACTCGTATTTCGTAAAGCCTGTCACAAACGGTGTGGAAGGCGCTGCAAGCAAGCCCTTTACCATACAGGGAGATGCTACAGCGAAGCGTTATCAGGGAATTACGCTACAGCCTACTGCTTATTCGACTTCCGTTCAGCATGTCTACCCGGGAGACCTCGATGGCGACGGTGAGTATGATTATGTAGTAAAGCGCCAACCCCGGGATCCTGCCAATAATGTGTTACTCGAAGCATATACGCGCGAAGGCGTTTTCATGTGGCGAATAGATTTAGGACATAATATGGAGCTGGGAGCCGGCACCCATAATCCGTTTGTGGTTGTTTATGACTTCAACGGAGACGGAAAAGCCGAAGTCTTCACCCGCTCGGGCGAACTTACGGTTTTTGCCGATGGCAAAGCAATTACCGACGCCAATGGGGGGAATAACGACGGAGTTGACGATTACCGCACACTGCCTCCGGTCTCTGACATGGGTTATATGTTGCTGGGCGATAATTGTCCGGAATACCTCTCCATGGTGGATGGGTTGACCGGTAAGGAACTGGCCCGCAGGGAGTGGATTGACCGTGGTGCAAAATCAACCTGGACATCGCTCTGGGGAGATAATTACGGTCACCGGATGAACATGAATTTTATAGGCGTGGCATACCTTGATGGAGTCAATCCGAGCATTGTCACTTCGCGAGGAGACGGTGGCATTATGGATATTGAGGCTTATGATTTCGACGGTACCAATATCAATTCCCGCTGGACCTGGTCGGCCCGCACCAACACCGCTAAGCCTGCCGGGCAAACATGGCGGCAGTTTCACGAAAGCTACCTCAACAATACGGCAACCAAAGTCGCTATTCCGACAGGATATCACTGGGCCGATTTCCATAATATCCGTGTAGCAGACCTTGATGGCGACGGCAAGGATGAGATTTCCTGGGGTGTAAATGCAATGGATGACAACGGCACCCCTCTCTATTTTGCCAAAAACGACATTGGCCACGGAGACCGGTTTGTGATCAGCGACCTTGATCCCGATCGCCCCGGCCTGGAATGTTATGCTATTCAGCAAGCGGCATCAACTTTAGCGGTATATTATGATGCCAAAACAGGAGAACGCATCAAAACCTGGTCAGCCGTGCCATCGTATGACGTAGGCCGGGGTGACGCTGCCGATATCGACCCGAATGTCAAAGGATGCGAGCTGTGGTCGTATGCCCACTCTACCGTACTGAACTGTAAAGGGGATGCCGTACCGGGTGCTACATCTTATCCCGCTCCCGCTCTCACCATGTGGTGGGATGGCGACCTTCAGCGTGAAATATTAAGCGCTGCCGACGGAAATGGGTACAATCCTATCATAAACAAATGGAATCCGTCAACCAACAGTGCCGGAAGACTCCTGAGCCTTTATTCCGAAGGAGGGCAATATTCCAACAAAATTCCCTATGGCGGCAGACCGGCATTATATTCTGATATATTGGGTGACTGGCGGGAAGAAATATTCTGCATGAACAGCGACAGTACGGAAATGCGTATTTTCTCAACCTGGACACCGGCCAGTACACGAATCTACTGTCTGATGCAAAACCCCGAATACCGTTCGTGCGCAAACATAAAAGGGTATATGACCTCTACCGAAGTCGATTACTATCTGGGCGGAGGAATGACCAGACCACCGATGCCTCCTGTACTCACCAGTAACACCCAGTGGAAAGGTGGTGCAAACGGAAATGCCTGGGATGTGAATACGACTTCCAACTGGCTTAACAATGCAACGATGAAAACCTTTAGCCAGGGAGACACCGTTCTTTTCGATATCTCCGGTAAAGCTAATAATACGGTGAATCTGACAGGAGATGTACAACCGTCTCAGGTATGGGTAAGTTCTCCGGCTGATTACACCTTTTCAGGTACCGGCTCTATCACCGGAACAGCCAGTGTACTTAAGACCGGCTACGGAGCTCTGACTCTTGCAAATACAAATAGCTATGCCGGTAAAACAACAGTAGATCAGGGTGCATTAATCGTAAACGGTGTACTCTCCCAGAGTCCGGTTTGGGTAAACCGCCAGGCTGTACTGGGTGGTACCGGTACGCTCACAGAGAGTGTAACCCTGGAGTCCGGAGCTATTCTTTCTCCTGCTAAAAGCAGCGTTGCCGGAACTTTGAAATTTGCCAAAAGCCTTACCATTCCGGTTGATGCGACTTATCAGCTCGATATGTCGGATGATGCAACCGGTCTCACACGCCCCAGCGATTCCATTAAAGTAAACGGCGACCTTACACTGGCCGGAACGCTGAATATCAGGGTAAACCAACTGAATGGCAAATTAGCCGTCGGTAATTACCCGATCCTGACTTACACCGGAGCATTTACCGGTACGCTTTCCAATATTGTCGTAACCGGAATCAATGATAATAAATATTCTGTCGTCAATACAGGTAACGCCATTGTTATCAAAGTAGAGGCTTCCCGCGATCCGGGAAATATTGTCTGGTCAGGCAGCAACTCCAACTGGGACTTGCTCACCACTCAAAGCTGGTCAATCAACGGTTCCCCTGCATTATTCGCAACCGGTGACTCTGTATTTTTTGATGCTACCGGAAAAGCTAATTCCAGCGTGATACTTACCGGCACCCTGAATATCGGTAAAATGGTCGTGGATGCATCGGAGAATGATTATTCATTTAGCGGTACAGGATCTATCACCGGCACAGGTGGCATTACAAAATCCGGTAAAGGGAAACTGACCTTATCGACCTCTAACGCCTACACCGGAAAAACGATAATAAACGGAGGTGCTCTGGAAATAAATACCCTGGCAAATATTGGCCTTAACAGTTCTATCGGGGCTGCGGCATCTACCGATCCTTTGTATCTCCAGCTTACTGATTCCCGCTTACGTTATGCAGGCACGACGCAGCAGTCGACCGACAGAGGGATTACCATTACCGGAACAGATACTATAGAAACGGCTAACTCAGCAGGCTCTATCGTTTTGGGAAGTCCCGTAGCGGGAACCGGAAAACTGGTAAAAACAGGTGCCGGGAAATTAATTTTCAACGGAGTCAACACCTATTCCGGTTACACGGTCATCAAAGAAGGAGCTATCAATTTTGGCAATGACAATGTTAATAGTGCACCCGGAACAATAAGCCTTGAAGGAGGCACATTGACAATGACCAATACGCCGACTTCGTACACCAACACATCCTGCAATTACATTGTCCCAACAGGTTGTACAGGTACGATCAATGCCGACTCCCGGATTGCACTGTTCGGTACCCTCACAGGTGGTGGTACATTAAACTGGTATATCCCGTCGATGGGTAGTGGTGCGGCAGGCACACGCACAGAACTGAAAGGCAACTGGTCAGCATTTACAGGTACAATAAACGTAACCGCCAGTTCCGCCGGAGGTGATTTCAGAATAGTAAATTCTTACGGATATGCCAATGCAGCCCTTAATCTGGGAGCCAAGACATACGCTTATCACACGACATCGTCCACCGCTGTTGCTGTAGGTGAAGTTTCCGGCGTTGCCACATCCTATCTGAGCGGAGCAAACTGGACAATCGGAGCCAGGAACACAGATGCGACATTTGCCGGTACAATATCCGGAACCTCAACCACAGTAACCAAGACCGGTACAGGCACATGGACCCTTAGCGGTGCATCAACACACACCAATGCAACCACGATCAACCAGGGTAAGATATTGTTACTTTCTCCGGGATATATCACCGGTCCTGTGGTGGTAAACAATAGCGGGGCATTTGGAGGAACCGGTATGGCTAATAATTCCGTAACCGTTGCTTCGGGTGGTATTATTGCACCGGGAACATCATCAGTCGGAACGCTGATAGTAGGAGGAGCTCTAACTCTGAATTCGGGTAGTACTACCAACATTAAGATTAGTCGCCTATCCAATACGCAGGACTTAATACAAGTAACCGGTGCGGCTACCCTGGCAGGTACTCTTAATCTGCAATTGCTCGATGGAGCTTTTGCTGCGGGCGATGCCTTTAAGGTAATCCAGGCAGGTTCATACAGCGGCACATTCTCCAGTATTGTTCCGGCAGTACCCGGCGCAGGATTAAACTGGGATATGAGCACCCTGGCGACAGATGGAACCATACGGGTGGCATCCATTACTACCGGTGTTAACAGTCTTCAGTGTACAGACTTAACTATTTATCCGAATCCTGTAAGCTCCAGTCTGAATATTGCATTACCTCAGGATTGTAAGTCCCGGATTGAAATATTCTCTGTCGGAGGGGTTAAACAGATGGATATACAGGTTAATGGACCGAAGGCTATTGATGTCAGCGCCCTCTCTTCGGGGGCATATACCCTAAAGGTAGTTTCAGAAAAACTTGTTGGTGTCGGACGCTTTATTAAACAATAGGCGAACGGAGGTAAATTGATAACGCGGTTTCAGCAATAGTCTGGAACCGCGTTCTTTTTTATACCGGTAAAATGGTTAAGTTCGGAGCGCTATCCCGTAACAATTAAGCACCACTGGTGCGATCTTATTTGATTAAATACACACAACACCTCCTACCCACACTCAGATAAACATTTTTACACACTTAACAACTATATTACAAGTATTATTAACTACAGCCTGGCAGCGCAATAAAGACTAAATTAAATATATTTGCTAAATATTGGTCATATATACAAAGTTGTGTATTCTTTTAATAATATAAATGGCCAGACTTAAGTTGTTGTATATAATCTCCAATTAGTATAATATCACATTCAAGTACAGATAATGGTTACGTAAAAAGTCGTGTTTTGCCGATTACATCTTATTAACCAGCACTCTATCACCAGTTCCAATACAATCATTTTGATAATAATCTATTACATATGACCAAAACGACTACTCTCCTTATTGTGCTTTTGAGCATAACAAATCTTTTTGCTCAGCACAACATTACCCGGCAGCGTAACCAGTTTCGCTCTGGCGATAAGATCATCAAACAACAGGTTGAATACATCGACCCCGGCCGGTCGGGGAAGAGGATTGTATGGGACTTTTCCTCTCTCAATCCTTATAATGAAAATTACGGGCTTACTTATTACAGCAAAACCGAAGGTGATACTGCCCACTTTGTGGGGATTGAACATGACACCCGTTATGATTACACTTACAGCAGGGATACGCTTTGGCTGACGGGATACGAAAACCGGACTACTCAAATGGAGTTTATCCGCCCGGAGGCTCAGCTTCGTTTCCCCTTTCAGTTCGGCGATTCGTTATATTCCTCATATACCGGCAAGGGGCTTTATGGCGGAAAGATCGTTATGCATGCAGCAGGTAACAGTGTGGCAACAGTAGACGGCTCGGGCAAATTGCTATTGCCGGAAAGTATAGAACTGAACAATGTAGTACGCGTGAAACGCCTTCGTAACTATACCGAAGCAAGCAAAGATAGTGCCCGTATCCGTTTAGAGACCTATAGCTGGTTTGCACTGGGGTATCGCTACCCTGTATTCGAAACGGTCAAAACCTATATTCTTCGTGGCGATAGTGCGACAGAGCATTTCGCTACTTCCTTCTATTTCCCCATCAAAAACCTGCGTGAATTGGCTGATGATCCGTTAAACTCTCTGCTCCAGCAAAAAGCTCCGAATGATTATCTGCTTAGTTGCAAGACCTATCCGAATCCTGTAGAGAATGAATTGACAGTTTATTATGAGCTATCACAGGATGCGCGGGTTTCATTCCGGTTGTGTGATGTGAGTGGACGACCATGGGTATCACTGCCTGAACGCTCATTATCGGTGGGTAATCAACAACAGACAATTTCCATGGGCGGATATCCAAAGGGGGATTATGCTTTGTATATCATGGTGGACGGATATGTGCATCGGGAGAAAGTAATAAAGAGATAAGTGATCGATTTAAATAAAAACTATAATAAATATTATGAGAATATATATTTTGATGGGGTGTAACAAACGTATCTTTTTTGCATTTATAACACTATGTATTTCATTAAGTATTCTGTCGCAGATACCCAAGAATGAGATAATTAAGCCTAATTTTATCCCTCAATCCCCTACAGCTGCAGGGTATGCCCGGTATGGTGAGATTCCAGTGGATTTTAGCACAGGTGTTCCCAAAATTGAAATTCCAATTTATGCCATACAACTTGGAGATGTATCCGTTCCGATTTCCATTTCATATCATGCATCAGGAATAAAAGTCAAAGATACACCAAGTGAAGTAGGATTAGGCTGGGTTTTAAATATTGGAGGAAATGTTACTGCAAATATACTTGGTGCTCCAGATGTGAGAAATCTAAAACCATTTGATTATAGGAGATCAGAAGATATTGATCACTTATTATCAACAGCAAACGACTACCAAAGCGTCTGTGATATCAGCGTAAAGTTCTATAAGGATATAAATAAACGACAATACATCTTTAAAGATGGTTCCTATAATTCGGCTTCAATTGACTTTTTTTCCGACAGATTTTCATACTCATTGCCAACAGGAGAAAATGGCGTATTTAGAAAAGACTTTGTGTGTGATTCAATTCGTCTTCTGCCATATCGACCATTAAAAGTATGCCTAAATTCAAATTCAGTTAATTTTATTTCCGCAAATGGAGTTCGATCGTACTTTAAATTATGCAACTACGACACTTATGATTTATATATGCCAGATAAAATTGTAGCCACCAACAAAGTTGATTCTTTACAGTATTATTATGGACACTCAAATATTTATCCGTTGTGTAATGTAAGTGAAACCTATTCATGGAATAACAATAATCTTCGAATAGAGAAAACACTCTATGAATGTGAATCTGTAACTGGTGTAATCGGGGGTGACTACCATAATGGGCCTGTTACGACCATTTGTTCTGGCCCTACTCAATATGTCAGCATCTTACCAGACAGCATTGTATCTAAAAATATTGTCATAAAATTCACTTATGCAAATGACAGAACTGATCTATGTAATATTACGCCTTATAATAATCGTCTTATTAAGATTGAAATCAAGGATAAATATTCAAGCGCAATTTTCAAATCATTTCAGTTTTATCAGTCCTATTTTGGAACATCAGCATCAAATAATAAAAGATTGAGATTGGATAGTATATCAATATGTGGAGTCGATTCAAAAAAATATGACACTTATAAATTCAAATACAATCAATTAGAACTACCTCCTTACCCCACTCTTTCGCCTAATTCAGGAATGCCCTCTGAAGATTATTGGGGATATTATAATGGGACCAACAACTCTTACTTTCCGAATTTTATAAAAGACCTGAATATCCCGGGGATATATTCGTATAATGTAGGTAATAGAGAACCTGATTCTGCTTTTATGAAAGCATGTTTAATCCGGGAAATTACATACCCTACAGGTGGACGGACATTATTTGAGTTTGAACCAAATAGTGAAAGTTCATTTGACCGTGTTGGCGGATTGAGAGTTTCACAAATTACCTCCTATGAGAATAGTCTTACAAAAGCGACTACTCATAAATACAAATATGGGAATAGAATAAACAAGATTATTGAGCCTGTTGATTATGGCTATTTAGATGAGCAAATTCATCAAGTCTTTTATTACAATACTAATAAATGCGATTTAGTATTACATCAAGTAGGTGAATATCTTTCCTATACTGTAAATTCTGAATCATTAGCACAAGTCTATAATAGCAATGGAACAACAGCCATGTATGGTATGGTTTCAGAATATCTGGGTAAGGAAGATGAAAATACCGGAATGAATCAATATGAATATCGGTGTCAGAATCCTAATGAGCAGATATATACATATACTGAAAATTTAAGGCCGAGATATATCAATAGTTATCATAATGATTACGGAAACTACCAACCGATTCTATTGAAAAAAACGGCCTATAAGAATGAGAATAATAGTTATATCCCTGTAAATTCAGTTGAGTATCAATATAAGGATTACAAGCAAAAAGAGTTTAATTCAGGCATAATTCTTGACAGTAATATTTCATTAGAAATCTGGGGTGATGGTTGTTGCTCAACATATGAAGATGCCTTACGCTTATTTTGCTTCGGAGGAAGTCATCCGAACTCCTATTCAGATCGGTATTTGACTTCGTTGAAGTACCTCGACACAAAAGGGCATGAAGATATTTCTTTGTTAGACAGGACTATAGAATGGGACAATAACGGGGTTTCTAAAACAACAATTTATGAATATGATAATTATTCACAGCTTTCCAAGAAAACTGTAATCGGCAGTAAAAAGGAAAATATCACTACTAAGATAAAGTATCCATATGATTTTGCCGGTTCTGGAAACGTTTATGAGTTGATGGTTAATAAGTTTATAATAAATCCAACTGTAGAAGAAGTTAAAGGTCAGGATAACACACCAACTGAATCTACCCGCACAAATTATATATCATTTAATAATATGATATTCCCCGAAAGTATCGATATTAAAAAAGGCAGTTATAACTACGAAACCAGATTAACCTACAATTCTTATGACGAAAAAGGTAATGTTACCCAATATACTCAATCAGATGGTAAGGTTATCACATTATTCTGGGCGTACAATAAAAGTCTTCCTGTTGCTAAGATTGAAAGTGGTGATTTGTTGTCCATACCTACTGAGCTAAGAACAGAGATTGCCAATAACATTTATGATGCAGTTGGATTAAAAGACAAAATCGACCAGAATATAAACTTCCTGAAATCAAAGCTTAATAATTACATGATTGAAAATAATTGTATGGTTACATTGTATACTTACAAGCCATTAGTAGGTATGACATCACAAACTGCTCCTAATGGTATAACTACATATTACAATTATGATAGTTTTAATCGTCTCCAAAACATCAAAGACAACAACAGTAAATATCTGAACGAGTACCGATACCATTACTATAATCAGTAAATATCAAAAAAGCTTATGGCGATTGTTAAGCTATTTATCTAATAAAACAAAACCAATGAGATACTATATATTTATTATAGCTGCATTTTGCATACTAAACTGGCAAAATCTGTATGCCCTGGATAATTTGTCCAGTGCGAATGATATTGGCTCATATTCATCATCTTTTACCTATTCAGATACACAGAATACCAATTGGTATGGAGATAATAACTATGATGGGCATCCTGATTTATATTATAAACTGGAGATTACCCAGGGCATGGATATCAATATTTCCCATTGTGGGTCTGAACTGTCTGATACATATATCTTGCTGTTGGATGCCAATGGAAATTACCTTTATGATAGCTATGAATTAGGAGCATATGGTACTTGTTCTCAATATTGGCAAGCTTCTATGTCTGTTTATTTAGAGTCCGGCACATATTATGTCCTGGTTCAGGGAAGTTCATCCACCGGAAACCTGACCACAACAATAACCGGAGGTTCAAACCCGAATTTGGTGGGAGATACTATGGAAAATCCAATCGATATAGGTGCTCAAAGCTCAAATTTCACTTATACTGATACTCAAAACACAACTAATTTCACGAATAATACAGGTCAATCAAGTAACGATATTTATTATCGTTTTACAATATCAGCTCAAACGACTGTCGTGTTATCTCATTGTGGTTCGGAATTGGCCGATACCTATATACATCTGTTGGATGCCAATGGTAATGTGATTGGCAGTAATGATGATTATTCAGGTGTCGGCGGGTGTTCTTCCTCGTTACATTCATATTTAAAAATGACGAATCTTTCCCCCGGGACATATTATGTGGTTTCGGAAGGGTATAGCGGTAATGGAAATATAACGACGACAATAACGGGAAGCAGCACTTCTACTGCGGTTACAGGTGATTCCAGAGATAACCCGTTCATCATTGGAACAAAGAGTGATAACTTTGACTATACAGATACCCAAAACACAACTAATTTTACGAATAATAATGAGCGGTCGCCGAACGATGTGTATTATCAGTTTACCATATCGAAAAGCATGTCTGTTATAATTTCGCATTGCGGTTCCGAATTAAATGATACATATTTGCATTTATTGAATTCTTCCGGTGTTGTAATTGCATCCAATGATGATTATTACGGAGAAAATAAATGTACCAATTCGTATCATTCATACATCAGCCAAGTGTTAACACCTGGAACATATTATGTAATTTCGGAAGGTTACAGTGGCAATGGGAGTATAACTACCTCAATTAAAGGACTTCTACCTTTAGGAGGCCTGGAGGTCAGTACCGGTCAAAATCATATTTTATCTATTACGCCGACAGTCGCAACAACGGATGTAAATTATTTGCCTGTTGAACAATGTAAACAGACAGTCAGCTACTTCGATGGGCTTGGTCGTCCATTACAAACCGTTCTGCGGGGGATTACTCCCAATAAAGCCGACTTGGTCAGTGGAATCGTATATGACAATGCCGGACGTGAGGCTCAGAAGTGGTTACCTGCAGTAGTTGCGGATAACAAAGGGGCTTATGTAAGCAATTATCAGAACTATGCCATATCGAGCAATTATGGCGATCAATACCCATATCAACAAACAAATTATGAACCTTCTCCACTGAATCGTGTGACAAGGCAATGGGGAGTGGGGCAAGACTGGAGAAATGCCGGACGTGCTGACAGTATTGTGTATCTAACCAATGATGGTAATGATGTAAACCGATATACTGTAGATGACAATACAGTTGCTTATAATGGCGCGTATGATGCCGGCCAGTTGTATGTGACTGAAACCCGGGATGAGGAAAATCACATCACCCGTGAATACAAAGATAAGCAAGGACAGGTTGTTCTTAAGAGAGTTATCCCTGTAGAAAATAACAGATCATTATATCATGACACTTACTACATATCTGACGACTTCGGGAATCTACGATTTGTACTTCCGCCCAAGTTGGAGGGTAGCGTTGATGCGAATCTGTTAAACCAATTAGCTTACCAGTACAAATATGACTATCGCAACCGCTGCATAGCCAAGAAGCTGCCGGGGGCGGAATGGATCTATATGGTATATGACAAAGCAGATCGATTGATCTTGTCGCAGGATGGTAATCAACGGGATTCGCTGAAATGTTCATTTACTAAATATGATGCTTTAGGGCGGGTGATACAAACAGGGGTATTATCTAACGTATCTGCGAATCTTCAAAATGAATATGAGCAGTATAAAAATATAGTGGTTATAGAGAGTCGCACAGGTAATGCAGATTACACGAATAATTCTATTCCGAAAACGAATACTACGATATTAACTGTAAATTATTTTGATGATTATAATTTCCCCGGGAAATTAGATTCGGTCTCTATAGCCGGATATCCCAGTAATTATCATCCATATGGTTATTCCAGCAAAGGGCTGCTTACCGGTACTAAAGTAGCCATGCTCAACAATACCTCTACCCAATTAATCACAACCATCTATTACGATGACAAAGCCCGTCCGGTACAGACACTGGCAACCAATAATCTCAGCGGCTACAACTATGAGTACACCGCCTACAACTTTACCGGCCAACCAATAAAGAAAAGACATGTGCATAAAGCATTCAATAATGCTGTAATTACCGAAGATTACGTCTATACCTACGATCATGCAGGTCGCCCGTTGGTAACCACGCACAAGCTGAATGGCGGGACGGAGGTAACGCTGAGCTTGCTGCAATACGATGAGCAGGGTCGCGTATCCAACAAATCGGTACACGGGGGAGCGCACAGCACGGGATATACCTATAATGTACGCAGCTGGGTGAAGTCGATCAGTTCACCACAGTTCTCAGAGACACTCTATTATCAGGATCAGCTGGATGGTAAACCAGCCTGCTATAACGGCAATATCTCGGCTATGCAATGGAGTACCGCTTATGGTGGAAGTAACCAGCGCAAGTATTACTATACCTACGATGCATTGAACCGTCTGACTAAGGCTACCTATTCGCCCAATGAAATTTATAATGAGCAGGCCTCATATGATAAAAACGGGAACATTACCAATCTGATACGCAATGGCTACCTCTATTCCGGTATCGGAAATATCGATAACCTGACTTTAGACTATGGAACCGGCAATCAGCTCAAGCAAACCGAAGATGCGGTAACCGCAGATGTGCGCGGATTCAACGATTTTAAAAACAATGCCAGCCAAACAGATGAATACTGCTATGATGCCAATGGCAATATGTCCCGAGATTTAAATAAATATCTCGTATGGATGAAATATAATTCATTAAATTTGCCACAGAAGCTCCAGTTTAAGAATGGAGATAAAACAGAATATCTTTATGATGCTTCAGGCGTGAAGCATCGGGCGAAGTATAGCTACTCGGTGCTGGGCATTCAGATGCCAATCGATAACTCAACAGAGAATAATAATATCGGCTCTATAACCACTACCGACTATTGCGGTAATTATATCTATGAGAATAACTCTCTGAAGCGCATCCTGACCCCGGAGGGCTATATCGCTGCCGATAACGGCAACCGATATAGCTACTTCCTCAAAGATCACCTTGGAAGTACCCGGGTAAATATCAGTGTTCCTATTGGCTCAACTTCTTTTACGACCGATCAGACTACGCACTACTATCCTTTCGGGCTAGAGTATTACTCCCATCTAAGTGATATTCTGTCAGGATCTAATCCTTATCTTTATAATGGTAAGGAAAAGGATGGAGTCCATGGACTGAATATGCTGGATTATGGGGCGAGATGGTATGATGGTACGATTGGGAGATGGGGAGTTGTGGATCCGCTGGCGGAGAAAGGCCGAAGATTGAGTCCTTATAACTATTGTATGGATAATCCAATGAGGTTTATTGATCCTGATGGTATGTGGCCAGATTTACCTTCTTTAGATGATTTGAGTAAAAAAATAAAATCGACAATTGTCGATACAAAAAATAAAGTTAAGCAAGAATATAACCAAGGTAAGAAAGAGCTTAAAAAGACTGCAAAAGAAGCGCAAAAATGGGTAAAGGATAATAAATCACAGATTATTAGAGTAGCACAAGCTACTCAAAAAGCTGGAGATACAATGACCAAAGCAGGTTTGGTATCTGCAGCCGTAGGAGCCCCGACTGCTATTGGAGCTACACCTGGTATAGGACTAGCTGCTGCTGGTGGTGTTGTTAATTTACTTGGGAAAGGACTTGAAATAGCAACAACTTTGGTAACAGAAGGAAATGATAAAGCCCTAAAAAGTGCGGTACCAACCATCGCTGGGGCTGTTGCTGGTTATTTTGTCGAAAAAGCATTACCTGGTGCAGGGAAAGTAGCATCGAAAGAAACGATCGAACTGGTTAAAGCGTCGTCTGCAACCTTGTCAAATACAGCCGATGATGCCGTTAGTAGTACTCTAGATGGAAAATAACAAATACTAATAATGATGGATTATGAAAGCTTATTAAAGTCTTTTTTATTTGCTATATTGTCATTTTGTGCATATCTTTTGCATAAAGAGTGGTTGCAAAATAGAAAAGAGAAACGTGAATCATATGTTGAATTTGATACTTCAATGAAGAAATTGAGAAATTGGGCGATTATTTTGTTCTTAGTATTAATATCTATAGTGTACTTCTTTAAATCGTTTGGTTAGTGTGTAAGGTTTTAATTCTCTCTAATTAATAATTGGTGTTTTGAAAAACATTATGATAATATAATAAATAGACAAAAATGGATTTAGATATAGTAAGCGGATTTGTAACGCCAACATTACTTATTGGTAGTGGCCTTTTTTTAAAGATGACGAAAATGCAAAGTTTTCAATCTGCAAAAAAATGGTGGAAAACATTAGTAATAATTGGTGTAATTGGTGTGATTCTTGAAATACTAAGATTGATGTAATTTCCCGATTCTGTCGGATATACTTAATACCGTATAAAAGAAGATGAGCCGTTAGCGGGAAACTATGTTTTGCGGAGCTAATTGTATCCCCGTTCGCAGTAGAGGTGCCATGAATTGAGAGAACCGCCAAGCGAGTTCTCTCAATCGCTATATAAGAGATGGAAGTCTGTTTAAGTATTGAAAGAAGAATCTAACGGAGTCGAGCAAACAGATGGCCGGAGTCCCTGATCACCGTAGCGTGTAAAAAGCGAAAGCTGTTCGGCAAGACTTTGTCGCGTTAGAAGCCGGCCTCCTGCTGTCAATAGTAGCATTAGCAATTATTATCAGAAAAACGGCTTTTCTTAACCCGGATTAAAGGAAACGCCCCGATATGGTAAAACTATATCTGTTTTTGAAACCTGAATATCTAAAATTCAACACCGGAGAGAGATATTCCCGGTAATTTAGCTACCGGAAAATTGAAAAACACGATAAATTATGAAGTTTAAATCCATTCTGGCCATTCTGGCCTTTTCCGTACCTGTAACATCCGGGGTATATGGTGAAGAAACACTACGTGAAGCCACACAGGGTAAATTCCTGATGGGTGTGGCAGTCAACATGCAGCAGGTAAATGGCCTGAAGCCTATTGAAAGCGGGCAGATCGGCAAGGAATTCAGTACTATTGTTGCAGAAAACTGCATGAAGCCCGAACCGACCCACCCGGAGGAAAACAGGTTTAACTGGGCGGATGCCGATAAGTTCGTTGCTTTCGGAGAGAAAAACAAACAGGTGGTAACCGGGCACTGCCTGATCTGGCATTCCCAGCTCCCCGGATGGTTCTTTGTGGATGAAAACGGCAAGGACGTTTCTCCCGAAGTCCTGAAAGAACGCATGCGCAAACACATTTTTGCGGTTGTTGGCCGGTACAAAGGACGTGTTAAAGGCTGGGACGTTGTCAATGAGGCTTTTGAAGACAATGGAACGTACCGTAACAGCAAATTCTTCCGTATCCTGGGCAAAGACTTTATCAGGTATGCATTTCAGTTTGCCCAAGAAGCCGATCCCAATGCGGAACTGTACTACAACGACTACAACATGGAGACTCCGGCTAAATGCGACGCTGTGGTAGCCCTGGTCAGGGAACTGAAAGCAGCCGGTTGCCGGATAGATGCCGTGGGTTCGCAATCACACATGCACATGGATACGCCTACCCTGGAGGCAACTGAAACAAGCATCAAAAAACTCAGGGATGCCGGAGTAAAGGTTTTGATTACAGAATGGGATATCTCTATCCTTCCCAGTGCATATACCGGAGCCAACATTTCCACCCGTCTTAGTTATTCCGAACAAAAAGACCCTTACCGCAACGGTGTCCCTGATTCCGTGCAACAGCAATGGAACAAGAGAGTTCTCGACATGTTTGGACTGTTCCTCAAGTATAGCGATGTCATTGACCGGGTTACGGTATGGGGATTGAATGATACAGGCTCCTGGCTGAATGACTTCCCTATCCGCGGACGACGCGATTATCCGGTTCTCTTTAGCCGGGATAACAAACGGAAAAGTGTGGTCGATGAAATGATTCGTCTGGCCAAAGCATCCGGGAAATAGAAAAAGCCGGCATCGGGCTGTTAAAAGTTAGCGTCATTATAAGATAAGAACGCGGATTCAGCAACTTTACTGAATCCGCGTTCGTTATTTATATCAGATACATTATACAATCGGGTAGTGAATATTCTGGACCAAAGTGTACAACGAATCTGATGCAAAGTGTACAACTAATCTGGACGAAAGTGTACAACTTTTTTGCAGTTTTTAAGACTCAAAGACGGTCTGCCAATCTGGCACAAAGTGTACAATTCTGATAAAACAAAGAAGGTTCATCTCCTCTGAAGTGGGAAGGATTTTGAAACTTGCGCGAACAAAACAAATCTTACGCGCAATGTCAAACAAACCCACACGCATGTTACAACTAAAAAGAATCTTACAACTTCGGATTAACGGCGAGAGAAAATCAGAAATCTCCCGAAAAATACCAATCCACCGCAATGTGCTGGATAAATATCTGTCCCTGTTCGATCAATCCGGCAAAAGCTATTCAGAGCTGCTATCTCTTAGCGATAGTGAGCTTCATAATATTATTTCACCTCCCCGTGTAGAACCGGACAATGAGCGATTAGCTCATTTGCAAAGTTTGATTCCCGGCTTTATTGGGGAACTTTCCAAAACTGGTGTTACCCTCAAAATCCTGTGGCATGAATATCTGGAGAAAACCCCGGATGGATATCGCTATGCCCAATTCTGCACCCATTTTACCGAATACCGTAAACGCTTGTCAGCTACCATGCACTTCGAACATACTCCCGGAGAAATGCTGGAAGTTGACTTTGCCGGCTCTAAGCTATCCTACATCAATATACAGACCGGAGAAGTTATCTATTGCCCTGTCTTAGTATGTACACTTCCTTTTAGCGGATACACTTATGTAGAAGTACTTAGCAATGCCACGCAAACGGAGCTTTTCCTGGCATTGGGACGTTGTCTTTGTTTTATGGGTGGTGCTCCCCGCAATGTCAAAAGCGATAACATGCGTCAGTTTATCACCCAAAACAACCGCTACGAATATACCTTTCCCGAACTGGCAGAGCAATGGTCGCTCCACTATAATACCTCTCTGGCAGCTGCTCGGCCCCGCAAACCCAAAGACAAGCCTACGGTTGAAAACTCGGTTTACCAATCCTACATGCGTATTTTTGCTCCTTTGCGAAACCAGCAATTCTTCTCCATTGAGGCTCTGAATGAGGCTATTTTGAACCAGTTGGATAAACATAACCAAGCTCCGTTTCAAAAGAAACCGGGAAGTCGAAACCAACTTTTCCTGGCATATGAGAAGCCTGTTTTAGCGCCATTGCCGCCTGATGACTTCGTTGTTAAACACGCCGTAACAGCCAAAGTGCAAAAGAATTACCATATTATCCTGGGCGAGGATAACCACCAATACAGCGTACCTTACATCCACATCGGTAAAGAAACGCGGGTGGTGTATGATCACAACGAAGTGGAGATCTTTATCGGACTCAAGCGCATAGCCCTGCATAAGCGAAATCCCAGAAGTCTGGGATATACTACCCTGCCAGATCATATGCCCCCTCACCACCGCCAACAGGCTGAAATAAGAGGCTGGGACGCCGACTTTTTCCTTCGATATGCCCGGTCGGTTGGCCCCAATACCGTTGAGTTTTTCACCCGGCTGATGGCAAACCGGAATTTTGTCGAACAAACCTACAGAGCATGTCTCGGTGTTAAACGATTGGGCTCAAGCTATGGAAATGAGCGCCTTGAGAACGCTTGCAGCAGAGCCTTGTCAGGCAAAATCTCCTACGGCTCGCTTAAAAACATATTGGATAAAAATCTTGACCTCCAATCATTAACCGAACTAGAGGAACTCGTCATCGAAATCGACCATGATAATATCAGAGGCTCCAAAGCATATTGTTAAATCAAAATCAATCAAATCATTATGAACACGCAAGAAACATTATCGCAGCTTGAAAAACTAAAACTAGCCGGAATGCTCAAAGCCTATCAAGGCATCCTGGCAATGCCGGTACAGGAACAGCCTTCCATACACCAATTCATGGCCCGTATGGCAGAAGCAGAACTTCTTGAAAGAAACAGAAAGCGAACCGAAACAAGTCTCAAGCAAAGTAAAATGAGGTACAATGCCGTCCTGGAGCAAATAGAATGCTCTTCTTCCCGCAATCTGCACAGAGAACACCTCGAAGCCCTGGCGGATTGCAGTTACATCCACCGCGGTGAAAATATCCTCATCACCGGTGCTACCGGTTGTGGTAAAAGTTATCTGGCCTGCGCTCTAGGGCGCCAGGCCTGTGCCTTTGGCTACAAAGTGACTTACCTGGGAATGGTTCGGTTCCTGGAAATGATCACCCAGTCTCGCATTGACGGCTCATTCGTTAAACAAATCAATAAGCTTGAAAAAACAGACTTATTGATCCTCGATGACTTCGGTTTGCAGGCCATTACTCCTAATGCCAGAGTTGCCCTGTTGCAGATACTTGAAGACCGATATGCCCGAAAATCGACCATCATTACTTCTCAGCTACCCGTCGCAAAACTGGCATACTTATATCAATGAATCGACTATTGCAGATGCTATCTTAGACAGACTGACAGGAATGGCACATCGCTTTGAACTCAAAGGTGAGTCTATGAGAAAAAGGAGATAAAAAATCATTACTTTTACAACCGAAATTCTTCCCCTTCATAGTTGTACACTTTCGTCCAGAATGGTTGTACACTTTCGTCAGAATAATCATAACAGAACGGGGTGTAATAAATATACCGTCAAAATATAACAAAATGAATAGTATAAAAAATAAATCTTGCATTACTTCCTTTTGGGTGTCATTCCTTTATGTTGGAATAGGAACGCTATGTTTGTTTTTAATGCCTTTAAATTCGCTATTTGTTACTATTGTAAATATTCTGACTATGCCTGCTATTTTTATTGGGTTTGGTATTTTATATGGTGGAGGCATAAATAATTGGCCACTTGTTTTATTAGCTCAACTAATAATTTTCTTTTGTTTCTGGTTATTGATATATCGAGTAATTTTGAGTAGAGATATCAAAAAAAACAAGGAAAATGAATAATCAGCCCCAACAGGCACAGGTTTAGCGAAGACGTAACCCGTACCTAAAATAAAGACAACCTGTATATCTTTTAGATGCCTCAGGCGAAGTATAACTACTCGGTAGCAGGTATCCAGGGTATCTCTAATATTCCTTCAAAATAATATATTATGGAAGAATTGGATAGTTTAATTCGTAAGGCAAATCGATATTCTTACATAATTTCCGGACTGTATGTAGGGATTGCAACAATTGCTGTTTTATGTTCATATCCACCATATTATGGTGATTGGGTTTTGTATATTCTTTTTCTAACTTTTCCTGTGAGCATAATAAGTTTCGGGGTGATGATTGCAGGTAAGCAATATTTCTTAGTGGTTATTGTAATTCAAATTATCATATTTTGGTGCTTTAAATGTTGGGTTTTATCACTATTTGTTAAAAAGATTCACAAAACAGAGATAGAGCTCCAGGTTCCCTGGTTGGCCTTAGGCTGGTGTTTAGTTAGTTGAGGAATGATCCGATGGCAGAGAAGTCTAGAAGGTGGAGCACTTATATTTATGGAAAAGACAATCCAATAAGATTCATTGATCCGGATGGAATGCAAGATCAAGACAAAGTTAAAGTACCTGTTCAAATCCCAAGCTTAAGTGATATTGGCCACAACATATTAGACGCTTTTGGTCTTGATGTTCAATCCCCGAAGGAAAATACAGTTCAAGCGGTGAAAGAGACAAATGTTCATAACGTGAAGCAGTCTGAAAAACGCAAAATAATCAAAGAAACCGCTAAAGCTGAAGTACGAAATGGCGCGGACAAATTAGAGAAAACCGGAACGATTTTGCAAGCTGCAGGGTATGTTGCTGTTCCGCTTACTGGGGGGACATCAATTGCTTTAGTGCCAGTTGGTAAAGCTATTGAATCATTTGGTTCTTTGACAAATGGTATGGTGGATTTATCTGAAGGAAAAGTGGGGAAATTTGCAGTGAATACTATCTCAGGGGCAGCTTTTGGTAAATTAGGAAGCAAAATCACAAGCATGGAAAATGCAGGTCAATTAAGTAAAGAAAGTTCTGGTATTATGCAATTTGTTGTTGATGTTTACGAAAAAATGTCAAGTGCAATCATTAATGTTGTTTCTGATAAGTAAACTTATAAACGAAAATGTTATGTTAAACTTTTGGTACTCTTCAATGGGAATAGTAATGCTAATTGCTGGAATTCTTTTTTTTGCAGATATTACAAATAGAAGAACAAAAGGAGAAAGAGATAAATATGGAAATCAGATAGAAATTTATACTGCTGCGATAGGCATGATTTTAATTGGATTGTTTCTACTAATAAGAGAGTTGTTAAAACTATAATAATGACAAATGAACTGCTTTGAAGAGAACCTCTGATAAACTTAAAGCAATTGATGCTGAATGGTGAACCGAAAATTACGCTCAGCTCGATCATTTATGACGAGCAGGGTCGCGTATCCAACAAATCAGCACACGGGGGAGCGCACAGCACGGGATATACTTACAATGTACGCAGTTGGGTGAAATCAATCCCCTGTTGCTGGTAGCGTGCGATAACCGTAGTTTGGTGGTTAGAAAGTTTGGCGACAGCTCTACTGTCGTCATTGCTAAAAGCAAGCCTCCAGGCTTGCTTCAAGTACACAATAGCAAGAATAAGAAAGCAGCTTCAGCAATAAATGTCTGGAGCTGCTTTCTGCATAATATGGGTGGTAAAACGGATGGTTACACTCAGTTCCGTTCGGCAAAATCTCCAGCTTTGTCGTGTTAGAAGCCGGCCTCCGGCTGGCAATAGAAGCGGTAGCTTCAGAGCTTTCTATTTGGAAACAAGTCGTTTTTCAGTGCTAAATATTTATATTTGTTATCGTCAAATCCAGAATAAGTGATGAGTACACATATTCATCTGCTCGCACACAGCAGTAAGGCTTGCTTGAGTAATTCCGGGAATAATGTCGGTGGAGAAGATTGGATTAATGCGGTCTGTCCGGTGATGTTTTTTTGTTTTATTTTGGAAGATTGCAAGTCTTGAGACTTGCTTTTAACCGGACGAAGTCTGGAGACTTCGCCCAACGGCCTACTACGGTTTTGTTTCTGTTGCAGATTGGGGAACAGACTACGGAGATCAGGGGGTGGGTTGGTACTAGGAAAAGTATCTGGAGTTGTTGCTAAAGGAACGGGGGCTTTGGTTAAATCTACAGAAAAAGGGGCAAAAGCTCAATTAGCGATTCAGAAGTTTGCTGATAAAAAGCAGCTTAGTAAGAATGATATTAAATCAATGTTTAAGACAACAGATTCGAAGAAAGTGAACTTTATTTATAGTGCTAACAAACAGATTGTCAAAGAAGTTAAAAAAGCACCAGAAACAGCACAGAAGACTACCCAAGATGGAATCATAGAAAGAGTGAAATAGATAGAGGTTTATGGTTAGATCAAAAAACAAAAAGAGCAAAAAAAGCTCAACGGATAACAAATTGCCGTCATTGCCATGGGTCGGCAGATTTTTCGATAGTAATTATGCTAAAAGATCACTTATTGGCAAGCTCCTTTCTTATACATTGGCGTTTATTATGGCTTTTTATATTACCTTTCTGGGATTCTGGATTGGAAAATCGCCAAAACAAAAAGCGAAAGTTATATGTGTCTTAGTTTTGACTATGGTAATAGTTTTTCATTTTAAGATTGAAGATATCTTTATATATCGCTATGGTGTTTGCACAAAAGCTGTAGTCACATCAAGGACACCAAGAAGGGGTAGTCAATACTATTATTATTCCTTTGATGTTAATGGTGATAAATATATTGGCAATAGTTATATCTACGTTGAGGATTCTTCGAGAATCGGAGATACTATCGATATCGTTTATTTACCTATATTTCCCGATATTTGCGGGTCAATAGAGGGGTATTTTGATGGTAAGTTTAGGAATTTTGTAGTTACACCTAAAAGTAACTTTGATTAATGTCTGAACGGAATATGAATTTACCTAAACTAATTTACCCCCACTGGCGCGGGTTTAGCGAAAGCGTAACCCGTGCCCAAAACACAGACAGCTTGTAGCTGTCATATTAAAATTTACCCCTGTTGCTGGTAGCGTGCGATAACCGTAGTTTGGTGGTTAGAAAGTTTGGCGACAGCTCTGCTGTCGTCATTGCTAAAAGCAAGCCTCCAGGCTTGCTTCAAGTACACGATAGCAAGAATAAGAAAGCAGCTTCAGCAATAAATGTCTGGAGCTGCTTTCTGCATAATATGGGTGGTGAAACGAATGGTTACACCCAGTTCCGTTCGGCAAAGTCTCCAGACTTTGTTGTGTTAGAAGCCGGCCTCCGGTTGGCAATAGAAGCGGTAGCTTCAGAGCTTTCTATTTGGAAATAAGCCGTTTTTTCATTGCAAAATATTTATATTTGTTATCGCCAAATCCAGAATAAGTGATGAGTACCCATATCCATCTGCTCGTACACAGCAGTAAGGCTTGCTTGAGTAATTCCGGGAATAATGTCGGTGGAGAAGATTGGATTAATGCGGTATGTTCGGTGATATTTTTTTGTTTTATGTTGGAAGATTGCAAGTCTGGAGACTTGCTTTTAACCGGACGAAGTCTGAAGACTTCGCCCAACGGCCTACTACGGTTTTGTTTCTGTTGCAGATTGGGGAACAGACTACAGAGATCAGGGGAATAATAATATCGGCTCTATAACCACTACCGACTATTGCGGTAATTATATCTATGAGAATAACTCTCTGAAGCGAATCCTGACCCCGGAGGGTTACATCGCTGCCGATAACCGATACAACTACTTTCTCAAGGATCACCTTGGAAGTACCCGGGTAAATATCAGTGCGCCGGTCGGCTCTACTTCTTACACAACGGATCAAACTACGCACTACTATCCTTTCGGGCTGGAGTATTACTCCCATTTGGGTGATATACTGTCCGGCTCTAATCTTAACCCTTATCTCTACAACGGCAAGGAGATGGATCGGATGCATGGGTTGAATATGCTGGATTATGGGGCGAGATGGAGAGACCCTGCTATTGGTGGTGGATGGCCAACTGTGGATCCTCTAGCCGAGAAGTATTACTCGATATCACCGTATGTCTATTGTGCTAATAATCCGGTGAAATTTATTGATCCGGACGGGAAACAAACAGTTCTTTTTGGTCTTATGGATCCTCTTATTTTGGCTGGCCGTAGCACCCCAATTGTAGAGAATCTTCCCAAAACTACAGAAGTAGTGAAAAGTATGCCTAAGGCCACTGAAGAAATCGTAAAAACAAATGGGCAAGAGCATCACATCATTCCAAAAGAATTTAAAAACAACGAGGTTGTGAGAGCAGCAAGGGAAGATGGCTTCAAATTTGAAGGAAAAGAAAATAAAATCTCTGTTGAAAAGTATAGCAAAGCATCAGATACTGGAAGACATGCAAATCATCCAAAATATAATAGTGAAATAAAGGAAAGTCTTAATGATTTTAAGAAAGCAGTGCCAGATTTCACCAATCAGGAAGCTGGTCAGTTTCTGAAAAATCTCGCAAATGATGTTAAGGATATTATCAAAGGGAATCCTGATGTTAAAATTAATGACCTTTTTAAGGCGAAGTAATTTTTGAATATAGAATGAATATAAAAATCAGATTATGAAATATTATAGATTAACGTGTTCTTGTGATAAGCAAAGAATTGGATCTGTTTACCCTCAAGTGCAAAAAATGAGAATTGGATACAATTATGATAGTGATATTTCTATTCACAAACTATCAAGGTTATATTATAATTCATTTCCCGATTTTGAGCCTGATTTAGATGGCTTTGTTTTGCATGGAAGAGCTAAGCTGACAGATTTTCTAAGTAATGCAATAGTATCGGATTTGTTAATAAGTTCAAGGGTAAAAGTTATTCTTGAAAATTGTAATATGGGTCCATGTAAGTTTTATCCGGCCAATGTAATTCAAGGAAAAAATCAACACGACTATTTTTTAATGCACCATATTTCGAATATTAGAGAACATGTTGATTATAAGAATTCAAGGTTTTATATACGGAGAAATTTTTTAAAAAATAATCTTGGCTATATTGAGATCTCTACTGAATCCGACTTTTGTGCTAAAGAACAGAATTTGAAAGTTGAAAATCCAAATCAAACATTGGTAATTTGGGCAGAAAGTATAAAAATTAACTTGGGCTTTGATAGAGAAATAGATCTGTTTGAGATCGGAAAATTTGATAGTGGTCTCTATATCAGTGAAAAAATATTCAGATTGTTTCAGGAGAATTCAATTACTGGCATTGATTATGAAGAAGCTGATAATATCTTATTTTGATATTGATGCGAATCAGGAGTAGCGACTCCGAGTCGGTGGGCGAATACGACAAAAACGGGAATGTCAAACAGTTGAGTCGCAAAGGGCAGGTGTATGGGGGTGGTGGCATTGATTATATTGACAACCCCTGTTAATGCTATAGATCCGGATGGGCATCTCGTGATATTTATAGATGGATTTATAAATGGATTTACAAATGTACCATCAGAACAAGGAACTTCGAAATATTGGCAACGAGAAGTGAAGGTGGGGGGTGAAAGAAATGTGTATACATCGATTAGTTTTGATAAAATGGTAGTCGATCATTTTGGCGATAACTACAACAAGTCTATTTATTTGGATGGTTCTCTAGGTGGTGTATCAGGATTATTGTTTAGAAATTCAACTGATGCATATGAAAGATGGGAGTTAGTGTATCGAAATGGTAAAGTTTCTGCTAAGAAAGTAATACAAAGCTTAAAAAGATCAGGAGGTGTAATTACAGAAAGTATAAAAGTTGTAGCTCATAGCATGGGGGGGAGTATGCTAAAGGATATATTGAGGCTCTAATAGGTTATGCCTATGAGCATCCTTCAGAATGTAAAGGGTTGATGGTGACTGAATATGATTTTGCCTCTTTCCAGCAGAATAAACAACGAAAAGTTAAAGGTTCGACATTGTTTCAATATGATAATAAGGCTGATAATATAGTGGGGGGGCTTTTAGATAGCGAACATGCAAAAGAAGTTGGAGCTGATGGTTATACGCCAGATGCTAATCCTAACGGCGGACACTCAATACACGATTTTGTTAATACAATTAATGACCTTCCGGAAGGAAAATATATATTCGAAAATGGTGAATTTGTCAAAGTTAATTAATCAATTTATGGTGTATTTAATATGGGTATTACTATGTCTCTTCTTTTTTGTTCTAATACCTTTATTTACATTTGGTAGAAGTCAAGAGTCTTTGATTTATTATGTTAGAATATATCAAATATTTATTGGTGGAATGTTTTTTATAAGCTTATTTTCTTTGATTTATCCAAAATGGTTGAAGAAATATTGGGCGCTAAATATCTTAGTATTTCTATTAACAGGTTATTTGATTTTACATTCTCTTCTTTAGAGGGTAATCCCCCCTGTTGCTGGTAGCGTGCGATAACCGTAGTTTGGTGGTTAGAAAGTTTGGCGACAGCTCTGCTGTCGTCATTGCTAAAAGCAAGCCTCCAGGCTTGCTTCAGGTACACAATAGCAAGAATAAGAAAGCAGCTTCAGCAATAAATGTCTGGAGCTGCTTTCTGCATAATATGGGTGGTGAAACGGATGGTTACACTCAGTTCCGTTCAGCAAAGTCCCCAGATTTTGTCGTGTTAGAAGCCGGCCTCCGGCTGGCAAGAGTAGCATTAGCAATTATTATCAGAAAAACAGCTTTTCTTAACCCTGATTAAAGGAAACGCCCCGAAATGGTAAAACTATATCTGTTTTTGAAACCTGAATATCTAAAATTCAACACCGGAGAGAGATATTCCCGGTACTTTAGCTACCGGAAAATTGAAAAACACGATAAATTATGAATTTTAAATCCATTCTGGCCATTCTGGCCTTTTCCGCACCTGTAACATCCGGGGTATATGGTGAAGAAACACTACGTGAAGCCACACAGGGTAAATTCCTGATGGGTGTGGCTGTCAACATGCAGCAGGTAAATGGCCTGAAGCCTATTGAAAGCGGGCAGATCAGCAAGGAATTCAGTACTATTGTTGCAGAAAACTGCATGAAGCCCGAACCGACCCACCCGGAGGAAAACAGGTTTAACTGGGCGGATGCCGATAAGTTCGTTGCTTTCGGAGAGAAAAACAAACAAGTGGTAACCGGGCACTGCCTGATCTGGCATTCCCAGCTCCCCGGATGGTTCTTTGTGGATGAAAACGGCAAGGACGTTTCTCCCGATGTCCTGAAAGAACGCATGCGCAAACACATTTATGCGGTTGTTGGCCGGTATAAAGGACGCGTTAAAGGCTGGGACGTTGTCAATGAGGCTTTTGAAGACAATGGAACGTACCGTAACAGCAAATTCTTCCGCATCCTGGGCAAAGACTTTATCAGGTATGCATTTCAGTTTGCCCATGAAGCCGATCCCAATGCGGAACTGTACTACAACGACTACAACATGGAGACTCCGGCTAAATGCGATGCAGTGGTAGCCCTGGTCAGGGAACTGAAAGCAGCCGGTTGCCGGATAGATGCCGTGGGTTCACAATCGCACATGCACATGGATACGCCTACCCTGGAAGCCACTGAAACAAGCATCAAAAAACTCAGGGATGCCGGAGTAAAGGTTTTGATTACAGAATGGGATATCTCTATCCTTCCCAGTGCATATACCGGAGCCAACATTTCCACCCGTCTTAGTTATTCCGAACAGAAAGACCCTTACCGCAACGGTGTTCCGGATTCCGTGCAACAGCAATGGAACAAGAGAGTTCTCGACATGTTTGGACTGTTCCTCAAGTATAGCGATGTCATTGACCGGGTTACGGTATGGGGATTGAATGATACAGGCTCCTGGCTGAATGACTTCCCCATCCGCGGACGACGCGATTATCCGGTTCTCTTTAGCCGGGATAACAAACGGAAAAGTGTGGTCGATGAAATGATTCGTCTGGCCAAAGCATCCGGGAAATAGAAAAAGCCGGCATCGGGCTGTTAAAAGTTAGCGTCATTATAAGATAAGAACGCGGATTCAGCAACTTTACTGAATCCGCGTTCGTTATTTATATCAGATACATTATACAATCGGGTAGTGTTTTTTTAAATTCATACGGTATCCCATATCAGGTATCAAAAAAAATTGTATGTTTGTTATAAATAACCCCGCCATGCAGAAGATTCATCTTATTCTATTATATATCTGCCTGTTAATTCCTTATACCGGATATGCGCAAATCAGTCAGGGAGGCGACCCGTTGCCGGCGAGGTTACTGCGCAGTGCATCGGCAGATTTTTATACCGAGATGGAATCGTTTGACGTGCAACAGATGCTGAAAGAAGACTCGGTGCAGGGGCTCCGGAAAAGCGCCACTCGATTTGCCAAAAAATTCACCACCGATCTCCGGCCCGATAATTCAGGCATTCATTTTACGCTCTCCGACGGGACCAAGGTATGGCAATGCGGTATTCGCTCGAAAGGAGCCTATTCGATCAACCTGCTTTTTACCCGGTATTATGTACCCCAGGGAGCAAAACTCTTTATCTACAACAGCGGACGCACGTCCAAAATCGGGGCATTTACCGAACAAAACAACAACGAATACCTGAAACTGCCAACCGCGCCGGTATACGGCGACGAGATTGTCGTGGAATATCAGGAACCGGCTAATGCAGCTTTCAGCGGACAGTTAACCATAGGAGAGGTTAATCACGACTATCGTGGTGTGACCCTGCGCAGCAGAGCGGGAGCATTGAATTCGACGCAAACGTGCCACAAGGATGCAGCCTGCTATCCCGAATATTCGGAAATTGCACAGGCTACCACCCTGCTGATCATCAATGGGAATGAATATTGCACAGGATGCCTCGTCAACAATACGGAGCAGGACGGAACACCATATCTCATATCGGCAGCTCACTGCTTTCTTCCCAAGAACGGAGCTACGCCTGAAACCCGCGCCCAAAACACAGTCATTTTCTTCAATTATCAGGATCCTTCGTGTTCTAATGTAATTATCGGTTCGGAGGAATACAGCATGGCTTCGGCCGAGCTGTTGGCCAACGAGACCAGCACCGACATCGCACTGCTGCGGCTAACCCAGACACCACCTGAATATTACCGCCCTTACTATGCCGGATGGAATGCAGATAACCCGGCTTCGCCCCCCTATCTCTGCCTGCATCATCCGATGAGTAAAACAAAGAAAGTAGCTATCGAAGATCATAACCTGTCACTGGTAACATTCACCAGCAATGATCTTGATTATACCATCCAGTCGAATATCCACTGGAAAGTACCCTCCTGGGAAGTCGGCGTTACCGAAGGCGGATCATCCGGTTCCCCCTTGTTTGATTCCAACAACCGGTTTATCGGGGCATTGACCGGAGGCGCTTCCTTCTGCGACTCACCAGTCAATGACTACTTTTATGCGCTGCAAAAAGTATGGAGTTATTACCCGGAGCCAAACCGCCAGCTCAAATACTGGCTTGACCCCAAAAACCGGGGTATCCTCCGGATGAACGGATATAATCCTTATCCGGCGAATTCCTGCGACCGGCTGAGCCACATCGGAACAAATGAAAACATTGGTGTCAGCTATGCCGTATCGCCCGAAAGGGGACCGGTATTCAGCAAAAACACCCTTCACACAGAAGAGTGTGCGGAACGTTACATAACCAAAAAGAGAACTACGGTCTATGGTGTGCATCTGGTACTCCCTGCCTGGAAATCCACAATGAACGGGCAGTTACAGATCAGCCTGTACAAAGGTTACATCGAACCTTACAGCCAACCCCTGGTAACCAAAACAGTACAATTAAGTTATCTGAATTATAACGGATCCGGATTCACCGGTGTGAACAAGCCCAGCACAGCTGCCTGTGACAATTTTATCCGTTTTGACAATCCGGTCGAAGTTGATTACAGCTTTTTCGTCAGTTATAAGGTCAATTATTCATCGACCGACACCTTTAAAATTTACAATGCCCTAAACCGTAGCCTCCAGTTTAATTCGGCATTTGTAAACTATGGCACAAAGGGATGGACTGCCATGAACGACTTCTCCAACAACCCGCTATATACCTCATTGTGGATGGATCCGGTAGTACATCTGGGAGCAGATGCGGTAATGGACAGCATTAACAACTCAGACAGTACTGTTGTGAGTGCAATACATAACCACGAAAAAAGATACATCAGCTTTAAGGGACTGACAGACGGGCAGGTATATTTTATGAAATTGTATGATATTACCGGTAAATTAGTAACCCAGAACTCCGATATCGATTTACTAACGACCATCGATACCAGTAATTTCCCCAATGGTGTATATGTCATCTGCATCTGGAACGACAAACGGATCCTGAACAAAAAGATAGCCATCTATTAGACTGTTTTTCAAGGGAAAGAGAGTCTTGAACCGGTATAATCCGCATGGGATATACCCGTTAATTTGAGCTTACAAAGCCAAAGGATTGTATACATCTTCCAAATAACCTTCCTCAAAATCGGTTTTAGTACATCTTTATCTCTTAATTTAAGTAAAAAAACCGTCTTTGAGACCTTTTTCCCTCAAAATGTGAATTTAAAATCTAAATTTAATACACTACATTTGTGCGGAAAATTTGCAATTAATCAAATAACTATTGTAACTATGAAAAGAACATTTAAATTGTCGTTGTTTCTGATGACAGCGATCCTTGCTTTTACGTCATGTAGCAAGCAAATGGGTCCGTTGACATCCGATCTCTTCAAGTGCACTCCTAATCCGCTCGAAGCAAAAGGCGGCAAAGTTGAGGCAACCATTGAAGGAACCATTCCTGCTAAGTACTTCAACAAAAAAGCTGAAGTAACCGTTACTCCGGTATTGGCATTTGCTGGTAAAGAAGTAGCTGGAGCTCCTGTTTATCTTCAGGGCGAAAAAGTAAAAGCCAACAATCAGGTTATCAGCTATACTGAAGGTGGAAAAGTAACTGTTCCCGCAAGCTTTATCTACGAAGATGGCATGAGAAGCTCTGAACTTTACCTGACTTTCAAAGTAAAAGTTGGTAAAAAAGAGTACGATCTACCCCGCGTAAAAGTTGCTGACGGCGTTAACTCTACTTCAGAAATCGCAACCGCAGAAGCTGCAACTCCCGCTATTGCTCCTGATAAATTCCAGCGCATCATCAAAGATGCTTACAAAGCGAACATCATGTTCCTGATCCAACAAGCTAACCTTCGTGCAAGCGAGTTGAAATCAACATCGGTAACTGAACTTCAGAAAAATATCAAAGCAACTGCCGGTGCTGAAAACAAAAAGCTGACCGGAATCGAAGTTTCTTCTTACGCTTCTCCTGACGGTGGTATGAAACTGAATACTACACTGGCTGAAAAACGTGAGAAAAACACTGTAGGCTACATGGCTAAAGAATTGAAAAAATCTAAAGTGAAAACTACTCTGGATTCTAAATTCACAGCTCAGGACTGGGATGGTTTCAAAGAGTTGATGGAAAAATCAAACATCCAGGACAAAGAACTTGTATTGCGCGTTCTTTCAACTTATAACGATCCTGAAGAAAGAGAAAAACAAATCAAAAATATCTCTGTTGCATTCTCTACTATTGCAGACGAAATCCTGCCTCAGTTGCGTCGTTCACGCCTGACTGCCAGCTATGAAATTATTGGTAAATCAGACGAAGAGATCGCTAAACTGGCTAAAGAAGATCCTAAAGCATTGAACGTAGAGGAATTGCTTTATGCAGCAACTATCGCAGGTGCCGACAAAGCTGCTATCTACAAAAGCGCTACTGAAATCTATCCTTCTGACTTCCGCGGATTCAACAACTTAGGTGTTGTTTACTATCAGCAAGGCAAACTGGCTGATGCCGGAACTTTATTCAACAAAGCAAAAGCAATTTCAGCTTCAGCTCCTGAAGTATCTATGAACCTTGGTTTGATCTCATTGAGCAAAAAAGAGACTGCAAACGCTGAGCAACTGTTTGGTAAAGCTGCAGGCGCAAGCACTTTGGGCGAAGCTCTGGGTACTCTTTACCTGAAAAAAGGTGAATATGCTAAAGCTGTGAGCGCATTCGGCGATGCTAAAAGCAACAACGCTGCGGTGGCTCAGATCTTAGTAAAAGACTACAACAAAGCAAAATCTACTTTGGCTGCTGTCGCTACTCCTGACGCAACTACCAGCTACCTGATGGCTATCGTAGGTGCCCGCACCAACAACGAAAGCATGGTATTGAATAACCTGAAAGATGCTATCTCTAAAAACAGCGGTATGGCTCAGAAAGCTATCACCGATATCGAGTTCGCGAAATTTGCTAAAAACGCAGACTTCCTGAAACTGGTGAAATAATCGAAAGATTTAATCTCACACATAAATTCAGAGGATGTTCCAATTACCGGAACATCCTCTTTTTACATTAAAAAGCACCTCTATGAATATTGATATTGAAGAACGTAAACAACGCGCCCTGGATAATTTTACAGCCGGATACAACTGCGCACAGTCGGTCCTGCTGGCTTACTCCGACCTGTTTGAACTGGACGATAAAACGGCTAAGATCGTATCGGCACCTTTCGGTGGAGGTATGGGACGACTGCGTGAGGTATGCGGTGCATTAAGCGGTGCATTCATGGCAGTCGGGCTGCGGTATCCGGCAGATGATCCGGATGACAAAGTTGCCAAGGCTGAAAACTATGCAGCAGTACAACGCATCTCAGAACCCTTCCGCACGAAATTTGGTTCCATCATTTGCCGGGAATTACTGGATATCAAACGCCAAAAGGATATCCCCACACCTTCGGACCGGAATGCTGAGTATTATGCCAAACGTCCTTGTGCCCGTTTTGTAGCTGAAGCAGCAGAAATATTGGGAGAAGAGCTGAAGAACAGTACTGCGGAGTAACAGAGACCAACTATATAATAGCGCTGACTACAGAGAGCTATAAACAAGCAAGCCTCCCGTTTTGATCGGGAGGCTTGCTTGTATTTGGAATCATCGAACAGATAATCACGGAACCCGCGGCGTCTGTATTTGACTATCGTGCAACCGGAGAAACAAACAGTTTTCGGTTGTGATAGAGAATAACCAGGGTAAAAATTGCTGAAATAAGATCGGCACAAGGTGTTGCCATCCACACCCCTCTTAATCCGAAATAATTGGGAAGGAACAGGATCATCGGAATCAGGAACAAGACCTGACGCGAAAGGCTCAGGAAGATGGAAACCTTTACCATCCCAATCGACTGAAAAAAGCTGGATGTCACAATCTGGAAACCAATAATGGGCATTAGCAGCAAGGTGGTACGCAACCCAAGCACCGATAAATCAATCAGTTTCGCATCAGTCGTAAATGCTAAAGCGATCTGGCGCGGCAGCAACATCGCCAATGCAAATCCGATCAAAGTAACCAATGAGGATACACGGATGGTCATAAACAAGGTTTGTTTCATTCTTAACCCGTTATGTGCCCCAAAGTTATAACCAATGATAGGTTGCATTCCCTGACAGAAACCAATCACACACATTACCACCAATACGGCCAGGCTATTAATCACGCCATTTGCACCAATAGCCAGCTCTCCGCCGTGCCTGAGCAATGCATTATTCAGTAAAACATTTACCATACAGGAAGCCACATTCATCAGGAACGGTGACATTCCGATGGAAATGATATGTTTGGCAATATCGAAATCGGGCTTTATATTTCTCCTGTGAAAGCGGATATAACTGCTTCGACTGAAATAGTGATGCATGACGACTATCGAGGTGGTAAACATCGAGATCACCGTTGCTATAGCAGCCCCCCGTATTCCCCAATGAAATACGAAAATAAACAGCGGTGCAAGTATGGTATTCAAAACAGCCCCAATCAGCATGACCACCATTGCCTTAGTCGGATAACCTGACGAGCGCATCATGTTATTGAAGCTATAGGTAAGCGTGGAAAAAAGACTTCCGGGAATCAGTATCTGCATATATTCCCGGGCAAAAGGTATCGTATTTTCCGTACCGCCAAACAACCTCAAAATATCATCCAGCCAAAAAGACATACCTGTAATAAACAGCAGGGAAAAGAAAACGGACAGAATGATGCTTGTGCCCAGTATACGCTCGGCTTTCTCTTTATCCTTTTGCCCTAAAGCAATGGAAATGCGTGTGGATGCCCCAATACCAATCAGCATGCCAAAGGCCGCCTGCAGGATTACAATCGGAAAAGTAATCGCCAGTCCCGATATAGCCAGGGAGCCGACACCCTGACCGATAAAAATACGATCCACAATGTTGTAGATCGCATTGACCATGATTCCGACAATCGCCGGAATTGAATATTTATAAAGCAACCGGCCAATACTTTCGGTTTCAAAAGCATGAGCCCGATTATCAAAGTTTTCCATTACTCTTTTTCTTTCCAGTCGCCATTTTGTCTGATCAGTTCGATCAGTTTTTCGACAGCTTCTGTTTCAGGAATATTTTTCTCAATACACTCTTTTTGTTTGTAAAGGCTGATTTTGCCCCGGCCTGCCCCAACATAGCCATAATCGGCATCTGCCATCTCACCGGGACCATTTACGATACAGCCCATAATACCGATCTTCAACCCTTTGAGGTGAGAAGTTGCTGCCTTAACCCGGGCAATTGTTGATTCCAGATCAAAAAGCGTGCGACCGCATCCGGGACAAGAGATAAACTCGGTTTTACTCACCCGCAGGCGTGCAGCCTGAAGGATCCCAAACATCAGATTGTTTATTTGCAGAACCGGCACTTCGCCTCCGTTGGTCAACAGAATACCGTCGCCCAAACCATCCAGCAAGAGCGGACCGAAATCGGCAGCTGCTTTCAGCATCAGATCCTCTGCCTGATCCTCATGATAGTCCCGGTTGATAATTACCGGATTCGATACCTCATTGAGTATAAGCTTATGGAAGAATGCACGTTGCTCTCCCACCCCATTCTGATGGTTGGTCAACAACAGGACCACTACTGCCGGGTTATTTCTTAAGATCTCCACGACCTCGTCAGAAAGTTCAGCATAGGACAGACACATTACCGAAGGTCCGATATCCTTAACACCGGCCATATCATTAGCCTGGATAAAGGGCATTACCGATCCGTTACGGCCAATCAGGCCCTCTCCCGCAATCAGAAAATCAGGGAAGGGTTCCACCGGTGAATCGGCCAGTCCTACAACCACCGGAACATGTGATCCCCCAATTCCTTTTACACCGATCGATTTGCGACGGGACGGGGCAAAATAGTTGAAACCGGGGGCAACGGCCGCTTTTATTGCGGTATGCCCTGTACGTTCAGAAATATAATCAACCAGCTTCCGGGCAACCGGGATCTCGTTTTCGGGAGCTTCACTCAATGAAACACGGATGGTATCGCCATAACCATCGGCCAATAATGCACCGATACCTAATGCCGATTTAACACGGCCGTCTTCACCGTCACCTGCTTCCGTTACCCCAAGATGCAACGGGAAGGCCATTCCTTCTTTCTCCATAGCAGCCACCATCAGGCGAACTGTACGCACCATCACCACGGTATTGGAGGCTTTGATCGAGATAACCAGATTATGAAACTCCTGACTTATGCAAATGCGGAGAAACTCCAGACAAGACTCGACCATTCCTTCAGGAGTATCTCCATAACGACTCATGATACGGTCGGAAAGGGATCCATGGTTCACGCCTATCCGGAGTGCGGTATTATTAGCCTTACAGAGATCCAGTAGTGGGATCAGCTTCTGTCGGATTTTTTCCAGTTCCTGAGCATACTCCTCATTGGTAAACTCAAGTTGTTTGAATGTACGCGCCGTATCAACAAAATTACCGGGGTTAATGCGGACTTTTTCGACAACGGCAGCAGCTGCTTCCGCCACTTTAGCGTTGAAATGCACATCTGCCACCAGTGGGGTGGTATATCCTTTCCCCTGTATTTGACGACGTATTTCCGCCAGATTCTCTACTTCCCGGACACCTTGTGTGGTAAAACGCAGATAATCGGCTCCTTTATCAATGATTCGTACAGCCTGGGCAACACTACCTTCCGTATCCATGGTAGATGTATTTGCCATCGATTGTATGCGGATGGGATTTGAACCGCCCATAGGCGTATTGCCAATCTTTACTTCAGATGTTTGCCGGCGGGTATAATTAAAAAGATCCATTTTGATTCTGTTTTTTGAGAGTTGCAAAGGTAAAATATTTTGTCCCTGCCGAAAGCGCACACGACTGTAATTTTCCTTAACAGGAAAAGTTGTGAGTGGTTCTTATATAAAGACTTATTTCACTTTAAGGCATAAAAAAGCCTCCGGGGAATTATCCCGAAGGCTATTAATCAAGTTATGTTCAGACTTATTCAATTCCAAATCCCACAGAAACCAGATGCTCCCAGTATTGCGGATATGATTTTGTAACCACCTGCGGCTCTGCAATTGTAATCTGCCCGATCTTCAGGGCAGCGGGCGCAAAAGCCATAGCCATACGGTGATCTTCGTATGTTGCAATCTCAGGATCAACCTCCGGTTCGCAACGCTCTCCATTCCATTCAAGAATAGAATCTTTTTTATCGGTAATCAGGTATCCCAACTTCTTCATCTCATTTTTCAATGCGAGAATACGGTCTGTTTCTTTGATTTTAAGACTTTGCAATCCGCTGAAGTAGAAAGGAATCCCCATCAGACAGCAGGTAACAACAAATGTCTGGGCCAGATCCGGTTGATCAACAAAGTTATAAACCAGTTTATCGGTCACATAATTACCTTTTAAAAGTCGTACGCCTTTGTCTGTATATTTGGTAACAATCCCAAGTTTATTAAACAATTCGGACACTTTAGAATCGCCCTGATAGCTGTTTTTATACAAGCCCAGCAACTCCAGATCAAAATTAGGACTCAACGCAGCCATTTGATACCAGTATGACGCAGCCGACCAGTCTGACTCAACAGTAAAGGGCTTCGGCTTAAACTCCTGCGGCTTGATTTTAATTGTATTACCCACCCATGATGATTGAATGCCAAACTCTTCGAGCAAACGCAGAGTCAGGTTGATATAGGGTTTGGAAATAATATTTCCTTCAAGAGTCAGATTCAATCCGTTTTCCATAGTAGGTGCCACCATCAGTAGGGCAGAAATATATTGCGAACTTACGCTGCCATCCAATGACAAATCGCCTCCCTGCAATGCACTTCCGAAAATACGCAAGGGGGGATATCCATCTTTCTCTATGTATTCGATTTTTGCGCCCATCTTGTTTAACGCATCAACCAGGATTCGGATAGGACGGTTTTTCATCCGTTCAGTTCCTGTAATTGTCCACTCCCCTACTATCTTAGAAAGAAAAGCGGTAAGGAAACGCATCGAAGTACCAGCAGCACCAATATCGAAGTTGCAATCATCCGACTCGAGAGCTTTAAGCATTACGTTGGTATCGTCGCAATCTGCCACATTACTCACGGCATGTTCACTATAACTCAGTGCATTGATAATCAAAACCCGGTTACTAATACTTTTGGAAGCTGGCAATTTTATCTCTCCGCAAACATTCTGCGGAGCATTTATCTGATATTTCATATATCAATATTATTTTTTTACAAACACCTGCAGAACAGCTGATTTACTCAATCTATGCCGCGCGGACGCTAATTTGGCTACAAAGATAATTCAAAAAATGATTTCACCCAACGGTAAATAAGTGAGGGGATTAGCGTACGGAAGATTCCCGCACCTGAAGAGAACACCCGACAGTTATCTGACGAATGGTTTTATCCCCACGAAGATGGGCGAACATCAATTCACAGGCACGGCAACCGATATCGAAAGTCGGGTGGGAAATAGCGGTAAGCGAAGGATCGAGGAACGTAGAATGAAACTCATCGGAAAAGCCCCCGACCACAATATCCTGAGGAATACGCAGCCCCCTGCGTTTTATCTCCCTGACCACTGCAAACGAAAGGGTATCATTCATACAAAAAACAGCATCGGGTGGTTGGGGCAGATCAAGAAGTTTCTGCATGGATTCTACGCCAAACTCAAATGACAGCTCTCCTTCAAGGATCAGGCTTTTATCGATCGGGATATTATTTTTGGCTAAGGCACCCAGATAACCGTTCTTGCGTTCGCGGCAAATATTGAGGTATGCCGGTCCTCCAAGATAGGCCACCCGGCGACTTTTATTCTGAATAAAATGCTCCGTAAGCATATAAGCCGATTTGCGGTTATCAGCCACAATTGTTGAAAACTTATCCGCGAGACAAACACGGTCAAAAAAAACCACAGGTATATCATACTCAGCGGGTTTACAGAAATGATCAAAGCTGACAGTCTCCTGGGATAAACAGGCGATGATTCCTTCCACACGGGTTTTCAACAAGTTTTCAACAGCTTCTTTTTCTTTCTGGAAAGATTCATTGGAGGTTGTGATCAGGATGTAATAACCATTTTCACGGGCTACATGTTCAATTCCACTGATGATGGAAGAGTAGAAATGGGTAACCAGGTCAGGCACAATCACGCCCAGTATTTTGGTATTGGCACGCAGCAATCCCATCGCAAACGGATTGGGGGAATAATTCCATTGTTCAGCCAAAGCTTTGACCCTTTCCACCACAGCCCTGCTAATCTCAGGATGCCCGTTAAGTGCCCGGGATACCGTAGAAATCGAGAGGCCCAACTCGCGGGCTATATCTTTCAGGGAAATACGTTTGTGAGTCATGGGTTATACCGTAGCGATTACAGGGTCTGATTTGCTTGCACAAAGATACAAAAAAGAGTTACCCCATAAATAGCAAAACTAAGGATATGCCAGACAGCCCCATACGATAAAGCTGCCTGAACGGAAAATGACAATAATCAGGCAATCACTCCGCAAAGCTTTGCACTAAGAAAACCTATATACTCAGATATAAAAAGCTAAAATCCGGTTTACTTTTACACTCATAAATCAGAAAATCCCAAATAAAATTTATGGAATATCGTGAAATCGGAAAGACGGGTCTGAAAATTTCAGCCCTGAGTTTTGGTGCGTCATCGCTGGGTGGCGTGTTTCATTCTATCAAAGAGAGTGAAGGTATAGAAGCTGTACATACAGCTGTTGACAATGGCCTGAACTTCATTGATGTATCGCCTTACTATGGGCACTACAAAGCGGAAACCGTATTGGGTAAAGCCCTGAAAGAGATAGACCGCTCCAAATACATCCTGTCCACCAAAGTGGGCCGCTACGGCGAGAATGGTGTAAACTGCTGGGACTATTCGGCTAAAAAGGCTACCGAAAGTGTTTACGAAAGCTTGGAACGCCTGAATATCGGGTTCATCGACCTGATCAATGTTCACGATGTAGAGTTTAGCGACGTGAATCAGGTAATCAACGAGACACTTCCCGCTCTTCACGAACTCAAAGCAAAAGGAGTGGTAGGCCATGTGGGTATTACAGGTCTTCCGCTGGAATTATTGAAATATGTAGTGGAAAATACGGAAAAAGGTGTGGTAGAAAGCATCCTTTCTTTCTGTCACTACTGTCTCAATGACGATGCTTTAGTGGATTACCTTGACTTCTTCGAAGCCAATGAGGTGGGTGTGATTAATGCATCTCCACTTTCAATGGGAATGTTGACCGAACGTGGCGCTCCGGCATGGCACCCGGCAACTCCTGAGTTGAAATCGGTTTGCGAGAAAGCCGTTCAGCACGTGAAATCAAAAGGCATGTCTATCGAGCAGCTGGCTGTGAAATATTCGGTGAGCAATCCGAGAATCTCTTCAACTCTTTTCAGTACTGCCAATCCTCAGAATGTCCTGAAAAACATTCAATGGTGCGATGAACCGCTCAATGAACAACTGGTACTGGAAGTGCGCGATATTATCGGACCGTACTTCCGTGAAACCTGGGAGAACTCTTAATAACAACATTTCGAAATTTATTCTTGTCCAAAGGCATTTGCCTGAAATATTCAAGATATGGATTACAAAATAATTGACGCGCACGCCCACTTGTGGCTAAAGCAGGATGCCGTGGTGGATGGCAAGGAAATCCGCACCCTAACCGGCGGTAAAAGTATCTTTCTGGGGGAAGTCCGTCAGATGATGCCGCCCTATATGCTAGATGGAGCCAACACCGCCGAAATCTTTCTGGCCAATATGGACTATGCGCAGGTTTCCGGGGCAGTCATTACCCAGGAGTATATCGACGGAAATCAGAATGACTATCTGCTGGAAGTGGCTGCGAAATATCCGCATCGCTTTTTGGTGTGTGGGTTAGCGGAGTTTCGCAAACCCGGCTACTTCGAGACGGTAAAAACGCTTCATAAAAAAGGCTTCCGTGCGGTGAAAGTCCCAGCACAGCGACTCCTGTTGCCAGAGGGACGTGTATATCTCACCTGCGACGAGATGATGAAGACTTTCAAATTCATGGAAGAAAAGGGAATGATTCTTTCCATTGACCTCGCCGACGGCGCCGAACAGGTGAAAGAGATGGAAGAGGTAATCGCCGAATGTCCGAATCTGAAAATCGCCATCGGTCACTTTGCCATGGTGACCCGTGCCGACTGGCAGGAGCAGGTGAAGCTTGCCCGCCACAAAAACGTGATGATTGAGTCGGGCGGAATCACCTGGCTGTTCCATCCGGAGTTCTATCCGTACAACGGAGCTGTATGGGCCATCAAAGAGGCGGCAGAACTGGTGGGTATGGAGAAGCTGATGTGGGGCTCGGACTATCCGCGTACCATGTCGGTCATTACCTATCGTATGTCGTATAACTTTGTACAAAAATCAAACCTTCTGACGGAAGATGAAAAGGCTAAATTCCTGGGCCGGAATGCAGAGGCTTTCTATGGCTTCAGCAACCTGCCGGAATTACCCTACATCCTTTCGATGGTGGAATAAATCAACAAACAGTATTTCCTTCAGGAAATAAGCCTTCAACAAACAAACATTTAAATCAAATGAAAGCAGTTCAAATACCGGCACCCTCGGAAATGTGTGTCGTAGAGGTTGCCAAACCTCAAATCAAAAGCGATGAAGTTTTATTGCAAATCAAATATGTCGGCTTCTGTGGTTCTGACCTGAATACCTTTCTGGGTAAAAATCCGATGGTGAAATTGCCGATTGTTCCCGGTCACGAAGTAGGAGCGGTAATTGCCGAAATTGGCGAAAACGTACCTGCCGGTTTTGAGGTAGGCATGAGCGTAACGCTGAATCCATATACCAACTGCGGTAAATGTGCGTCGTGCCGCAATGGCCGTGTAAACGCGTGTGAGTTTAACCAGACTTTCGGGGTGCAGCGTGATGGAGCAATGCTCGAATATCTGGCTTTGCCATGGGGTAAAGTAATTCCGGCAGAAGGTATCTCTCCACGTGATTGCGCCCTGATTGAGCCGATGAGTGTGGGCTTCCATGCGGTTGACCGTGCTCAGGTGACCGACCTTGACAACGTAATGGTAATCGGTTGCGGTATGATCGGTATGGGAGCGATTGTTCGCGCTTCATTGCGTGGTGCTACCGTAATCGCAGTGGATATTGACGACGAAAAGCTTGCTTTAGCCAAAGAGTATGGCGCTAAATATACCATCAACAGCAAAAGCGAGAACGTGCATGACAAGATGCGCGAATATACCGGAGGCTTTGGTGCTGATGTAGTGGTGGAAGCGGTAGGAGCTCCTCCCACTTACGTGATGGCTATCGATGAAGTGGCATTTACAGGCCGCGTTGTTTGCATCGGTTATGCCAAAAGCGAAGTGGCTTTCCAAACCAAGTATTTCGTGCAGAAAGAATTGAACATTATGGGGTCTCGTAACGCGATGCCGTCTGACTTCAGAGCGGTAATCAACTATTTCCGCAATACGAAAAACGACATTACCCGTTTCATCTCTGCCGTAGCAAAAGCTGAAGCAGCGAAAGATGCCATGGAAGCCTGGGCTGCCGAACCGGGCAAAGTATTCCGCGTATTGGTTGAGTTTTAATCGGAATTAACTCTGAAACATATAAGCTAACGCAAAGTCGTAAACAGAACTTAGAATCAATAAATTTGAATGTTATGTGTGCGACTTTGCGTTTAATTCCTTTATTTTGTTTCAGAAACATTTCTTTGAATCATTTACCTTTTTATATCTGAAACATGTCAAAACACCAAATTGTAAGCAGGGAAAACCTGCTGCCGTTTATTCTGGTAACGGCTCTTTTCTACCTTTGGGCTGTGCCCAACAATCTCAATGATATCCTGATTCCGCAGTTTATGAAGTCGTTTGAACTGAATCGTCTTCAGGCTGGTTTGGTGCAATCGGCTTTCTATATGGGATATTTCCTGTTGGCTATGCCTGCCGCTTACATCATGGACCGTTACAACTACAAGACGGGAATGATTATCGGTTTGCTGCTGTTTGCCGCAGGGAGTTATATGTTTTATCCCGCAGCGATGACCGGAACGTATGGCCTGTTCCTGACAGCACTGTTCGTCATTGCCAGTGGTCTGGCTTTCCTGGAAACCGGAGCAAACTCATTTATCTCGGTACTTGGCGACCCCGACACTTCAGCTCAGCGACTGAACTTCTCCCAGGCATTCAATCCGTTGGGAGCAATGAGTGGAGTGTTGATCGGCAATGTCTTTATTTTCTCAGGAGTTGAGCACTCCGATGCACAGGTGGAAGCACTGAAAGCAGCCGGTCAATATCAGGAATACCTGCACGGTGAGATTATGCGGGTGATTCCTCCTTATATGGTGATTGGTACTGTCATTCTGGTGATGGCTTTCCTGATTTGGAAAGTGAAATTCCCTGCCGAAACAGAAACCGGAACGCATGACAAATTGGACACAGAAAAGCCGAGCGGACACGGACATTTTTCCAAACTATTCCAGTATCCGCACTTTGTGAAAGGTGTTGTTGCCCAGTTTTTCTATGTGGGCGCACAGGTAGGAACCTGGAGCTTCATGATTCCGTATATTAAAGATTACATGGCCAAATCAGAGAAAGAAGCCGGTGCTTTTCTGCTCATCTCTTTATTGGTATTTGGTATCGGACGTTTTGTGGCAACTGCTTTAATGAGAAAGGTCAATCCACATAAACTCATGGGAATTTATACCATTATCAACGTAATCCTCGTTTCTATGGCAATCGTCTTGCCAGGTATGATTGGAGGATATTCAATTGTATTGACCAGCTTCTTTATGTCACTGATGTTCCCGACAATTTTCGCATTTGGTGTAAAAGGTCTTGGACCGAATACAAAAATCGGGGGTTCCATGATTATCATGGCCATTATCGGTGGTGCGGTCTGGACTCCGATTATGGGACTGATTGCCGATAAAACCCACAGCATGGCATTGGCTATGATCGTTCCACTGATCGGTTATCTCTATGTGATGTATTATGCATTTATTGGCTCCAAACCGTCAGGACCGTTATTCGACAGTGATGAGAAAGTGATCATTTCTCACTAATTGTATCCGTATCCAACGAAATATCCTCATATATTTCAAAATCAGATCCCGCAGTTCAGTTTCGAACTGCGGGATTTTTTTATATTTTTGCATTGAACAGTTTTCACAGGCTCTCAACTACTATTTTTTACTAAAACTGCTCTACAACATATACCATTCTTTTTTTATACTCTTCCACGGCTTTATATTTGCATAACAGATCAGCACAGCCAATCTAATGAAAATCAAATTCTCCCATTCCACATCAAAAATAAAATCCATCGCTGATGGCATCGCAACTGCTATCATGAAGGAAGAGCTAAAAGAAGGGGATAATTTGCCGTCGATAAACGAAATGAGCCGTCGCTATAAAGTATCACGCGACACCGTTTTTAAAGCATTTAACGAACTCAAGCGCCGGAATCTGGTTGACTCTACACCTACTAAAGGATATTTCGTCACGGGAGAAGTTAATCACGTTTTACTCCTACTCGACACCTATTCAGCATTCAAACAAAATCTTTACAATCAGCTAATATCCAATTTACCTGCAAATTACAAGGTAGATCTGTTATTTCATCAATACAACGAACACTTATTTGAAACAATTGTCAGAGAAAGTCTTGGCAAATACAGTATGTATGTTGTGATGAATTTCTCTAACGAAGAATTGGCTGAATGTCTGAAAGCGATTCCAACACCCAAATTGTTACTACTTGACTTTGGAAATTTTGACAAAGGAGAACTATCCTATTTGTGTCAGGATTTTGGCGAGTCATTCTACAACTGCCTGGTTTCAGGACTTGAGAAGCTTTCAAAATATCGTAAACTTGTTTATATCTTCCCGGAAGAACTTTGCCATCCACAAAACTCGATCGAGTATTTCCTTCGTTACTGCGAAGAAAAAGGCTTCGGGAACGAAGTGATCAGGCATCAATCCGAGTGGAAAGGTATTGAATCAGACACAGCTTACCTCTGCATTCTGACTGAAGATCTGGTAAAAGTAATCAAAGAAGCAGAAGGTTCCGGATTAACCATTGGAGAAAACATCGGAATTATAGCCTATAACGAAACGCCGGTACTGGAGGTGATAAAAAATGGCATTACATCTATATCCATTGATTTTGGATTGATGGGTAAAAAAGCCGCTGAATACATAAAAACCAAACAAAAGGTACAGGAATTCCTGCCGACAGAATTAACTATCAGAGGATCCATATAATCCTTTTTTTGGGCATCATTCAGCACAGCTCGGCACATCAAACAGAATAACAATTGACCAAATAAAATATCTAAACAACCAATTTGAGATCACGATGAAAACAGGAAGATATCAGGGAGAAAATCCTAAAGTGGGAATCCGTCCCATCATTGACGCTCGCCAGGGAGGAGTGCGCGAATCACTTGAAGTTCAGACTATGAATATGGCAAAGAGTGCTGCTGAACTGATTAGCTCTTCACTCAGATACAGTGACGGAACACCTGTTCAGTGTGTAATTGCCGACTCAACCATAGGCCGTGTAGACGAAGCTGCCGCTTGTGCCGAAAAATTCAAACGCGAAGGCGTAGGTGTTGTTCTTTCTGTTACACCATGCTGGTGCTACGGAAGCGAGACAATTGATTACGATCCTCAAATGCCTAAAGCAATCTGGGGTTTCAACGGAACAGAGCGTCCGGGAGCCGTATATCTTGCCGCAGCATTGGCCGGACATACACAAAAAGGCTTACCTGCTTTTGGCATTTATGGTAAAGATGTACAGGACAATAGCGACACATCTATCCCGGCCGATGTAAAGGAGAAAATCCTTCGCTTCATCAAAGCCGGACTTGCAGTATCAACCTTGCGTGGTAAATCATATCTTTCAATCGGTTCCGTTTCAATGGGCATTGCAGGCTCTATCGTGGATGCCGATTTCTTCCAGAGCTATTTAGGTATGCGTAACGAATACGTGGATATGAGCGAATTAATACGCCGTACCGAGCAAAATATCTTTGACCCGGAAGAGTTTAAGAAAGCAATGGAATGGACTGAGAAGAACTGCAAAGCAAACGAAGGCGAAGACTTTAACGATGCAGATAAACTCAAAACCCGTGCCGAACTGGATGCAGACTGGGAATTTGTAGTAAAAATGACCCTTATCATCCGTGATCTGATGATCGGTAATCCCAAACTAAAAGAACTTGGTTTTGCGGAAGAAGCATTAGGACACAATGCCATTGCATCCGGATTCCAGGGACAACGCCAGTGGACAGACTTTAAACCAAATGGTGACTTCTCTGAAGCAATCCTAAACTCATCATTTGACTGGAACGGTATCCGTGAGGCTTTCGTTGTAGCTACTGAAAATGATGCATTAAACGGCGTTGCCATGTTGTTTGGCAAACTGCTGACTAATACGGCTCAGGTTTTTGCTGATGTTCGCACCTACTGGAGTTCTGAAGCTGTAGAGCGTGTTACAGGTAAAAAGCTGGAAGGACTTGCGGCAAACGGACTGATCCACCTGATCAACTCAGGTTCAGCAGCACTCGATGGTACCGGAGAACAAACCCGGGATGGCCAACCTGCCATGAAACCTTTCTGGGAAATTACCAAAGAAGAAGCGGATAAATGTATGAAAGCTACGACCTGGTATCCGGCAGCCCGGGGATATTTCCGTGGAGGTGGTTTCTCTTCAAACTTCCTCTCAAAAGGTGGTATGCCTGTAACAATGGCCCGCGTAAACCTGGTAAAAGGTCTTGGCCCTGTATTACAGCTGGCTGAAGGTTGGACTGTAGAAATCCCTGAAGACGTACACAAAGTCCTGAATGAGCGTACGGATAAAACCTGGCCGACAACATGGTTTTCTCCTCGTCTGACCGGTAAAGGTGCTTTCCGCGATGTATATTCGGTAATGAATAACTGGGGGGCAAACCACGGTGCATTCAGCTACGGACATATTGGTGCAGATTTGATTACTTTGGCTTCTATGTTACGCATCCCTGTATGTATGCACAATGTGGATGATGAGCAGATATTCCGTCCAAGTGCATGGGCTTCATTCGGCATGGATTCTGAAGGCTCTGATTACCGGGCTTGCCAAATCTATGGCGCACTTTATAAATAATATTCCCCAACAGAACTTAACAGATATTTCGCTTAGTCTGCATAAAATAGTTATCAAGTCTTTGTGGTAGAAGTCTGAGAATTCATTTATGAAAGATAAGCAAAAAGAGCAGGCCGGAAAACCGGCCTGCTCTTTCTTTTTATATAGGTTTGGTGTCTGTTACAATTTCAAATCAGCCACTTTTACTCCGACATTTCCTTTTACTGCCGCTTTCAAACGCACCGCCCCGGGAACCAATGAAAGATCAGTTACACTTAAGCTATTCATCTTACCCTGAAGATTTACCCCCTGATAGATCGGATAGTTAGCCAACATTTTGTTAGTATCCATTCTTAATTTTTCCAGTTGGTCTGTAACCGGATAGGTTAGGTATGGTGTAATTTTTTTCAAGATCATACCATGGAGTAACCAGTTTGCCGATTTAGCCAAAACATTCTTCGTTTTAAGATCAAACTCAGGCTCAGTGATCTCGATTGCATTTTTCTCTTTATTGAAAGTCAGGTTCCCGGTAAAATAGACCTTTCCTTTCATAGAACCAATCAGGTCTGCTACAAATATGGCTTTCCCTTCACTTCCATAAATCGATAAATCTTTGATCGTAACCTTTTTCCCAGCTTGTTCAAAAGATTGGTCTACAAGCTGTTTTTTAGCCATCTCGGCAATTCTGTCAAAAGTGATATCAGCAGCCAGATTCAGGGTAAATTGCTGAGGAGGACGGTTTACATACTTGAACTCAGGTAAAACGCTTTTAGCTGAAACCGAAGGTTGAGCACCCATCACCGATTCTATCTGAGAATACAAAGCGACAGATAAGTTTAACTTGTTTCCAACCGTAGTGAAAGGTGATACAAATACATCTTTCGGGAGAATCTTCAACCACAACTGATTTTCAGGACTGATCTGCATTGGTTTTTGCACTTCAGTCCAGGCCTGTGACACATATTTTTTCAGATCGATAGCTTCTATCAAAGCTTTGTCTATTTGTTCGTTAATCAGCTTATCACATTTACTCAAAGCCAGATTAGCAACAGGAGTTACCGGCACATTTACTCCTACCACATTCAATTTAGGCTGCTCCAACCACTGATAACCCGACGATGCGGTTTTAGCAACCAGTTTCCAGTTCTTATCCAACGTAATGGCAGTTCTATAAGTCAGTGCTATAGCTCCGTTTGCCTCATACTGATCAGAAAGAGTGATACCCAGCTTCTGTACCTTCCAGGCAAACTTTGTCCATACTTTAAGAGGTACCCGATATTCGATCACATTATTGTTTATGGTAAATGTAAAAGGTTGCGCTTTCCACACCTTCACTGTCAGATCCTTATCTGCCAGATTTGATCCTTCAAAGATGAGCCCGTTCATTTTTTTGTTGACAGCGGCTTCAAGCTTCTTTACATCCAGTTCCACCTGCAATGGGAATTCCGACATGGCCGGTGAGATATTCGAGGGCAGATACGACTCTTTTGGTTTTTCAATCTGAGTCGTTTTACAAGATACAGCTATCACAGCCATCAAGGCTACAAATAGCTTAATACTAAACTTTTTCACTTTTCCTACAATTTAATTATTCGACTAATACTGCAATTGACAAACGCTTACAAAATTACGGTTTTATTTCCAGTACACATAATTCTCTAAGAATCAAAGTATTCCTATGGGAATAAAAAAAACCCAACCAGCAGTTAAGTTGATTGGGGTTTTCTATATATCTGTGCAAATGAATCTTATTCCACAAAACGTTTGTCACTTCCTTCAACATAGTTGATGAAAGCCTGGTTCACGAGACGGGTTCCCCCCGGAGTCGGGTAATTTCCGGAGAAGTACCAGTCACCTTTATTGTTCGGACAAGCTTTATGCAATGCCCCGATAGACTGATATACAATCTCTACTTCGGCTTTGGTACCCTTAGGAGTCAATATATCTGCTATTTTTGCAGAAACCTGTTCATCGGTATAGTTGCTATAGATCTCGTTCACAAAGTTCTGCACCTGCTCCTTAGGAAGGCCCTCCTGTGCTTTGGATTTAGCATATACGTCCTGAATCAGACTCTCTTTACCATCATCCTTCAAAAGTTCAATAGCGGCCTTGAACGCAATAAACTCGTTCATACGCGACATATCAATACCATAACAGTCCGGGAAACGGATTTGAGGTGATGAAGAAACAATCACGATCTTTTTCGGGTGCAGACGGTCAAGGATTTTGATGATACTTTGTTTCAAAGTCGTACCGCGCACGATACTGTCATCAATCACTACGAGGTTGTCAATACCCGGACGGATTGATCCGTAGGTAATGTCGTAAACATGAGTCGCAAGGTCATTCCGGTTACCGTCTTCAGCAATGAAGGTACGCAGTTTGATATCTTTGATCGCCACCTTCTCAAAACGGATCCGTTTCTCGATAATAGACTGAAGTTCATCATCGGTAATATTTCCGTTTCGCTCACGGATCATACGGACTTTCTTCTGGTTATAGTAATTCATCATACCACCTACCAAACCGTAGAATGCAACCTCAGCAGTATTAGGAATGAAAGAAAATACAGTATTGTCCAGATCGTAGTCAATAGCCTTCAACACCGGCTCAACCAATAAGTTACCCAGTTCCTTACGTTCGTTATAAATATCTTTGTCACTTCCGCGAGAAAAATAGATGCGTTCGAATGAGCAGGGAGAAACATTTTTAGGTTCATGAATCTGAGTCAGTTTAACCGAGCCGTTTTGTTTCACCACGATACTCTGTCCGGGGAGAAGTTCATTAACGTCTTCAAACTGAACATTCATTACGGTCTGTATCACCGGACGCTCAGAGGCAACTACGACCACTTCATCATCCTGATAGTAAAATGCCGGGCGAATGCCCCATGGATCGCGGAAAGCAAACATATCACCGCAGCCAATCAAACCGCACATAACATAACCACCATCCCACATACGACTTGCTTCACGAATGATGTTTTCCACATTCAGATGTTCCTCGATCAATTGGTTGAGATCTGCTCCATTGCCAGCCTGGTCTTTAAACTGTTCATACAGTTTTTCAACCTCCTGGTCAAGCAGGTAACCAATTAATTCAAGAATGATAAATGTGTCGGCATTGTGACGTGGATGTTGTCCCTGAGATACGATAAAATTGAAGATTTCGTCAACGTTAGTCAGGTTAAAGTTACCGGCGAGAGCAATGTTACGGCTTTTCCAGTTGTTACGACGAAGAAACGGGTGAACGTAGGAAATACCTGAGCGACCTGTGGTACTGTAACGAAGGTGTCCCATGTAAAGCTCACCTTTAAAGGGTACGTTGTGATTGTTCCGGGCATTAACGATATCTTTGTTAATACTTTCGAAAGCATTGTGAATAGCATTTGAGCCCAACTGTCTTTCCCGAAAGATATACTCTTCACCGGGTTGTGCATTCAGTTTTACACAAGCCACACCTGCGCCTTCCTGGCCCCGGTTGTGTTGTTTCTCCATCAGCAGATAGAGTTTGTTCAACCCGTAGGACTCAGTCCCGTACTTCTCCTTGTAGTATTCAAGTGGCTTCAATAGCCGGATCATGGCTATACCACATTCGTGTTTGATGCTATCGGACATCTTTCAGGAATAAAGTTTTATATGAAAATATAAAAGAGAACACAGACTATTTCTGAGTCTCAGTCTCTCGTTTTTTGCGTTACAAAAGTACGCATTATCAATGAAATACTGGCTACAGAATAGTCTGTGTTCTATATAAAAGAATGTTATTTAAGGAATTGATCGATTTCTTCAGCAGCTTTACGACCTGAAGCAATCGCTCTTACCACAAGGCTGGCACCCAAACAAGCATCACCCGCGGCAAATACCTTGCTTACAGAGCTTTGTTGTTTAGCATCAACAGCTACGTTTTTACGGCCATCCAGATCAACACCAAGTTCGGTCAACAAACCTTCGTGTACCGGGTGAACGAATCCCATTGCAAGGAATACCAAATCAACTTTCAATGTTTCTTTGTTACCTGTGCGGTGGATAGTCATTCCGGTTTCGCCTTGTCTCCACTCTACTTCTTCAATTTCGACTTCAGTCAACTGACCGTCTTTTCCGATGAATTGTTTAGTTTCGATATTCCAACGACGGGTACAACCCTCTTCGTGAGAAGAAGAAGTTTTCAATACCATCGGGTAAGTAGGCCATGGAGTAGCCGGGTTGTTGTGTGCAGGAGGCATAGGCATGATCTCGATCTGGGTAACACTTGCTGCTCCGTGACGTACAGAAGTACCCACACAGTCAGAACCTGTATCACCACCACCGATTACCAATACGTGTTTGCCTTTTGCATTGATGCGCTCTTCGTCAGAGAAAGTTTTGCCTGCAACCACACGGTTTTGCTGAGTCAAAAATTCCAATGCAAAGTAAACACCTTTCAATTCACGGCCTTTGATCGCAAGGTCACGGGGGTGTTCAGCACCAACAGATAAACATACTGCGTCAAATTGCTCCATGATCTCTTTTCCGGTGATATCTTTACCTACGTGAACGCCGGTTTTGAATTCAACACCTTCTTCAGCCATCAAAGCCAGACGACGGTCGATGATTTTCTTATTTAATTTGAAATCGGGAATACCGAAACGAAGCAGACCACCGATAGTTTCGTTCTTTTCGAACAAAGTTACAGTGTGACCTTTTTGGTTCAGTTGGTTGGCAGCCGCCATACCGGCAGGACCTCCACCGATTACAGCTACTTTCTTTCCTGTGCGAACTTTAGGAGCGTTTGCTTTTACATAGCCTTCTGCGAAAGCTTTTTCTACGATAGAAGCTTCGTTTTCGCGGATAGTTACAGGGCTGTCAGCCGACAATTTCAACACACATGCTTTTTCACAGGGTGCAGGACAGATACGGCCGGTGAATTCAGGAAAGTCGTCAGTAGCAACCAGTGCTTCGTAAGCTTCTTTCCATTTTCCTTTGTAAGCCAGATCCTGCCACTCGGGCTGACGATTGGCTACGGGACATGCCCAGTGACAGAAGGGCACACCACAGTCCATACAGCGTGAAGCCTGAAGTTTGCGATCTTCCAGGTTCAGGGTCTGCTCCACCTCGCTGTAGTCCATGATTCTCTCAGAAATCGGACGGTATCCGGCTTCTTTGCGTAATATTGATAAAAATGCTTTAGGATTTCCCATAATATTCTTAGTTAAACCTGACGGGGTTTATTCCGTCAGGTCCATTACTTTATTAATAATCTCTCTCGACTTCAGCGATTTTTTTTTTAAGAGCTTCTGCCTTTTCTTCAACCAACACTTTTTTGTATTCAATCGGTGTTACTTTGATGAACTGGCCGAGGTACTGATCCCAGTTTTCCAACATGCGTTTTGCAAGCGGGCTCTGAGTGTATTCGAAATGTCTTTCGATGTAGCCTTTCAGCTCTTTTGCATCGTACATATCTTCTACCAGTGTAAGCTCTACCATTTCCATATTACAGAAGAAGTCGAAGTTACCTTCCTTATTCCAAACGTAAGCCACACCACCACTCATACCGGCAGCGAAGTTACGTCCTACAGTACCAAGAACAACAGTGCGACCGCCGGTCATGTACTCACAACAGTGGTCACCTGTACCTTCCACAACAGCAGTAGCACCACTGTTACGCACACAGAAACGCTCACCTACGCGACCGTTGATGTAAACCTCACCACTTGTAGCACCATAAAGCATAGTGTTACCTGCAATGATGTTTTCTTCCGGAGCGAATTTGCTTCCTGCAGGAGGAACAACGATTACTTTACCACCAGAGATACCTTTACCAAGGTAGTCATTCGCATCTCCTTCAAGACGGAAGGTAACACCTTTCGCCAGGAACGCACCGAAGCTTTGTCCGGCAGAACCTTTGAAGTTGAAACGGATAGTATCTTCAGGCAAGCCTTCGTTTCCATATTTTTTAGCCACTTCACCTGACAACATCACCCCTACAGAACGGTTAACGTTCACAATCGGGAAGTCTTGTTGTACCGGTTTGCCTGAGTTGATTGCATACTGAGATGCTTTGATCAGTTCGCGGTCAAGAATATCGTGGATTTCGTGTATCTGATCTTTCACTTTGCGGATTGCGTTTTCTTTTGCTTCAGCCGGAGTGTACAACAGTTTCGACAAGTCGATTTTCTGTACTTTCGGATTAGCGTTATCCGGTTTGAATTCGATCAGTTCAGTGTGGCCAATGATGTCATCCAGTTTGGTGTAACCCATTTCAGCCAGGTGCTCACGTACCTCTTCAGCCAGGTAGTTGAAGAAGTTAACGAGGTATTCGTATTTACCCACGAAACGTTTACGCAACTCTTCGTCCTGAGTAGCCACACCCACAGGGCAGGTATTCAGGTGACATTTACGCATCATCACACAACCCAATACGATCAACGCAGAAGTTGCAAAACCGAACTCTTCAGCTCCCAACAGAGCGCCGATAACGATATCGCGACCTGTTTTCAACTGACCGTCAGTTTGCAGTCTGACCTGACCACGGAGGTTATTGATAACGAGTGTTTGCTGAGTTTCAGCCAAACCAAGCTCTGAAGGAAGACCTGCGTGTTTGATTGAGCTGGCAGGAGAAGCACCGGTACCACCTTCAGCACCAGCAATGATGATCAGGTCAGCCTTAGCTTTAGCCACACCGGCAGCAATCGTACCCACACCACTTTCAGATACCAGTTTCACACTGATATTTGCAGTAGGGTTCACGTTTTTCAAGTCGTAGATCAACTGAGCCAAATCCTCGATAGAGTAGATATCGTGGTGAGGAGGAGGTGAAATCAACGAGATTCCGGGGATAGAGTGACGGGTTTTAGCGATCACTTTGTCCACTTTGAAGCCCGGAAGCTGACCACCTTCACCCGGTTTAGCACCCTGAGCGATCTTGATCTGGATTTCGTCAGCGTTAACGAGGTACTCGGTAGTTACACCGAAGCGACCAGAAGCCACCTGTTTGATAGCACTACGTTTAGAAGTACCGTCAGCCAGCTTTTTGAAACGTTCCGGATCCTCACCACCCTCACCGGTGTTACTTTTACCACCGAGGATGTTCATCGCGATTGCCATCGCTTCGTGAGCCTCTTTCGAGATAGAACCGAATGACATCGCACCGGTTACGAAACGTTTGGTGATTTCTGATGCAGGCTCTACTTTAGAGATGTCGATCGGATTGCGTTTGTACTGCATGAAGTCACGCAGGAAGATACGTTCTGCTTTCTCGTCAACGACTTTAGTATATTCTTTAAATTTCTTGTAGCTTCCAAGACGGGTTGCCAACTGCAATGCAGTGATTGACTCTGGATTCCATGCGTGTTTCTCACCGTCACGACGGTAAGCGTAGTTACCCTGGTTGTCCAATTGCGGAGCGTCAACTGTCCAGTTGAAAGCTTTAGTATGCAACGCTACAGTTTCGCGGGCGATATCTTCAAGTTCGATACCCTCGATTTTGGTAACTGTACCGGTGAAATATTTGTCAACCAATTTGCTTGAGATACCGATTGCTTCGAAGATCTTAGCACCTTTGTAGCTCGCAAGGGTTGAGATACCCATTTTAGAAAGCACTTTCAACAAGCCTTTATCCACAGCTTTGAGGTATTTTTTCTCAGCAGTGTGGTAGTCAAGTTGAATATCTTTGTCTTTTACCAATTTATCCAGAATAGCAAATGCCATATAAGGATTGATTGCGCTCACACCGTAACCGAACAACAACGCGAAGTCCATGATCTCGCGAGGCTCTCCTGATTCAAGAACCAATGCGATTTGCATGCGTTTGCGTTTGCTGATCAGGTGGTGGTGAACTGCAGAAACAGCCAGCAATGCAGGGATTGGAGCCATTTCAGCGTTAACGCCACGGTCAGACAGGATGATGTAGTTGATGTCAGCATCAGCTGCTGCTTCTGCTTTCGCAACCAAATCTTCCAATGCAGCTTCAAGACCTTTTTCACCTTCACTTGCATTGAACAAGGTAGGAAGAGTGATGTTTTTGAAGCCTTTGTATTGCAGGTTGCCAAGGACGTCCAATTGAGTATTGGTCAACAAACCGCTGTTCAGACGAACCATTTTGCAAAGACCGGCAGATGGCTCCAACAGGTCTTCGGTAATAGCGCCGATGTAACCGGTGTGAGACATTACCAACTCTTCGCGGATCGGGTCAATCGGCGGGTTGGTTACCTGTGCAAACTGCTGACGGAAGTAGCGGAACAACGGTTGCGGTTTGTTAGAGATAACTGCAAGCGGAGTATCGTTACCCATTGAAGCTGTGGGTTCACCACCGTCACGTCCCATCGGGAGGATAAGTGTGTTAACATCTTCTTTAGTGTAACCGAATGCTTTCAGTTTAGCATCGAAATTATCCACAGCATGTTTAACGCTACGTCCGGACTGAATATCGTCCAGGTTGATACGGTTCTGAGCCAACCACTCTTTGTAAGGGTGAGCAGCTGCAAGTTCCTGTTTCAACTCGGGATCGTAGGTTACGGTTCCTGCCTCAGTGTCAACCATCAACATTTTACCCGGAGACAGACGACCTTTTTCTTTGATTTCAGCAGCATCGAAAGCCAATACGCCGGTTTCAGATGCAACCACCATCATATCGTCCTGAGTAATCAGGTAACGTGCAGGACGCAGACCGTTACGGTCAAGCATACCACCTGCATAACGACCATCAGAGAAGAGGATTGTAGCAGGACCATCCCATGGCTCCATCAGGATACTGTGGAATTCATAGAATGCTTTCAGTTCAGAAGAAATGGGGTTTTTAGCGTTCCAGCTTTCAGGAACCATCATCGACAGAGCGTGAGGTAAGCTCATACCTGACATGATGAAGAATTCCAATGCATTATCGAATGATGCACTATCACTCATTGCAGGCTGGATAACCGGAGAAATATCTTCAATTGTGCAACCTAATTTCTTAGGATTCAACAAGCTCAAACGAGCTTCCATCCATGAACGGTTACCGCGGATTGTATTGATCTCACCGTTGTGACCTACCAAACGGAATGGCTGAGCCAAATCCCATGTCGGGAATGTGTTGGTAGAGAAACGAGAGTGTACCAGCGACATACCTGAAGTAAAGTAAGGGCTGGTCAAATCAGGGTAGTAGTAACGCAATTGCAGTGATGACAACATACCTTTATAAATAATGGTACGCGTAGAAAGGCTCACAATATAACAGCTGCGTTTTACTTTCAATGCAGAAGCAAGAACTGCTTTCTCGATTTTTTTGCGGACAACGTAAAGTTTACGATCCAAATCTTCCTGAGATAAGTCTCCGGTGATGAAGATTTGTTTGATGTCCGGCTCAACCGCAGCAGCAGTCTCACCAATCTGAGTACTGTCAACAGGGACGTCGCGCACTGCAATCAACTGCAGTGATTCGCCTTCAATAACTTCTTTGATTTTGTTCAAGCACCATGTTTGCTCGTTTGCATTTTTCGGAAGAAAAACCAAACCGGTACCGTAACGGCCCTTCTCAGGCACCGGGATACCTTGAAGCAGAATAAACTCGTGCGGAATCTGCACCATGATTCCGGCACCATCACCGGTTTTGGGGTCAGCATTTTCAGCCCCACGGTGTACCATGTGCTCAAGCACTTTCAACCCTTTTTCTACGATGTCGTGAGATTTGGTGCCATGAATGTTTACCAACAAACCTACACCACACGCATCGTGTTCAAAATCGGGGCTGTACAATCCTTGTTCTATCATTTTCGTTGTTTAATTATACTGCCACTTCCGGAGCCTTCCAACGTTATACAAGCAAAGTCATCCTCGCAGTGCAGCGAAAATGACAGCTTGAATGACGCTTTACAGCGCCGGACTAAAGCCTCCGGTTAAGGAGGCTAAAGCGGCTTCCTGTTTATTTATTTCTATTATTATTCTGATAAATAATCTGTGATTCCGGCATATTCGGTTTAGGTCAATGTCGGAATGGGTAACCATGCGTTTTTTATTTCAGGAAAATGTTGTTGGATGCGCACTCTGCAATCATCTCGTCCGGCCAGATAGATGCCTGAACCTCTCCGATATGGGCGCAACGCAGGAAAAACATGCAAAGGCGCGATTGCCCGATACCACCTCCGATTGAAAGCGGAATACGGTCTTCAATCAATGCTTTGTGAAACGTCATCTGTGTTCTTTCCAGACAACCTTCGATTTCCAACTGACGAAGCAATGCCGCTTTATCAACACGGATACCCATCGATGAGATTTCAAAGGCATTGTTCAGGATCGGGTTCCACAACACGATGTCACCGTTCAGACCGGATAGTCCGTTTTCGGCTACAGTTGACCAGTCATCGTAGTCCGGAGCTCGTCCATCATGTTTCTTGCCGTCAGTCATTTGGCCGCCGATTCCGATTACAAAAATCGCACCGTATTTTTTAGCAGCTTCATATTCACGTTCTTTCGGAGTCAGATTCGGGTATTGCGCCAGCAACTCTTCTGTGTGAATGAAAGTGATTTCTTCCGGCAAACAAGGCGTGATGTGATTGAACTGGTGAAATACCAGCGCCTCGATGTGTTTCAGTGCTTCGTAAATCTTCTTAACAATTTCTTTCAGGAACTCTATATTCCGGTCTTCCGCAGTAATAGTGCGTTCCCAGTCCCACTGGTCAACATACAGTGAGTGAATGTTATCCAGATCTTCATCGGCACGAATTGCATTCATATCAGTGTAAAGACCGAATCCGGGAGCAATATCGTGTTCGCCCAGTTTCATTCTTTTCCATTTAGCCAAAGAGTGGACAACTTCAGCGCGACGCTCACCCATACATTTGATCGGGAAGCCTACAGCTCTTTCTGTACCATTCAGGTCATCGTTGATACCGGTTCCGGCCAATACAAACAACGGAGCGGTTACACGACGTAAACGCAATTGTTTGGAAAGTTCCTGTTGGAACGTGTCTTTCAGCAGCTTAATCGCATGCTCCATCGATTCGGGAGCAAGTTTCGGCCGATAGTTTTTAGGGAAATAGAGTGCCATCCTTAAAATATGTTGGTTTGAAAATTCTGAATTAGCCCGCAAAGTTACATAGAATGTTCAGAATCAGCGCACGAGTATATTAGATTTTCCAATTTTTTATACGCTCGATTGCCTCCTGGGTATTCTCACGGTTACCGAATGCAGTCAGACGGAAATAACCCTCACCGCTAGGACCGAATCCAACACCCGGAGTACCTACCACGTGGCATTCGTACAACAGACGCTCGAAGAACTTCCATGAAGTCACATCTTTCGGAGTCTTCAACCAGATGTAAGGAGCATTGGTTCCACCGAAGATTTGCAAGCCGGTAGCTTCCAATCCTTCGCGGATCAATTTCGCATTTTCCATATAATAGTCGATGGTTGCTTTCACCTGGGCTTTACCTTCAGGAGAATAAACAGCTTCGGCAGCTTTCTGAATAATATAAGCGGTACCGTTGAATTTAGTACACTGACGACGGTTCCACAATCCGTTCAACGACACTTTTTGTCCGTCCGGAGTACGACCCATCAGTTCTTTTGGCACAACAGTGTAACCACAACGCAATCCGGTAAACCCTGCTGTTTTAGAGAAGCTGCGGAATTCGATCGCACATTGCTTAGCGCCTTTGATTTCATAGATTGAGTGAGGAACATCTTCGTCGCGGATAAACGCTTCGTAAGCTGCGTCGAACAGGATCAACACTTCGTTTTCAAGTGCATAATCCACCCATTTTTTCAACTGCTTTTTATTTAAAACAGTACCGGTCGGGTTGTTCGGATAACATAGATAGATCATATCTACGCGTTTTTCCGGCAACTCAGGAGTAAAGTTGTTTTCTGCAGTACAAGGTATGTACACGATGTTGCTCCAACGGCCGTCAATCTGAAGATCACCGGCACGCACACCCATTACGTTTGAGTCAACATATACAGGATAAACAGGGTCAGTAACCGCAACACGGTTATCATGACGAAGGATATCACCGATGTTTCCGGTGTCACTTTTTGCACCGTCGCTGATGAATACCTCATCCGGATCAAGTTTGATACCACGTGGCTCAAAATCGTTTTTGATAATCGTATCAATCAGGAAACGATATCCCTGCTCAGGACCATAACCGCGGAAAGTCTCTTCTGACGCCATTTCATCAACAGCAGAGTGAAGAGCGTTAATTACTGCCGGTGCAAGGGGACGGGTTACGTCTCCAATTCCCAGTCTGATCAATTTTGCTTCAGGATGTACTACTTTGAAAGCGTTTACCTTTTTTGCGATATCCGAAAACAGGTAGTTCCCGGGAAGTTTCAGAAAATTGTCGTTGACTAAAGCCATAATTTATATTGAACCTGAATGCAAATGACCGACACCTGTACAAGGCTCATGCCATTTGACGTTTAAGTGATTATTAATTCCGTTGAAATCTGATTAGTAAAGTTCGCCGGAGAAAACTTTCGTAGCGGGACCGGTCATATAGATGCGGTTGTCGCTCTTTCTCCATTCGATATTGAGATCGCCTCCCAGAAGCTCCAGTTTTGCCTCGTTTGAGGAAACGCCGTTAAGCGATGCTGCCACCAAAGTAGCGCAGGCGCCGGTACCGCAGGCAAGGGTTTCACCCGAGCCACGCTCCCATACACGCATTTTGAGTACTGAAGGAGAAACCACCTGACAGAACTCCACATTGGTGCGTTTCGGGAAAAGCGGGTGATTCTCAATTACACGGCCAATGCCATGCACATCGAAATTCGCCACATCATCTACAAAAATCACAGCGTGGGGATTTCCCATAGAGACGCAGGTCGCTTTGTAAGTTACACCGTTAACGTCGATGGGTATATTGATTGCTTTTTCACCTTCTACATTTACAGGGATATTCGCCGGGACAAGGATAGGTTCACCCATATCCACACAAACAGACGAAACCTCACCGTTTTCGACATTTAACTTTAGATTTTTCACACCTGCAAGCGTTTCAAGTGTAATCTGAGTTTTGGTGGTCAGACCGAAGTCATACACATACTTGCCTACGCAGCGGGATGCATTACCACACATTTCAGCTTCAGAACCATCAGCGTTAAACATACTCATACGGAAATCGCAGGTAGCAGATGGCAGAATCAACACCAATCCGTCAGAACCGATACCAAAATTACGGTTACTTACTTTAATTGCCAGCTCTGCAGGATTTCCCACCTTCTCGGCAAACCCGTTTATGTAAACGTAGTCATTGCCGGCTCCGTGCATTTTTGTAAACTTCATAACAACTATCTTTTTTGATTTTTTTCAGCAACGCCTGTTTGGTTTTTCCACCATCGGATCATCCTATTTGAAATCCCGACCTTAGACTACCGAAAAACCGGATCTGGCCGACCCTAAGCAACAACTGCCATTTTTCAAGTCGATTCACATCAACCCTTTCGATTTGAGGTATAAATCATGCAAAAATAGACAATTAGCTACTATTTTCAGGGTTAAAAAATCAAATAATCAAACAGGGATTTTTTCGATTACATTTTGTTGCAAAATAACTACTTTTTCTTCTAATGTAAAAGTTTTACACCCTGTTTTTCTTACGATTTATAGTTTTATGTGATTTTTAAGAGCGGCATTAAATCAGATAAATAATCGCTCTGATTTTTATTAAGTCCAAATTACAAAACATCCTACAACGTTATCTTACAATCGGTTTCAGCAAAAACGTCTGTTCCGCCTACTCCGTTCACATAGATAAAAAAGCCGTCAAATCTCTCTTTTCATAAATCCGACAGCATTTTAACACTAAATCCGGTGGGAAAATCAGAATATCCTGTGATAAATATGGCAATATGGAGTCCCGTTTTTGTGGGTGTAATAATTCTGGTGATACTCTTCGGCACGCCAGAACTGCGAAACCGGAACCAGCTTTGTAGCTACATGAAAACCTTTACCCTCCAAAATCCCCACATATTTCTTCGCGACAGCGTGCTGCTCTTCATTTTCATAAAACAGCACCGAATGATATTGCGGTCCGATATCAGGTCCCTGACCATTTTCCTGAGAGAAGTCATGTGTTTCAAAAAAGAGCTTAACCATTTCATCATAGCTGGTTTTGCGGGTGTCATAAATCACCTGAGTAGTCTCCACGTGTCCTGTGGTACCTGTACAGACTTCCCGATAGGTCGGATGCTGCACATGACCACCCATATACCCCACATCGGTAGTAATCACTCCCTTAGCCCTTTCGAAGTAATACTCCGTTCCCCAGAAACACCCCGAAGCGAAATAGGCTGTATCAACCGGAGCAAAGTCAAGCGAGATGGAATTCACACAATGCCGGATATTTTTCGGAGTAAAGCCTTCGCCGGCAAAAACATGCCCGAGATGACCGCCGCAATGAGCACATACGATTTCAGTCCGCCGTCCGTCGGCATCGGGAATCCGCTTTACAGCTCCGGCAATCTCATCATCAAACGATGGCCAGCCGCATTCCGACTCAAATTTGTCGGAAGAACGGTAAAGGGGGGCATTACAGCGCTTACATAAGTAAAGGCCTTTCTCCTTACTATGTACAAATTTACCTGTAAACGGACGTTCGGTTCCTTTATTTATAATGACATGCTCCTCCTCAGGCGTCAGTTTATTAAACTTTTCCATGACTGAATTCTTTTTCTGTGACTGAATACAATTGGGCAGAAATAAGACTAAAATCAGATAAATCCAACTCTTCATTATTATACGCTTGCATGTTTATTCGTTAAGAGCAAACATCAATAGCCTCTATATTGTTCATATAATAATTGAAAAAATATCTGTCAATCCAAATTGTATTCATTCTCAATAAAAGAAAGGAACAAAATGTCGGTAAAAGAAGAATAACATGACATCTTTCACCGTAAAACAGAGAGAAATACGTCTGAAATGAGGGCTAAATGGAATAATTGCTAATTTATTGCTATTTTACCCACGATATAGTTGACAATTTGCTTTATATTTTGTTTATTTGCATCCAAAATCATTAAGACTGGTTTTACAGACAGCTAATATAATTTTTAAGTTAAATCATTATGAGCAAATCAAAATTAGAGTACATCTGGTTAGATGGTAGCGAGCCATCTCAGCAATTGAGAAGCAAGACTCGTGTGAAAGAAAACTTCAGTGGTAAATTGGAAGACTGCCCAATGTGGTCATTCGACGGTTCTTCTACTAACCAGGCACAAGGCGGTTCTTCTGACTTGTTGCTGAAACCGGTATTTATTTGCCCGGATCCTGATCGTAAAGATGCTTACATCGTTATGACAGAGGTTTTGAACGCAGACGGTACGCCTCACGAAACTAACCACCGTGCAACTATCGATGATGATGACAACGATTTCTGGTTCGGTTACGAGCAGGAATATTTCTTATATGACCTGGAAACAAGAATGCCTCTTGGTTTCCCTAAAGGTGGTTTCCCTGATCGTCCGCAAGGCCCATACTACTGCTCAGTAGGTGCACGCAACGCTTACGGTCGTGAAATCGTAGAAGAGCACTTTGATCTTTGTATCGAAGCTGGTCTGAACATTGAAGGTATCAACGCTGAGGTTGCTGCCGGACAGTGGGAATACCAAATCTTCTCTAAAGGTGCCAAACTGGCTGGTGACGAAATCTGGGTATCTCGTTACATCCTTGAAAGAACCTGCGAAAAATACGGCGTTTATGTAGAATGGCATCCGAAACCTCTTGGTGCAACAGACTGGAACGGTTCAGGTATGCACGCTAACTTCTCTAACGGTAAAATGAGAACTTGCGGTGACAAAGCTGTATTCGATGCAATCTGTGCTGAATTCGGTAAACACGTACCTGCTCACATGGCTGTTTACGGTGCTTACAACGATCAGCGTCTGACCGGTAAACACGAGACTGCATCTATCCATGACTTCTCATGGGGTGTATCTGACCGTGGTGCTTCTATCCGTATCCCTGTTGGTACTGTAGAAGATGGTTGGAAAGGTCGTTTGGAAGACCGTCGTCCGGCTTCTAACGGTTGTCCTTACCAAATCGGTTCTATCATCGTTAAAACTACAAAAGCTTCAGGACAATATTAATCCTGATCTTAACGATATCTTTAAAAGCCTTCGGCCTTCGGGTCCGAAGGCTTTTTTTATTACCCAAAGGAAGTTTCACATATTGCCCATCTCTTACATTTTCGTAACTTAGTGTCATCAAATATCATTGAATTCACTGGTGAATTATGTTTACTCAAAAGAAACTTGAAATAAAACGGCACTTATTCTACGAAACCTCCCACTCTCCTTCACTGGCTGATATTGTCGGGAAAGAGATGCTCAATAAAATCGTGGATTTTTGTTTTATTGCCAACCCTTACTATCCTGACAAAAAACTACTGAAACTGCTTCAGCGTGAACTTCCCATGCTGATCAAGTCTTATCCGTCAAGCAACTCTATCATTTCGCAACAAAATCTGGCAGAAGTGCTTCATGTTGATCCCCGCAGCCTGGTGATTGGTAACGGAGCCACCGAACTTATCACCATCATTGTAGAGGAACTGATTGACGACATTGCAATTCCCGTTCCCACATTCAGTGAATACACCGATAAAATCCGCCGCAAAGATTATGCTAAACTCTACCAGCTTCCGACTGAAGAGGATTATCAGCTTGACCTGAACAACTTCGCTGCATGGATTGATGAAAACCGGATTACATCCGCACTGATTATCAACCCCGGCAATCCGACGGGACAATTGATTCCGCTTAATGAGATGATGAAGTTCCTCGATAAAATGTCGCATCTGAAAATGATTATTGTGGACGAATCGTTCATAGACTTTGCCGATGAGAATATCCCGAGCCTATTGCCCCATATCGGCAAATTCCGCAATCTGATGCTGGTACGCAGTATGAGTAAACACTGCGGAATCCCGGGATTACGCCTGGGCTATTGCTGCTCATCCAATGAGGAATACCTGAAAGGCATACGGAAATCATTACCCGTCTGGAACATCAACACCCTGGCCGAATATTTTCTTACCCAATTGAAGAAAACAGATGCCGAATATCACAAAGCACGCCTGAGGGTTATTCGCGACATCCGCTATTTCTACAAAGAGCTTAAACAGATTGAAGGTTTCCGGGTCTATCCGACAGGGAGCAACTTTGTCCTGATCAAGTCAAACTGCGGACTAACCGCTACCGAACTTCAGCACATCTTACTGGAGGATTATAACGCTTACGTGCGCGATTGCAGCAACAAGGTAGGACTCGACGCCTATCATATCCGCGCAGCCTCTCAGGGCAAAAAGAAAGATAAACTGCTGATTCATGCCCTGCAGGAGATTTCTGCCAAATATTCAAAAAAACATTCTATCTGACACACATGAAGAAAATACTCATGGTCTCCCGCAGACTTATCCGTAAAAACAAAACCATCAACTGGTTTTCCGAGATATACCTCCAGCTACTGGCAGAACGGGGAGTTATACCCATCATCGTGCCCATAGCCGAAGCCACCAAAGATATTCTCGATGAATACCTGAATGATTACGACGGTATGCTGATGATGGAAGGCGGCGATATCGATCCGAAATACTATGACGAAAACTATGATACGGCCAAACTGGATGAATACGATCCGCTGAAGGATGAAATCGAGATTGCCTGCCTGAAACATGCCTATGCATCCAACAAACCGATCCTGGGTTTTTGCAGAGGAGTACAGCTGATCAATGTTTTGCACGGAGGAAAAATCTATAATGACGTGCATCATGAGCTTCAGAAACCTGTACTACACATCAATTACGACAATTACGACGGTCACCGCCATAAGATAACTCTCGAAGAGGGAACCCCGCTATATGACTGGTACGGACTAAAAGAGCTTCAGGTAAATACCTATCACCATCAGGGAATAAAAGTATTGGGAAAGGGATTAATCCCGATGGCATATACCGAGGACGGACTCATCGAGGGGGTATATAATCCCAATCATTCGTTTTTAGTGGGGTTGCAATTTCATCCCGAACGTATGCTGACAGAGTACGAAGGCAACAAACGGGTATTCGACGCCTTCGTCAATGCCGTCAAAGAGTTTAAGTTTTGAACTAATTTTAAGCTAATTGCAAGATCATCCGGCGAAAAGTAATAATTTTGCAATCTGATTATACAACCTGATTTCCGGTTGTGTTCAAATAAAATAAGCTGACATGGATATTCAATCATTTAAAGAGGTTGCCAAAAAGTACAAAGTTATTTTTCTGGATTCGTACGGTGTCCTGAGAAACTATCAGGGAATATTGCAGGGAGTAAAAGATATGCTCAGATTTCTGGAAGCTGAAGGAATTGCGTATTACGTGTTGACAAACGACGCTTCACGCAGCCCGGTCCAACTCGCCGAAGCCTTTGCATCAAGAGGCATCCCTGAAATAACGGTCGAAAAGATTATCTCTTCGGGTATGATCGCCAGAGATTACCTGGACAATAAAGTAAATTCAGGTACGGTTGTTTACCTGGGAACGGAACGATCGGCTCATTATATCGAATCTGTAGGATTGAACACGATATCCATCAGCGAAGTGGATCTGAGCGATATGGACGACTTTTCGGCACTGGTGCTGCTCGATGACGAAGGATTCGACTGGAACTACGACCTGACCAAAGCCGTAAACCTGCTGCGTAAGAAAAGCCTGCCGGTTGTTGTAGCCAACTCCGACGAAACCTACCCCCTATCCAAAGAGCATGTTTCAATAGCTATCGGTGGTATCGCCGATTTGCTGGAACCTTTATCAGAAAAGATCTTTATCCGTTTTGGCAAACCGGACTCGCAGATCTTCCATTTTGCCTACGAATATGCCCTGACCGACCTGCAAATGTCAATATCCAAACGGGAAATCCTGATGGTGGGCGATACACTTAAGACGGACATAATCGGGGGAAACAAATTCGGCATCGATACCTGCCTGGTACTTTCGGGAAACGTACAACCCAAGAACGCAGAGATGCTGATTGCCTCAACCGGTATAATTCCGAATTACATTTGCCATTCGGTGGCAACCTGACCGCTATTCATTTGATCAACAATTTAAACTTCAACAAAATATTACTATTATGAAAATAGCCATTATCGGTGGAGGAAATATGGGCGGCGCTATTGCCCGTGGCCTTACACAGGGCACCCTCATCAGTGCTGAAAACATTACAGTTTCTGACCTCAACGAGAAAGCTCTTGAAGCTCTCAAGGCATTTAACAACAAAATCAACGTAACCTCCAACAGTAAAACAGCCATCGATGAGGCTGATATTATTGTAGTGGCTCTTAAACCCTGGTTGATGGAACCGGCTTTGGAACAAATGAAACACGACATTGATTTTGAAAAACAGATCATCGTTTCCATCGCTGCCGGCATTACTTTTGACAATCTGAACGAGTACCTGAAAAAGGAAGATTGCTACGATCCGATCCTGTTCCGAGTAATCCCGAATACTGCCATCTCTATCCTGGAAAGTATGACGATAATGGCTTCATGCAACGCCAATGAAGAACAGGAAGCTCTTATCAAATCGATCTTCGACGAACTGGGTAAATCTATTCTGGTAGAAGAACGCATGATGGCAGCCGGTACTGCTCTGGCATCCTGCGGTACGGCTTACGCATTGCGTTATGTGCGTGCAGCAATGGAAGGTGGCGTAGAGATGGGATTCTATCCCGAAGCGGCTAAAGAGATTGTAGCCCAAACCGTAAAAGGAGCTGTTGAATTGTTGCTGAGCAACGGTACTCACCCTGAAACCGAAATAGACAAAGTGACTACTCCCGGTGGCATTACCATCAAAGGACTCAATGAAATGGAGCATGCCGGATTCACTTCTGCCGTTATCCGCGGTCTGAAAGCAAGTCAGGTATAAGGTTCGCTTTTAGCCTGAAACCTGTATCTCTGGATATTATTCCACAGAATACCGAATGTAAGAGGGGATGTCCCAAAAGTCTTAACTGACTTTTCAGGACATCCCCTCTTCTCTTTTTGCAGCGATCACTGCGCATAAACATGCACGCTATTCTTAGCCGCAGGCAGATAATTCACCCCCTTCCACGTAATCATCAGAAAGAGAAAGGCAACCGGCAACAACCAGAGTGTAAAACGGCGGTGACGGCTTTGCAGCCTCATGTGAATGTAGAGCAGGTAAGCGGCTGCCGTAATAAACGCCCAGGTCTCCTTCGGATCCCACGACCAGTAATGCCCCCACGCCTCTTTGGCCCATTTAGCCCCCATCAGCATGCCCAGAATCAGCAATCCGAATCCGATATAAACCAGGTTGTCGGCAAAGGCGGTCAACTCCCCGTCGTTGAGCCTGCCGGGCTTAAATAGTTGAACTACCGAAACAATGGTAGCGGCACCCAGTAGCGAGTAGGCCAGGATATAAGCCGTCACGTGAGGGACAAACCAGATGCTTTGCAAAGCCGGCATCAGGTGTTTGGAGTGAATCTCCGGCCTGAATATATTAACCAGTATAAATACGGTAGCCACGATAAGGCTGTAGCTGAGTATCCACTTGTAGCGCCACTTCAGATAGGTAATACTCCCCACAGAGGCCAGAAAGAAAGAGTACCACAAACGGGTTTCCCCCATCGTACGCATCGGCGGACGCTCCAGACTCATCCACAAGCCTCCGATAAAGACTGCAAATAACAGAATTCCCGCAACGGTGGTCAGCTGTGCCCAGAGTTGCTTTCTGACGCTGTATTGAAGAATTACGGCCACTACCCAAAGCGACATGGTGGGTATGGCAAAACTGATAAAACTATTCCAGGTGATCATCTATTTCTACTCCTTTCTTTTTTCTTCCCGTCCAGAAGAGGCACAGGCTACCTAAAGCAAACAACACAATTCCCACATAGACCAGCTTCAGCCACGGGTCATACACCAGTTCAAAGCTGCTGTAGGCGGATGCCTTCCCCATTTCGTTATCGTAGCCATACTGGTAAATGGTCCAGTCGTCAATGCTGAGCGGCTTATTAACCTCCAGCAAATGCCTGACACTTTTGCCCGAGCGGGTATACACCCCTATATCGGAGGCAAACCTTTTAGGCTCCGGACGGGTCATGGCCAGACTGTATTTTTATTCAGGGGAATAACCCGGTAGAGCTGTGCGTAGTTGCCGCAACAGATCCAGCCCGAATGAGTCTTACCGCTGATATTGTCTTTTACCCTCACCTTCACCGCCGGACACGATCCGGGCATATAGACGGCCTTGTAGGTGGAGTCGCTGTTGCGCACCGCCTGAGGCAAATATTTTTCGATGGCGATATCCCATTGGGTTATTTTCCCTCCTTTTTGCAGAGTGTCCAGTTGCAGGTATTCAGGGGTGCCCCCGGGAATGGCATTTCCGGTTTTACGGTCAATCACTGCCAGCATCGGGTCGTATTCTTCGAGGGTGAAATCATTGAGACGAATAGCCAATGGTAATTCCAGCACATCTCCTTTGTCGTTGTACACCCGCCATTCGGGATAATCGGTATCCTCCTCCACATACATCACGTACCGACGCATATCTGCATGTCCGAACCCGGCAGCAAAGAGGATGATCCACAGACCCATGTGATTCAGGTAGAACGGATAATCTTTCCACCGGAAGGCTTTCAGCCGTCTGGCAATTACCGCGCCCAATGCAACAAGGATGAAGAAGTAAACCAGGACAAATGGCCAGGAGGAGGTCATCCGGGTAAAGCCCAGGGTATCAATCACCGTCCTCTGATCCGGTGAGTTACCGGTAATCTGAGGGGTCAGTCCCATGATGACGGTCAGGGCAACCAACGCCGCCAGCAGGCAGATAGTGAGCGGTACCCCCGAAAGCCATTGAAAGAAGCGGCTGCGGGACCTTAACGAGAGTAGAAAAAGGGTGAGTACCAATACACCTCCGGCCATCAGGTTATTGGGCCAGATAAGGATATTGAATCTGAATTGCCCCAAAAGGAGTTGCAAAGCGTATCCGGCAAGAACAATGCCTGCGACGGTAAATGCGCTTTCGACAAATGACCAGGGGGCTTTTTGCTGTGTAGGTTCTGTCATGTATTCAAATCTCAATCAGGCGTTTGTTTGCTTTCGCCTTTTTTACCCATTCGGGAATCATGGTCTTTTTGAAGACCTCTTTCTTTGCACGCAACGTTTTCATGTCGAGTCCGATGTACTGTTGCGCTTTTTCCTTGGTACTCAGGTCCGGCATAGGCACATCACCTGATTTCCCCAGCGCAAAGAGCACTTTTTGCAGAGCCAATTGGGCCTGCAGGGCTTTATCCAGACTGTGGGAGAGAATACGCTGTACCTCAACAGGAGCATGGAACGATGCTCCGTGAGATGCCACGGCAAAGTCCCAGCGCCATTGTGACTGGCGGATCAGTTGCAGCGCCGGTTTCATCTGAGCTTCGGTAGCACCGTTATCCCAGGCGTATTTAGCCGTAATGTGCGCTTTTGCCAGTTCGGTCTCTACCCGGTTTCTGATTTCGATGGCTTTATCCTGGTATTCGTACACGTAACCTTTCAGCTTTTCCTCAGTATCCTTGTGACAGACCTGACAGGTAACAGCCACATTCTTCAACGGACTCACCACCTGGTGATCGCTGAACTTGATCCCCCCTTCCGATTTGTACGGCATATGGCAGTCGGCACAGGCGAGTCCCCTTTTGGCGTGCGGACCCATCATGAACAATTCGTAGTCGGGGTGCTGGGCTTTGAGCATCGGGGCACGGCTCAACTGGTGTGTCCAGTCGGAATAGTCCATTTTATCGTAATAGGACTCCATATCCTCAACGGTTGTACCTTTATCCCACGGGAAGGTGAGGTATTTGCCTTCGCCCTTAAAGTAATACTCCACGTGGCACTGTGCACAGACCAGCGTCCGCATCTCCTGCGGGGTGGCATTCTTCACGTCCATACCGCGGCGCAGGAAGGCTTCGATCAGTCCGGGACGGGTAATGGTCAGGTTCATCGTTTTGGGGTCGTGGCAGTCGGCGCAACCGATCGGATTAACGATTTCGCTACCCATCTTTGACCATTTGGCAGCGTAAAACTCTTTGATCCCCTTTTCATGCATCATGCGGGGAACATCGGGACTCTTACAGGTCCAGCAGGTGGCCGGCTGTTTGTCACCGCCATTGTGATCGGGAGAACCGGTACGCAACGTATTCCGCACATCTTCAATGGCATGTTTATGTCCGCGGGGAGCCTCGTATTCCATCGAGAAGGCATAGCCCGCCCAAAGCACCACCATATCGGGACGCTCTTCCAGAACATCCTGACGCATGTTGCCGAGGTGTTTGCTTTTGAAGTCCATATCGGCGGTCTTCTTCCAGGTGTCGTACTCACGGGGATAGTTTTCACCCCACAATCCACTTCTGGGTTCAATACCCGCGATGTTAACTTTCTTATTGGCGAATAGCGTGGCTACTTCTGCTCTGCGTTCTGTGATCGATGCGGCCAGCATCCCCAGCAAAAAGACGCCGCCCACCACCACGATAAACAACGCCCAGCCCAGTATGGGTTTGCGTTTGATGGCTTCGGATAGTTTCGTGAACATAATTATGGATTTTTCGGTTTTGCAATTATTTCATGGCATTCTTCAGCCAGTCCGGTACAGGCGATTTGGGCAAAGGAGCCAGCGGTGCGTTTGGCGTTGAGGCGATACTGCTGGTCTTTCCGTGAGCCACGTTGGTGTGGCAGTCCCAGCAGGCTTTGCCACCTCCTTTCTCCACATCGGCGTACCGGATCATCCCGGTCCTGACAAAAGCGGTATTCAGCTGGGTATGACAGCGGATGCAATTGTCCATGATCACCTCATAGCTCTCAGAGCGGGGCCTGATGGCCAACGGCTCGGCACGCATGGTAAATACGGCGGCATGGTACAATCCGTCTTTGGCTTTGAAGGCATATTTTTTCAGGACATTATCGTGGGGAACGTGGCAATCGTTGCAATTGGTCCATGGTGCGTGGGAGCTGTGCATCCAGGATTGGTGGTAAGGAGTCATGATGTGGCAATTGACGCATGCCGAAGGATCATTGGAAAGGTAGGAATGTACCCGCGACATATACAGGGTATACAGAACGAGGCCAGCCACGATGCCTCCCAGGAGGATCACCGGAGCCAACCAGTGGGTAGGTATGGATATTTTCCTGAATAAGTTCTTCATCCGACTGTATTATTTTAAGGGGAACCCGCATGGGGATTTTGGGTCAAAACAAAAACAGGGATACCTGACATCGTATTTAATAACGAATCAAGACTGTTTTTGTTTTTGCGGTTGGATAAAAGGTCGTCACCCGGATATTCCTTAATAAACAGGGTCTGCTGAAAAATATTTCCGTGCCACGAAGTGGCTAAATCTGACAATCTGAATGTAGCGCAAAGAAAACTGACGTTGATGTTCAAGAACCTTGCAGTTAGACAAGTATGGTTAGTTACATATCGCTGTATATCTGATTCACATTGTTTTTTCAGCAGACCCTAAATATATGTGGTTGTTGTAAGTGTTCGAATTTATCACCAGCAATAACGTAATCCTACAGATAGATCAAGGTGTGTTATGTTTTCATAGTCCGATTTGTCATACCTGACTGTTTGTGTATATCCTTTGAAGTCCGTCTGTTTTACAGAATAAAGAGCACCCTGTATAAGTGATGCCTGAGCTCCCAGAAAGAAATTTTCAGAAAGAGGAAAATAGTAGCCTACATCAACGCAAGTTCCAAGTGTCGAACCGTATTGAGTCGCTTTTTGTTTAATGTCGTTGAGGATTGTTATTTCGTCTGTATATTTTAAATATCCCAGTCCGACTGACATACTTAGAAATCCAAGCATAGGTCTGCGCATACTCGTGAAAGTGAGCATCGGACCGGTAAATGAAATAGTGGTTCTTTCCTTCATTTTCCCATAAGTGGTATAATTATTCATGCTCATTGATACGTTATCCAGGCTGTTGGATGAGCAAAATCCGGCATGCTTGATTCCGAGTCCATATTGCTCGTTGAGGTTCTACTGGGTTTAGTGTGAGTTAACATATCTTTGTAGCATGAATACACAAGAGATTTTAGAGCATGTTCTACTTCCGCAAGGAAGCCCATGGCGAGTAAAAACCGTAGAAGTCGATGAGTCTCAATCAAGCATCTACGTTGACTTAGAATATTCGGAAACAGCAGTTTTGGTTGATGGTCAATCTTACGCTATTTATGATCGCCGCAAGATGCGTACCTGGCGTCATTTGGACCTATGGCAATACAAGACCTATCTACGGGCTTGTATCCCACGCTACAAAAAAGGGGATAAAGTCTTGTCTGTAGAAGTTCCATGGGCAGAAGTTTCAGAGCGTATGACCGAATTGTTTGAAAAAAAACGATAGAAGTATTACTTCATACCAAAAGTCAAACCCGAACAGCCGCATTACTACGGATGAGTTTTGACCAGGTACATCGGGTCATGCAGAGAGCAGTAGAAAGAGGACTTTGTCGTCGTGATAAAGACGATCGGTATTATTTCCTTAGCATTGATGAGAAAGCAGTTAAAAAAGGACATGAGTATATCAGTATTCTCAGCGATGAACAAACCGGTGTCGTTATTGACGTGGTTGAAGGCCGTGCCAAATCGAGTGTAGATCAGCTTTGTACGTCCTTATCGAAAGAACAGAGGGATGATGTAAAAACCATCTGTACTGATATGTGGGATGCCTTTATTTATGGAGCAAAGAAGTACTTTGATAAAGCCCTGCACTGCCACGATAATTTTCACTTGGTGGGTTATCTCAACAAAGCAGTGGATAAAGTCAGACGTAGAGAGGTCAAACAGAATCAGGACTTAAAACGCACCAAATACCTCTTTCTTAAAGACAAGATGAATTTTACCGATGAACAGCAAATCAAGTTTGATGCAATAACAATCGCAAATTATGAAGTATCCAGAGCCTGGCGGGTAAAAGAGAATTTTCGGGATATTCAATTCAAACAGGATAGAGCCGAGGCTATCTCTATGTACGCATTTTGGCGAATGGATGCAATGCGAACCAATATATCAGAAGTTAATAAAATAGTGGAAATGTTTGACCGTCATCAGTCTGGTATTATAAATGCGATACAAACAGGCGCAACAAATGCCCGGGCTGAGAGGATAAATGGTTCAATCCAGGAACTCAAAACTGTAGGGAGGGGATACCGGAATACCCAGAATTTTAGAGTAGCCATTCTCTTCTTTCACGGGGATTTGAGCCTTTTTCCACACTAAACCCAGTAGAACCCTCGTTGAAAAAGCAGGTCGCATCCAGACTGTACAAAAACCCCCGTTTGAGAGAGCTGTAGAAGTCTTTCTGGATTGCGGATATATCTTTTGGCAGAGGAGCCAGCCTTTGAGCAAAACCCAGGTTTGCCCCAAGAAGAAATTTGTGGTATAAAGCAGACTTCGGGTATCCCGGTTTCTTGTGATTTTCCATGAATTCCTGCACAACGTCTTTGATTGGCGCTTTAAGTATTGTGTCCTTTTTTATAGTCTTATCCTGAAAAGTTTTATCCGTTTTGAGTTTGTAAAATACAGCTGTACAACGATAGCAGGAGCTCCAAATGTCAGGACGTTTTTCATTTATGATATTGATCAGATCAGCATTAAGAGCACAACCCTCTTTCTGAAGTATTTTCATTGCATCTTCTTCACTACAGCTAAATGAGAATCCTGAGTCTCCCAGTTTTATCACTCCAAGTTGAGTAAAATTGTCCGTATCAGTAAAGTTCTTTTTGATTTCAATCCTGCAATTACGGTAATCTGATTTGTTGATCGAGTAGCCGTTTCTTACAATTTGGTGAGCGCAACCGGTAGTTAATAGAAATATCAGAATCAGCAAGGGGTAAATGGGAAAGAGTTTACTATTCATAATGCCTGATTGTCTAAAATGTGAATTAAATGTGTGATACATGGCGTAAAATTAGATAAATTTCACAGAATGAAAAAGAGGCAGGAATATATTCTCCGAAGATTCTGTTGCAGAAAACAAAAAAAGCGCCCCAACCGGGACGCTTTTCGTATGATAAAATGATTGATTACACTTCCAGATCAAGGCCGTGTACTTCGTGCCAGGGCAGACCGTGTACGTTCAATGCTTCCATGAACGGATCGGGGTTGAACTCTTCCACGTTGTAAACACCCGCTTTACGCCATTCGCCTTTGAGGAACATCATCGCCCCGATCATGGCAGGTACACCGGTGGTGTAGCTTACGCCCTGAGCGCCTGTTTCGTCATAAGCAGCCTGGTGGCTACAGTTGTTGTACACATAATATGTTTTTTCCTGACCGTCTTTGATACCTTTAATACGGCAACCGATAGAGGTTTCACCGGTATAGTTTTCGCCCAGCTCACCCGGGTTAGGAAGAACAGCTTTCAGGAACTGGATAGGAACGATCTCCACACCATTGTACATAATCGGCTCGATACTGGCCATACCGATATTCTGGATCACGCGCAGGTGAGTCAGGTACTCCTGACCGAAAGTCATCCAGAAGCGTGCACGTTTGATCGTCGGATAGTTTTTCACCAGCGACTCCAGCTCTTCGTGATAGATCACGTAAGATTCTTTCGGACCGATGTTCGGGTAACTGATCGGCTGGTGGATTTCGTGCGGTTCAGTGGTTACCCACGCACCGTTCTCCCAGTAACGACCTTTCTGGGTTACCTCGCGGATGTTGATTTCCGGGTTGAAGTTCGTTGCAAACGCTTTACCGTGATCTCCGGCGTTGCAGTCCACGATATCGAGGTAATGCATTTCGTCGAAGTGGTGTTTAGCGGCATATGCCGTATATACACCCGAAACACCCGGGTCGAAACCACAACCGAGGATAGCGGTCAGACCCGCTTTTTCAAAGCGCTCTTTGTAAGCCCACTGCCAGCTGTATTCGAATTTAGCCTCATCGATAGGCTCGTAGTTTGCTGTATCGAGGTAGTTAACTCCCGCCTCGAGACAGGCATCCATAATAGTCAGATCCTGGTAAGGAAGAGCAACATTGATAACGATTTCAGGTTTGAATTCATTAAACAGTTTAACCAGTTCAGGTACAATGTCGGCGTCCACCTGTGCGGTTTTGATTTCCACACCTGTGCGTTTTTTTACGTCGGCAGCGATGGCGTCGCATTTTGATTTGGTGCGGCTGGCCAGCATGATTTCAGTAAAAACATCCGGGTTTTGTGCTACTTTGTGCACAACAACAGTGCCGACACCGCCGGCGCCAATGATTAAAACTTTTCCCATTTCTTAGTTTTATGTTACGAATTACAAGTTACAAATATTGTACGCAAAGGCCCTGAGCCGCATAGCGACAGACCGGATTAGAACCTAATCCGCTACATACCGGGCTGAAACGAAGTACAAAGTAACGAAATTTATCACTGGGAAACAAAAAAACGTCTTCATTCAGAACAGAATGAAGACGTTTTTTATGTATATTAAATACTTACTCTATTGTTTGAGGGACTGCATATTAAGGCCTGTTATAAACTACCCGGCCATTCGTCCCGTCGCTTTCCGAAATATCAAATACCGCTTCATTGTCCGAAATAGCAACCAGACTCATCGAAACACCCACTTCCGACTTCACCTGCAGCGAACTGCCATCAAAAGAATACTGACCCACCGGCTGGAGGTTACTGAAACATTTTGTCGTGAAGCCCTGCGAGAGCTGTCCACTCAGAAACTCATAGGTTTGAGCCGGCAACAGATTGCCGGAATCGACGCGATCAAACACCCACCGGCCTTCGATGGTCGGACTCTGATCACAGGCTGCAAACAGGCAGAGACAAAAACAAAACAGAAGAAAATGAAGCGACTTCATGGTAATACAGGATATTAGATTCCCTGAAATGCCATATCCGGATCTCAGGTATACAAATATAACAAATCAGTTTTGTATTACAATCAATAAAACCGCTGATTATCACATAGTTTAACGTTAGTTGAGCAATTTAAAGCGAAGACGCAAACGCCCCTCCCCGAAGTCATAATTCAGCATCTTAAACGGACCGATCTCCGCAGTATTTTCCACATGCAGTCCTATACAGGCACAAGCATCGTAATCACCCACTTTTATTACCCTTACGGTATCTCCCGACTCTTCGGGCAGCTTGCTCAGATCAACAATCGCCGCCGCTTCCTCTTTGGTCATAAACTCAATGGTTACGGGATGCTGTTTTGCAATCTCCTCATTCACGCGGCGTTCCACTTCCTGCATCTGAGCTTCAGTGGGCGCTTCGGTCAAATAATAGTCGCATTTGCTTTTCTTCTTTTCTATATGAGCGTTTACCGAACGGGAGCAACCAAACATGCGCACCATGGTCTGATTCAATATGTGTTCTGCCGTATGCATGGGCAGGCAGTAGTCTTTTTTGGGGGCTAAACCGGTTTCCATATTATGATGTGTTTATAAACCCAGGGGCACAGAAACCCGTCAGGTTTGCAGTAACTTACTGTTTACAAAGGTAAGGTATTCCGGAATATAACCAAAAATCCACCGTCAATCACATCCATAGGTTTCCCTATAGTTTAGTATAGGTTTAGTCTATTTTCACTTTACAATAATATAGATATAAAACTGATATAATATATATATAATACTTATATAAAACACCTTTTATAAGGAATATTTTATATATGTGTTACATGTGTGTTGAACTACTATTACCTGCATCTATACCTAAAGTCAACTTAGACTAAACCTATACACAACCATAGCACAAACAGAACACAACCTTATCAACAAGTTTTCAACAGGGTGTTGAAAAGTAAGGTACGGAAATGATATTTCGATGTACTCAGGGAAAAACCTTTCAATTATTCTCATATCAGATCCCCCACACCCATAACACATATGTAATGGATGCTAAAGGGGCTTGTATTTATTCGTATGCACATACAAAAGAATAACTGAGTAGTGTGATATCTGTTTTTTGACAATACAATGAGCTAATTCTCCGATTATTTTATCACTTTTGTTTGGACGCTAAATCGCTCATATTGATTAGCTAATAGACGTCAATAACGTTTTCTCCTTTATCGGATTAAGCAAGCTAATAGAGATCATAATTATGAAAGCCAAACATACTCATCACAAAAAGGGAAACAGAGAAGAATTGCGTAAGTTGATTAAAGTAGCTGGAATTGCGGCGTTAAGAGCCAAGAGACTATCGACTGCTCTGGATATCCCAATCTCTGTTATCGAGAAAGGTATATTAAAAGAAAAACTTCCTAATGGAGAAGTCAGAGAGATTAAGAGTATTGAACGGGTGAAACCCAATCACGCCGGTATTAAGAAAGGAGTAACAATATGTCTAAGGTGATTGGCAATCACTTATTGCTAAATCAATCGAAAAAGGTTATCCGATTAATCTCACGATTCGTGAAAATATATTGATCAGCAAATCTGATCCTACGCATAGCTATGAAGCATCTCTTATTACCGCTTTCCTCAGGGAAAAACTGATTCCCCCCATTCCTCATTGACGATCAATCCAATTTCCGAAAAATACATTTCCCGTCCCGGATATCACCAAACAGAGATTCTCTATGGGCAGCGCAAATGGGGATGAAATACAATCCCTCCGCACTGTAATCCCATGATTGCCAGCGTACGGATGATATGCGGCATTTGTTGCAGAATTTATCCGTCATTATATTTCAGGTATTATTTGCAGAAATAGTTGTGATTGCACCGTCGTAGAGACGCACGGCCGTGCATATCATTGGTGATTTGCTGCATGATGGACTGTAATTCCTGTTTTCCGAAATGAGATTTGACGTATTCCATATCTTTGAGGGCGTTCTGCGCATTGTTACTATCCAGACCTTTGTAGGGAATGGAGAGGATCTTGTAGATGCAGTCATTGTTTTTTCCGGTGAGAAATTCGATGAAACGGGCTTTGACGATACGAACGATCTGGTGGGTGGATTTGTCCAGGCATTGAATAGGTAGTACGTTGTACTATAAACTTATGAATTGCAAAGGAAGCCAAGTCGTGATTTTAGAATTCTTTCAATATTTTGAAATTGAGAATTGTGGAATCGTAATTATGAATTACATTTACAATGTAAACTAGAAGATCACAAAATGACTCAAACAGGCCTATACGAACAACTTATAAATAAGTTAGTTGCTTCTAAAATCAATTGTCTGGATCGGAATACTTATTATATAAAAGAGACTCCTATAGATAAAAGTGAAGCTTCAAAGGTGTTATCTCAATATCTTATTGAGGTCATTCAATTTGCACTAAACCTTATTTCAGGCGAGAATAAAATCGAGAAACAAATTGAATTATCGAATAATATCATAAGATTGCTCCGCGATGACCTAAACGAACAAGAGTTTGATGAGGATCTTATAGAGACAGAAGCCAAAATTCTCTCAGCAATTATCAATAAAATAGACTCAGGGATTTCAGACTTTGAAAATCACCTCAAAGAAATAACTCCTTATACGCGATTGTCTCAAAGTGAACTGTTTACGGGGAATAATGCTGGTATCTCACTTGAAAGTGAGATTAAGAAAGAAATATTGTCCTCAGATCGAATCTGTTTCTTAGTCTCATTTATTAAATGGACGGGAATACGAATTTTTGAGCGTGAATTAATCGAATTTACCGAGCGAGGAGGGCTATTAAAGATTATCACAACCTCTTATATGGGTGCCACTGACTTGAAAGCGGTGGAATTCTTATCTGGATTGAAAAATACCGAGATTAAGGTTTCCTATAATACCGATAATGAGCGCCTACATGCCAAAGCTTATTTATTTCTTCGCAATACAAGTTTTGATACAGGTTATATAGGATCATCAAATATTTCACGATCTGCCTTAACAAGTGGTTTAGAGTGGAATCTGAAAGTTACCACAAAAGAGGTTGGGCATATTATCGACAAGTTTAAAAAGACCTTTGAGACCTATTGGCAAGATAAAGAGTTTGAATCGTTTGATAAACAGCATCATTCCGAGAAACTGAGAATAGCTTTAAAGAGGGAGAAAGGAATTGACAGAAACAGTCCGATAACCTTCTTTGATATCAAACCTTTTCATTTTCAGGAAGAAATACTTGAAAAACTTGAATCTGAGCGTAAGATACATTCACGATACCGTAACTTAATTGTTGCTGCCACAGGCACAGGCAAAACAGTTATTTCAGCATTTGATTTTAAAAACTTCCGGAAAGAGAATCCATCTGCAAAGTTGCTATTTGTCGCTCACCGAAAAGAAATTCTGCAACAGGCACATATTACTTTCCAAGGAATATTGCGTGATAACAATTTCGGAGAGCTTTGGGTGGATGGACTTGAACCTGAACGATACGATTGTGTATTTGCCTCTGTTCAAACACTTAATAATCGGCTCGATATATTAGAACTATCTGATTCATTTTATGACTTTATTATTATTGATGAAGTTCATCATATTGCCGCCTCTAGCTATCGTCCAATACTTGACCGTTTTACCCCTAAAATACTGCTGGGATTAACTGCTACTCCAGAACGAATGGACGGTGAGGATATTTTACAAGACTTCTCCAATACAGTTGCCGCAGAAATACGTTTGCCAGAAGCTTTAAATCGAAAACTCCTTTGTCCTTTTCAATATTTCGGAATTACCGACAGTGTTGATTTGTCAAAAGTGGAATGGAAGAACGGTCGATATTTGCCGAGCGAATTATCCAAAATATATACCAAGAACGATAGGCGTACTGGCGAGGTTATCGCGAATATTCACAAATATCTTAAAGATGCAAATGATGTCAGAGCACTTTGTTTTTGTGTGACTCAGGAACACGCTCAGTTTATGGCTGAAAAGTTTGCGCTGGCAGGTTTAAAAGCGGATTATTTAGTTAGTTCAAGAAATGGAGCTCGTGAGCAATTACGAGAAATGTTTCGGCGAAAAGAAATCAACTATCTTTTTGTGGTCGATATATTCAACGAAGGGGTTGATATTCCGGAGATTGACACAGTCTTATTTTTAAGACCAACTGAAAGTTTGACAATATTCCTACAGCAATTAGGGCGTGGGCTCCGATTGGCTGAAGACAAAGACTGCTTAACCGTACTTGACTTTGTAGGTAACTCGCGCCCTGAATACGACTTCGAAGGCAAGTTCCGTGCTTTGGTGGGCAAAACAAACACTTCCATGGGCAAAGAAGTGGAGGACGATTTTCCACACTTGCCATTGGGTTGCTCTATTATTTTGGAGAAAAAGGCTAAACAGTATATACTTGAAAACATCCGTAAGGCTACGACTCTCAATCGTAATCAATTATTGAATAAGATACGGAACTTTAAGCATCAGACCGATTTGGCTTTGACGCTAAAGAATTTTGCAACATTCAATCACATTGCACTCGAGCAAATATACAAACGCGGAAGTTGGAGACGCTTATGTGTCGAAGCAGGCGTTATAGCTGATTTTAGTACAGAAAATGAGGCTGAAATCAGTAAGGCTATCCTGTTAAAGTGGTTATCTTGTGCCTCGAATAGCTATTTCCAGTTTATTTTGTCACTTACTAAGCAGGGATTTAATGTGGACTTAATCAACCTTTCCGAAAATGAGAAAGCGATGTGTTTGATGCTTCATTATGACGTATGGGGCAATGCCGGTGGTTATCCTTCGTTGGAAGAAAGCATACGAGCCATGGGACGTAATACGGTTATGGTGCAAGAAATCGCAGAAGTGATAGAGATGCTAATCGACCGTATCGGTTTTATAGAAAGACCGATTGATTTGCCTTACGAACAACCACTAATGCTGCATGCAAGATATACGCGTGATCAAATTCTTGTGGCCTTCAGAATGAATACATTTGAAAAAGCATCTTCTAGTCGTATTGGTGTGGGAGTGGCTGAAAATAAAGAGTTGAATACAGAATTACTTTTCGTTGATTTAGTAAAGTCTGAAGAAGATTTTTCACCGTCAACTTTATATCAAGACTATGCAATCAGCGATACCAAGTTTCATTGGCAATCACAGAATGCTGCGAGACCGGATAGGGGTAAAGGCCTTTCATACATTCAACATGAAGAAATAGGCAAAAGAATTCTTCTTTTTGTTCGTGAACGCAATGAGAACGAGTTTAAGAATACGATGGCTTATGTATTTCTGGGAGAAGTGGTATATGAAGATAGTTATGGTGCTAAACCAATGAGTATTCACTGGGTATTAAAAGAGTCAATGCCTCCTTATCTTTGGAAAGATTCAGCAAAGATGGCAATTGGGTGATTTTTACAAGCCCCCTCTTATAAACTATCAAAGACTAATCAATATGAGCCAATTAAATAATGTCATGTTTGAATACATGTATAGAGATGCTGAAAATTACAAGCAGTATGGTGAAACTATATTTGCTAATCCAGAAAATCTAAGCATTGATTCTATCAAAAACAAAATAGTAGATAGCCTCATAGATAAGGAATATTTTGTTCCCTCTGTATGGGGACTAGATATTATTGCTGCTTATCCATATGATCCAGAGCTTGATCACGATTGGTATGAGTTTATTGCTGTTTCTTTCACTAATACTAAGCCGACAGATGCTCGTACTATTGATGAGTTTCTGAGTAAAATATATAGATAATGACCTACCACCCCGAAATCCTAACTCTATCATCCGACCTGTCTCCAGCTGAATGTATTCGGCAACTGAGGGCGCAAACTCAAAGTGATAACACCGGCCTGACGATAATGCTGCCTGGTGCTGAAACCTTTTTTGCGGGTAAGCGACCATTGTTTTGTGGTGAAGTCGGTCAGAGTGGCTTTCGCATTACCAAGAACTCTGTCCGGTTTGGGATTCCATATGCTTTTGAAGGCCAGATTCAACAATCTACGAGTGGAGGAAGTGATATAACCTTAACGATAAGGCCGATGTATATCCGTCTCCTTTGGGTGACGATCATGCCTGTAGTTATGGCGACGCTGATCAATACCCCGTGCCTTATTCCCGGAGAGGATTATGACCCTTCATCTAAGGTTATAAGAGGAATATTCAGCGTCTTGCTTCTTTTTCTGCCTTATTACAACCTCCGGCGAATGAGAAGAAAGTTTATTCGTAGTCTTTATAAGGTATTAAAGGTGAGGGATTTTTTTTAAGCCGATGAAAAAGGGATAAGCCCGTTTTGATGCGAGAGAGAGTGCCCCGCAGAAGGGGTATATCACAGCACTCAGGAGGATTTTCCCGGTTGGTAATATGCCAGGGCATCATTTGCGAACCGGGGGGCTAATACAAATGAAGGATATATTTGTTGGGATACAAAAGAATAAAAGATTCACAATGCCAGAAATGAATAAAATATTTCTCTACCGGATGACACATATTGAGAATATACCACATATCCTTCAATATGGTATTACGCATCTTTCATCCCCGAATGCAAACGGGAATTATCAGTCCATAGGGGATAGTAGTATCATCTCTGTACGAGGTCAAAAGACAATGCCCAACGGGGATAATCTGGGAGACTATATACCTTTTTACTTTGGGAAACGCACTCCTATGTTATACGTGATTCAGAAAGGATATAACCAGGTGACAGCAACACCACCTGAAAATATTGTATATTGTGTCACTTCTATTGCTCAAATTCAGAAATATGGACTTAACTTTGTATTTACGGATGGTCACGCAGTGGACTCTTTTACATCCTATTTTAATCCAACAGATATAGAAGGTATTGATCAAAAAGTGGACTTTAAAGCTGTTCATGAACGCAACTGGAAAAATGAAGCTGATCTTGATCTTAAACGAAGAAAAGAAGCTGAATTTCTGGTGTCCGGTGATGTTCCTCCTGAGGCAATTGTCGGATATATTGTTTACAACAAAGCTGCCCAAAACAAACTGATCAGATTTGGTGTAAATGAGAAAATAATAAAAGTTGATGCCACCAGTTATTTTTAAACGATGATGATACGATATTTAACCGGAGATTTATTGCAAAGTAAAACAGAAGCCCTGGTCAATACGGTAAATACCGTAGGTGTAATGGGTAAAGGAATTGCTTTGCAATTTAAAAACCAATATCCTACCAATTTCAAGCTTTATGCCAAAGCTTGCAAAGCGAAGGAAGTACAAGTAGGTAAGCTATTTGTAACGGAAGAGTCAACCCTCTTAGGTGGTAGAAAAATAATCATCAACTTTCCTACTAAAACCGACTGGCGCAAACCCTCTGAATATAGTTATATCGAAGAGGGAGTAATTGCTCTGGCTAAACTAATCCAGGACAATAAAATTGCATCTGTAGCGATCCCGCCACTTGGAGCAGGGAATGGCGGTTTAGAGTGGAGTCGGGTGAAAGTGATTATTGAAAAATATTTAGCCGGGTTAAATTGCGAGATACTAATCTATGAACCGAACAAAGCAATTCAGGAAGCAATGAAAAAGGAACGGGTGAAACTGACTCCGGCACGGGCTATGTTACTTGCTGTTCTGTTTGATTTGGTAAAGAACGGAGAGTTTGTTTCCGAATTTGCAGCTGAAAAGATTGCATATTTCCTGCAACGCATGGGCGGTCAGGAGTACTTTAAGTTGAACTATCAACCCAACTTTTATGGGCCTTATTCCGGAAAGGTAAAGCATGTATTATACTATCTGAACGGAAGTTATATTACAGGATACAGTGCAATGGACAAAAAACCATTCGAAGAACTGGGCCTAATGATGGATAGTGAAAAAGAGGTAACAGAATATCTCGATCAACCGGAAAACAGAGCATGCAAAGAGATTGTAATAAAAACAAAAACCTTCTTGTCCGGCTTTTATTCAGATTTCGGTCTGGAGCTACTTTCGACGATAGATTATATTATGACCGAAAAGAAGGCCTCAACGGTTGAAGAAATCACGGATTACCTCTATAAATGGAGTGACCGCAAGAAGACTAAATTTTCCAATCCACGGTTTATACAAGTAGCGGTTGAAAAACTGAAACCCGGCTTGTCTTTATAATTCTATTTTAAAAGGATAAATTTATCCCCCTTCGATCCCAATCGCAAGGGGGATTCTGATTTTACCGGAACGTTAGTTCCACCACGGAACCACCCTCCTATCCACTAGTTTTACCCGGTAGCGGTAGCTAAGGGTTTGCCCGGTTGGTATCCCTAAGGATTTCTGATGCAGGAACAATGATACGGGATATTTTTAAATTCAGACACAACGCAATAACTAATTTCTTATCTTCGCCAATGCATATAAAGACAACCGGCAATCACAGCGAAAGATAAATATATCTATCAGTATAATCTGAAATTTATGGAACAGGACATCAGATGGGAACAACGTTTTTCAAACTATGTAAAAGCATTGAATAAACTGAAGCAAGCCGTAGAATACATCGGCCATAATTTTATGGAAGAAGATCAGCCCATAGATGATGAAGATATTGAGGTGGTCCTGGATGAGATGATTAAAGAGGCCCTGATCCAACGCTTTGAATATACTCACGAGCTGGCCTGGAATGTCATGAAGGATTATGCGGAATATCAGGGCAATCCGAATGTGGGCGGATCACGGGATGCAAGCCGCGAGGCCTTTCAATTAAAACTGATTACTAACGGTCAGGTCTGGATGGATATGATCAGTAGCCGCAACAAAACGTCACATACCTATAATGAAGCCGTTGCCAGTGAGATATACAGAAAAATTTTAAACGAGTATTACCCGGCCTTTCTGGCTTTTTATCAAAAGATGGAAGAAAAACGGGGAGGGGATCAACTCAAACTGTTTTAATGAATTATGGAATTTGGATTGACAGAAACCGATACATTGAAAATCCGACAGGTATTTGCCCTGCATCCGGAGGTGGAGAAAGCGATACTGTATGGTTCCAGGGCAAAAGGGACCTACAAACCGGCTTCGGATATTGACCTGACATTGGTTGGATCCGATCTGAATCTGACAATCCAGCAAGAGATTGAACTGGAGTTGGACGATTTGTTACTGCCTTACAAATTTGACATTTCGATTCTTCACCAAATATCTAATACTGATCTGACCAGTCATATCGAACGGGCGGGAAAAGTATTTTATCTGAAATAAGATTCAACATTTATCCCTTTCCGATTCACAATAAACTCCACCACGGCACCACCCTCCTATCTACCAGTTTTACCCGGTAACGGTAGCTAAGCGTTTGCACGGTTGGTATCCCGAATATTTTTTGTCCATTTTATCTTCCTGTTTGTTATAATTGTACAGATACTTTCCGCGACGGATAAATCAATATAAAACAGGACTTTTCTGCCATGAAGAATAATGTTGCTATTGGGGCTTTAGGAGTTATTTTTCTCCTGAGTGGTTGTGCTTTTGATTACTATATGCCGGCCACTCAGAGCGTACCTCTGTTTACACAGAAAGGAGATGTCAAGACATTGGTAAGTGCAAGTCTCGATAAAGAGAATTATGTTGGAGAGGTACAATGCGCTTATTCGATGTTGGATCATGTTGCAATATCAGCTTCTTTTATGGGAACGGGCACTAAGAATAATAGTCAGTTTGATCAACCCGACGGAGTGGCTTTTAACGCTGCGTTGGGTTACTATAAAACATTCAGCGAATCCATTGTATTTGAAACCTATGGCGGCATCGGCACATATTCCCGGTACCGCCGGTATAATCCGGAATACGCCTTGATTCAGTATGATAATGTTTCGGACATCAATGCAATGAACCTCTTTGTCCAACCCAATCTGGGGTATGTAGCTCCGAATTTTGAGTTCGCTCTTTCTTCCCGTATAGCACAGTGGAGTTTTACCAAAGTCGAAAACCGGACAACTCCGGGAACCGATGAGTATGACCGGTTGCAACAAATAGCACGGGGAAAGAATTTTGTCCTTTTTGAGCCTGCTCTTACCCTAAGGGGAGGCACTGAATACAAAAAGATCCAGATTCAATTTGTAAAAACACTTCCGGACAGAGTGAACGGGAAAAGGCTGTTTGATACTTTCCATATCAGCGCCAGTCTTATTCTTGTATTTCCAAAAGGAAGCCAGAAGAACAGATGATAAATCATTTGATTTTTGAAATAATATGCCATGAAGAATTATGTTGCGATCGGGATTTTGGGTATTGCTGCGATTCTGAGTAGTTGCACCCGATACTATTATATGCCGGCGACTCACTCTGTCCCGTTATTTACCAGGCAAGGAGATCTCAAATTGTCGGCAGGCGCAGGATGCGGTGAAAGCACCTATAGTTTTGATATGCAGGGGGCTTATTCCATTCTGGACCACTTTTCTGTCTCGGTCGGCTGTATGGGAATAGGAAGCCAGGAAGAGAAATTATTTAATGAACCGGACGGATTATCTTTCGATGCAGCGGCAGGCCTGTATCTACCATTGAGCAAGGGGATCGTCTTTGAGACCTATGGAGGTATCGGTGGGTATAATCAACATAACCAGTCTGGTGGCAGTAATAACGCATACCCTTCGGATGTGACTGCAATGCGGCTTTTTCTCCAACCTGATGTGGGATATGTTTCCCGGAAATTTGAAATCGCATTCTCATCCCGCATAACAAAGCTGAATTTCACCAAAGTAAAACAGGATCTGGTAGCGGGAACCAATGATTATATCCGTCTGACACAAATATCCCGCGATAAAATGTATACACTTGTAGAACCGGCGATTACAGTCCGTTTTGGCGGTGAGGATCTAAAATTTCAGGTTCAACTGATCAAACCGTTTCCGGAAGAGTTTAAAGGGGAAAGGTTATTCGATACATTCCATGTAAACGTGGGATTCATTATGACATTCCCCAAAGATTACTGGAAAAAAGTCAAGAATACGGGAAGTCCTTATGAAACAGGCATGCACCAGCATTAGTTAAAGAGTATGACACATATAATTCCGGATCAACCTTTTTTATTCATACAACAATGGAAAAAGCTGATTTATGAGGTCTTCGGGAACTAAAATTGTTAACAAAACCATTCTTAACATGGAATAAGTTGCTATATTTGCCGCGTATTAACAATTCAATAACTAAATATATCTGATATGTGGCTTAATATAGTGAATTGGACAAGCAGTCAGTTCCTGGGACTATTAATCATGTTTGCTGTCCCTTTGGTAATTTTCTCATTTAGATTTCTCAATTCCCGCTTTAAAAAAAGAGAAGAAGAAGATAATTTGCCCCACCCGAATGACTGGATTGGGCAATTTGAACATCAGCTCAATAAATTCGAGCAACACAACCGGAAAATCGAAGAAATGGGATATGATTTTGAATTTGTACGTGAGAACATTGATCTGAAAAATATCCGGAAAAAGAAATAACAGGTTTATTATAACGAGAAACAGCCTACTGCATTAAGCGGTAGGCTGTTTTTGTTTCAGGCCGGTAGTTATAAGGTAATCTTTTCAATTCGCCAGGATCCGGGAATATTCTGATAAGTAAAATAAGAATATCCGTATTCCAGCAGATAGAGGATTTTTCCCTGCTGGTTTGTAAATAACCAGGCAATCCGGGAGGGGTACAGATTGCCGGAGGTATCGTTCGGGACGGACATTTTCCCGATAGCAATGCCGTATTTCTTAGCATAAACGGAAGCATCATAGACATAGATAATATCCGACAAGGAACTGTCGTATTCCCTGGTGGCTGCTACATAAAGCCGGTTTATGGCAGCGTTGTGTTCCATGGATGATACGATTCCCGTCAGGTCGACCAGTTCCCCTTTTACCGGAGGTTGATCGATCATGATGTATTGATCGGGCTGGTATGCGGGTGTTGCATAGACTTTCCGGTTTCCGCAGAAAAGGAGTTCACCGCTGTCGGAGAACCAGAACCTGGCAGGTGAAATATGATAGTGGTTGTACTTCGGATTAATCGCCCCGGATGAAATATCATAGATATCGAGTCCATCCGGTGATAATCCCGGGATGTTTCCGATCAGCAGATTCCGGCCGGGAACTTTTTTGAGAATCGATTTTCCCCAGGTAGAATAGGCCACGGTCTGGATGTACTGACCGGTGGAGAGACTGACATTCCGGATATTTGACCACTGGTCGGCCAGGGGTACCACGTAAGCCCACCCGTTATTACCCAATGCGATACAATAAGGAGTACAATCCAGAGAAATGGTTTTGGTAAATACCTGTTGAGCAACATTCATCAGTCCAAGTTCATTCGTAGTAAAACCGACTGCGACTGTCTGTCCGTCATCGGAGAATATAGCCGTTGAGGGCTCTTTGTCGAGGGAGATCGTCTTCTGCACATTGTCAGTCGTATGAGTCAGCAATAACCGGTTAGGATTCCTGGTGGCGATCAGCATCATATCAGTCGCCTTGTTATAACCGGCAGCCACCACCTCCCCGCTAATCTGCGTCACTATCCCGCTTTTGTAGATTTCAGTAACCTTAATGTATACCGGAATAACGATATCGCCAGTCGGGGCATTGGTCCTGATCCGGATGGTATCGGTATAATCACCGGGGGTGAGTTGGGATTTGTCGACCGTAACATTAACCTGAGAAATGCTATTCTGATAGATCATCCCGTGCGACAGTGACATTCCGAGCCAGTCTGGTTTGTGCGTAACACTCCAGGCAAGAATACCTTCACCCTGATTGGATAGAGAGAAAGATCCGGTTTCAGAGGTGTACAGGTTTAACAACGACGGGTAAACCGATGCTGACGGAGTTCCCAACAGGTAAAAAACGAACGGTACGGTTACATATCCGGTGTGCTCTACATAAAAAATGAGCGGGTCATTGTAGATACCCGGGGGTAAAGTCAGGTTCACTTTTGAAAATGTCAGGGTCAGGGTAATTTTACCATCTTGCAGCACTCCGCTTTTTTTATCCGGACTAAGCCATTTGTTGTACCGGAAAATCTGCCAGGCTGCATTTGTCCCTCCGGGAACCTGAACCGAGAACTGCTTTACCGTTTCCGAATCACTCATATAGAGGGTATCGGAAAGCTCCACCAGATTCTGACCCTGATGTAAGAAGTCATTACTACATGCGGGAAGCAGCAGAGCAAAGACCGGGATGATGATTATGTAAAGTGCATGTTTCATGTCGTGAGGAATAAAGGTTACAGGTAAATGTTGCAGGACAGGAGCGCATTGATGCGGGAAAGATCTTCATAGGAACCTTTCTCCAGCGTTACTTTTTGAGTGGAATTTCCGTCATTAATTGTGACTTTACGCAATGACCCCGCAAAAACAGAGACCCTGGCTCCCAGGGAAACTCTCTTGCCGACAAAGTATTCTGCTCCGATGGAAGCTGACGTTGCAAAAGTGTTTCCGGTGACTAAGGCGGGAATGTTAATGATATTGCTTTCATCCCGGTAGAAGACCATTCCCAAAGACCAGTTCATCGTGTAGAACCATTTTTCGGATAGGCCGAAACACCTTTTGTATAAAACTGAGATTCCGGCATAATTGGTGTAAATGGATTCGCTGTATTTTCCGTAATACATCGAATAACCATCCTGCACATCAAAGTCCCCGGTAAATCCGGCGTGATTGTGGTAGAACTGATAATCAATGCCCAGGGCATATCGCGGGGAGATAAAGTATCCGGCGCTGATGCCGAATGCGCTGTTTGAAACCAGATGGCCGTAATATTTGTCAGCCTGACTCCGGGTTACACCTAATGACACCAGCGTTTTTTTCGCCTCTTTTGTGCTACCGGTTAAGGTGCCGGTTCCGCCATTTACCTCTAGACGGAAACGGGAAAGGATCGCATCTGCAGCTACCGGACTGTTTCCATAAGTGCCTGGCGAATATGCTGAATTTTGGGCAAAAAGGAGTGATGCCGGCAAGATCAAAAGCAATATGACTGAAGCCTTCATATATAGTATGATTTAAGGAATTCAACAGTACAACAGAAGGATAGGGTATATGATATAAGAACAATCCATAAATGGATTTTGCTTTTGAAAGGAGAGTTTTTTGACCTGTAAGCACTATGTTCGTCAGAGTGTATGGAACAAGAAATTATAATCAATCTACAACAATTCCCCCACGACCGGGAATCCACGGAGCACCCTGTCATTATGCGGAGCATCGTCCATTTCGCTGGTGAGATCAATGCCTGCATCATGCACACCCTGGTGATTACCGTCTTCCCACATGGCACTTTCCGATACGTCATACACCTTACCTTCGAAAGCGATGTATGACGGAGCTCCATTTTGTCCGTTGTATTGAGCCAGTTCTTCTTTGAAAAATTTTCTAAGTTCCATATTTCAATGCTGTTTTAAGAAATCATCCGTTTTTACTGATCATATCCAGTTTTTCCGGCTGATTGATGATGATATCTTTCTCTTTCAGGGTGATGACTCCCTCTTTTTCAAGCGTCTTAAGCAGCTTCACCGCACTTTCGGTAGAGATCCCGGCAAAGTCGGCAATCTCCTTGCGGGATAGTAGCTGGAAAACCTCCGGATATTCAGCCTTTATTCCTTCGAGGTAAAGCAACACATCAGCCAGACGGCCATTCATCTGCTTATAAAGAACCGAGCTGAGTGTTTCGAATATATTGTTGTTCTGTTCGCAATAGCGTTTGATAATGCTGAAACTGAAGGCTCCGTTTTGTTTCGCGACCTTTTCAATAGCACTTTTTTCTACCAGAAATGCCTGGCAATCGGTCAGTGCCAACGAAGAATAGTTATAGGTGGGCGATGAAAAGGCTGACGAGAGTCCGACAAACTCACCCGGACGAATGATCCGCAGGTTGTAGCTTTTATTCCCCTCCCCTTCCAGATACTGACGGGCAATTCCCCTGATAATAAACAAAACATAAGAGGCAAACGCACCCTGCTTGGTCAGCGTATCGCCTTTGCGAAAGAGCAGTTGCGTGCGACTGGAACGGACGAGGGTTACCTCATCAGGAGTAAGCATCTGAAAGCAGGGGGCCTGTATGTCACAGATAAAATCGTGGTCGTTTTCGGTAATGGGTTGCATGGTGTATAGGGGGTATCTTGACTAAAAAATTAGCAATCAGTTTTTAGGTCAAATAATTATCATTTATTTGTGAATAGATACGAAATGACATCGTTTCTTGTTATTTTTCTATTGCCTGCCGCGGGCCTTACTTTTTGGCGCAAAAAGTAAGCAAAAACATAGCCGGGAAGAACCCGGTTTAATTTACAATTTATTAATTTACAATTTACCATTGGGTGAAGGGAGTGAATTGTCGATTGTAAATATTTTTGGCTCCTCACTCAAACAGCTCCCCGGCAGTCTGGAATTTTTTATTTTCCCTGTCGGGACAGGTTTTGAAACTGTTGTATGTAATTAACCATGTTGTGAATACGATAAAAGTCCCTTTCAGGCTTCTGAGCACATCCTCTCTACAAAGTTAGTTTAAATCAATAAAAAACCTGTGCTAAATCAATCGAAAGGTTGTTTTGCCAGAAGGCGATTTTCTTTCCCTGAAGCCGGTCACTCCGTAACTTTGCATTATCAAAATCTGAAACAAATAAAAAATCAATCATATGGAAAAGATCGTGATCATTGGCGGTGTTGCCGCAGGAGCTACCGCAGCCGCAAAGGTACGCCGGATTTCACCGGATACTGAAATCACCCTGCTGGAGGCCGGACCGGATATTTCGTTTGCCAATTGCGGATTGCCCTATTATATAGGCGGGGATATTAAGAGCCGTTCGAAACTGATCCTTCAAAGTCCCGAAAGCTTCAACGACCAGTATGGTGTGCATGTACATACCCACACTATGGTTACCGCCATTGACCGTGCGGCCCATCAGATCAAGGCAATGGATACCCGTAGCGGTGAGCAAAAGAGCTTTGATTACACAAAGCTGATCCTGGCTCAGGGAGGCCGTCCCATCACACCCGATCTGCCGGGAGCAGATCATGAACATGTATTCTCCCTCTGGACATTGGACGATATGGATAGGATCGCCCGTCACATTGACGAGAAAAAGCCCCAAACGGCTGTTGTGGTGGGCGGCGGATTTATCGGACTGGAAATGGTGGAAGCCCTGGTGAAACGCGGACTTAAAGTAAATGTGGTGGAGATGATGCCGCATGTAATGGCCATCATGGAAGCTGAGACAGCTGGTTTTATCGAAAACGAACTGCTATCCTACGGAGTAGGAATCCACACCCAAACAGGAGTAACGGAGATCTTGCCTGACAGCGTAAAACTGAGTAACGGCAAGATACTGGATGCTGATATGGTATTGCTTTCGGTTGGTGTCCGTCCGACCTTACAGTTAGCCCAAGAGGCCGGACTGGAAATCGGTGAGGCCGGTGGATTGCTTGTCGACAATCAACTACGGACTAATGATCCGGACATATTTGCCGCGGGCGATATGGTTGAAATCGAACACCGGGTGACCGACAGGAAAGTTCGTATTCCATTAGCCGGACCTGCCAACCGTCAGGGACGTATCGCTGCGGAGAATGCACTCGGAGGAAATCACACTTACAAAGGTTCGTTAGGCACCTCAGTGGTTCGGGTATTTGAAGCCGTAGCCGGTACAACCGGATTATCGTTGAAACAGGCTAACGCCGCCGGAATAGATGCAGAGGCTGTAGTGGTCCATAAAGAGCACCATACATCATACTACCCGGGTGCTGAAACTGTTACAGCAATGATCGTATATAACCGTGCGACCGGCATCATTCTTGGCGGTCAGACCGCTGGCTATAAAGGGGCAGATAAACGTCTCGACGTGATCGCTACCGCAACTGCAGCCCAAATGACCATTTACGATCTGGCTGATGTGGATTTTTCCTACTCCCCTCCTATCGGTACAGCCAACGATGCCATCAATATGGCGGCTTATGCGGCAGAGAACCGTCTGTCGGGATTCAGTCCTTCGGTTACTGCTTCGGAACTGGATGATTATGCAACCGGTAAGAATCCGGTATTCGTGGATGTGAGGGACATTTTTGCATTTGAAAAGAGCCATATCGAAGGAGCACTCCATCTGCCGCTGGAGATACTGTCGCAACAAATCCATACGATACCGGCAGGCAGACCTGTAGTGGTTTATGACGAAACGGGCAAGAAAGGACATCAGGCACTGCGTACCCTTACCGGAGCAGGAGTTAAAGATGTAATCAATATCTCCGGTGGTCACACTTCACTGCAACGTCACGCCCGTGCAACCGGATTCAAAAATATCAAACTGAACCTACTGCCTGTTGAATCAAAATCGATTGAAGGAGAAACAGCAGAAGAAACAAAAACAACAACTGCCAGACAGTCGGATTTTGACACTCCGATAATTGTGGATGTACGTACTCCCGAAGAGTTCCGCGCGGGAGCCTATCCGGATGCCACCAATATACCACTGGATGAACTGCCCAGACGTATCAATGAGCTTGGTGCAAAATCAAGAGAGATTATCCTCTATTGTGCTTCGGGTGCCCGTTCGGCTTATGCACAACAGGCGCTGTTACAACTGGGATTTACGAATGTGAAGAATGGTGGCGGAATTATGCAGATGATGATGAGACGGTAATCATATAACCGGGTAAACTCTTTCTGATTTACAATTTTTTCATTTACAATTGACCATTGGATACTATGCTTATCAATGGTAAATTGCAGACTGGTAAATATCACAACAAATAAAACAATATCAACGCAATATGCTCAATACAATTAAACAACTCCTGGGATTCGGCCCCAAAGTAGATTATGCAGAACTGGTTAAACAAGGTGCAATTATCCTGGATGTAAGGACTAAAAACGAATATGCCGGTGGACATATCAAAGGTTCTGTCAATATTTCAGTGGATTCGCTGAGTGCTAATCTGGGTAAACTTAAAGACAAAAACAGACCTGTTATTACCTGTTGCGCTTCGGGTATGCGAAGCGCTTCGGCAAAAAGTATCCTGAAAGCACACGGTTACCAGGAGGTCCACAACGGTGGAAGCTGGTATAAATTGCAGAGTAAAATCGGGTAGAAAAAAGAAAAGGTTGTCATCACGACAACCTCAACCCTTTATTAACCTTAAATCTAATACCATGAAAAACACAGTGCAAATATAATGCATTTATGTTGTGCGACATAATTTTAGAGCATATTTATATACTCATTTTATCTTTTTTAATACCTAAACAATATATCAGCCCAATTTATCAGGCTATTTCACATTCAGGGATTTTCACGCCCTCATATTTAAGAACGATTAAAGGTGCAAATAAGTTCACTATCACCCCACTTTATTCTTCCCCGGGGATTACTTAAATTAATCCCAAATTACATTCATCTTACAAGAATATTTCTACCTTTGCTTCGTTTTACCAAACTCCAATCTTATGTCAACTTATTCTGAAGATACACGGAAAGTGACCACCCATCGCCTGATCGAAATGAAAAAGAGGGGCGAAAAGATTTCGATGCTTACAGCTTATGACTATTCAATGGCCCGTCTGATTGACGCGGCAGGTATGGATGTGATATTGGTGGGCGATTCAGCCTCCAATGTAATGGCGGGAAATGTGACGACCCTTCCGATGACGCTCGATCAGATGATCTATCACGGGAAATCGGTTGTTCGTGCCGTGAAACGCGCGTTGGTTGTAGTAGATCTGCCTTTCGGTACCTATCAGGGTAACTCGAAAGAGGCGTTGGCTTCGGCTATCCGCATCATGAAAGAGACACATGCCGAGTGTGTGAAAATCGAGGGGGGTGCTGAAATCCGCGAGTCGGTTGAGCGTATCCTGAGTGCGGGTATCCCCGTAATGGGACACCTGGGACTGATGCCGCAATCCATTAATAAGTACGGAACCTACACTGTGCGGGCGAAGGACGAGGCTGAAGCCAGTAAGCTGATTGAAGACGCCCGTCTGCTTCAGGAACTGGGATGTTTTGCCATCGTTCTGGAGAAAATCCCGGCTGATCTGGCAGCACGCATTGCACAGGAGCTGACTATTCCGATTATTGGTATCGGAGCCGGAGGCGGAGTCGACGGACAGGTGTTGGTGATGCACGATATGCTGGGAATAAGCCAGAATTTCTCACCCCGTTTTTTGCGCCGCTATGCAAATCTGGCAGATATCATCACATCGGCAGTCAGCCAATATATCGAAGACGTGAAGTCAAAAGACTTCCCTAACGAAAAAGAACAATATTAAGAGACTTAAACCTCCGGAGGAGGACTTTTGAGATAACTGAAAGAAAGCTTTTTAAAGCCCCGTTACAGGGACTTGGGAAGCTTTCTTTTGTTATAAAAATTTCTTACCTTTGCCATCCAAAATAGACTAACAGATAATAGATTATGTTTGAAAATCTTAGTGACAGACTAGAAAGGTCATTTAAAATACTCAAGGGAGAAGGAAAAATCACGGAAATCAACGTAGCCGAAACGCTCAAAGATGTGCGTAAAGCTCTGTTGGACGCTGACGTAAACTACAAGGTCGCCAAAAACTTCACGGACACCGTAAAGGAAAAAGCACTGGGTATGGACGTACTCACCGCGGTAAAACCAGGCCAGTTGATGGTAAAGATTGTTCACGACGAGCTCGCCATGCTGATGGGTGGAAGCAGTGTGGACATCAATATGAAAGGCAAACCGGCAATCATTCTGATGGCAGGTCTCCAGGGTTCAGGTAAAACGACCTTCTCCGGTAAACTGGCTAAAATGCTGAAATCGAAACGCAGCAAAAATCCGTTGCTGGTTGCCTGTGACATCTACCGTCCTGCAGCTATCGAGCAGCTGAAAGTGCTGGGAGCCCAGATTGAAGTTCCGGTTTACGCTGAAGAGGAAAATAAAGATGCCGTAGCTATCGCAAAAGCGGCGATCCAATATGCCAAAACAAACGGCCATGACCTGGTGATTGTCGATACTGCAGGTCGTCTGGCAATCGACGAACAGATGATGACCGAGATTGCTGCCGTTAAAGCAGCCATTACGCCGGATGAAATTCTGTTCGTGGTAGACTCTATGACCGGCCAGGATGCCGTGAATACAGCAAAAGAATTCAACGAACGTCTTGACTTTGACGGGGTAGTACTGACCAAGCTGGATGGCGATACCCGTGGTGGTGCCGCACTTTCAATCCGTACTGTAGTCAACAAACCAATTAAGTTTGTCGGAACAGGCGAAAAACTGGAAGCGCTGGACGTATTCCACCCCGAACGTATGGCTGACCGTATCCTCGGGATGGGTGACATCGTATCGCTTGTGGAACGTGCTCAGGATCAATACGATGAGGAAGAGGCCCGCCGCCTGCAAAAGAAAATTGCAAAAAACCAATTCGACTTTAACGACTTCCTGAGCCAGATCCAGCAAATCAAGAAGATGGGTAACATCAAGGATTTAGCATCTATGATCCCCGGCGTAGGTAAAGCGATCAAAGATGTCGATATCGACGATAACGCATTCAAAAGCGTGGAAGCGATTATACACTCAATGACTCCGAAAGAGCGCGAGAATCCGCAAATCCTCAACGGAAGCCGTCGTCAGCGTATAGCAAAAGGTAGCGGAACCACTATCCAGGAAGTGAATCGTCTGTTGAAACAATTTGACGAAACCCGCAAAATGATGCATATGGTAACCAAAGCACAAAGCAATCCTGCTTTGATGCGCAAAATGAGACGATAATTTTGAAATTAAACGCGAAGACGCAAAGCCGCTAAGAATTTGTTTTCAATAAACACCTTTGCGCCTTAGCGTCTTTTGCATTCAAATAAATAAATACTATGCAATTAATCGACGGAAAAGCTATTTCAGATCAGGTAAAGCAGGAAATTGCGCAGGAAGTAGCAGAAATAAAAGCTGCCGGAGGCAAAATCCCTCACCTGGCTGCAATATTGGTAGGTCATGACGGCGGTAGCGAGACTTATGTTGCCCACAAAGTGAAAGCCTGCGAGCAGGTAGGATTCAACTCTACCCTGGTTCGCTTCGAAGACACTATCACTGAAGCCGAACTGCTGCAAAAAGTGGACGAACTGAACAACGATCCTGATATCGACGGATTCATCGTGCAGCTACCTCTTCCGAAACACATCAATGAACAGAAAGTGATCGAAGCTATCGATTACCGTAAAGATGTGGATGGATTCCACCCGATCAACGTAGGCCGTATGTCAATCGGACTTCCCTGTTTCGTATCGGCTACTCCTGCAGGAATCATGGAATTGCTGAAACGTTACAACATCGATACCAAAGGTAAGCATTGTGTGGTACTCGGCCGCAGTAACATCGTGGGTAAACCGGTGGCCAACCTGATGATGCAAAAAACCACCCCCGGTAATGCAACCGTAACCGTATGCCACAGCTATTCGTCTGACCTGAAAGAGCAGTGTCTGAAAGCTGACATTATCATTGCTGCTTTGGGTGTACCTGAATTCCTGAAAGGTGAAATGGTAAAAGACGGTGCAGTGGTAATCGACGTAGGAACCACCCGCGTACCTTCCACTCAGACCAAATCGGGATTCAAACTAACCGGCGACGTGAAGTTTGACGAAGTTGCGCCTAAATGCTCTTATATAACTCCTGTTCCGGGTGGTGTCGGACCCATGACCATTGTTTCGTTGCTCAAAAACACCCTGCTTGCAGGAAAAAAAGAGATCTATAAGTAATTTTTTTCGCTAAGGTCTTGCAGGAATAAGAAAAGCTCCTTATCTTTGCATCGCAATAGCAAAAACGGTGGTTGTAGCTCAGTTGGTTAGAGCGTCGGATTGTGGTTCCGAAGGTCGCGGGTTCGAGCCCCGTCTCCCACCCCATAAGCGGTTTCATTGAAAAATGAGGCCGCTTTTTTTATGTCTGAAATTGTATTTTCAGAGCAATCTTCCAAAAGTCAATAATCTGTTTTTCCACCCAGAAATAAACACGTACCTTTGCAATGCTTAAGCTTATTAATAAGTATCCCGATATGAATAGCTGAGTCTGGTTATTTACAGATAACAGATATACTTTCATATTCTACTTATTAATTCCAAAACATAATTCGGACACTTCAAATCTGTTTCATTTGCAAACTGCATTAGCCAACACCGCAAACTTTCGGTTAAAAGGATTATTGATTTTAGCGATTACCGTAATTCTTTTTATTGCAAACCTGACTTTCGGCTCTGTAAGCATCCCTGTAGAATCGGTTTTAAATATCCTTTCCGGACAGGAGACCGATCATACGGCATGGCTAAATATCGTACTAAACTCCCGTTTACCACAGGCTATGACAGCTTTACTGACCGGAGCTGCACTGGCAGTATGCGGTTTACTGCTTCAAACCCTATTCCAGAATCCACTGGCTGATCCATCCATACTGGGCATCAGCGCCGGGGCCAATCTCGGTGTTGCCCTTATCGTTTTTATCACCGGAGGAACCATGGGACAAATTTCCGGATTAGGATTAAGCGGACATTTTGCCGTTGTGGGCGGTGCTTTTGCCGGCGCTTTTATGGTTCTCAACCTGATTCTCTACATGGCCGGACGGTTACGCAGCAACCTGATGCTGCTCATTGTCGGCATTATGGTCAGTTACCTGGTCTCGTCATTTATTACTTTTATCAATTTCTACTCCTCGGCTGAAAACGTGTTTCTTTTCATGCTGTGGGGAATGGGCGATTTCTCAAGTGTTACACGCAGCCAGATCGGATTCTACGCCCCGTGTGTCATAACCGGACTACTGGCTGCCCTGCTTCAGATAAAACCGCTCAATGCCCTGCTGATGGGTGAACGTTACGCCATGAACCTTGGTGTACGCATCAAACAGACCCGTATCATTATCCTGCTCATAAGTGGGTTACTGACTGCTGTAACAACTGCTTTTTGCGGACCGGTATCCTTTCTCGGACTGGCTGTTCCACATATCGCCCGCCTGATACTGGGGACAGGGAATCATAAAAAACTGCTTCCCTTCAGTTTAATTCTGGGTGGTGCAATCGCACTGTTATGCAATCTGCTCACCTCATTCCCCGGACATGCAGGAGTACTGCCTTTGAATGCCATTACACCCATCCTGGGAGCACCGGTTGTACTCTATGTGTTGCTGAGCCGGAAGAAACACCAACAAATCCATTAATTGCCAGTTCCATGAATTACAGCATTCTGCAATTAAATAATCTCAGCATCGGATATACGAATCAGCATCCGCACAAGGTGGTACACTCCGGCATTAATCTTTCGCTGAAACGCGGTGAGCTGACTTGCCTGTTGGGAACAAACGGCGCAGGCAAATCCACCTTACTGAAAACGTTAGCCGGATTTCAACCGGCTCTTGACGGGGAGATGCTGCTTGAGGGAGAAGAGATGCACTCTGTTTCCAGAAAAAAGCTGGCCCGTAAACTGGGGGTGGTACTTACCGATACGATGACTGCAGGCAACCTGACTGTTTACGAACTTGTCTCGTTTGGCCGGTATGTCTATGCCGATTTCTTCGGAAGGCTGACAAAGAAGGACCATGAGGCCGTTATATACGCTTTGGAATGTGTGGGAATTTCTCACTTTGCGAAACGAAATATAGGTGAGCTGAGCGACGGTGAACGCCAGAAGGTGATGATAGCCAAAGCCATTGCACAGGAGACCCCCCTGATTATTCTGGACGAACCGACTGCCTTTCTTGACTTACCATCACGGGTAGAAATCATGATATTGCTACGAAGGCTCAGCGCTGAAAACGGGAAAACCATCCTGCTCTCGACACACGACCTCGACCTGGCACTGCAACTGGCTGATAAAATCTGGTTAATGGCTAAAAAACGGGAAATTGTGAGCGGTGCACCTGAGGATCTGGCCTTATCGGGCATGTTCAATTCTTTCTTTGATAAAGAGAGTCTCTCCTTTGACTTGCATACAGGAACGTTTCTGCTGAATAGTCAGTCTGACCGGAAGGTGCAACTCCATGTAGAGGGAATCACCCGCATCTGGCTGGAGAAAGCACTGGTACGAAAGGGATATATGGTGGTGAAAAATGCAGCACTGAAGATTTTCACTGAGAATAACGGTTATAGCATTAAACTCAACGATACAGTCAAAAAGGTTCCTGATATAGAAT